>CAVSRN010000065.1:0-135743 GCA_963730195.1 uncultured Alphaproteobacteria bacterium
TGGAGGCCACGCCCGGATTCGAACCTGGGTGCACGGATTTGCAGTCCGCTGCGTCACCACTCCGCCACGTGGCCTATGGTAGGGGAGGTCCCCGAAAGCTGCTAACTAGGTGCGGAATGGCCTTTGCGTCAATATGGCTCGGATGTCCTTTGGCTCGCGTGGCGGCATAAGTTGAGAGCGGGGAGCGATGGCGGGGATGATCGATTTTGCGGCGGCACGGCGGATTATGGTTGAGAGCCAACTCCGTCCCAACAAGGTGACGGACCGGCGCCTGCTCGCGGAGAGGGGTGAGCTGCCGCGCGAGCGCTTCCTGCCGCGGTCGAGGCAGCCTCTTGCCTATATGGATGCCGCCCTCGAGGTTTGGCCCGCGATCCATGGGGCGCTGCCGCGGTATCTGCTGGCGCCGGTGATGCTGGCGCGATTGATCCAGCTTGCGAGCGTCGAGGCCACCGATAGCGTGCTCGATATTGGCTGCGCCACGGGCTATTCAACCGCTGTGCTGTCGCGCTTAGCGAACACCGTCACCCCGGTCGAGGTCGAGCCCGAGCTTGCCGCCGCCGCCCGCGCCAACCTCGCCGCTCTCGGCATCGGCAATGCCATCGTCGTCGACGGCGCGTTGACCAGAGGCGCTCCCAATGCTGCGCCCTTCGACGTCATCCTCGTCAACGGCGGCATCGTCGACGTGCCTGAGGAGCTGCTGGATCAGCTCAAGGATGGCGGCCGCCTCGCCGCGATCATCGCTGGCAGCGGGGGCCGGCCGGGACAGCCAAAGGCTTCTCTGTTTGTCAAGGTCGATGGCGAGACGAGCGGGGTTATCCACTTCGATGCCAACGCCAAGCCGCTGCCTGGATTTGCGCCCGCGCCCTGTTTCACCCTTTAGCGGTGAAAGATAGCTGGGGACTGTTGCTCTGATCCCACATGCCTTGAGTTTTTTGCCAGAATCGGTGGCTAATAGCGGACGGTGAGTGTCCCCGGGGAACCGCGTGCTTTATGCTCCTCTCGGGCGGATCGGGGGCAGGGGCCATCCCAGCTGCGGAGGCTATTATTGTGACCGGCGTCCTGAGCGGGCATCACATGCCCTGCAAGGCGACCTCGCGACTCGTGGCGCGGCAACACTGGCTTGCCTGCTCGCGGCAGCGGTCCTCTGCACGCCGCCGGCTCGCGCCGAGATCTCGATCAGGCGTTGGCCAACGCCTATCTGATGAATCCCGCTTTGAACGCCGAGCGCGCCAGGCTGCGGGCGACCGACGAGCAGGTCGCGGTGGCGAAGTCGGGCTTGCGGCCCAATGTCAGCGCCTCCGGTGACGTGTCCTTTCAGAACTCCGAGAGCGACGTGGCCGGGGGCACCAGCAAGTCGACGACGCAAAAATGCGACGCGGCCACGGCGGCGGCTGAGCCGGCCTTCTGCGCCTCGCTGAGGCCGGGCGGCCGATTTCGGCCAGACCGGGGCGATCACCAGCGATGGCGTCACTCATCCGCGCGGCTACGCCGTCACCCTGAGCCAGCCGATCTTCGAGGGCTTCCAGAACCTCAACGCTATTCGCCAGGCCAAGGCCACGGTCCAGGCGAGCCGTGAGACGCTTCGCGCCGTGGAGCAGAACGTACTGCTCAACGCCGTGACCGCCTATGTCGATGTCGTCCGCGACCTGGCCGTGGTCAGCTTGCGGGAGATTGAACGTCAACGTGCTGACCGAGCAGCTGCGGCAGACCAAGGACCGCTTCAATGTCGGCGAGGTCACGCGCACCGACGTGGCCCAGGCCGTAGCTGGCTGGTTGAACGCCCGCTACCAGCTCTACGCCGCCCAGGCCAACCTCAAGGCGAGCCGGGCGACGTATGAGCAGGTCATCGGTCACCCGCCGTCGAACCTCGTGCACCCGTCGTCGATCGTCAGACTTCTGCCGACGAACCTCGAAGATGCCATGACGCTCGGCGACGGCGAGAACCCCAATATTCTCGCGTCCGTCTATCAGGAGGAGGCGTCGCTTTATAACCTCAATCAGATCCTCGGCGAGTTGCTGCCGTCGGTGACTCTGGATGCGCAATATCAGCAGCGCTTCGGCGAGAGCCGGGTGCTGAAGGAGCAACAGATCACCACGGTCATGGGGCGTGTGAACGTGCCGCTGTACCAGGGCGGCGGCGTTGCCGCCCGGGTGCGCCAAGCCAAGGAGACCAATCACCAATACAAGAAGGAAGTCGAGGATACGCGCCTCAGGATCCATGCCGACGTGATTTCGAGCTGGGGCCAGCTCCTAGGCCACCGCCTCCGAGATCCGCCCGCTTAAGATCCCTCTACGGCCAACGGCATCGCCCTTGAAGGCGTGAAGGAAGAGGAGAAGGTCGGCCAGCGGACCACCCTCGACGTTCTCAATGCCCAGCTTGAGTATCTGGGCTCGCAGATCCAGCTCGTTACGGCGAAGCGCGATCGCGTCGTCGCCGAATATGCCCTGTATGCCTCCGTCGGCCGTCTTGGATGCTCAAAGCCTTAATTTGTCAGTGCCTTACTATGATCCGCTGGAGCATTATGATATCGTGAAGAACAAATGGCTTGGTTTGCGGCCTACCACTGCCGCCGGCCCCCGATGAATGATCCTCGGCCAGTTAACGATACATTCACGAAGCCCTGCCCGAACCAAGCCGAGACTTGTACGTTAACCGTGTGTTAAACTGCGGACGCTTGAGTGCCACCCAGGTGATGACCGCGGGGTGCAGCGGGGTAATGGCGGCAAGGGAATCCCAACATGAGCAGCACGGAACGGGCTCCCGAACCGACAATGGAGGAAATTCTCGCCTCCATTCGTCGGATCATCTCTGACGACGAAGCGAATTCAAACCATCAACAAGCGACATCCTCGGACTATGCCGGGTCGGTCGCGGTGGAAGACACCGACGACGGCGCGGCTGACACCCAGATGATCGATGATATTGCGCGGGTGCTGAGCAGCGCCGCGCCGGCGAGTGCTGAGAGCGAGGAGGACATTCTCGATCTGGCCGAGCCCGAGGAACTCGTGCTCGAGGCGCCGGTCGATGCCGAGATGATCGTCACCGAGGAAGTCATCCTCACCGAGGTTTATACCGAAGCCCAGCCTGCCGCCGAGTTCGCCGAGCTTTACGCCGAAGCGCCACCGGCGCCGGATTTCACCGCGGCGTTCCCGCCGGCTCCTGAGAGCGAGGCCGCGGCTGCGGAGGGCGTTACCAGTGAGGAGCACGCTCCTGCCGAGCCACCGGCCGAGGAGCTGGTCTTGGCCGAGGTGCCCATTGTCGCGGAAGCGCCCGAAAGCGCCGAGATGTTCGCGGCCGAAGAGAATGCGATCGAGATGCCTGCGGCGGAAGAGGTCGCCATGGAAGTGCCGCCGCCAGTGGAAGCTGAGCCCGCGCCAGTGCCGGAGACCCCGTCGCTTGACGATCCGACCACTGCCTTGGAGCGGGCCATCGCTGCGTTGAAGGCTGGAGACCTCGCTGCCTTCGCCCGCGAGGCGCAATCCGGGGTGACGCCGGAGCCGGCGGCCGCAGTAGAGCCGCCGCCTGAGGCCGAGGCGCCCCTTGCGGCTGCTGAGCCTGCGGCCGAGGCCGAGCCTGAGACCGAAGCTTTGGCGCTTGAGGAGGAATTGATCCTGAGCGAGCAGGCGGTCGAGCCGAGCCCTGAGGAGTGGTCGGAGGAGAGCACCTCCTGGCCAGAGCCTGAAATGGAGTTGGCGCCCGAGTCTCGAACCTGCGCCAGAGCCCGAGCCTGCAATGGAGTTCGCACCCGAGCCCGAGCCCGAGCCGGAAATGGAGCTGGCACCCGAGCCCGAGCCGGGATGTGGCCGCCGAAGCGGCGATTGAGGCCGAGATCGAGGAGGAGCAAGCCTGGCGCGCGGCGGAGCCCGAAGCCGAGCCCGAGCCCGCGTACTCGAGGTGGGACCGCGACCCACGTCAACGGCGGCTCGGCGCACGAGGGCCATGATTATGAGACGCCGTTGGGGGCGAAGTCGCTTGAGGACAGCGTCAAGGAGATGCTGCGGCCGATGCTCCGGGAATGGCTTGAGGAGAACATGCCGCGGGTTCTGAACGCCACCTTGCGCGAGGAGCTCAGCAACCTCGAGCGCCGCGGCGACTAGCTGTCCGTCTTGCCATCGCCGCGGGGCGGCGCCGGAACCCTGCCTTGAGTTCGGTGCGTCGTCATTCACGCATGTCGACGCCGGCCTCGTTCTCCATCCGCATGCGCTGAATGACATCGTCAACCGGCTTGGGCGTCAGCCGCTCCGATCCCGAGAAGGGGTAGTTCAAGGTCATGGTCAGAAATAGGGTCGTCGCCGATGATAGCGGCGAGCCCCGCGGTCATGAGGACCTGCGCGCCGACATTCTTCGCGGCAAAGAATGCGGGATAGCCCAGAGTAACAATCGCGCCGAATCACCAAGACGCCCCAGATCGCCGGCGTCACGTGACCGCGAACATCCGACAACCGTTCCAGTCGATAGTCGGCGATCTGCTGCATGAGATCGATGGCGTGAATGACACTCGGACACACCATGACGTTGTCAGGCTTGGTCTGTCCGACGGCCGGAAAGCCATGGCTCCTCGAGCCGCGGCGCGATCGCGGCGCGCTCGGGCTCGCTCGCCGGCCGGTAGTCGAGGTAGGGGGCGGGGCCGGCATCGCGGAGCGCGCCGTCCTCGAACAGCTCGACGAAGTGGAGCTGGCGGGCGACGATCTGGTGGTGGCCGTGGCGGTCGGTGCGGCCGTCCTGGACCGCCTGGTCGAGGGCGACGAGGACGCGCAGGCGCTGGCCCTGATCGCGCGGGTCGACCAGGATGGCGCCCTGCTTCATCAGCTCGCGGTGGCGCTCGAGGGTGAGGTCGATCGTGGCGTCGAGCAGCGGGTGGCCGGGGCAGACGAAGGCGGCGACCGGGGGCCCGGCGATCTGGGCCTTGTCGAAGCAGATGCGCTCGTAGCGGGCGAGCACCGGGGCGCCGGTGCCGATCTGGCGGTCGCGCTCGCGGAGAGCGCCCGGTACGCGGGAGATCTCGAAGCGGCCGGTCTCGCGGCGGTGGATGCGGCCGCCGAGGTGCTCGAAGGCGGCGCGGAAGAAGCTCTGGATGTAGTGGGGCTGGAGGCGCTGGGCGTGCGCCCGCTCCATCTGCTCGCGGATCGCCTGGACCCGGCTGAAGGGCAGGGTCTCCTGGGTCGAGCGCGCGGCGCTCGAGCAGCTCCAGGAGGTGGGCGTGGCCGACCGCGTCGTCGACGACCTGGAAGAGGCGCGCCTTGATCTCGGGCTGCTCGCCGTAGCGGATCGCTTCGATCAGGAGATCGCGCAAGGGCTTCTGCTCGAACAGCTCGCCGAGCACGTCGTAGACCCGGCCGCCGAGCGCCTGCGCGGGCGGCCTCGAGCTTCTCCAGCAGGCGGGCGTAGACGGCGCCCTCGCGGGTCTCGTTGGCGACCAGGTTCCAGAGGTGGCAGACCTCGGTCTGGCCGATGCGGTGGATGCGGCCGAAGCGCTGCTCGAGGCGGTTGGGGTTCCAGGGCAGGTCGTAGTTGACCATCAGGTGGGCGCGCTGGAGGTTGACGCCCTCGCCGGCGGCGTCGTTGGCGACCATGACCAGCACCGCCGGGTCGTGCAGGAAGGCGTTGATGGCGGTGCGGCGCGCCTCGCGGGCGATGCCGCCGTGGATCTCGACCACGGCCTCGGCGCGGCCGAGCCGGGTGCGGATCTTGTCGGCGAGGTAGGTCGAGCGTGTCGCGCGGCTCGGTGAAGATGATCAGCTTGCGCCGGTTGCCCGCGGCATCGGTCATCAGCGGCTCGTCGAGGATGCTCTGCAGCTCGCGCCATTTGGTGTCGGTGCCCGAGCGGCGGAGCGCCTTGGCCTGCTCCTCGAGGTGGTTGAGCGCTGCGATCTCGAGCTCGAGCTCGGCGATGGTCTGGGCGGCCGTGGCGCTGTCGACCAGCTGCTCCTCGACCTCCTCGACCTCGTCCTCGGGCTGGTCGTCGAAGTCCTCGAAGAACTCCGGGCGGTAGGAAGCGAGCTCGCTCGCGGCGGCGAGCCGGGCGTTGCGGCCGCGTTGCAGGAGGCGCTCTTCCTCGAGCCGGCGCTCGAGCTTCTCGCGGCGGCGGCGGAGCGATTCGTGGATCGCGGCCGGCGAGGAGGCGAGACGGCGTTGCAGGATCTGGAGCGCGAAGCCGACGTTCTGGCGCCGCTGATCGCCCTCGGCGAGCCGCTCGGCGCGGTTCATCTCCTCGCGCACGTAGTCGGTGACCGCGTCGTAGAGCTCCGCCTCGTCGGCCGAGAGCTGGTAGTTCACGGTGTAGGCGCGGCGCTCCGGAAACAAGGGCCGGCCGTCGAAGGTCTTGAGCTCCTCCTTGGTCAGGCGGCGCAGCATGTCGCTGACGTCGGCGGTGTGCACGCCCTCGCGGAAGCGGCCCTCGAAGCGGTCGCCGTCGAGCAGCGCCATGAACAGCTGGAAGTCGGCCTCCTTGCCGCTGTGCGGCGTCGCCGTCATCAGCAGGAAGTGCCGGGCGCGAGCCGGAGAGCCGCTGGCCGAGCTGGTAGCGCTTGGTGTACTTGACCTCGCCGCCGAAATAGGTGGCCGACATGCGGTGCGCCTCGTCGCAGATCACGAGGTCCCACTCGCGGCGCGGCGAGGAGCTTGGCCTGGAGATCCTCGTTGCGGCTCAGCATGTCGAGGCGCGCGATCCAGAGGCCGGTCTCGTCGAACGGGTTGCCGGTGCGGCTCGCCTCGATCCGGTCGCGGGTCAGGATCGCGAACTCGAGGCCGAACTTCTCGGCCAGCTCGTCCTGCCATTGCTCGACAAGGTTGCCGGGCGCAACCATGAGGCAGCGCTCGAGGTCGCCCCGGACCAGGAGCTCCTTGATCAGAAGCCCCGCCATGATGGTCTTGCCGGCGCCGGGATCATCGGCGAGCAGGAAGCGCAGCGGCTGGCGCGGCAGCATCTCGCCGTAGACCGCGGTGATCTGGTGCGGCAGCGGCTCGATCAGGGAGGTGGACAGCGCGAGATAGGGATCGAACAGGTAAGCGAGCCGGATGCGCTGGGCCTCGGACGCCAGCCGGAACAGGTAGCCATCACCGCCGAACGACCACGCCCGACCCGCTCCAACCAGCTCGAGCGACGCCTCGTCACTCCGGTAGACCAGCCGGTTGCGAACCGCTCCGTTCGGCCCCTCGAACGTGACCTTTACGGCCTGATCGCCGAACCACTCGACTTGCACGACCTTCGCCACCACGCCGGCCACCAAGCCGCGCACAGACGTTCCGGGGCTCAGCTGCTCGAGGCGGCTCATGAGCGCATACCGCGATACTTGAACTGCCAGTAGCACTACAGCCATTAACGGCGCAAGGTTCGCCGACGACCGATGGCATCCGCTCACGTCCATCGCTGAGCGTCACGGGGGTGCGCGCAGCAGCGAAAAGCGATCATGGGCCGCGCCCCCTGGATGAGCGCGGCGCGATGTTGATGCGCCAGCCGAATGGTCGTGGATCTTCGTGACAGACGAGGTGGAAACGCGGAACGGGGCCGAGCAATGCCACGATTCTGCGTCGGCGGGCGAGGGTCGGGCGGGCTCAGCCAGCGGCGCTAGCGCCCAGGGCGGTATTGGACAACCGTTGGACACAATGGCGCGGGTTTCGGCTGAACGCCTGGCGTCCCCTAGGGGACTCGAACCCCTGTTTTCGCCGTGAGAGGGCGACGTCCTGGACCGCTAGACGAAGGGGACGCGGGCGCTTGGAACCGCTCCTATGTAGAAGGCGGCGGCGGACAAATCAAGCGCGTCGGGGGCCCTGCTCCGCGCGCGCGAAGGCGCCCACCAGCTCGATCTGGGACGACCACAGGAAGGCATCGATCGGCTGCACGGAGAGCAGGCGGTAGCCGCCGTCGACCAGGGTGCGGGCATCGCGCGCGAAGGTCGCGGGGTTGCAGGAGACCATGGCGATCCGCGGCACCCGGGAGGCCGCCAGCGCCGTCGCCTGGGCGCGCGCACCGGCGCGCGGCGGGTCGAGGATCACGGCATCCAGGCGCTCGAGCGCCGGGCCCGCGAGCGGGGCGCGCTCGAGATCGCGGCGCTCGGTCCTCAGCCGGTCGCCGAACCCCGCCTGCCGGGCGGCGCGCCCGGCTGCGGCCAGCATCGGAAGATCGGCGTCGAGCGCCAGGACCCGGCGGCCCGCGGCCGCCAGCGGCAGCCCGAGGGTGCCGCAGCCCGCGAACAGATCGGCGATCCGGCGGCCGTCGCCGACCGCCAAGGCGACCGCGCTCCGGATCGCCTCCTCGGCGAAGCCGGTCGCCTGCAGGAAGGCGCCGGACGGCAGATCGACGCGCACGCCCCCGAAGTCGACCCAGACCGGACGGCGGGCGGCAATCGGCTCCGCCTCGGCCCCGACGGCGGCGTGCCAGGCGAGGCGCGCGAGGTCCTCCTGGGCGGCGAACGCGGCCAGAGCCTCGCGCTCGGCGAGGCCGGGCGGGAGCGCGGTGGTCAGCAGGAGGTCGAGGCCGCTCTGCGCTCGCCGTGAGCTGGACCTCGCCGCCCCGGCGCGCGATCGCGAGCCGCGCGAGCAGCTGCCGGAGCGCCGGCAGCACGTCCAGGATCTCGGGGCGTGCAACCGGGCACTCGGTGACGTCGATCAGGGCGTGTCCCGAGCGCACCCGAAAGCCGAGCCGGACCCGGCCGCGAGCGACGGCAAAGCCGAGCCGGACCCGTCGCCGGCTGGCGGGTGGCGTGATCTGCGGTGCCGCGACCTCGACCCCATCCAGGCCGCGCCGGGCGAGCGCCTGAACCACGGTCTGGCGCTGCCAGGCGGCGTAGTCGGCGATCGGCAGGTGCTGCAGCTGGCAGCCGCCGCAGCTGCCGAAATGGGAGCAGGGCGCCGGCGGTCGGATCACGCGCTCGAGCGCCGCGATCGGCGCCGCGACGAAACCGTCGCCACGCCTGGCCGCAAGCCGCGCCCGCCAGCGCTCGCCCGGCAGCGCCAGCGGCAGGAACACTCTGGCACCACCGCTCCGGCCGATGCCGTCGCCCTGCGCGCCGATCTGCTCGATGGTCACCTCGACGAGGTCGCCGACGTCCGGACCCATCCCTAGTCTTCGGGCTGCAGCCAGAGCAGGCTGGTCGGCTCGCCGGTGCGCGGATCGACGACGGCCAGAAACTGCCGGCCGGCGGCAGCGGTGCCCAGCAGCAGCCAGCGGTTGCCGTCGACGGCGACCTGCTCGACGCGCGCGCCCTTGGGCAGGCTGATCGTGACCGGCAGTTCCTGGACCACCTGGTGGTCGCTATGGCCGTGGACCAGGATCAGGGCCACCAGCAGGCCGGTGCCGGCGATCAGCGCGACCCCGCCGGCGATGACAAAGGCCTTGAGCAGGTTCGGGATGTTGTCCACCTTAAGCGCCGATGACCCGCCGGACCCTGACCCTGACCGCCGCCCCGGCCGATGCCGGCCAGCGCCTGGACAAGTTCCTCGCCGGCCGCCTGCCGGAGTTTTCGCGCGCGCGGCTCCAGGCCCTGCTCGAGGCGGGCGAGGTCGCCCGCGACGACGTCGTGATAACCGAGGGCTCGAGCCGGGTCAAACCGGGCCAGCGGTTCGCGCTCGGCCTGCCCGAGCCCAAGCCCGCGACCCCCGAGCCCGAGGCGATCCCGCTCGACGTGCTGTATGAGGACGCGCATCTCCTGGTGCTCGACAAGCCCGCTGGCCTCGTGGTCCATCCGGCGCCGGGCCACGCCCGCGGCACCCTGGTCAACGCGCTCCTGGCCCATTGCGCGGGCAGTCTCTCGGGCATCGGCGGGGTGCTGCGGCCGGGCATCGTCCACCGTCTCGACAAGGACGCGAGCGGTCTGATGGTGGTCGCCAAGGACGACCGCGCCCATATCGGCCTGGCGGCGCAGTTCAGCGTCCATCGGATCGAGCGCGTCTACACCGCGATCGTCTGGGGACGGCCGCCGCGTGCGGCCGGCTCGATCGAGCGGCCGATCGGCCGCCATCCGAGGGACCGCAAGCGCATGGCCGTGGTCGAGGGCGGCAAGCGCGCCCTGACCCATTACCGGCTCGAGGCGGCCGCCGGCGAGCTCGGCGCGCGACTCGGTCTGACGCTTGCGACCGGGCGCACCCACCAGATCCGGGTCCATCTCGGCGTTCTCGGCCTCGGCATCGTCGGCGACCCGATCTATCGGCCCCGGCGCCGGGTCGCGCCGAGTCCGGCGCTGGCAGAGCATCTGGCGGGCTTCGGCCGCCTCGCCCTGCACGCTCGCCGCCTCGGCTTCGAGCATCCGATCACGGGTGCTACGGTCCTGTTCGAGCGCCCGGCGCCGCCCTGTTTCGATCGTCTGTTCGAATCTTTGCAGGCGGAACTGACAAATTTACCGAACGTTAACCATAGGTGCGGTATACTCGGCGCCTAGCGGCGAATCCGCCAGCGCACTGGATTTCCGATGCCCGTCAAGGATGGTGGGCCGACGTTCAACCCCGGAGTGCGACTGCTTTGGCGAACTTCCTGACGGTCCCGGCAACGGGCTCGAGTCTCG
Organism: uncultured Alphaproteobacteria bacterium; assembly: GCA_963730195.1. GTDB lineage: Bacteria > Pseudomonadota > Alphaproteobacteria > Geminicoccales > Geminicoccaceae > DATAOG01. Next base: position 10,501 of record CAVSRN010000065.1, read on the forward strand.
CCCGCTATCTCGAGGAGATCCGCCGGTTCCCGATGCTGGAGCCGGACCAGGAGTTCGTGCTCGCCAAGCAATGGCAGGAGCACGGTGACGTCGAGGCCGCGCACAAGCTGGTGACCAGCCATCTGCGCCTGGTCGCCAAGATCGCCATGGGCTACCGCGGCTACGGCCTGCCGCTCAACGAGATCATCTCGGAGGGCAACGTCGGGCTGATGCAGGCGGTCAAGCGGTTCGATCCCGACCGCGGCTTCCGGCTCGCGACCTATGCCATGTGGTGGATCCGGGCCGCCATCCAGGAATACATTCTGCATAGCTGGTCGCTGGTCAAGATGGGCACCACGGCGGCGCAAAAGAAGCTCTTTTTCAACCTGCGCAAGCTCAAGGGCCAGATGCAGGCGATCGACGAGGGCGATCTGCGCCCCGAGACGGTCAAGGCGATCGCCGAGCGGCTGGACGTGACCGAGACCGAGGTGGTCGAGATGAACCGTCGGCTCGCCGGCGCCGACCACTCGTTGAACGTGCCGCTCCGGGTCGACAGCGAGATGGAGTGGCAGGACTGGCTGGTCGACGAGAGCGTCAGCCAGGAGACCGCGGTGGTCGAGGCCGACGAGTACGATCACCGGCGCTCGCTGCTGCATCGCGCGATGGCGGTCCTGAACGAGCGCGAGCGCCACATCCTGACCGAGCGCCGCCTGAAGGAAGAGCCGACCACCCTCGAGGAGCTGAGCGCCAGCTACGGCATCTCGCGCGAGCGCGTGCGCCAGATCGAGGTGCGCGCGTTCGAGAAGCTGCAGCGGGCGATCCGGTCGGCGGAGGCGGAGCAGGCCGCCAGTCTGGCGGCGCTGCCGCCGGCGGCGCGCCAGGGGGAATCCCGGTCGCAAAGCATGTGAGCTCCGGTCGGCGGGGCGGGCGACCCGGGAGGCGCTATTCCTGCGCAACGGCGCCGGGGGCGTGGCGCTGTGGCAGCGATGGTCATGGACGCGCACCGGACGGCGAATCGGCCGCGCCAGTCGGGGACGATGCCGCCGTCGGTACGCGCCGCGTGCCGGGCCGCTCGGGGGTCAGGCGATAGACCAGGAGCGCCGTCAGCAGCATGCCCGCCAGCAGCGCGAACACCAGGCGGTAGCCGAGGGCCGAGCCGAGCGCCGGACCGCTGCCGGTCAGGCCGACCACGAAGCCCGAGAGCCACTGCGCGCCAAAGGCCGCCGACAGCGCCGCGAGATTGATCGTCGTGACCAGGCGGCCGGCACGCTCGATCGGCACGAAGCTCCGGGCATGCGCGGTGAGGGTGACGTAGAACGGGCTCGTGAGGCCGAGGCCGAGGAACAGCACGACCACCAGCCAGAGCGGCGGATCGGGCAGGCTGGCGAGCGCGGCGAGGATCAGCATGCTGGTGCCGGCGCCGGTCAGGACCACGCGGCGCTGGCTGCCGAACCAGCGATCGAGCGGGCCGTAGCCGAGGGTCCCGAAATTGAGCATCAGGACCATGCCGAGCAGGACGTAGCTGGTCTGGTCCGGACCGAGACCGTGCACGTCCCGGAGATAGGGTCCGGCCCAGAGGCCGCCGGTACCCATGAAGGGCGCGATGGTGCAGGCGGCCATGGCGAAGATCCGCCGCAGATCGGGATCCGCGAGCAGCGCCCGGAGGCCGCGGAGGCTCTCGGCCAGGCTCTCGCGGGCGGCGCCCCGGACGGTGACCGCGCCCGGCGAGTCCCGGATCAGGACCGCGGCCGCGACCATGGCGAGGGCGCACAGCAGATCGATCGTGAGGTAGGTCGGCGTCCAGCCGAACGCCTGGAATGCCAGCGCCAGGGGCGTGGTCGCGAGCAGGCCGCCGATCAGGCTGCCGAGGGCCAAGACGGTCGCCGCGACGGTGGCGAAGCGCTCCGGCGGCGCCCAGCGCATGGCCAGCAGCATGATGCTGGTGACGACACCGGCGAAGCCCGCGCCGATCAGGAAGCGGGCGAGGGCGAGACCCGGGAAGCTGGTCGCGAACGCGAACAGGAGCGTGCCGAGCAGGGCGAGGACGGCCATCGCCGAGACCGTCCGGCGGGGGCCGAAGCGATCGAAGGCGAGCCCTGCCGGTAGCTGCACCACCGCCGAGGCGAGCAGCATGGCGCCGATCACCAGGCCGATCCGGCCGGCGCCCAGGCCAAAGCTGCGATCGAGCTCGAGCGCCACCACGCCGCCCGAGGCGCGGTGCAGCTGGGCGATCACGAGCAACCCGCCGGCGACGGTCAAGACCCGCAACATGGGGGCAGGATAGCCCGGCCGACCCGCCGGCGTCGATCGCCGCGGCGCCTCGGGCGCTCGGCTACCGGCGCGCCGGCGCCGCCGCCGGCTCCTCCTGACGAGCGCTCGCGAAGACCACGACCAGGGTCAGCAGGCTGAGCCCGGCGATCGTCCAGAACAGATGGCCCGGGTCGCCGAGATCGAGCACCAGGCCGAACAGCATCGGCCCCAGCATGCCGCCGATGTTGAGGCCGATGGTGACGAAGCCGAACACCTTGCCGCTCGCCCCCGCGGGCGTGATCTGGCGCACCATCATGTCGCGGGACGGCGCGACCACGCCCGAGAACAGCCCGGCGCAGGCGAACAGCAGGGTGACCAGCGCGATCGGCGGCACCAGCAGCGGAATCGCCGCCGAGAACACGGCGACCAGCAGGAAGCAGGTCGCGACCACCCGGTGATGCCGGCGGGTGCGATCGGCGATCCAGCCGCCGACCAGCACGCCGCAGGTGCTGGCGACCAGATAGCAGGTCAGCGGCACGGTCGCCGCCGCCAGATCGATCTGATACATGCCCTGGATGGCGGCGACGCTGAAGCTCATGTAGCCGCCGAGGCTGATGCCCAGCATGACGAAGAAGCCGAGCGCCATGAGGATCGGCGCGCTCAGCAAGAGACGCCAGGCAGGCGCGCCGGCGCCGCCCGCGGCGGGCCGCTGCCGGTCGTCGAGGTCGGCGCGCAGCACGCTGCTGTTGGCAAGCATCACGGCCGCGACGATCAGGCCGGCCGAGCCCGCGAGCAGCAGCGCCAGACGCCAGCCGAAAACTGCGGCGAGGGTCACGATCGCCGGTGGCGCCAGCGCGAAGCCGGCATAGCCGCCGAAGGTATGGATCGAGAACGCGCGGCCCATCCGCCGGGTATCGATCGCCGACGACAGGATCGCGTAGTCCGCAGGATGGAAGACGCTGTTGCCGAGCCCGGCGACCACCATCAGCAGGAGCAGGACCGGATAGCTCGGCCAGACCCCGACCAGGCCGATCGCGAGGCTGAACAGGGCTAAGCCGCTGATCAGGATGCCGCGCGGGCCGAAGCGGTCGACCAGGAAGCCGACCGGCGCCTGGGTCAGCGCCGTGACCCCGTTGAGCACCGCGATCGTGAAGCCGAGCTGCACATAGTCGACCCCGAGCGCGTCCTTGAGCAGCGGGAACAGGGGCGGCAGCAGCAGGATATAGAAGTGGCTGAGAAAATGCCCGGTACCGATCAGGCTCATCACCTTGAGATCGCGACGGGCGGGCAGGGCGGCGGTCTGGATCGTGGTCATGACGCCAGCTTGGCAGATCGCGCGCCGCCCGGAAAGCCGCTGCGGCCTTCGACCTCACCGGTCGCCGCTGCGCAGCCGGCGAGCTCAGCCGCCCGGCAGGACCAGGAGCTGGCGATAGGGCAAGGTCGCGCGCGCTAATGTCACGCTCGGCGTCTCGCTGATCACGACATCGTAGCGCTCGCGCACCAGGGCGAGAAAACGGGCGAGCGTGAACGGGCTGAAGTAGTGCATCGGGATGACCAGCGCCGGCCGGATCTGCTCGATGACCTCGACCATCAGCTCCTGGGCCATGGTGTAGCTGCCGTCGACCGGCACCAGGAGCACGTCGATCTGGCCGAGCTCGCCCAGATGGACGTCGGTCAGCAGGTGGTGCAGATGGCCGAGATGGGCGATGCACAGGCCGGCGGTCTCGAACACGAAGATCGAGTTGCCGTTGATCCGGACGCCACCCGCCTCGCGGACGTTGGTCGGCACGTTGCGGACGTGCAGGTCGAGGTAGGTGAGGTCGTGGCGGGCGACCCCGCCGCCCGGGTCCCAGCCGCGCAGCACGTGCTCGATCCTGGGATCGGGATGGTCGGTGTAGTGGGTGCTGTGGGCATTGTTCATGGTCACGATGGCGGGCGGTTCGGCGCCGCCGAGCCAGCCGTTGTAGTCGGTGATCGCGCTCGCCCCGGCCGGGGTCTCGATCAGGAAGCTGGAATGGCCGAGGAAGGTCAGACGGACGCTCGCGGCCGGCACCGCGGTTGCTTGGTAGGCGGCGGCTGCACGTCCGGCGCGCGCTCGGCAATCGGGAAGCACTGCGCGAGCGCCGCGCTCGTGGCGGCGGCCGATCCGAGCGCCGCGAGGCCGGCGAGCAGCCAGCGCCATGCGCTCCGGCACCGAACGTCTGTGACGCGGCTCGTCATGATCCCCTCCTTCGACCCGGTCGGACCGGCGGCATGCACGGGACTCGACAATGCCGGCCCACTGTTGAAACCTAGCCGCTCCGCCACGCAGAGCAAGCCGGACCCCGCCGGCCGGCCAGGAAGGATCGCCGATGCCCGAGCTGAACCCGCAGATGGCCGCCATCCTGGCCCTGATCGCGGACGCCATGAAGGACCGTCCGGAACGCAACTCGCTGTCGCCGGTCGAGGCGCGGGCGCAGACCAGCGCTACGACCGAAGCGTTCTGGAACGCCGACCGGCCGACCTTGTGGGCGGTCTACAACCACGAGATCCCGGGTCCGGGCGGGGACATCCGGATCCGCCTGTACGATCCGGGGGTCGCGCGACCGGCGCCCTGTCTGATCTACATCCACGGCGGCGGCTGGGTGATCTGCAACCTCGATACCCACGACGGCGTCTGCCGGCGCCTGGCCCAGGCGGGCGGCTTCCTGGTCGCGAGCGTCGACTATCGCCTCGCGCCCGAGCACAAGTTCCCGGCCGGCCTCGAGGATTGCGTCGCCGCGGTCCGCTGGCTCGCGACCCAGGGCGGCGACTGGGGGATCGACACCAGGCGCCTCGCGATCGGCGGCGACAGCGCCGGCGCCAACCTGGCGCTCGCCACGCTGCTCAGCCTGCGCGCTGCCGGCGCACAGCCCCCTGGTCGCGGGCCTCCTGATCTATGGCGCCTACGCGGCCTACACGGAGGGTTCCGAGACCGCCTCGCAGCGGGCGTTCGGCGACGGCAGCTACATCCTCTCGAGCGCCGACATGCGCTGGTTCTGGAACCACTACATCAACGACCAGGGCGACAACCGGAACCCGCTCGCGGTGCCGCTGCTGGCCGATCTCGAAGGCCTGCCGCCGCTGATGGTGACCGCGGCCGAGCTCGACCCGCTGCTCGATGACAGCACGGCCCTGGTCGCCAAGCTCGAGGCGGCGGGCGTGCCGCACCGCTACGTGCTCTGGCCGGGGGTCACCCACGCCTGCGTCCAGATGACCCGGATGCTCGACGTCGCCCAGGACCACATCGAGGACATGGGCGCCTGGGTGCGCGAGCGGCTGGCGGCCGCCGGGTGATCACTCGGCGGCGTCGGGATCGCTGACCAGGGCGCGCGCGGGGCGAGGAGCCTCCGATCTAACGGATCGGGAGCGGGCCGCGGCCGCCGCGGCGGTCCGGGCGCGCGCGAGGCGCGCCTCGCGCTCGGCGATGTAGACGGTCGCGCCGAAGATCAGCCCGCCGCCGAGCCAGGTCCAGACGCTCGGCACCTCGCCGAACCAGAGGTAGGCGACCAGCGCCGCGAACGGCAGGCGGAGGAACTCGAACGGCACGACCGCGGAGGCATCCGCGAGGTAGACCGAGCGGGTCAGGGACAGCCAGCTGAGGGTGCCGAAGCCGCCGATCGCGATCAGCAGCAGCCAGCCGGCCAAGTCCGGCGTCCGCCAGTGCAGCAGGCACAGCGGCAGCGAGAGCAGGGTCGCGAACAGGGCCTGGTACCAGACGATGGTCGACACCCGCTCGGTCGCGGTCAGGTGTTTGATCATCAGCGTGACCGCGGCGGCAAGCAGGGCGCCGAACAGCACCAGCGCGGCGAAGGGCGAGATCGCCGCCGCACCCGGCCGGAGCACGATCAGGACGCCGACCAGGCCGAGCCCGACCGCGGTCCAGCGCCGGGCGCGCACCACCTCGTGCAGGATCAGCGCCGCGCCGACCGTCGCGAACAGGGGCTTGGAGAAGGCGAGCGCCACGACCTCGGCGAGCGGCAGCCAGGCGATCGCGGCGAAATAGCAGATCATGCCGGCCACATGCCCGACGCTCATCAGGAGCAGCCGGCCGGGGCTTCGCGCCCGGAACATGTCGAGCCTGAGGCCGCCCATGAAGGGCAGCATCGCGACCAGGCCGAAGACGTTGCGGAAGAACACCACCTCGAACGCGTGGATCTCGCCCGAGACGACCCGGATCATGCCGTTCTGGATCGCGACGCAGATCGCCCCGCAGATCATCAGCAAGGCCGCCTGGACGATCGGCGACAGGCCGCGGAACGCGTTGGCGAGCGCGCGCATGAGCGGCTCAGCCGCCCGACCTGGCGAGGCCGTCGGACAGCAGTGGGGGCAGGCGCATCGGATCTTTCCCAAACCGCGGCCTTGGCACGACGGCCTTCGCACAATGCACGTGGCTTTGCGGATGACAAGCGGAGCGGGCTCGGCTTTGCTACCGGGGACCAGAAACGGGGGGAGCGAGATGAGCAAGCGGATCGGCTTCATCGGCGTAGGCCTGATGGGCCACGGCATGGCCAAGAACATCGCCCTGAAGGGCTTCCAGCTGACCGTGCTCGGGCACCGCAACCGGCAGCCGGTCGAGGACCTGCTCGGCCGTGGTGCGACCGAGGCGAAGAGCCCGGCAGCGCTGGCGCGGGCGAGCGACTTCGTGATCCTCTGCGTGCCGTCCTCGGCCGAGGTCGAGCTCTGCGTGTTCGCCGAGAACGGCATCCTGGCGGGCGCCCACAGGGCCTGATCGTGATCGATGCCACGACCGCCGAGCCCGCCTCGACCGAGCGGGTGGCGAAGGCGCTCGCGGCCAAGAACGTGGGCTTCGCGGATGCGCCCCTGACCCGCTCGCCCAAGGACGCCGAGGCCGGCCGGCTGAACACCCTGGTCGGCGCCGACGACGGCGACCCTGGCCCCGATCCGGCCGGTGCTCGAGGCGTATTGCGAGAATATTTTCCACGTCGGCCCAATAGGTTCAGGGCACAAGATGAAGCTGATCAACAACTTCCTGAGCCAGGGCACGGCGGCGCTGATCGCCGAGGCGGTGACCACCGCGACCAAGGCCGGCGTCGATCTGGCGAAACTGTTCGAGGTGGTGAGCGAGGGCGGCGCCAACTCGTCCGTGTTCCAGCGCTTCATGCCCTGGGTGCTGAGCGGCGAGGGCGGCATGATCTTCAAGCTCAAGAACGGCCAGAAGGATGTTCGTTACTATACCCACCTGGCCGAAGCGGTGGGCGCCACGGCGTTCCTCGGCGAGGCGATCCATCAGGTCTTCACGCTCGCGGCCGCCCAGGGCGAGGGCGAGAGCTACGTCCCGGCGCTCGCGCGCGCCCTCGGCAAGGTCAACGGCGTCAAGATCGGGCCGGACAGGTAGGGGAGGCCCGCGATGGCGCTATTGGGAAGAGGAGCGCTGGTGATCTGGCACGACCCGGCGCCCGCGATCGAGAGCGACTACAACGAATGGCACTCCAAGGAGCACATGTTCGAGCGGGTCGGCGTGCCCGGCTTTCGCCGCGGCCAGCGCGCGGTCGCGATCACGGGCGCGCCCAGATATTTCAACTTCTACGAGGTCGACGAGCTGGCGACGCTGACTTCCAGGCCCTACCTGGACCGGCTCAACGATCCGACCCCCTGGACCCGGCGAGTGACCCCCCACATGCACAACAACAGCCGGACGCTCTGCCGGGTGGTGGCGAGCTCCGGGGCGGGCGGCGTCCCCGCGTTCTGGACGATGATTCTTCTCTCACCCGCGCCGGGTCAAAAGGACGCGCTGCGCGCCTGGCTCGCCGATGAGGCGCTGCCACATTTAGTCCGGAAACCCGGCATTCTCGGCGCCCATCTGGTCGAAGGCGAGCCGACCACGAGCGGCCAGGAGACCGTGGAGAAGCGGCTGCGCGCCGACAAGAACGCGTTCGTCGACTGGGTGATCCTGGTCGGCGGCTACGACAGCGAGGCGCTGGCGGCGGTGCGCACCGAGCCGCTGTCGGAAGCCAGCCTAGCCGGACACGGCGCCGCCTCGAGCCAGCTGCGCGGCATCTATCGACTGGTGCACTGCGTCACCGAGGCGGATCTCAGACCCTGAACACCTCACGCGTCGACCAGCGGGTTGACGACCTTCAGCTCCTTGAACCGGCTGAAGTCCCGATCGGCGCTCCATAGCTCACTGACGCCGTGATGCAGGCACAGCGCAGCAACGTGCGCATCGTGGATACGCGGGCCCGTCACCTGGCTGTCCTCGAGGAGCCGACGGAGGACCCCCCAATAACCTGTGGTCGCGCCCAACAATCTCAGGGTCGGCGCCTCCAGCCAGGAGCTCACCTGTTCCAAGGCACGGTGGAGCGGAGTCGGAGGCTTGTGGATCCGCGGGTGGGTCGAGACCGCGAGAAACTCATGCAGGCATGGCCATGGAATCGCCCACGCCAGCCCGGATTCGGCCTGCAAGGTAAGGCATTGGTACGCGCGCCCGTGCCAGGGAGAGTCCTCCCAATGCGCGTGGAGCAGGACATTGGTGTCGAACGCGATCATCCACCCCGACCTTCGTAGATCAGGCTGCGAATCTTCTCCCAATCGTGCCAGTCGAGCCCAGGCTGCAGCCCCTCGCCCTTGAAACTGCACTTGCGCAGCTTGAATGCCGCCTGCTGAGGTGCTTGGGTTTGGTTCAGGAACTGACGGAGCGCCGTCTCGACGACGGCCTTGAAGCTGACGTTGCGCTCGAGCGCCACCTCCTTCGCCTGCCGCAGCAGGACGTCGTTGATCTCGATCGTGGTCTTCATCGGGGGCTCCGGATGCGATGACCCATATTTATGGGTCGGCGGCGCAGCGTCAAGGCGGGGTTGTCGCGGCGGTGGTTCTGTGAGTTAGCTTGGGGCCATCCCGCGCAACCCAGCGCCCCGAGAGGACCGATGGCCGACGCCGAAACCCGAGACACCCGCCCGAACGTGCTCCTGGTGATGGTCGATCAGTGGTCCGGGCGGCTGCTCGGCGCTGCCGGCCATCCGGTGATCCAGACCCCGACCATCGACCAGCTGGCGCGCAACGGCGTCCGCTTCCGACGCGCCTATTCCGAATGCCCGATCTGCATCCCGGCGAGGCGGACGCTGATGACCGGGACCACGACCCGGACCCATGGCGATCGCGTGTTCGGCACGGTCAACCGCATGCCCGCGCTGCCGACGCTCGCGCAATGCTTCCGCAACGCCGGCTACCAGGCGTTCGCGGTCGGCAAGCTGCACGTCTATCCGCAGCGCGACCGGATCGGCTTCGACGACGTCCTGCTCGCCGAGGAGGGCCGCCCGCATCTCGGCGCGGTCGACGACCACGACCTCTACCTCGCCGACCGCGGTTTCGCCGGCCAGCAGTTCCTGCACGGCATGAACAACAACAACTACATGTCGCGCGCCTGGCATCTGCCCGAGGACTGCCACGTCACCAACTGGTGCACGGTGCAGATGGCGCGCACGATCAAGCGGCGCGATCCGTCGCGGCCCGCCTTCTGGTGCCTGTCCTACACCCATCCGCACCCGCCGCTGGTGCCGCTCGAGACCTATCTCGCCTACTATCGCCAGCTCGAGATCGATCCTGCGTTCACGGCTGCCTGGTCGGAGGACGAGGCGAGCCTGCCCCAGGCGTTGCGCCTGAACCGCGCCTTCTACGGCCGCTACGGCGCCGAGGCGCTGGCCGAGGTCCGGCGCGCCTTCTACGCCCTCTGCACCCAGATCGACCATCAGCTCCGGGTGGTGCTCGGGACGCTCCGCGAGGAGGGCCTGCTCGACGACACGGTGGTCCTGGTCGCGGGCGATCACGGCGACATGCTCGGTGACTTCGGCCTGTTCGCCAAGCGCGCCTACTACGAGAGCTCGGCCAACATCCCGATGGTCCTGATGGGCCGCGCGGGCGATCCGCGGGTCGGTCACGACCGGGTCGACGACCGCCTGGTCGGCCTTCAGGACCTGATGCCGACCCTGCTCGATCTCGCCGGCATTCCCGTGCCCCAGAGTTGCGATGGCCTGCCGATGCTCGGCGAACGCCGGCGGAGCACGCTCTACGGCGACTGCCTGGAGAACGTCAGCGCGACCCGGATGCTGCACGACGGGCGCCACAAGCTGATCTGGTATCCCGCCGGCAACCGGGTGCAGCTGTTCGACCTCGAGGACGACCCGGCCGAGCTCGACGACCGCGCCTCCCATCCGGACTACGCCGAGACGCGCGCCCGGCTGGAGCAGGCGCTGATCGACCAGCTCTACGGCATCGATCTGGAGCAGGGCTGGGCCCGGGACGGCCGGTTGACCGGCTTTGCACCGCCGCCCCATAGGCCCGGACCCGACCGCTCGTTCAGCGGCCAGCGCGGCCTGCACTATCCCCAGCCGCCCGAGGCCGCCAAAGACGTGATGGTCGGCTTCCCGCAATAGAGCGCTCGCCGCCGCGATCGGGGCACGCGGTTGTCGAACGCCGCCTCGAGGCGGTAGATGTCGGGCAACGCCGCTGACCCACAAAGGGAGGAACGTCCGTGAACCGCAGCCTTCGAAACGCGATCCCGCTGACCGCGCTCGGTCTCGCCCTGGCGCTCGCCGGCCCGAGCGCGCTCGCCAAGGACCTGGTCAAGGTCGGCTTCATCGGCCCGCTCACCGGCGGGGTCTCGGCCAATGGTCTGGGCGGGCGCAATTCGGCCGATCTCGCGGTCAAGCTCCGCAACCAGGACGCCAAGGCCAAGTACCAGTACCAGATGGTCGCCCTCGACGACGAGTGCAAACCGAACATCGGCGTCCAGGTCGCGACCAAGCTCGCGGCCGACGACCAGGTGGTCGCCGCGGTCACCCACTACTGCTCGGCGGTCGCGATCGGCACGGTCGACACCTACCACAAGTTCGGCCTGCCGGTGGTGGTCTGGGGGGCGGTGCTACCCGACATCACCTACGGCAACACCTACCCGGAGATCCACAGGGTCAACGGCACGATGATCAACCAGAACGAGACCGCAGCCCAGTTCATGCGCAGCCTCGGCTACCAGAACTGGGTGATCATCCACGACACCACCGACTACGGCAAAGGCCACCAGAAGTACTTCAGCAAGTTTCTGGAAGCCGCCGGCGGCGGCATCCTCGGGACCTTCGGGGTGACCGCGGACCAGCAGGACTTCACCGCCGAGCTGACCCAGGCCAAGGGGCTCGACCCCGACGTGATCTACTTCGGCGGCCTGACCCCGCTCGGGGTCCGGATCCGTCAGCAGATGGACAAGCTCGGGATCAAGGCCGAGTTCGAGGGCACCTCGGGGATCATGTCGGACGCCTTCATCGAGGGCCTGGGCCCGCTCGCCGAGGGCGTGGTCGCGTTCCGCGAGGGCGCGCCGGTCGAGAAGCTGCCGGGCGGCCAGTTCTTCACCGAGCAGTACGCCAAGGCCGGCTACAGCGAGCCCGCGGAGGCCTACGGACCGTTCGCCTTCGCCGCCATGAACCTGGTGCTCGACACGATCGAGGCGGTCGGCCCCGAGCGCGCCGCGATCACCGAGGCGCTCGCCAAGGTCAAGGACCACGAGTCGATCATCGGCCCGATCACCTTCGACGGCTACGGCCAGAACACGGTCGCGCTGATCACCAAATACGTCGTCCAGGACGGCAAGTGGGTGGTCTGGGAGGACAGCGACTACGCCAGCGGCAAGCGCAAGCTCATCGGCCAGCCGTGAGCAAGACAAGGCCCGCCGGGGCGGGGACTTGCCGAGCACCGCACGCGAGGGGGGCGGGCCGGCGCGGCGCCGGTGGCCCCCGAAGGGGTCTTCGAGCGCGGTGCCGAAGGCAGAGCGGGCAGGGCCTTCAAGTGGGTGAGGGCGCCTGCCGCCACCGGTGACGCGGACGCAATAAGGAAAGCATGATGGACCTCGGCCTGCTCGGGCAGTTCGTCGTCAACGGGCTCATGCTCGGCATGATGTACGCCCTGGTGGCCGTGGGCTTCACGCTGTTCTTCGGCGTCCTCGACGTGATCCAGTTCAGCCATGGCGACGTGCTGATGGTCGGCGCGTTTGCCGGCTTCTCGACCTGGCTCGGGCTGACAGCACTCGGCATCACCTCGCCCCTGGTCCAGATCGCCGCCGTGGTCCTGGTCGCGGCCGGCCTGATGGCCCTGCTCGGCGCCCTGATCGCCAAGTTTCTGGTGCTGCCGCTCAAGGGCGCGCCGGCGCTCAACACGCTGCTGATCACCTTGATGCTCGGCACAGCACTCCGCGAGAGCATCCGCGTGTTCTATCCGGACGGCGCCAATCCCAAGCGGTTCCCGGCGCTGCTGTCGACCGCCCGGATGAGCTTCGGCGACTTCACGCTCCGCCTCGACAGCGTGATCCTGCTGCTCGCAGGGCTCGCGGTGATCGTCCTGATCCACCTCGTGATCAACCGGACCAAGCTCGGGCTCGCGATCCGGGCGGTCGCCCAGGACGCCGAGACCGCGGCGACCATGGGCATCAACTTCACGGCCATCGTCCTGATCACCTTCGCGCTCGGCTCGGCGGCGGCGGCGTTTGCCGGGGTGATGAACGGCCTCTACTACAACGAGATCAACTTCGGCATGGGCCTCCTGCTCGGCGTGATCGGCTTCAGCTCGGCGATCGTCGGCGGGCTCGGCAACCTCTACGGCGCGATTCTGGGCGGCTTCCTGTTCGCCGGCCTGCAGACCCTCGGCGCGGTCGCGCTGCCGTTCGCGAGCGCGTACAAGGACGTGTTCGCCTTTGCGGTCGTGATCGCGATCATGGCCTGGCGGCCGACCGGGCTGATCGCGGAGCCGGTCAGCGAGCGCGTCTGAGGCGGCCGATGCGAGGCTCGGTGCCCGGCCTCCTGGCGCTCGCCGCGCTGACGCTCGCCGCCTTGCTGCTGCTTTGGGTCGAGAGCCAGACCGCCGTTCTGATCCTGCTCGCGGCGCTCGCGGCGGCGGTCCTCGTGGCCGGACGGCTCGGCTGGCTCGCCCGCGTCCAGGTGAGCTTCGCCCAGAACGAGGGACAGCTGAGCGCGGCCGCGATCGTTGGCGTCGCTGGTGGTCGTCGCCTGCTTCCACCGCGACCACTTCGCGCTCCTGATGGTCGCGACCGTGCTCCTCTACATCCTCGCCTGTCTCGGCCTCACGATCCAGCTCGGCTATGCCGGCGTCCTCAACTTCGCGGGCGCCGCGTTCTTCGGCATCGGCTGCTACACCGCAGCGGTGCTGACCGCGCACACCGCGCTCCCGCATCTCCTGGTGCTGCTCGCGGGCGGCCTGATGGCGGCGCTGATCGGCTCGCTGCTGCTCTACCCGGTGCTGCGCACCCGCGGCCACTACGCGGCCGTGATCACGATCGCCTTCGCGCTCCTGTTCAAGACCTTCCTCGAGGTCAACGACGTGCTCGGCGGGCCCCAGGGTCTGCGGGTCGAGGGCGCCGATCTGTTCGGCTGGGCGTTCAACGACAACCTGAAGCTCGGCCCGATCAAGGCCTCTTTTTACTTGAACTACGTGCTGCTGGCGCTCCTTCTGGTGGTGATCGCGTTTGCCCTGGTGCGCCGGCTCGAGCGCTCCTGGATCGGGCTCAACATGGACGCGATCCGGCTCGATGAGACCGCGGCCGCCTGCTTCGGCATCGATCCCGGCCGCTGGAAGATCACCGCCTTCACGCTCGGCAACTTTCTCGCCGGCATCGCGGGTGCCTTGTTCGGCATGATGCTGGGCTTCATCGCGCCGACCAACTTCACCTTCGCCGACGGCCTGATCCTGGTCTCGATCGTGCTCTTGGGCGGGATCGGCAACCCCTGGGGCGTGGTGGTCGCGGCGGTGATCGTGATCGTCGTCCCGGAAAAGCTGCAGATCATCCAGGAGTACCGGTTTCTGCTCTATGCCCTGATGGTGATCCTGATCCTGCGCTTCCGGCCGGCGGGCCTGTTGCCGCGCGAGCTGCGCCGCTACCTGCCGCACGGCCTGCCCCGATGACCGGGCCGCTCCTGGTTGCGAGCGGGCTCACCCGCCGCTTCGGCGGCCTGACCGCGCTCGATGGCCTGGATCTGAGTGTCGGGGCGGGCGAGATCCTGGGTCTGATCGGCCCCAACGGCTCGGGCAAGACCACCTTCTTCAACGTCGTGACCGGCATCTATCCGGCGGACGCCGGCCGGATCGAGCTCGGCGGCGCCGACCTCACCCGCAGCCCGCCGCAGTTGATCTACCGGGCCGGGATCGCGCGCACCTTCCAGCGCTCCAGACTCTGCCTGCCGCTCTCGATCTTCGACAACATCATGATCGGCAACCACGCCCGCCTGCACGCCGGGCTGGTCTTCAACCTGTTCCGGCGGCAGGCCTTCCGGCGCGAGCTCGAGGCGAGCTACGCCGAGGCCAGGGAGCTGGTCGCCCTGTTCGATCCGCCCCTCGCCGACCGGCTGCTGACCGCGGTCGGAGAAATCCCCATGATCGACCGCCGGCGGATCGAGATCTGCCGCGCCCTGATCAGCCGGCCCAAGCTCCTGCTCCTGGACGAGCCCTCGGCCGGCATGACCCGCGAGGAGACCCGCCAGCTGATGGCCGACATCCTGGCGGTGCGCGAGCGGATGGCGGGGCTCACGATCGTGATCATCGAGCACGAGATGAACGTGATCGAGGCGATCACCGGGCGCTGCGTCGTGCTCAACTACGGCGAGAAGATCGCCGAGGGCAGCTACCGCGAGGTCGCGGCCGACCCGCGGGTGCAGGAAGCCTATCTGGGGTTGGAATGATGGCCGAGGGGCTGGTGGTCGAGCGGATCCGGGCTGGCTACGATCAGGCGGACGTGCTCGAGGACGTCTCGCTCACCGGCGTGCCCGGCCGGATCACCTGCCTGCTCGGCGCCAACGGCGCCGGCAAGACCACGCTGATCCGCGCGATCCTCGGGCCTGACGCCGCCGCGCGCCGGTAAGATCAGCTTCGACGGCCAGGACCTGACCGGCCTTGCGACCCATCGGGTGATCGCCGCCGGCATCGCCTGCATCCCCGAGGGACGGAAGGTGTTTCCGAAGCTCACGGTCGAGGAGAACCTCCGGGTCGGCGGCTATCAGGAGCCCTCGGAGCCGGTGGTGCGGCGCCGGATCGACGAGGTCTTCGAGCTGTTCCCGCAGCTCCGCGAGCGCCGCCGCCAGCTCGCCGGCACCATGTCGGGCGGCGAGCAGGCCATGGTCTCGATCGGCCGCGGCCTGATGCGGGCGCCGAAGCTGCTCCTGATCGACGAGCCCTCGCTCGGGCTGGCGCCGATCTACGTCAGGCAGAACTTCGAGATCATCGAGCGCATCCGCGCACAGGGCGTGACCGTGTTCCTGGTCGAGCAGAACGTCCATCAGACGCTCGCGGTCGCCGACTACGGCTACGTGCTCGCCAAGGGCCGGGTGGTGGCCGAGGGGCCGCCCGCCGGGCTCGCCGAGAATCCCGAGGTCCACCAGGCCTATTTCGGTTAACCTGGGCCCGACCGGGGCCGCCGAAGGTAACTGCAGCGATGACCATCCAGCTCGATAGCGTCGAGACCGCGATCGCCGAGATCGCCGCCGGCCGGATCGTGGTCGTGGTCGACGACGCCGACCGCGAGAACGAGGGCGATCTGATCATGGCCGCCGCCAAGGCCGAGACCGGGGCGGTGGCGTTCATGATCCGGCACACCAGCGGTATCCTCTGCACCCCCTTGCCGCCGGAGACCGCGCGCCGGCTGCGCCTCGATCCGATGGTCGCCCTCAACGACGCGCCGATGGGCACCGCCTTCACGGTCTCGGTCGACGTCCGCTTCGGCCTGACCACCGGCATCTCGGCCGAGGAGCGCAGCAACACCATACGCGCGCTCGCCAACGCCAACGCCGCCGCCGACGACTTCGTCCGGCCCGGCCACATCTTCCCGCTGATCGGTCGCAATGGCGGCGTGCTGGTGCGCTCGGGCCACACCGAGGCGGCGATCGACCTCGCCCGGCTCGCCGGTCTGCCGCCGGTCGGCCTCCTGGCCGAGCTGGTCAACGACGACGGCACGGTCAAGCGGCTGCCGCAGCTGGTCGAGTTCGCCGCCGGGCACGGCCTCAAGATGATCTCGGTCGCCGACCTGATCGCCTACCGGCAGCGGCGCGAGCACCTGATCGAGCGGATCGGGGAGTACGAGGTCCTGACCGAGGTCGGGCCGGTGCGCGTGGTCGCCTACGCCACGCCGTTCGACAACGTCCACCATCTGGCGCTGATCCTCGGTGAGCTCGCGGGCGGCGTCGACGCCCTGGTCCGGATCCATCGGGAGCATGTGATCAGCGACGTGTTCGCGCGCCGGGACGGCTCCCCCGGCCAGTTGATCCCGAAGGCGCTGCAGCGGCTCGCCGCGCACGGCAGCGGCGTTCTGATCTATCTGCGCCAGGGCACCGCCGGCGTACCGGCAGGCGGGCTCGCCGAGCCGGCCGAGGCCAACCCCGAGGCCGCGGGCGCGACCACCGAGCTGGTCCGCACCCAGCAGTGGCGGGACGTCGGCATCGGCGCCCAGATCCTGCGCGATCTCGGGGTCAGCTCGATCCGCCTGCTCGCCACCCGCCACCGCCACTACGTCGGCCTTGCCGGCTTCGGGATCGACATTGCCGCGACCGAGCTGATCGACGGCTGAGGGGTGCGGCAGGAGATGCGAATTAGTTTCTTATTGGGGCTTGTATTTTAACTTAGGGTTGATAAAACTCGACCCGAGCTGAAGAATTGCAACCGCCCAGGGAGCTCAACCGTGCAGTCTGCCGCGCTTCCCGTCTCCGCCCCGGCGCCATCGCCCCAGGTCGACGACCAGCCGCTCCGTTTTCTGCTGATCCGCACCAAGGCGGGCGAGCTGCCCTGGCTGGCGCGGACCATGGCGCAGGTCATGGCGCCGGTCGAGATCGTGCAGGTGGTCGGCATGGCCAACGCGCTCTGGCGGCTCGGTCACGAGCGCTTCGATTCGGTCCTGCTCGACGTCGATCTGACCGATCGCTGGGTGGTCCGCCGCTGTCGCGAGCAGATCGCCGACATCGCGGCCGTGCCGGTGCTCGATCTCGCCGACCGGCCCAAGGCCGAGCCGGCCGTGGTCGAACGCGCAAGCCGGCGGCGCGAGACGAGCGCTGGCGCCGATATCGAACGGGACATGGGGCGCCAGACCCTGCGTCTGCCCTGGCAGCGCCGCCCCAGGCGGACTGCGAACCCGGCCCAGGCGGAAGTCGCCTAGGCTCAGCCGGCTGCGCTCCGGACCGGGCTGGCGCTGCGGCCGGCGGTCAGCTCTCGGGCCGGCGGGCGACCAGGTTGCCGTCCTGGAGAACGTAGGCCTCGCGCTGACGACCGGATGGGCAGCATTCCAGATCGCCCTGCTGACGCACCTCCAGCAGCAGCTCGATCGCGCCATCCTCGATGCGCTCGATGCTGCTCGCGACCACGTGGGTGTCGGCGCCGCCGACGTAGGTCTTGGCGGCCGGATAGAACGTGTTGCCGTCGAACAGGTACGCCATCAGAAACTGGGTGCTGCCGGGTTGGTTGGGTTGGCCGGGTTGGCTGGGTTGGCCGGGTTGGTCGGTCTGGTAGTTCAACAGCACCGCGGCGTCGGCGTTACCATCCTGATTGAGGTCGCCGACCTCGGTGCTCTCGATCTCGAAGCGGGCGCCCGACGGTGTGAGCTGCGCCAGGCGCTGCAGATCGCGCGCCAGCGCCTCGCCGAGCTTGGTCCGGTCGCCGCCGGCCGTGGTCGGCAGCCCGCTCGGCGCGAGGGCCGGGATCGTCTGCATCTCGACATGCGCCGCGTCGGCCTTCTGGCAGGTCCAGCCGCCCTCCTGCAGGCGCTGCACCAGATCCCGGGTCCGCTCGATGCAGAAGCCGAAGTCGTGCGCCGCTTCCCACATCGACCGGCCATCCTCGGCCCGGGTGGCGTCGCGCCAGTACATGACCTGGCAGGGCAGGCGATCCGGCGCGTCGGCATGCTGCAGCTCGACCCGCCGCTGGCGCTCGCCGTTGCGGCACATGTAGGCCTCGTCGGTCGCGGCTCGAGCCGTCAACGGCGTGGCCACGGCCAGCAGCCCCAGGCCCCAGAGGATCGCGCGCCGGTACCTCATCCGCCGATACATCGAGTGCCGGACCTCCCCCAACCTGCCGCCTAGCTTAGCGGATCGCGCGCCGCGCTCAACAGAGATTACACGCCGACGCGGACGCGATCACGCCCCGAGTTTGCCTCGCTTCTCCTTAACCTAGGTTTACTGCGGGTGACGGCGGTCAGACAGCCGCCGATTTCATGGTGTCGGCCGTCAGACAAGCAGCGCCCGCGGGGACCGCCGCGATCAGATCAGATCGGCGCGCCGGTCCCGGGCGAGCGCCTCCGGGTCCCGCTCCGAGGTCGCGCCATAGCCGCCGCCACCCGGCGTCTGCACGATCAGCCGGCGGCCGGCCGGCACCTCCTGATAACCCTTGCCCGCAAGGCGGGTTCCATCGTCGAGCCCGATCTGACCGGCGGCGCCCGGCGCGCCCCCCGCCCGGCCACGCGGCGGGTGTTCGAGACGGTCGAGCGCCGCCCAGATCCCGAACGGGGCGCCGTCCAGCGCCTCGATCTCGATGATCTGGCCATCGCCGCCCCGCTGGCGCCCGGCGCCGCCCGAGCCCGGCCGCAGCTCGCGTCGCCGGTAGACCAGCGGCGAGATCTGCTCGGTGATCTCGACCGGCGTGCCGCGCACGCCCGACGGATAGGCGGTCGCCGACAGGCCATCGGCCTGCGGCCGGGCGCCGGTGCCGCCGTTGTGGACCGCGTTGAGCATGAACCGCCGTGCGTTGCCCTGGGCCGCCGTCGCCCCGCGCCCGAGGGTCAGGGTCCAGAGGCAGGACGTACCCTCGGCCGGCACCCGGTCGGGCAGGGCCTGATCGCAGGCAGCCGAACACCACGTCCGGGAGCATCTGGCCGATCACGTGCCGGGTCGCGACCGGGCTGGGGTAGGGGGCATTCAGGATGCAGCCTTCGGGCGCGCTGACCCGGAAAACGCTGAGCGAGCCCGCGTTGTTCGGTACCTCGGGCGCGATCGCGCAGGCGAGGCCGAAGCCGGTATAGGCCTCGCAGTAGGTCTTGGGCACGTTGATGCCGAAGCGCGAGACCGGCGAGGTCCCGGCATAGTCGACCTCGACGCCGTCCTGCCCGATGGTCAGCGCCGCCACCAGCTCGATCGGCTGGTCGTAGCCGTCGAGGGTCATGCGGTAGCGCCAGGTGCCCTCGGGCAGGGCGTGCACCCGCTCGAGCACCGAGGCGCGCGAGCGCTCGACGATGTGCCGGGCGAGCTCGTCCAGGTCGTCGAGGCCGAACTCGGTCATCATCGCGGCCAGACGCTCACAGCCGGTATCGTTGCAGTTGGCGAGCGAATAGACGTCGCCCTCGGCCTCGACCGGGGCCCGGCTGTTGGCGCGCACCAGGGCGAGCAGGGTCTGGTTGATCCGGCCGCGCTCGGCGAGCTTGAGCATCGGGAGGTACAGGCCCTCGGCGAACACGTCCTTGGCGTCGGGGCCGAAGCCGATGCCGCCGATGTCGACCAGATGGCTGGTGCAGGCGAACAGCGCCACCAGGCGGCCCCGGTGGAAGGCCGGCGTGACCAGCACGAAGTCGTGCAGATGGCCGGTGCCGAGCCAGGGGTCGTTGGTGATGTAGACGTCGCCCGGCTGCATCTCGGCGAGCGGGAAGGCGGCGATGAAGTGGCCGACCGATTTGGCCATCGAGTTGACGTGGCCAGGCGTGCCGGTGACCGCCTGGGCGAGCATCCGGCCCTGGCGATCGAACACGCCTGCCGAGAGATCGCCGCATTCGCGCACGATCGGGCTGAACGCGGTCCTGAGCAGGGTCATGGCCTGCTCCTCGACCACCGCGATCAGCCGCTGCCACATCACCTGCCGCCGGAGCTCGGCGAGCGCCTGCGCCCGGTTCATGGCGTCTCCTCCGCTGGCTCACGCTCGAGCCAGACATGGCCCCGGCCATCGACCCGGGCGCGACAGGCCGCCGGCACGAGGATGGTGGTGTCGTCCTCGGCGATGATCGCCGGGCCGGCGAGCGCGGCGCCGGGGACCAGGTCAGCCCGCCGGTAGACCGGCACCTCGAGCGCCTCCCCGGCCGCCGGATCGAGCAGCTGGCGCCGGCCGGCCGGGGCCGGCGTCAGCGGCGCCGGCTCGGCCTCGACCGGCCGGACCGGCCGGGCGGCGCTCGCCAGGCTCAGCCCGAAGCTCAACACCTCGACGTCGAGCCCCGGGATCAGCCGGCCGTAGAGCCGCCGATAGGCGTCGTCGAAGGCCGCCTGCAGGACCGCGCGATCCGAAGCGCCAAGCGGGCGTACCGGGAGCTCGGCCACGATCTCATGGCCTTGACCGACGTAGCGCATGTGGGCGACCCGGGTCTGCTCGAGCGTGGCGCCGGGCGCCGCCGCGCGCACCACCACCTGGGCCTCGCCCTCGAGCGCCGCGAACACCGCATTGACCCTGTCCGGATCGAACCCCGAGAGGCGGAGCGGCAGCGAGCGCACCACCTGATAGGCCGCGGGCGCCCGAAGAAACCCCACCGCCGAGCCGACGCCCGCCGCGGTCGGCACCAGGATCCGCCGGATGCCGAGCTTGTCGGCGAGCTTCGCGGCATGGATCGGCGCCGCGCCGCCGAACGCGATCAGGGTCCGCAGGGCGACGTCGGCGCCGCGCTCGACCGCGTGCACCCTCGCGGCATTGGCCATCGCCTCGTCGACCACCTCGGTGACCCCGAAGGCGGCGAGCGTCGGATCGAGGCCGAGCGGCGTCCCGATCTCGGTGGCCAGCGCGTCTTCCGCGCGCTTCCGGTCGAGCGTCAGGCGGCCGCCCGCAAAGCTCGCCGGATCGATCCGACCGAGCACCACGTCGGCATCGGTGACGGTCGGCAGGGTGCCGCCCCGGCCATAGCAGGCGGGGCCCGGCTCGGAACCGGCGCTCGCCGGTCCGACCGCGATCCGGCGGGTGGCGTCGAGGCGGGCGATCGAGCCGCCGCCGGCGCCGATCTCGACCATCTCGATCACCGGGATCCGGAGCGGCAGGCCGCTGCCTTTGACGAACCGCGCCTGGCGATCGATCTCGAAATGACGGGCCGTGTCCGGCCTGAAGTCGTCGATCAGGCAGATCTTGGCGGTGGTCCCGCCCATGTCGAACGACAGCACGCGATCGAGGCCGCACTCGGCGGCGATCCGCGCCGCCAGGATGGCGCCACCGGCGGGGCCGGATTCGATCAGGCGGATCGGCTCGCGGCGCGCATGCGCGACCGTCATCAGGCCGCCGCCGGAGGTCATCAGGAACAAAGGGCAGGCGATGCCGGCGGCGGCGAGGCCGCGCTCGAGGTCGCGGAGGTAGCCGGCGATCCGCGGCTGGACGTAAGCGTTGGCCGAGGTGGTCGTGAACCGCTCGTACTCGCGGATCTCCGGGCAGACCTCACAGGACAGCGTGAGCCAGAGGTCCGGCAGGGCGGCCCGCAGGATCTCGGCGCAGCGCCGCTCGTGGGCCGGGTTGACGTAGGAATGGAGAAAGCCGATCGCGACGCTCTCGACCCCGAGCCCCTGCAGCACCGGCACCAGGGCGCTGACCGCCGCCTCGTCCAGGGGCACCAGCACGCGGCCGTCGGCGGTCACGCGCTCGGGCACCGTGAGGCGCCGCTCGCGCGGGATCAGCGGCGCGGTCTTGACCAGATTGATGTCGTACTGATCGAACCGGCTCTCATCGGCGATCGCCAGGACGTCGCGAAAGCCCTCGGTCGTGATCAGGGCGGTGACCGCGCCCTTGCGCTCGATCACGGCGTTGGTGGCGAGCGTCGTGCCGTGGATCACCAGCCCGACGTTGCCCGGCTGCAGCCCGGCGGCGTCGAGGGCCTGGTCGATGGCCTGCAGGACGGCGCGCTCGGGGGCGGCCGGCGTGGTCAGCCGCTTGGCGGTGGTTCGGCGGTCTCCAGCCTCGACGACGACGTCGGTGAACGTGCCGCCGATGTCGACGGCGAGCCGCGCCAACGACCCTTCCTGATACCCCAACCGGACGCTCCCGACGACCGCCGCGCGACCGGTCGGCGCCGGCCGGCCCGACCATAGCCGCCTCCCGGCGCGCCCGGCAAGCGGTCAGCGCTGGCACCTGCGAGCGCCACCTGCTGATGGCTACGGCAGTGCCGGCCTCGGCGCTATGTCCGGATTTGCGACCAGCCAGCCCCGACCCCGCCCGCTGGCCACTGGCCCAACCTGCCAGGTGACCAACGGCGCCGGGTGGGCGTACCAGACCGACGCGCGCCGGCCGCCGCCGGCGCGCCGGGCCGGAGCCCGAGATCTCAGCCGGCGTCGAGGCGGGTGCGTTGGAGCACGCCGCTCAGGTCCTCGCCCACGCGCTCGAGCAGAGCCAGGAAGCGGGCCTCGCCGTGGTCATAGAAGACATCGTCGGGATCGGTGACGATGATCTCGCGGAAGCGATCGACCGTCAGACGGATCACCGCCTCGATCTCGTCGAGGCCATTCGATGGCGTCGCGACCAGGACGTTCTCGAGATCCTCGATCTGCCGATCGAGGTCCTCGAGATCGGCATCGATCTGGCTGAGGCCGGCCTCGGCCTCGGTGGTCGACAGGTTGGCGACCAGGCTGCGGATCTCGTCGTTGGTGAGACCGACCAGACGCAGGGGCTCGACCGCCCAGTCCGGCAGCTGCGCTCGCACCTGCTCCTGCCGCCCGACCAGAGCCTGGCGGCGGCGCTGCAACTCTCGGATGCGCCGCGTCAGTAGAATGGAATTGGTGATCACGCTCGTTCGATCCCCAGTTGGTAACATCCGGGACCGACCTTCGGCGATAGTCATGGTCACATCCTCCCTACGATGCAGACCCCTCTTGGCGCGCCGACGGCTCTCATGAGAATTTGCACCCGCCGCCGCCTGCCCCGGGCATCGCCGATCAGCTCTGGCGCTCTCGGCTCGGTTGAAGACCTGATCGCCAGCCGACCCCGCCTCAACCACCAGGATTAGCAGTATCCTTAATCAATTCCATCGAAAGGACTTGTCAAGAAATTTTTTGATCGCTCGTTTTATTGTTTAAAACTTCGAAAAAATTTGATACAAATCCGCCTTGAACACTTTATGACATGGAGAAACAAAAACTATGAAAAACAAGGGGTTGTTGGCCGTCTTTGGCAGTGCCGATTGCCATCGGGGGACCTGTCGCGGCCGTGAACCCCGTGTCGCCGAGCCCACTGATCAACTATTAATTGGTGAGCACTCCGGCCGTCGCTCGCTTGTCTGAACAATCGAAGCTGACAACCGGGGCGCCGGCTCCGGAGCGCCCGGTCGCCGCTGGACGAAGCCTGGGGCTCTGCCTATTGTCCTTGCGGTCGTCGGTGATGGCGGCAGGTCATCGTTGACCGAAGTCCGGAGGGTGGCTTTCGGCCACGATCGATAGGGTCGTCGAATGGTGCCCCAACGGGGACAGCAGGAGCCGGAACCTCAGGCACCCGAAGCCTCGGTCGGTGGTCTTCGCGCGGGCGAACGGGCCCTGCCGCCCGGGGGCATCGCCCGTCTGCGCGCCTATTTCCTGACCGGCGTGATCGTCACCGCCCCGATCAGTATTACGGTCTTTTTGGTCTGGCAGTTCCTGACCTTCCTCGACACTCAGGTCGAAGGACTGTTGCCGGCGCGCTACAATCCCGAGACCTATCTGCCGTTCAGCCTGCCCGGGGTCGGTCTGCTGATCATGCTCGCGTTCCTGACCATCGTCGGCATGCTGACCGCGGGCCTGGCCGGACGCACTCTGGTCCGTCTGGGCGAGCGCCTGCTCGCCCGGATGCCGGTGGTGCGCAGCGTCTATGGCACCCTCAAGCAGATCTTCGAGACCGTGCTGGCGCAGTCGTCGCGCTCGTTCCGCGAGGTGGTCCTGATCGAGTATCCGCGCCGCGGCCTCGGCGCGATCGGCTTCGTCACCGGGCCGACCCGGGGCGAGATCCAGGCGCGCTCCGACGAGGAGCTGGTCAACGTCTTTCTGCCGACCACGCCCAACCCGACCTCGGGTTTCCTCTTGTTCGTGCCCAAGAAGGACCTGATCCACCTCGACATGTCGATCGAGGACGGCATCAAGCTGGTGATCTCGGGCGGCATCGTGGCACCCCCTCAGGACGTGGTGATCGGGGCGCTCGACCGCCGCTCCGAGGCCCCGGTCGCGGACGAGCCGCGGCCGCAGGCCGAGACGGGTGCCAAGCCGGGCCGCGCCAGGGTCGTGGCGCGCTAGCCCGAGCCGAGATAGGCGGCCGTCTTGGAACCTTCGAACAGGCGCAACAGCTGGCGCAGCGCTTGGCCGCGCGGGCTCTCGAGACGCGGGTCGCGGGCGAGGCTGACACGCACGTCATCCCGGGCCGGGGCGAGCAGCTCGGCGTGGGCGCCGAGATCAGCCAGCCGCAGCACCGGCAGGCCACTCTGGCGCGCGCCCAGGACCTCGCCGGGGCCGCGCAGGCGGAGGTCCGCTTCGGCGATCTCGAAGCCGTCGTCGGTCGCCCGCATCACCTGCAGACGCGCGCGGGCGACCGCCCCGAGCGGCTCCCCGTACAGGAGCAGGCAGGTCGAAGCCCGTTCGCCACGCCCGACCCGGCCGCGCAGCTGGTGCAGCTGGGCGAGGCCGAAGCGCTCCGCCTGCTCGATCACGATCACGGTCGCCGCCGGCACGTCGACCCCGACCTCGATCACCGTGGTCGCGACCAGGAGGCGGATCTCGCCCCCGGCGAAGCCGGCCATCACCCGATCCTTGTCCCTGCCCGACATGCGGCCGTGGACCAAGCCGACGACCCCGCCGAAGCGTGCCGCCAGCGCTTGGTAGCGCTGCTCGGCCGCCGCCTGGGCCGCCTCCTCGGATGGCTCGCTGTCGCCGATCAGCGGGCAGACCCAGTACAGCTGCTCGCCCCGGCCGAGGGCGCGCTCGACCGCCGCGAGGATCCGGTCCAGGCGGGCGAGCGGCAGGGCGCGCGTGCGGATTGCCTGGCGGCCGGGCGGCTTCTGCCGCAGTTCCGAGACCGCCATGTCGCCATAGAGCGCCAGCACCAGGGTGCGCGGGATCGGGGTCGCGGTCATCACCAGGAGGTCCGGGCACGGGCCCTTGGCGGCGAGATCCAGACGCTGGTGGACGCCGAAGCGGTGCTGCTCGTCGATCACGGCGAGGGCGAGGTCCGCGAACCCGACGCCCTCCTGGAACAGGGCGTGGGTCCCGACCACGATCCGGCTCCGGCCCGCGGCCAGATCGGCGAGCCGGCGGGCACGCTCGGCCCCGCGCTCGCGGCCGGTCAGGAGGGTCGGTTGCAGCCCGGTCGGCGCCAGCAGGCGCGCGAGCGTCGCCTGGTGCTGGCGCGCCAGGACCTCGGTCGGCGCCATGATCGCCGCCTGACCGCCCGCCTCGACCGCGTTCAGCATCGCGAGCAGGGCGACCAGGGTCTTGCCGCTGCCGACGTCGCCCTGGAGCAGGCGGAGCATGCGGGCGGGGCGCGCCATGTCCTTGCGGATCGCGGCCAGCACCTGGCGCTGGCCGGCGGTCAGGCGGAAGGGCAGGGCGCTCACCACCGCCCGGCAGAGCCGGCCATCGCCGGCGAGCGCGCGCCCGGCCTGCGCCGCGGCGCCCTGCCGGACCAGGGCGAGCGCCAGCTGACTGGCCAGCAGCTCGTCGAAGGCGAGGCGCTGGCGCGCCAGCGCGTCGAGCCCGACCTGGTCGGCGCATGCCGGCCGATGCAGGCTCGAGAGCGCGTCCTTGAAGCTCGGCCAGCGACGGCGCTCGAGGAAGGCCCGGTCCTGCCACTCCGGCAGCTCCGGCAGATCCTCGAGCGCCTGCCGGATCAGCCGGCGCAGCAGCCGCGGGCTCAGGCCCCGGGTCAGCGGGTAGACCGGCTCCAGCGGGCCACTGTCCGCGAACGCGGCGGGGGTCAGGATCAGCTCCGGATGGACGATCTGCCAGTCGCGCCCGAAGCGGGTGAGCGGCCCGCTCACCACCCGCCTGGCGCCCTCGGGCAGGGCGTCCTCCAGGTAGGCGCGCCGGGCACGAAAGAAGACCAGCTGAAGCGCACCCGTGCCGCTCTGGCAGCGCACCCGGTAGGGCTGGCGAGACCCGCCTCCCCGCCGATATCCGGACGGCGGCGCCGGCTGATGCTGCTGAACCAGGACCTCGAGGGTCACCCGCTCGCCGTCGCTGGCACCGGCGGGGCTGGCCCGCAGCCGGCGGTCGACGAGCGCATACGGCAGATGCCAGAGCAGGTCGAGGCGGCGCGCCGCGACCCCGTCCGGCAGGCCGAGCAGGCGGGCGAGCACGCCCTCGAGGCGCGGCCCGACGCCCTTCAAGGCGCGCGCCGGTGCCAGCCAGGCCGCCAGCGGATCGAGCGGCGCGGGGGCGTTCGGCCGCGCGCCATCAGCCTTTGAATCCGAGCTTCGACCCGCTACATCAGTGGCCATCGATCGCTTGGCAACCCCGGTCCCGCCAACCTCGCAACCCGCTGGCAACGCCCATGAGTGAGCCGCTCCCGATTCGCCGCAAGCGGCTTTTGCATCAGAGCCGATATCGCGGCCGTCTGGAAGGCGATCTCCTGCTCGGGCGCTTCGCCACCCACCATTTGGCCGGGCTTGACCGGGTCGGCCTCGATCGCTACGAGGCCCTGCTTGGCGAGACCGATCAGGACCTGCTCGACTGGATCTCCGGCCGGGTGCCGGTGCCAGCCCGCCACGACCACGACCTGTTCCAACGCCTGCGGACCTTCCGGTTCGTCGATGCCCAGGACTGATCGTCGCCCGTCCCGATGCCAGCTGCTCCGCTCCTCGCCGATACCGCCCCGGATCTCCAGGCCGAGGCACCGCCTGTGGCTCTCGAGCGGCGCCTGGTGGCGGCCGCGGTCCCGGGCCTGGATGCTCTCTGGCTCGCGCGCGAGGCCAGCCGCGCCGGCGCCGCCGAGCGGCTGCACATAGCACGCGATGCCGGGCGGGCGACCCTGCTCGCCGAGCTGGTCCGCTTCTATGCGCCGGCGCTCGAGGTCGTGATCCTGCCGGCCTGGGACTGCCTGCCCTACGACCGGGTCTCGCCGAACTCCGACATCATGGCGCGGCGCCTGGATGCGCTCGCGCGCCTTCTGGACGAGGCCGCGCCACGACCGCAGCTGGTGATCACCACGGTCAACGCCATCCTCCAGAAGCTGCCGCCGCCCGAGCTGATCCGCTCCGCACGGTTCGCGGCCGCGGCGGGCGGCCGGATCGATCGCGAGCAGCTGCTCGCCTGCCTGGTGCGCAACGGCTACCGGCGCAGCGGCACGGTCGTGGAGCCCGGCGAATATGCGGTCCGCGGCGGCATCATCGACATCTTCCCGACCGGCAGCGGGCAACCGCTCCGGCTCGATCTGTTCGGCGATGTCCTGGAGGCGATCCGGGCCTTCGATCCTCTGACCCAGCGCTCGCTCGGCAAGGTCGCGGGGTTCGAGCTCGGGCCGGTCAGCGAGGTCATGCTCGACGACGCCGCGGTCGAGCGCTTTCGCACCGGCTACCTCCGGCGCTTTGGCGCCGTGACCGGCGATCCCTTGTTCGAATCGATCTCCGCCGGCCGGCCGTTCCCGGGCATGGAGCACTGGCTGCCGCTGTTCCACGAGCGCCTCGTCGGCCTGTTCGACTATCTCGACCCGGGCTCAAAGATCAGCTTCGATCCGCTCGCTGACGAGGCGATCGCCGCCCGTCACGCGACCATCGGCGAGCACTACGGGGCCAGGCGCGAGCCACCGGAGGCCGCGCGCGCGATGGGTGCGGCCCCTTACCGGCCGCTCGCTCCCGATGAGCTCTACTTCAGCGAGCCCCGGCTCGACGCGCTGCTCGCGGGCCGCGAGCGGACCGATTTTTCTCCCTTTGCGCCGTCGCCGGAGGCGGGCGCAGCGGGCCTCGAGGTGATCGACCTCGGCGGCCACCAGGCGCGCGACTTCGCGGCCGAGCGGGCCCGTCAGGACGTCAATCTGTTCGACGCGGTCGCCGATCACCTGCGCGCCGAGCGGGTGGCTGGCAAACGGACCCTGATCGCCGGCGCGAGCGAAGGCTCGCTCGAGCGGCTGCGCATGGTGCTGGCCGATCACGGCGTCGCTGGCCTGCACCGGATCGAGCGCTGGGAGGATGTCGATGCGGGGAGCGGGACCGGGCTTGCGGTGCTACCGCTCGAGCATGGCTTCACGACCGCCGATCTCTCGGTCCTGGCCGAGGCCGACATCGTCGGCGACCGCCTCAGCCGGCCTACCCGCAAGACCCGCCGCAGCGACCAGTTCATCGCCGACGTGGGCGCGCTCGGCGAGGGCGATCTCGTGGTCCACAACGACCACGGCATCGGCCGTTACGACGGCCTGATCACGCTCGAGCTCGGCGGCGCGCCGCACGATTGCCTGCGCCTCATCTACCAGGGCGGCGACAAGCTGTTCGTGCCGGTCGAGAACCTCGATGTCCTCTCGCGCTATGGTGCTGCCGAAGGCGAGGTGCCGCTCGACAAGCTCGGCGGCCTCGGCTGGCAGACGCGCAAGGCCAGGGTCAAGAAAAGGATCCGCGAGATCGCCGGCGAGCTGATCGAGATCGCCGCGAGGCGGGCCATGCGCCGGGGCACGCGCCTCGCCCCGCCACCCGGCCTCTACGAGGAGTTCGCCGCCCGCTTCCCCTATGACGAGACCGAGGACCAGGCCCGCGCGATCGAGGCGGTGCTCGACGACCTCGCCTCCGGCCAGCCGATGGACCGCCTCGTCTGCGGCGACGTCGGCTTCGGCAAGACCGAGGTCGCATTGCGCGCCGCCTTCGTGGTCGCGATGGCCGGCAAGCAGGTCGCGATCCTGGCGCCGACGACGCTGCTCGTCCGCCAGCATTTTCAGGTGATGCGCGAGCGCTTCCAGGGCCTGCCGCTCCGGATCGAGCAGGTTTCCCGATTTGTGCCGGCCAAGCAGCTGGCCACGATTCGTGACGGGCTGGCAGCGGGCGAGGTCGACATCGTGGTCGGGACCCACGCGCTGCTCGGCAAGACCACCCACTTCAGGGACCTCGGCCTCGTGGTGATCGACGAGGAGCAGCATTTCGGGGTCGTGCACAAGGAGCGGCTCAAGCAGATGCGCGCCGAGGTCCACGTCCTGACCATGACCGCGACCCCGATCCCGCGCACCCTCCAGATGGCGCTCGGCGGCCTCAAGGAACTGAGCCTGATCGCGACCCCGCCGGTCGATCGCCTGGCGGTGCGCGCGTTCGTCCTGCCGACCGATCCCGTGGTCCTGCGCGAGGCGATTCTCCGGGAACACTACCGCGGCGGCCAGACCTTCTACGTCTGCCCGCGGATCGAGGACCAGGCCAAGCTCACCGAGCAGCTCCGCCACCTGGTGCCCGAGGTCAAGCTCGGGGTCGCCAACGGCCGCCTGCCGGCCAAGCAGCTCGAAGAGGTGATGGCGGCCTTCTACGAGCGCCGGATCGACCTCCTGGTGACCACCAACATCATCGAATCCGGCCTCGACATCCCGACCGCCAACACGCTGATCGTGCACCGCGCCGACCGCTTCGGCCTTTCCCAACTTTACCAACTGCGCGGGCGGATCGGGCGCGGCAAGGTGCGCGGCTATGCCTATTTCACGCTGCCGCCCAAGCGCATCCTGCGCGAGACGGCCGAGCGCCGCCTGCACGTGATCCAGAGCCTGGACGAATTGGGGGCGGGCTTCCAGCTCGCCTCCCACGACCTCGACATCCGCGGCGCCGGCAACCTGCTCGGCGACGAGCAGTCCGGGCACATCAAGGAGGTCGGCTTCGAGCTCTACAACCACCTGCTCGAGGAGGCGGTGCTGCTCGCCCGCCAGACGGGCGAGGAGGGGGCGGCCGAGGCCCAGGACTGGACGCCGCAGATCACGATCGACGCCGCCGCCCTGATTCCGGAAACCTACATCGAGGACCTCGACCTCCGGCTTGCGATGTACCGCCGGCTCGCGGCGCTGACCGAGCCCGACGACGTCGAGGCATTCGCGGCCGAGCTGATCGACCGCTTCGGCCCGGTGCCGGAGGCGACCGAGCAGCTTCTGCAACTCGTTCGGATCAAGCAGCTCTGCCGCAAGGCGGGCGTCGCCAAGGTCGAGGCGGGCCCGAAAGGGGTTCTCCTCG
Organism: uncultured Alphaproteobacteria bacterium; assembly: GCA_963730195.1. Classification (GTDB taxonomy): domain Bacteria; phylum Pseudomonadota; class Alphaproteobacteria; order Geminicoccales; family Geminicoccaceae; genus DATAOG01. The sequence continues at coordinate 40,817 of CAVSRN010000065.1, forward strand.
CCTTCCACGACAACCGCTTCGCCCGCCCCGAGCGCCTGGTCGGCTACATCGCCGAGCACGGCCAGAACGATGCGCGTCCGCTCCGACCACCGCCTGGTGGTCAGCGGCGAGACCAAAACCCCGATCGAGCGCCTCAAGCGCGTCCAATCCCTGGTCCAGGACCTCGGCCGCCTCGCGGCGTGATCTCGCTCTTGGCTTCGGCGGCCGGATGCGCGAGGTTGAGACCCTGGAGGAACGTAGATGGCGAAAGTGCTCGAACGCCAGGAGACGCTCTACGACCAGGATCTGCTGGCGTGGGTCGAACAAGCAGACGGCGCATTTGCGCGCCGGGCAGCTCGACCGGCTCGACGTCGAGCATCTGATCGACGAGCTCGACGACCATGGCGGGCAAGCTGCGGCGCGAGCTCAAGAGCCGCCTGCGCATCCTCCTGGCGCACCTGCTGAAATGGCAGTTTCAGCCCAGGCGGCGTTCCCGCGGCTGGGCAGCGACCATTGCCGAGCAGCGCGATCAGATCGAGGATCTGTTTGAGGAAAGCCCGAGCCTCCGGCGCGAGCTCGAGGCCATGGCGCGGGCCGCCTGGCCGCAGGCGCTCAAGCGGGCGGCGATCGAGACGAGGCTGCCGCGCCAGAGCTTCCCCGCCGAGCTGCCGTACGATCTGAGCCACATTCTCGGCGACGAGGGCGAGGTCACCACCTGAGGTGAGCGCGCGCTCGGGACGGGTCGGGCTGGCGGATCTGCCGCTGCACACAGGTCGGGCGCCGGCCTGGCTGTTCGGGCGTATGGTCAGGCTCGCGCGCGAGATTCTCGGACATGTGGTCGCCGACTATGGCCCGAACGACGTGCTGGCGCGGCTCTCGGACCCGTTCTGGTTCCAGGCGTTCGGCTGCGTGCTCGGCTTCGACTGGCATTCCAGCGGCGTCACGACCACGACCTGTGGTGCCATCAAGGAGGCGGTGCGGGGGCTCGAGGCCGACTTCGGCCTGCTCGTCGCCGGCGGCAAGGGGGCGGCTTCCCGTAAGACACCGGCCGAGATCGAGCGCGCCTGCGAGCATCTGGGAAAAGACCCGGCGGCGCTGGTGCGGGCGAGCCGGCTGTCGGCCAAGGTCGACAACACCGCCGTCCAGGACGGCCACCAGCTCTATCACCACGTCTTCCTGTTCACCGCCACAGGAAACTGGTGCGTGATCCAGCAGGGCATGTCGGATGCGACCCGGACCGCGCGCCGCTATCATTGGCTGGGCGACCGGGTCACCAGCTTCGTCGAGGAGCCGCACGCCGCGGTCTGCGCCGATCGAAGCACCCCGACCCTGAACCTGGTCGCCACGGAAAGCGCCGCCGCGCGCCTCGCCACGACCGAGGTCGCCGCCCATCCGCCCGCCGACATCCTGGCCGAGCTCGAGCACCTGCCGCTGCTGCGCATGCCCGCCCGCCACCCGCTGTTGGCGACCGCCGACGTCGACCCGAAACGGCTGCACCAGACCCTGCTCAAGACCTACGAGCGGGCGCCCGCCGACTTCGAGAGCCTGCTCGGGATTCCGGGACTCGGCCCGAAGAGCCTGCGCGCGCTGACGCTGGTCGCCGAGCTGATCCACGGCGCCCGCGCCAGCACCCGCGATCCGGCGCGCTTTGCCTTCGCTCACGGCGGCAAGGACGGCACGCCCTTCCCGGTCGACCGCGCCACCTACGACCAGCACCATCGAGCTGCTACGCGGCGCGCTGGGCCGCGGCGAAGCTCGACCACTCCGACCGCTCACGCGCGCTGAAACGCCTCGCCGCCTTCGCCGACGACGCCCGCCCGCGCCCCGGCGAGCTCGATCCGCCTAGGGCAGGAGCTTGATCAGAGCGACGATCAAGACGGTCTGGCCAAGCAGGAGCAGCACCAGTTCCTTGATGAATTTCGTCCCTGGCGCTGCGACATCGGTCTGGGCGGCCAAAGCGGCTGGCCCGATGCCTGGGCGTGACATCAGCCAGTCCGACGCGTGGGTCTCCCTGATGACGTCGGTCAGCGTCTCGGCCTGGGAATCGGTGAAGCCCGCATCCTTCAAGCGCTTGACGATCCGGTGGGTATCCATGGTCAGCGCCGACATGGCACCCATGTAAGCGCTTCCTCCCGTCCGCAGCAAGCGTGCGCGCATTCGCCCTTAACGGCGCAATCGTTCGGATGCTAGAGCTGGTGGCGGAGGCGCGCCGCATGACCACGCTGCTCTACAGCCATCCGTCGTCGATTCAGCACGATCCGGGACCCGGCCATCCGGAATCGCCAGCCCGAATCCGAGCCATCCTCGCCCTGTTCGAGCGCGAGGAGCGCAAGGGGGGCCTGGTGGGCGTCCATCGCGAGGAGGCACCGCAGGCGACTCGCGCTCAGCTTGAGCGGGCGCACGGCAGCCGGTACGTCGACGCGATCCTCGCCGCCGAGCCCGCTTCCGGCTATCGGCGGCTCGATCCCGACACGGCGATGTCGCCGGGCTCGGCCGAGGCGGCGCTGCGGGCCGCAGGCGGCGCCTGCGCCGCGGTCGGCGCGGTGGTCGGCGGGCGAGGCGCGCAACGCTTTCTGCGCGCTGCGGCCGCCCGGCCATCACGCCGAGCCCGAGCGCGCCATGGGCTTTTGTCTGTTCAACAACATCGCGATCGGCGCGCTCGAGGCGCTCGCGGTGCACGGAGTTGGGAAAATCTCGATCTTCGATTTCGACGTCCATCACGGCAACGGCACCCAGGCGATCTTCGCCCGCGACCCGCGGGTGCAGTATCTCTCGACCCATCAGTGGCCGCTCTATCCGGGCACCGGCGCGCGCCAGGAGACCGGCGTTGGCAACCTGGTCAACCGGCCGCTGCCGGCGGGCACCGGCTCGAAGGACTGGCGGCGCGTGGTCGAGGCCGACATCCTGCCGGCGATCGATCGCTTCGCGCCCGAGCTGATCATGGTCTCGGCCGGCTTCGATGCCCATCGGGCCGATCCGCTCGCGATGCTGGAGCTCGAGGAGGCCGACTACGCCTGGGTGACCCGCGAGCTGATGGCGCACGCCGACCGGCACGCCGCGGGCCGGGTGGTCTCGGTGCTCGAAGGCGGCTATGATCTGACCGCGCTCGCGCAGAGCTGCCTTGCTCATCTGAACGCCTTGCGCGCGCCCTGAGCGCGCCCCACCTGACCCCGATGGCCGGATTTGTGAGCGAAGAACTCCTCGAGCTGGAACGCCTTGCGCGAAGATCCCGCCGCCGGGCGTGATGCCCCCGATGAGGGCCGCGCGGCGGCAGACGTCGTCGGCATGAGCTTCGAGCAGGCGCTGGCCGAGCTCGAGAAGATCGTCCAGGACCTGGAGCGCGGCCAGCTCGACCTGGAGGCCGCGATCCAGGCCTACGAGCGCGGCACCGCGCTCAAGGCGCATTGCCAGCGCAAGCTCCAGGAGGCGCAGCTCCGGGTGGAGAAGATCACCCTCGGCCCGGATGGCAGCGCCCGCACCGAGCCCATGGACCCGGCTTGAGCACCCGCATGGCGTCGCTGGCGGAGCGCATGGCGACCCTCGCCGAGGCGATCGAGCTCGAGCTCGATCGCCTGCTGCCGCGCCCTGGGGGCGGCCAGGCAAGGCTGCAGGAGGCGATGCGCTACGCCGCGCTCGGCGGCGGCAAGCGGCTGCGGCCCTTCCTGGTCGCGGCCGGCGCCGAGCTGTTCGACGTGCCGCGGGCGCAGGCGCTCCGGGTCGGCGTCGCGGTCGAGCTGATCCACGCCTATTCGCTGGTCCACGACGACCTGCCGGCGATGGACGACGCCCTGACCCGCAGGGGACGGCCAAGCTGCCATCGCCGGTTCGACGAGGCGACCGCGATCCTCGCGGGCGACGCGCTCCAGAGCCTGGCCTTCGAGGTCCTGACGGGACCGCCAACCCACCCCGACCCGGCCGTGCGCTGCGCCTTGGTCGGAAGACTCGCCCAGGCGGCCGGCGCGGCCGGCATGTGCGGCGGCCAGATGATCGACCTCGAGGCCGAGGGCCGGACGCTGACCATGGACCAGGTGCTCGAGCTGCAGCGCCTCAAGACCGGTGCTTTGCTCGAGTTCGCCTGCGAGGCGGGCGCGATCCTCGGCGCGGCACCCGAGGCGGCGCGCGCGGTGCTGCGCGCCTATGCCGCCGATCTCGGCCTCGCCTTCCAGATCCAGGACGACCTGCTCGACGTCACCGGCGATGCCGCGCTCGCCGGCAAGGACCTCGGACGCGACGCGGCCGCCGGCAAGGCGACCGTGGTCGGCCTGCTCGGCGTCGAGGGCGCCCGCGGGCGGCTCCGGGAGCTGTCAACGAGCGCCAATCGCCAGCTCGATCGGCTGGGGCGCGAGGTGCCCGTGTTGCGCCAAGTGTTCGAGTTTGTCATAAGCCGTCCCAACTAGGGTCGCATTACCCCCGTCGGTGGTCTCCTCACGGGCGAGACCCGACCGGCGCTCCGCGGGAGGAAATTGAGCCCCATGGTTGAGACCCCGCTGCTCGACACGGTCGACGAGCCGGCCGATCTACGCCGCCTGGCTCCGGACAGCCTGCGCCAGCTGGCGGACGAGCTGCGTGCCGAGACGATCGACGCGGTGTCGGTCACCGGCGGCCACCTCGGCGCCGGGCTCGGCGTGGTCGAGCTGACCGTGGCGCTGCACTACGTGTTCGACACGCCACGCGACCGGCTGGTCTGGGACGTCGGCCACCAGGCCTACCCGCACAAGATCCTGACCGGGCGGCGCGCCCGCATCCGCACGCTCCGCCAGCCGGGCGGCCTGTCCGGCTTCACCAGGCGCGCCGAGAGCCGCTACGACGCGTTCGGCGCCGCCCACAGCTCGACCTCGATCTCGGCCGCCCTCGGCATGGCGACCGCGCGCGACCTGGCCGGCGAGGACTTCCACGTGGTCGCGGTGATCGGCGATGGGGCGATGAGCGCCGGCATGGCCTACGAGGCGATGAACAACGCCGGTTCCATGAACGCCCGCCTGATCGTGATCCTGAACGACAACGACATGTCGATCGCGCCGGCGACCGGCGCCATGCACGACTACCTGTCGCGGGTGATCTCCTCGCAGTCCTACCTGACCTTCCGCCACGTCGCCAAGCAGCTCGCGGGCTTCGTACCCAGGCCGCTCGCCGAGGCGGCCGAGAAGGCCGAGGAGTACGCCCGCGGCATGATGACCGGCGGCACCCTGTTCGAGGAGCTCGGCTTCTACTACATCGGCCCCCTCGACGGTCACAACATCGACCATCTGCTGCCGGTGCTGAAGAACGTGCGCGACGCCAGGCGCGCCGGGCCGGTCCTGATCCACGTCCGCACCCAGAAGGGCAAGGGCTACCCGCCGGCCGAGAATTCGGCCGACAAGTACCACGGCGTGGTCAAGTTCGACACCGCGACCGGCGCCCAGTTCAAGAAGAAGGGCAACGCGCCCGCCTACACCTCGGTGTTCGCCAAGGCGCTGATCAAGGAGGCCGAGACCGACGACAAGATCGTCGCGATCACCGCGGCGATGCCGGCCGGCACCGGGGTCGACGCGTTCGCCAAGCATTTTCCCGAGCGTGCCTTCGACGTCGGCATCGCCGAGCAGCACGGCGTCACCTTCGCCGCCGGGCTCGCGACCCAGGGCTACCGGCCGTTCTGCGCGATCTACTCGACCTTCCTGCAGCGCGCCTACGACCAGGTGGTGCACGACGTCGCGATCCAGGGCCTGCCGGTCCGCTTCGCGATGGACCGGGCGGGGCTGGTCGGCGCCGACGGCCCGACGCATGCCGGCGCGTTCGACGTCGCCTATCTCGGCTGCCTGCCGGGCTTCGTGATCATGGCCGCGGCCGATGAGGCGGAGCTGATGCACATGGTCGCGACCATGGCCCGGATCGACGACCGGCCATCCGCCGTCCGCTACCCGCGCGGCGAGGGCATCGGGATCGACCTGCCCGAGCGGGGCACGCCGCTCGAGATCGGCAAGGGCCGGATCATGCGCGCGGGCGGCGGCCCGATCGCGCTCCTCTCGTTCGGCGCGCGCCTCCAGGAATGCCTGAAAGCGGCGGACGAATTGACCGCGCGCGGGCTCTCGACCACGGTTGCCGACGCCCGCTTCGCCAAGCCGCTCGACCAGGAGCTGATCTGCCGCCTGGCAGCCGACCACGAGGTGCTGGTCACGATCGAGGAGGGTGCCATCGGCGGCTTCGGCGCCCACGTCCAGCAGTTCATGCTCGACGCCGGCCTGCTCGACCACGGCCGCCTGCGCCTGCGCTCGATGATCCTCCCGGACCGCTTCATCGACCACGGCACGCCCGCCGGCATGTACGAGGAGGCCGGGCTCAACGCCACCCAGATCGCGACCCTTGCCCGCCTCACCCTCAGCCCAGGCGAGAAATCGGTGCACCCAGCCCAGGCCAGCGCCTGAGCACGCGCCGGGTTCTGCTCTGCCTGCCTGGCCGGTCTACCCGCCGGAGCGGTCAATCACTTGATGTAACGGCTTGGGGCCGGTGTTAGGCTTGGCGTCGGGTCGGTGGCAAGGTGCTTTCCCATGGACTGCCCAGGCTGCGGAGCATCCGTTCCAGCGGGTAAGTTCTGCATCGAATGTGGCGCTGCCTTCGAGCGCCGATGCGATTCCTGTGGTCATGCCAATGATCCGAGCGCCAAGTTCTGCGCCGAATGCGGCCATCGTCTGACGCCGTCCGAGCCGGCGCCACCGGACGCCCCCCAGCAGCGACCGCGCGACGCCGAGCGACGGCAGCTGACGGTGATGTTCGTCGACCTGGTGGGCTCGACGGCGCTGTCCTCCAAGCTCGACCCCGAGGACATGCGCGAGGTGATCCGCGCCTACCAGAATGCGGTCGCGGGCGAGATCGCGCGCTTCGACGGGCACGTCGCCAAGTTCATGGGCGACGGCGTGCTCGCCTATTTCGGCTACCCCAAGGCGCACGAGGACGAGGCCGAGCGCGCGGTCCGGGCCGGGCTCGCGATCACGGCGGCGATCGGACTGCTGAACAACCCGGCGGGCGAGGCTCTGGCCGCACGGGTCGCGATCGCGACCGGCCTCGTGGTGGTCGGCGACCTCGTCGGCGAGGGCGTTGCGCAGGAGCAGGCCGTGGTCGGCGACACGCCGAACCTTGCGGCGCGCCTGCAAGGGATTGCGGCGCAGGGCCAGGTCGTGATCGCCGACGCGACGCGGCGGCTGCTCGGGTCGGGCTTCGAGCTCGAGGACCTGGGCGAGCACGAGCTCAAAGGCATCGGCGAGCCGGTGCCCGCGTTCGCGGTCACCGGCGAGCGGCGGGTCGAGAGCCGGTTCGAAGCGATGAGCGGCCCGTCGCTCCTGCCCATGGTCGGGCGCGACCAGGAGCTGGCGCTGCTGTTGGAGCGCTGGGCGCTTGCCAAGGCCGGCGAGGGCCAGGGCGTGCTCCTGGTGGGCGAGGCCGGCATCGGCAAGTCGCGGATCAGTCGTGCCCTGCTCGACACCCTGGTTGAGGAGGAGCACTTTCGCGTCCGCTACCAGTGCTCGCCCTACCACATCGACAGCGCGCTCTGGCCGGTGATCCAGCAACTGAACCATGCCGCGGGCCTGGAGACGGAAAGCCCGCTCGAGGTCAGGCTGGACAAGCTGGAGATGCTGCTCGAGCGGGCGGGCGGACACGAGGCCGCGCCCCTGATTGCCGACCTGCTCGGCCTCGATGGCGTGGCGCGCTACGGCCCCCATGACCTGACCCCGCAGGCGCGGCGGGCGCGCACGCTGCACGCGCTCGCCGAACAGCCGCTCAGGCTGGCGACCCGGCAGCCGGTCCTGGTGGTTCTGGAGGATGCCCACTGGATCGACCCGACCACGCTCGAGCTGATCGAACAGTGCCTCGATCGGATCGCCAAGGCTCGGGTCCTGATTTTTATGACCAGCCGCCCGGACCAGCAGCCGGCACTCGCCGCCCATCCCCACGTCACCCGCCTGACCCTGAACCGGCTGGGCCGTGCCGGGGTCGAATCAATTGTAGCGCGGCTCGGTGGTGATCATCTGCCGAGCGAAACGATCAATGGCATCATCGCGCGCACCGATGGGGTGCCGCTGTTCGTCGAGGAGCTGACCAAGGCAGTCCTGGAGACCGGCGAAGCCAGCATCCCAGCGTCGCTGCACGATTCTTTGATGGCCCGCCTCGACCGGATTCCCGACGTCAAAGCGCTCGCCCAGATCGCCGCCTGCATCGGTCGTGACTTCGAGTTTTCTCTGCTTGCGGGGGTCGCCGATCGCCGGGAGCCGGAACTCGTGTCCGCCCTCAACAAGCTCGCCGCGGCCGAGCTGATTTTCCGCCGCGGAATTCCGCCCGCCGCCACCTACAGCTTCAAGCATGCCTTGGTCCAGGACGCTGCCTACCAGTCGCTGCTCAGGTCAAAGCGACAGCAGCTGCACGGTCGGATTGCCGAGGTTCTCGAGCAGCGCTTTCCCGATACGGTGGCAGCCGAACCTGAACTGCTGGCGCATCATTACACGGCTGCAGGGCTCACGGCGCAGGCCATTGCTCATTGGCGAACGGCAGCAGCGCGCGCCATCGAGCGCTCTGCCAATGCCGAGGCAAGCGCAGATCTCGATCGGGGCCTCGAACTGCTCAAGAGCCTGCCGGAATCGCATGACCGGGCGCAGCTGGAGCTCCAGCTCCTGATCCCACTCGGTCACGCTCTATCGGTTACGAAGGGTCGTGGATCCCCGGAGGCCGAGCGTACTTTTGCCCGTGCCTGGGAGTTGTGTCAGAAGGTCGGTGAGGCTCCGCAATTGTGTTCCGTGTTCTTCGGGCTTTGGGGGCGCCGGTTCGTGCGAGCGGAGTTTCAGGCGGCGGAGGAGCTGTTGGAGCAGTGGCCCTCGCTGGCCGAGCGCATCGCCGACCCCGGCGCACTCGTCGCAACCACCGAGTACATGCGAGGAGGCATCGCCTATTTCCGAGGAGAGGTGGTCCTTGCCCGCACGCATTTCGAGCAGGTGCTCGCCCACTACCACCCACGGGAACACGGCTCGATCGCCGTTCGGTATTGAAGTGAGCCCCGAGAAAAAACAGCGTCTCGATCAGCTGCTCGTCGACCGGGGGCTGGCGGACAGCCGGGCCAAGGCGCAGGCGTTGGTTCTGGCCGGTCAGGTTTTTTCGGGTGAGCGGCGGCTGGACAAGCCGGGGCTGGGCGTGGCACCCGACGCCGCGCTCGAGCTGCGCGGCCTAAGCTCGCCCTACGTCTCCAGAGGCGGCCTCAAGCTCGCCCACGGCCTGGATCATTTCGGCATCGCGCCCCAAGACATGGTGGCGGTCGACATTGGCGCCTCGACCGGCGGTTTTTCCGACGTGCTGCTGCAGCGCGGGGCAGCCAAGGTCTATGCCGTCGATGTCGGCCACGGCCAGCTCGACTGGCGGCTGAGGAATGATCCCAAGGTCATTGTTCTGGAACGGACCAACGCCCGCTACTTGAGCCGCGACCTGATCCCGGAGCCAGCCGACCTCGTGGTCTGCGACGCGAGCTTTATTTCGCTCCGGCTCGTCCTTCCCGCAGCACTTCAACTGACGCCTGCAGGCGCTTACCTGCTCGCGCTGATCAAGCCGCAGTTCGAGGTCGGCAAGGGCCAGGTGGGGAAGGGGGGTGTGGTCCGTGATCCGGCCCTGCACACGCAGGTCTGCGGCGACATTGCCCGCTGGCTGGCCGAGGACCAGGACTGGCGGGTCCTGGGAATCGTCGCGAGCCCGATCACCGGCCCCAAGGGCAACCGCGAGTTCCTGATCGCCGCACGGCGACCTTGACGGGGCGAGGAGATTTGTCTAAATTCGGACTATGGAGGCCATAGCATCTGCGATTGGACAGCCTGAAGTCGCGCCGGACCGCGCCGAGGTCGCGCTGCGCGCCTTCTTCCGGCTGGTCGAGCTCTGGGGCCTGACCATGGAGCAGGCGCGGGTGCTGCTGGGACGGCCGTCGCGGGCCACGCTCTACAACTGGAAGGCGGGCAAGGCGAGGAGCCTGCCGCACGACACGCTGTGCCGGATCAGCTATCTGCTCGGGATCTACAAGGCGCTCCAGATCCTCTACCAGGACCCGAAGCTCGCCGACGCCTGGCCCGCGCGGCCGAACGCGGCGTTCGGCGGCCAGAGCGCGCTCGAGCGCATGCTGGCCGGTGACGTCGCCGATCTCGCCGCCGTCCGCGCCCATCTCGATGCCGCCCGCGGCGCCTGGACGTGACTGAGGCCCCCCCGCAGCGGCGGGTCCGCTGGCCGGCCGCGCACCGCATCCTGCCGTCCCGCTACCCGCCGATCCAGCTGTTCGAGCGCCTGACCGACGATCCGCGCGAATGGGAGCAGCTGGCCGAGATCGAGAGCCTGACCAACCCGCGCCTGCGCGACCAGATCGGCGAGATCCGCCTCGTGCCCGTCGGCGAGCGCGTGAGCGGTCCCGGCGCGAGCTGGGTGATGGCATCCTTCACCCATCTGAACCCCCGCGGCTCGCGCTTCGGCGACGGCAGCTACGGCGTCTATTACGCCGCCCGCGAGCTCGAGACCGCGATCGCCGAGACCGTGTTCCACCTCGGCCGGTTCTACGCGGCGACCGCCGATCCGCCGCACGCCGAGGACATGCGCGTCCTCAGCGGCCGGATCGACGCTCGCTTCCACGATCTGCGCGGCGGCGGTCCGCGCTGGCAGCCATGCCTCGATCCGGACGACTATGGAGCGAGCCAGGCGCTCGGCCGGAGACTGCGGGCGGGGGGCAGCAACGGCCTCGTCTATCCGAGCGTCCGCCGGACGGGCGGCCAATGCCTCGGCGCCTTCCGGCCCAAGGCGGTCGGTATCCCGCTCCAGGGCCGGCACCTGCGCTACCACTGGGATGGCCGGCGGATCAGCCGCTGCTTCGACTACGCTCTCGAGCGCTGGATCAGCCTGCCGCCACCCGGTTGAGGCGCGCGAAGCCGGCCTCGAGGTCGGCGATCAGGTCGTCCGGGTCCTCGAGCCCGGCGTGGATCCGGATGCTCGGCAGGCGCGCGTCCCAAGGGGTCGCGGTCCGGTAGCGCTCGGGGTGGTTGGGCATGATCAGGCTCTCGTAGCCACCCCAGGAGGCGCCGAGACCGAACAGCTCGAGGCCGTCGATCAGAGCGTGCCAGGCGGCGGCCGGGCAGGGCTTCAGGAGGATGCCGAACAGGCCGCAGGCGCCGGTCAGATCGCGCCGCCAGAGCGCATGGCCCGGATCGTCGGGGAGCGCCGGATAGAGCACCCGCTCGACCTCCGGGCGCGCCTTCAGCCAGAGTCGCGAGCTTGAGCGCGTTGGCCTGATGGCGCTCGAGCCGGACCGAGAGCGTGCGCAGCCCGCGCAGCGCCTGATAGCAATCGTCGGGCGACACGTAGCTGCCGAGGTCGTACATGCCCTTGCGCAGCGGCTCGTAGAGCGGCTCGGCGCAGCTGACCGTGCCCATCATCAGATCCGAATGGCCGCCGATGTACTTGGTCGCGGCGTGAATGCAGACATCGACGCCCAGCTGCAAAGGCTTGAAGTACAAGGGCGTCGCCCAGGTGTTGTCGATCACCGTGAGCACGCCACGGCGCCTGGCGACCGCGACGATCGCCGGCACGTCCTGGACCTCGAAGGTCAGCGAGCCCGGCGATTCCAGATAGATGATCCGGGTCTCCGGCCGGACCAGCGCCTCGATCCCGGCGCCGATCAGCGGGTCGTAGTAGGTCGTCGCGACGCCGAAGCGGGCGAGCACCCGGTCGCACAGCTGGCGGGTCGGCGCATAGGCGCTGTCGACCATCAGCAGGTGATCGCCGGCCTGGAGCAACGCCAGCAGCGCCTGGGCGATCGCGGTCTTGCCCGAGCCGGTGACCATCGTGCCGTGGCCGCCATCGAGCGCCGCGACCGCGTCCTCGAGCGCGAAGGTGGTTGGCGTGCCGCCACGGCCATAGTAGACGCCGCGCAGCTCACGGGGGGCCTCGAACGCCTCGACCGTCGGCGAGAGGATGGTCGACGCCCGATAGATCGGCGGGTTGACCACGCCGTGGTTGCGCTCCGGGTCACGCCCCTCGGTGACCAGCAACGTATCATCGTGCATGGCGTTTCCCTTGCGCTCGCGCGCGGAGCTGGATTTTCCATCGATCCCTGTGGCAGACCCGAACCAACGGCCGGTCGATGGGCGCGGTCGCACAGGCTGGCCGAGCGCTGGCTGCGCGCGGAAGAAGCACTGCGGCGAAGGTCCAGGCAGACCGGCAGATCGAACCACGGAGGACCGTTCATGCGTCTAGCAACCACTCTGGTCCTGGCCAGTGCGGCGGCGCTGTTCGCAACCGGCAGCACCGCCAAGGCCGGCGCGACCTTGGATGCGGTCAAGAAGAAGGGCTTCGTCCAATGCGGCGTGAGCACCGGTCTCGCGGGCTTCTCCAATCCCGATGACGCCGGCAACTGGTCGGGGATGGACGTCGACGTCTGCCGCGCCGTCGCCGCCGCCCTGTTCGGCGACGCCAAGGCGGTCAAGTTCACCCCATTGACCTCCAAGGAACGGTTCACGGCGCTGCAGTCGGGCGAGATCGACGTGCTGTCGCGTAACACGACCTGGACCCTCCAGCGCGACACCTCGCTCGGCCTCGATTTCACCGGCGTCACCTACTACGACGGCCAGGGCTTCATGGTGCCCAAGTCGCTCGGCGTCAAGAGCGCGCTCGAGCTCGACGGCGCCTCGGTCTGCGTCCAGACCGGGACGACCACCGAGCTCAACCTCGCCGACTATTTCCGCGCCAACAACATGTCCTTCTCGCCGGTCAACTTCGAGCGGCCGGACGAGGCGCGGACCGCCTACGAGCAGGGCCGCTGCGACGCTTACACCACCGACAAGTCGGGCCTCTACGCCCAGCGCACCGGCCTCGGCCATCCGGAGGATCACATCATCCTGCCCGAGACGATCTCGAAGGAGCCGCTCGGTCCGGTCGTCCGCCATGGCGACAACGAGTGGGCCGACGTCGTGCGCTGGTCGCTCTACGCCATGGTCGAGGCCGAGGACCTGGGCGTGAGCTCGGCCAATGTCGACGACAAGAAGGCGAACTCGACCAATCCGGAAGTCCGCCGCCTGCTGGGCGTCGAGGACGAGATGGGCAAGGATCTCGGCGTGCCCGCCGACTGGGGCTACCAGATCATCAAGCAGGTCGGCAACTACGGCGAGATCTTCGAGCGCAACCTCGGCATGAGCACGCCGCTCAAGATCGACCGCGGCCTCAACGCTCAATGGAAGGACGGCGGCCTGCAATACGCCATGCCGATCCGCTGACCCGCCGTCCGATCACGCCGGGTCGGCTCGGGCCGCCCCGGCCCCCCAGAACGGTGAGGTCGCGACACCATACTGATCAGGCCCGCACAGCCGGAAGACCACGAGGCCATTTGGCATGTCCTTGAGCCGACGATCCGTGCTGGCGAGACGTATGCGCTGCCACGGGAGATGAGCGAGGCGGAAGCCATCGCCTACTGGACGGGACCGGATCGCGAGACCTTCGTTGCCGAGGAGGAGGGCCGTCTGCTCGGCACCTATTACCTGCGCGCCAATCAGCTCGGCGGCGGCGCGCACGTCGCGAACTGCGGCTACGTGACCGCCCGCGGCGCCACCGGGCGCGGCGTGGCACGGCGCATGTGCGAGCACTCTCTGCAGTCTGCCCGCGAGCGTGGCTTCAAGGCCATGCAGTTCAATCTCGTCGTCGGCACGAACGAGCGCGCGATACGGCTTTGGCAGAGCCTCGGCTTCCAAACGCTCGGGCGCCTGCCACTCGCGTTCTTGCACCCGCGGTTCGGCTACACCGACGCCCTCGTCATGTTTCGTACGCTCTGAGCGGGCCCACTTCCGCTCGTGCCGGGCGGGGCGACGCCGATCGCTTGGCGCCGGTCTTGCTAGAGGGGCCGATCGCTTGGCGCGGTTCTTGCTCGAGGGATTGTCAGCGGGGCAAAGACGGGGCAAAGACGGGCTTGACCGGGTTCGGCCAAAGGGCGAGGACTGCGTAGTCCGGAAAAATAGCCCGGAACCGGGCAGGCGAGGGCCGCGCGCGCGGAACCGCCTGTCAGACGCAGAGCGCCATGGCCCTAGACCGAGAGCATCTGGGCGCACCGCCCGCCAAGCCTGCCCCCTGGAACGATCCGCGGGTACGCTCGATCGTCTACCAGATCCTGACCCTGATCGGGGTCGGCCTGCTGGTCGCCTATTTCGCCCACAACACGATCGTCAACCTGCAGCGCCAGGGGATCGCATCCGGGTTCGGCTTTCTCAACAAACCGGCCGGCTTCGCCATCCCCCAGACCCTGATCGACTATGGGGTCCTGTCGCCGAACAGCCGCGTGTTCTGGGTCGGGCTCCTGAACACGATCCTGGTCGCAGGCATCGGCATCACGCTTGCGACCCTGCTCGGCTTCGTGATCGGGCTTGCGCGCCTCTCGACCAACTGGCTGGTCGCGCGCCTGGCAACCGTCTACATCGAATGCATCCGCAACGTGCCGCTCCTGCTGCAGATCCTGTTCTGGTACTTCGCGGTCCTCCAGACCCTGCCGGCGCCGCGCGACAGCCTGAGCTTCCTGGGCCTGTTCTTCCTCAACAACCGCGGCTTCTATACGCCCAAGCCCGTGGCCGGAGCAGGCTTCGGCTGGGTCGAGCTCGCCCTGCTCCTGGCGATCGCGGCGGCGGTCGCGGTCGCGCACTATGCCAGGCGCCGGCGCGAGGCCACCGGGCAGCCGTTCCCAACGGTCCCGGTGGTCCTCGGCCTGCTGATCGGCCTGCCGTTGCTGGCTCTGCTCGCGACCGGCGTCCCGATCACCTTCGAGCACCCGGAGATGGGCCGCTTCAAGCTCCAGGGCGGGCTGGTCCTGCTGCCGGAACTGGTGGCGCTGGCGGTCGCGCTCTCGACCTACACCGCCTCGTTCATCGCCGAGATCGTGCGCGCCGGTATCCTCTCGGTCAGCCATGGCCAGATCGAGGCGGCGCATGCCCTCGGCCTCCGGCCGGCCCCGACGCTCCGCCTGGTGGTCATCCCGCAGGCGCTGCGGGTGATCATCCCGCCGCTCACCAGCCAGTATCTCAACCTGACCAAGAACTCCTCGCTCGCGGTCGCGATCGGCTATCCCGACTTCGTCAACGTGTTCACCGGGATCGTCCTCAATCAGACCGGCCAGGCGGTCGAGGTGATCGCGATGACGATGGCGGTCTATCTGAGCCTGAGCCTGATCACCTCGGGCTTCATGAACTGGTACAATAGGCGCATGGCGCTGGTGGAGCGCTGACGATGGCGTCGGAGCGCTGAGCGATGGCCCGGGCCGAGGCCGGCAAAGCCGCCCCGGCGCTCGCGCCGCCGAGCACCAGCATCGGCGCGCTCGCCTGGCTGCGCCAGAACCTGTTCTCGTCGCCCTTCAACACGATCCTGACCCTGGTCTGCCTCTGGCTCTTGTATGAGATCGTGCCGCCGCTGCTGCGCTGGGCGATCCTCGATGCCAACTTCGTCGGCGACAGTCGCGCCGACTGCGTCGCCGGCGGCGCCTGCTGGGTGTTCGTCAAGGCCCGCTTCGGCCAGTTCATGTACGGCTTCTACCCGATCGATCAGCGCTGGCGCCTCAACCTCGCGCTGCTGATCCTGATCGTCGGCCTGGCGCCGGTGTTCGTGCCGCGCTTCCGCTACAAGGTCGGCTGGGCCGCGGCGATGCTGATCGGCTATCCGGTGGTCGCGTTCTACCTGTTCCGGGGCGGCGACTTCGGCCTGGTCGATGTCGAGACCTCGGTCTGGGGCGGGCTCTTCCTGACCCTGGTGGTGGCGGGCGTCGGCATCGTCACCTCCTTGCCGCTCGGCATCCTCTTGGCCCTCGGCCGGCGCTCGGCGATGCCGATCGTGCGCGGCGTCTGCATCGTCTTCATCGAGGTGATGCGGGGCATGCCGCTGATCACCGTCCTGTTCATGGCCTCGGTGATGCTGCCTCTGTTCCTGCCCGAGGGGGTCAATTTCGACAAGCTGCTGCGCGCGCTGGTCGGGGTCGCCCTGTTCTCGGCGGCCTACATGGCGGAGGTCGTCCGCGGCGGCTTGCAGGCGATCCCGAAAGGCCAGTACGAGGCCGCCCAGGCGCTCGGGCTGAGCTTTTGGAAGATGACCGGGCTGATCGTCCTGCCGCAGGCCCTCAAGATCGTGATCCCGGGCATCGTCAACACCCTGATCGGCCTGTTCAAGGACACGACGCTGGTCCTGATCATCGGCCTGTTCGACCTTCTGGGCGTGGTCCAGGCGGCGCTCACCGACGCGTCGTGGATCGGCTTCGCGACCGAGGGCTACGTGTTCGCGGCGCTCGGCTACTGGGTCTTCTGCTTCAGCATGTCGCGCTACAGCATGTATGTCGAACGCAAGCTGCACACGGGCCACAGGCGTTAGGGCGAGGGAGGTTCGATGGCGAGCAATCGGGCGACCAACGGTGCCGACGATGCGCTGGCCATCGTGCTGCGCGGCGTCCACAAATGGTACGGCCAGTTCCACGTCCTCAAGGACATCAATCTCGACGTCGGCAAGGGCCAGAAAATCGTGGTCTGCGGCCCGTCCGGCTCCGGCAAGTCGACCATGATCCGCTGCATCAACCGCCTCGAGGAACACCAGCGCGGTCACATCGTGGTCGACGGCATCGAATTGTCCAACGACGTCCGCAACGTCGACGCCATCCGGCGCGAGGTCGGCATGGTGTTCCAGCACTTCAACCTGTTCCCGCATCTGACCGTGCTCGAGAACCTGACACTGGCACCGCTCTGGGTGCGCAAGACGCCCAAGGCCGAGGCCGAGGCGATGGCGACCAAGCTGCTCGAGCGGGTCGGCATCCCCGAGCAGGCGCTCAAATATCCGGGCCAGCTGTCCGGTGGGCAGCAGCAGCGGGTCGCGATCGCGCGCGCGCTGTGCATGACCCCCAAGATCATGCTGTTTGACGAGCCGACCTCGGCGCTTGACCCGGAGATGATCAAGGAAGTGCTCGACGTCATGATCGAGCTCGCCGAGGAAGGCATGACCATGGTCTGCGTCACCCACGAGATGGGCTTTGCCCGCTCGGTCGCCGACCTGATGGTGTTCATGGACCAGGGCGAGGTGGTCGAGAAGAGCCCGCCCAAGCAGTTCTTCAGCCAGCCGGAATCCGAGCGCACCCGGCTGTTCCTGAGCCAGATCCTGTCGCACTGAGTTTTGCGGGAAAAGCCGAACCCGGTCACGGTCATCGGCGGAGTAAAAAAGTTCGATAACATATATTATGACAAATTATTCTTCGTCAACCGCAACGTCCTCGGGCCGGTAAAGCTGAAGCGTCGCCAGTCTCGGAGCATGGGAAAAAAATCCTTTACTCAGTCCGGCGCGCGGGTGTATGACCGAATCCATCGGCGGTTGCCGTCAACAACGAAAATCCCGGTCGAGCCATCCCAGCCTTGGAGCGCCCACCATGCGGCTGCGAAACCGTGCCCTCGCGCGCGTCGACAGCGAGCATCTGCTGTTGCTCAAAGGCCTGCTGCTGTGGGCCGTGATCGCGGTCGCGTTCCTGGCGGCCTGGCATTACAGCCTCCTGCAACGGGTCTGGACCGGCGATTCGACCGGCCTCTCGGTCGGGATCACGCTCGTGTTTCTGGCCGTGGCGGTCCATGGCAGCTGGCACATCCTGCGGCTCTCGAAGGCCCTCAACCACGTCGGCGAGGTCCGCGGTGCGATCACCTCCGAACCCGCACCGGGCGGACCCCAATCCAATCGAATCGATGAGCTGCCAACCGGTTGCGTCACCGGCTACATCCAAAGCCTGCAGACCAAGGCGAAGATCGGCGGACCGCGCCGGCTGATCGACCAGGGCCTGCTGCTCGAGGCCTTCGAGGCCGATCTGCGGCGCGGCCACGAGCTCGGCTGGTTCGTCGCCGACCTTCTGCTCTCGCTCGGCCTGCTCGGCACCGTGATCGGCTTCGTCCTGATGCTGGCCCCGATGAGCCATCTCAACGCCGCCGACCAGAGCGCCATCCGGGCAGCACTCGCGGCCATGAGCGGCGGCATGGCGGTCGCCCTCTACACCACGCTCGCGGGTCTGATCGGCGGCATGCTGCTCAAGGTCCAGGGTTTCCTGCTCGACGGCGCGGTCCAGGAGCTGATCCGCCGCACCACCGAGCTGACCGAGATCTACATTCTCCCGGCGATCGAGCGGAGGCGGTCGGATGCGGCGGCATAGCCAGATCGGGGTCGCGTTCACCGACCTGCTGTTCAACGCGTTGCTCGGCTTCGTCGTGATGTTCATGCTCGCGTTCCTTCTGATCAACCCGATCGCCAAGAGCGGTGCGATCGATCCCAAGGCCGAGTTCCTGATCACCTTGAGCTGGCCCGACGGCCGGCCGGAGGACGTCGATCTCTACGTCGAGGACCCGACCGGCGCCCTGGTCTGGTTCCGCAACCGCGAAGCCGGGCTGATGCACCTCGACCGCGACGATCTCGGCCTGCGCAACGACGTCGTCGAGATCGCCGGCCGCCTGATCGTCAATCCGATCAATCAGGAGACCGTCTCGATCCGCGGGATCCTGCCCGGCGAATATGTCGTCAACGTCCATCTCTACCGGGCCGAGAGCGACCAGCCGGTGCCCGCGACGGTCAAGATCGAGAAGCTCAATCCAGCGGTCCAGCTGCTGTTCGCCGGCGCGGTCACGCTGACCGTCCAGGGCGACGAGCGGACCGCGGCCCGGTTCTCGATCGGCGCCGACGGCCGGGTCCTGGACGTCAACCGGCTGCCCAAGCGGCTGGTGCCGCTGCGCCGGCTCGCCGCCAACCCGGCCCCAGCCTCGCCGGCGGCCGGAGGCAGGCCATGACCACGGCCGTAATCGGCCTCTCGGCGGCCTATCTCGTGCTCGTCGTCCTGCTCCTCAGCCTCAATCTCAAGAGCGCCTGGCGCTGGCCCGTGAAGGCCTCTGCGATCGTCGTCGCGCTCGGCTTCGTCATCCTGGGTTTCATCGCGCTCGAGGGCATGCTCGGCTGGCCGACCGAGGCGGCGCCGCCGGCGCACTTCCAGCTGCACGCTGCCCTGGTGCATGAGCCCGATCGGCTAAACCGCTCGAATGGGGCGATCTATCTCTGGCTCTCGCCGAATGACGCCGACGGTGAGCCGAACGGGCCACCCCGTGCCTATGCCCTGCCCTATTCGCGCGCCCTGCACGAGCAGGTTGCTCGAGCGCAGGAGCGGCTGCAACAGGGCCGGCCGGTCGAGGGCACCGCCGGACGGCGTCCGGACCAGTACCACCTCGGCACCCGCTCGCTCCAGGTCGAGCTGTTCGAGGCCCCGCCGGTCAAGCTGCCACCGAAGACGGGCTGAGGGAATTATGGCTGCCTTGTCATTCGGTTGGCTCGAACTCCTGCGCCAGCGCATTGACGAAGTTCTGGCGCCAATGGACGATGTCGCGCTCCTGGATCTGTGCGAGCAGCCGGCGCCAGCGGTCCTGGCGCTCATCCAGCGGCATGATCAGACCGCGATGCAGGGCCTCGGCGACCGCCTCGATGTCGTACGGGTTGACGATCAGCGCGCCGTCCAGCTCGTCGGCAGCACCTGCGAAGCGGGACAGCACCAGGACGCCGGGATCGTCCTCTGACTGGGCGGCGACGTACTCCTTGGCGACCAGGTTCATGCCGTCGCGCAGCGGCGTGACCAGGCCGATCCGGGACAGACGGAAGAAGCCGGACAGCGTCCGGCGGGTGAAGCTGCGGTTGATGCAGCGCAGCGGCATCCAGTCGAACTCGCCGAACAAGCCGTTGATCCGGCCCGAGGCGGCCTCGACCTGGCGCCGCATCTCGAGATACTCCGGCACCTCCTCGCGCGAGGGCGCCGAGATCTGGACGAGCGTGACCTGGCGGCGCTGGCGCGGGTAGCTCTGGAGCAGCGTCTCATAGGCGCGCAGCCGTTCGGTGATCCCCTTGGTATAGTCGAGCCGGTCGACGCCGATGATCAGCTTGCGCCCGAGCAGGCTGCGTGAGAGCCGCTGACTCGCACGCACCGCCTCGGTCGAGGTCGCCATGCGGGCAAAATCCAGGGCGTCGATCCCGATCGGGAAGTCCTGCGCGCGCAGCGTCCGGCCAAAGGCCCGCACGAGGCCGTCGGCGAGCGCATAGCCGACCCCCTCGCGATACAGGTAGTCGTGGAAATTCCGCAGATCATTGCTGGTCTGCAGGCCGACCAGATCGTACTGGCTCAGAGCCTCCATCAGGCGCTCGTGCCAGGGCAACGCGACATAGACCTCGGCCGACGGAAACGGGATGTGCAGGAAGAAGCCGATCCGCCCCTTGATCCCGAGCTGGCGCAGCTCCTCGCCGAGCGGGATCAGCTGATAGTCGTGCACCCAGACCAGGTCGTCGTCGCGCAGATAGGGGTAGAGCTGCTCGGCGAACAGCTGGTTGATCCGGCGGTAGCTGACATACCAGTCGCGATCGAAGCTCGCGAGGTCGAGCCGGTAGTGAAACAGCGGCCAGAGCGTCCGATTGGCGAAGCCGCCGTAGTAACGCTCGAAGTCCGCCTGCGGCAGATCGATCGTGATGTAGGTGATGTTGCCGGTGCGGAAGACCTTGGGGATCGGTGTCCCGGTCTCGATGGTCTCGCCGCTCCAGCCGAACCAGATCCCGCCGGTCTCGCGCAGGGCCGCCAGCACGCCCACGGTCAGGCCGCCGGCCGTCGCGGCCTTGCTGCCCGAGATCGGTGTGACCCGGTTCGAGACGACGACGAGGCGACTCACGGTTCCGGTCTGCGCTGCCTCAAACGACGTCCTCCCAGGTCTTGCTCAGCTTCATCGCGCAATTGATGAGGCCGACCAACGAGTAGGTCTGCGGGAAATTGCCCCAGAGCTCGTTGCTCTCAGGGTTGATATCCTCGGACAGTAGGCCGAGGTGGTTGCGGCAGGCAAGCATGTTCTCGAACAATTCGCGCGCCTCGGTCCGCCGCCCTTGGGCGATCAGAGCATCGATGTACCAGAACGTGCAGACGACGAAAGCGTTCTCCGGGCGGCCGAAATCATCGGCCTTGACGTATCGGAACAGATGCGGTCCGCGCTTCAGCTCGCGCTCGACGGCCGCGATCGTGCCGGCAAAGCGCGGGTCCTCGGGGCGGATGAAGCCGACCTCGTGCATCAGCAGCAGGCTGGCATCGATGTCGTCGCCGCCGAAGGACGCGGCGAAGCTGCCGAGCGAGTCGTTCCAGGCGGCCTCGAGCACGGTCGCGCGGATCTGGTCCGCGCGCACCTGCCAGTGGGTCGCCCGCTCCGGCCGGTTCAAGTGGCTGGCGATCCGCGCCAGCCGGTCGCAGGCGGCCCAGCACATCACGCTCGAGTGGGTGTGGACCCGCGCCTTGGTGCGAAACTCCCACAGGCCGGCGTCGGGCACGTCGTGCAGGGCGAACGCCCGGTCGCCGATGGTCTCCAGCCGGTGGAAGGTGTGCTCCCCGGCCGGCCGGCGCAGCCGCTGGTCGAAGAACGCCTGGGTCGCCGCCAGCAGGACCGAGCCGTAGCCATCGTGCTGGTCGTGCTCGTAGGCCTGGTTGCCGATCCGGATCGGCCGGTTGTCGCGGTAGCCCTTGAGGCTGTCCACCTGGCGCTCGACCAGCCTGGCCTCGAGCCCGATGCCGTAGACCGGCTGCAGGCGGCCGTCCTCGCTGGAGCCGACGATGTTGCTGATGTAGGCGAGGAAATCCTCCATGGTCTCGATGTAGCCGAGCCGGTTGAGCGCCCGGACCACGAAATAGGCATCCCGCAGCCAGCAGAAGCGGTAGTCCCAGTTGCGCCCCTGGCCGTCGATCTCGGGGATCGAGGAGGTCATCGCGGCGACGATCGCGCCGGTCTCCTCGAAGCTGCAGAGCTTGAGGGTGATCGCGCTCCGGATCACCGCGTCCTGCCATTCGAACGGCACCGATAGGCGCATGGTCAGCGTGCGCCAGTAGGCGGTGGTCTGCTCGAAGAACTCGCGCCCGGTCTCGAGCACCGGACCGCGCAGGGATTCGTCGGGCCCGAGCATGAGCACGACCTGGTCCTCGAGGATGAAGGGCGTCTCGTCGAGGACGTAGGTCAAGGGCGCGTTGGTCGTCAGGCGGAGGCTGAACTCCGGGCCGACGTAGCGGATGTGGTTGCTGCCGCGGGTGATCTCGGGCCGGTGGGCGCCGTAGTGGAACACCGGCCGCAGCCGGATCCGGATCCGCGGGGTCTCGCCGAACGGCCGGACGATGCGCATCAAGGTGGTCGGACGGAAGATCCGCCCGAACTGGAGAAAGCGCGGCGCGAGGTCGGCGATCTCGACGCCATCGCCGCTCTGGTCGGTCAGGCGGGTGACCAGGATCGCGGTGTTGGGCAGGTAGTGCTGCTCGGTCGCCGCCAGATTGTCGATCTCGATGCTGTAGAAGCCGTGCTCCTCGCCGTCGTCGAGCAGCTTGCAGAACAGGGGGTCGCCGTCGAAGCGCGGGAAGCAGCTCCAGACGACCGTGCCCATCCGGTCGATCAGGGCGCTGATCGTGCAGTTGCCGACAATGCCGAGGTCGAGCGAGCTCATGGCGCGGCCCTGGCCGCGGCCGCCTCCGCGGCGAGCAGCGTCACCAGCCAGCTCTGCGTCGCGCGCACGTCGGGCAGGCTCTGGCGGGCGGCGGTCGGGGTCGCGTCGGCACCGATCCGGATCGTGATCCCGCCCTGCTGGTTGACCATGCTGAAACCCGCCTCGTCGGTGACGTCGTCGCCGGCGAACACCGGCCGGCGGCCGGCGAACGGCGCTTCGCCCATGAAAGCGGCGATCGCCTGGCCCTTGTCGCAGCCGGGTGGCTTGAGCTCGAGCACCATCTTGCCCTCGAGCAGCACCAGCGCGCCATGGCTGGCGCCAACTGCGGCCTCCGCCGTCGCACGCGCGGCGCCTTCTTGCGCCGGTGCGTTACGATAGTGGAGCGCCAGCGTGAGGCCCTTGTCCTCGAGCAGCACCCCCGGATGGCGCCCGGCGAAGGCGGCCAGCCGCGCCCTGGCAGCCTCGAACACCAGGGGATCGGGCTGGGCGCGCACCACCTCGGTCCCGAGATTGCGCCGCTCCAGCCCGTGCAGCCCGGCGGCGCTCAGACGGAGCGGCGCGAACAGCCGGTCGAGCTGGCCGAGCGAGCGGCCGCTCACCAGCGCCAACGCGCCCTCGGTCGCCCGTTGGAGATCGCCCAGAATCTGGCACAATCGCTCCGGCACGTGGACCGCGCTCGGCTCGCGCTCGATCTCCACCAGCGTGCCATCGACATCGAGGAACAGAGCGATCGCCCCGGCGTGGAGCTCAGGCGGCGGTGGCGGGGCGGCAGGGGACATACGCTGGCAGACCTCGGCAGTTTCGACAGGGACAGGAGGGCCATAGCATTGCCGATCCCAACGAAACGTTGCAATGACCATTTCAATCGTGAGTTCGGCGGCGACCGATGATCGGGCCGCGCCGGCCGGCGGTCGCCTGCATCATGCTCTCGTCCGGCCTGGGCGGGCTCGAGCAGTCGCTGCTCGACTATTGCGAGGCGCTGCTGCTGGAGCGCCATCTGGTGCACGCCCTGGTCCACCCCCGCGCCGCGATCCGGCCGGCCCTCGAGCCGCTGCCGCTTGCGACCCTCGCGACGCTCCGCAATGCCAACGAGTGGGACCCGCTCGCGGTCCGCCATCTGCGCGGCTGGCTGCATGACGCGGCGCCGGCCGTGGTCCTGACCATCGGCCGCCGGGCGAGCGCGTTGACCCGGCGCGCCAGGCGCCGGCTGCCGGCCCTGCCCCAGGTCGGGGTCACCCCGAACTACGGTCTTGAGCCCCTGATCGGCCTCGATCACGTGCTGGCGACCACCGGGGACCTCCGCCAGGCCCTGCTCGCGGCCGGCCAGCCGCCGGAGCGGATCACCGTCGTGCCCAACCTCGTGCGCATGCCAGCGGACGTGCCCCGGACGCCACGCCATCCGGACCGTCCACCGGTGATCGGCGCGCTTGGCCGGTTGGTGCCCAAAAAGGGCTTTTCGGACCTGCTCGAGGCCCTGGCCCTGCTCGCGGCGCAGGGCCGCCGGTTCGAGGCCCGGATCGGCGGCAGCGGTCCCGAGGAGGTCAATCTCAAAGCGTCATCGGTGCGTCTTCACCTGAACGATCAGGTTCAGTTCCCAGGTTGGGTCAAGGACAAGCGGGCCTTCTTCGAGCCCCTCGACCTGGTCTGCGTGCCCTCCCTCGAGGAGCCGTTCGGGATCGTGGTGCTGGAGGCCATGGCGCATGGCCGGGCGACGATCGCGACCGACGCCGCCGGACCGCGCGAGATCGTTCAGGACGGCGTCGACGGGCTGCTGGTGCCGCGCGGCGATCCGCCGGCGCTCGCCAGGACGATCGCGGAGCTTTTGGATCAGCCGGAACGCCGGCTGGCACTCGCCGAGGCCGGCCGCAGGACGGTCCGCGCCCGCTTCGCCCTGCCGGTGGTCGCCCGACAGATCTCGGCCGCCCTGTGCGCGGTGGCGGGCTGAACCCCCTTGCAAGCCGGAGCGCCAGGACCAACTCTGAGGGCTGGATCGGGGGGTGGGCACTCGAGATGTCGTCGA
Source organism: uncultured Alphaproteobacteria bacterium (assembly GCA_963730195.1). GTDB lineage: Bacteria > Pseudomonadota > Alphaproteobacteria > Geminicoccales > Geminicoccaceae > DATAOG01. Next base: position 65,325 of record CAVSRN010000065.1, read on the forward strand.
TCGGCTACGTTCTGCTGCCTGACCGCGGCGTGATCGCCGTGCGCGGCGCCGATGCCATGCCTTTCCTGCAGGGGCTGATCAGCAACGATCTTGCAAAAATCACCGATGAGCAAGCTGGTTACGGCGCTTTGCTGACGCCGCAGGGCAAGTTTCTGTTCGACTTTGTCATGCTCCGCGCGGGCGTCGATCTGCTGCTCGACACCGAGCGCGCACGCCTCCGCCAGCTGCTGCAGCGGCTGACGATGTATCGCCTGCGGTCCAAGGTCGAGCTCCAGGATGCGAGCGCACGCTACGCTGTCGCGGCCGTGCTCGGCGAGGGCGCGGCCGTGCGTTTTGACCTGCCGGATCGGCCGGGAGCCTGCCGACCGCTGGCCGACGGCCTGGTGCTCGTCGATCCGAGGCTCGCGCAACTCGGCGTCCGGGTGCTCATGCCGCCCGACACGATCGACCCGGCGCTCGAGCGCCTGGGCCTCGCCCGCCTCGAGCCCGAGGCTTACGAGCGGGCGCGACTCACCCTCGGCGTCCCTGATGGCGGCCGCGATCTGGTGGTCGAGCGCTCGACCCTGCTCGAGAGCGGCTTCGAGGAGCTGCACGGGGTCGACTTCGCCAAGGGCTGCTTCGTCGGCCAGGAGCTGACCGCGCGCATGCACTACCGCGGCCTGGTGCGCAAGCGGCTGCTGCCGGTCGTGCTCAAGGGCCCGCGGCCGGAGCCCGGGACGATCATCCGCCTCGGCGAGCGGGAGGCTGGCGAGATGCGCTCGAGCATCGACGGCCGGGGGCTCGCCCTCCTGCGCCTCGATCGGCTCGCCGAGGCCGAGCAGGCGAAAACGCCGCTCTACGCCGATGCGACCGAGGTCCTGCCGGTCAAGCCCGACTGGGTCAATTTCTAGGCGCTTCCCAGGCGGAGCGACCGCCGCCGATCTCCGCGCGCAGCTTGCGCGCGAGCTCGCGCAGCCGGCGAAAGGGCGACTGCCCGGGCGGCGTCGTCAGGCCGTCGAGCCAGCGCCCGGCGAGCGCCAAGCCCTGGCGCCCGAACTCTTCGCGCAACGCCTCGGCGAGCCAGGCCTCGGCCTGGGCGGTCCGCCGCTGCTCGAGCCGGCCGTCGGCCGCAAGGAAGCCGGCGTGGGCCGCGAGGGCCTCGATCAGGGCATCGATGCCCTGCCCCTCCAGGCCGCTCAGCAGCTGGACCGGCACCGACCAGCCCTCCGCCTCGGCCAGGCTGAGATGCAACGCGGCCTCGACGTCGCTCTTGGCCTTGAGCGCGACCGCACCGAGGTCCGCCTTGGTGACCACGACGACGTCGGGGATCTCGGCGATGCCTGCCTTCATGTACTGGAGGCTGTCGCCCGAGGCCGGCTGGACGCAGAACACGACCGTATCGGCGACCGCCGCGACCTCGGTCTCGGACTGGCCGACGCCGACCGTCTCAACGATCACCTGATCGTAGACCGAGCGCATCAGCACGACCGCGGCCGGGGTCAGCGCGGCCAGGCCGCCGAGCCGGCCGCGCGCCGCCATCGAGCGGACGAACACGCCCTGATCCTCGGGGTCGGCGTCGATCCGGGCGCGATCGCCGAGCAAAGCACCACCGCTCCTGCGCGACGACGGGTCGACCGTGATCACCCCGACCGTGCGCCCGCGCGCTCGATAGGCCCGGATCAGGCGCGACACCAGGCTCGACTTGCCGACCCCGGGCGGGCCCGTGAGCCCGATCACATGCGCCCGGGCGCCGGCATAGGCGGCATCGAGCAGGGCCAGCGTCTGCGGTTCGCCGGCCGCCGCCTCGAGCCGTGCCAGCGCCATCGCCATCGCGCGCTTGCCGCCGGTACGCAACGCCTCGAGGGGTGTCGACCTCGACCCTGGCGACACCTGGGCGGTCACGCGGTGCCGGCCGACCCGCGCTCCCCGAGGGCGGCCTGCGCCGCCGCCAGGCGGGCGATCGGCACCCGGTAGGGCGAGCAGGAGACGTAGTCGAGCCCGACCTGCTCGCAGAAGGCGATGGTCGCCGGATCGCCGCCATGCTCGCCGCAGATGCCGAGCTTGAGGTCGGCCCGGCCGGCGCGACCGCGCTCGCAGGCGAGCTCCATCAGGGCGCCGACGCCCTCCAGATCCAGGGTGCTGAACGGGTCGGCGGCAAAGATCCCGCGCTGCAGATACTGCTCCATGAACTTGGCCGAATCGTCGCGCGACAGGCCGAGCGTCATCTGCGTCAGGTCGTTGGTGCCGAAGCTGAAGAACTGCGCATGGCGGGCGACCGCGGCGGCGCACAGCGCGGCCCGCGGCACCTCGATCATGGTCCCGACCTGGTAGGTCAGCCGGGTGCCGCTCTCGGCCATGACCTCCTTGGCGACCGCGTCGATCTCGGCCTTGATCAGCTCGAGCTCGCGCGCCATGCCGACCAGCGGCACCATGATCTCGGGCACCACCGTCTCGCCCGAGCCGGCGGCGACCGCGACCGCTGCCTCGAAGATCGCGCGCGCCTGCATCTCGTAGATCTCGGGGAACAGGACGCCGAGCCGGCAGCCGCGCAGACCGAGCATCGGGTTCGCCTCGCGCAGCTCGTTCGCCCGCCGCCGCAACAGCCCGGCATCGATGCCGGACGCCTTGGCGAGCGCCGTGATCTCTTCCGGCTCGTGCGGCAAAAACTCGTGCAGCGGCGGGTCGAGCAGGCGGATCGTGACCGGCAATCCGGTCATGATCTGGAACAGCTCGATGAAGTCCTGACGCTGCATCGGCAGGATCTTGGCGAGCGCCGTGCGCCGGCCGTCGGCATCGCCGGCGAGGATCATCTCGCGCATGGCGATCAGGCGCTCCTCGTCGAAGAACATGTGCTCGGTGCGGCAGAGCCCGATGCCCTCGGCGCCGAAGCGGCGCGCGGTGCGCGCATCGAGCGGGGTCTCGGCGTTGGCCCGGACCTTGAGCCGGCGGTGCTCGTCGGCCCAGGTCATCAGCGTCGCGAAGTCGCCCGAGAGCTTGGGATCGACCGTCGGCACGGCGCCGAACATGACCGTGCCGGTGCCGCCGTCGAGCGTGATCACCTCGCCGGCGGCGATCTCGCGGCCCGCGACCGCGAGGCGCTGCTGGCGATAGTCGATCGCGAGATCGGCGGCGGCGCAGACGCAGGGCTTGCCCATGCCGCGCGCGACCACCGCGGCGTGGCTGGTCATGCCGCCGCGCGCGGTCAGGATGCCCCTCGCGGCGTGCATGCCGTGGATGTCCTCGGGCGAGGTTTCGATCCGGACCAGGATCACCGCCTCGCCCGCGGTCGCCTGGCGCTCGGCGTCGTCGGCGCTGAAGACGACCTTGCCGGAGACCGCGCCCGGCGAGGCCGGCAGGCCCTTGGCGATCACCTCGCGGGGCGCATCGGGGTCGAGGGTCGGATGCAGCAGCTGCTCGAGCGAGCCGGGCTCGATCCTCAAGATCGCCTCGTCGCGCCCGATCAGGCCCTCGCCGGCCATGTCGACCACGATCTTGAGGGCGGCATGCGTGGTCCGCTTGCCGTTCCGGGTCTGCAGGATCCAGAGTCGGCCCTCCTGGACCGTGAACTCGATGTCCTGCATGTCCCGGTAGTGCGCCTCGAGGCGCTCGAACACCTTCGCGAGCTCGGCAAAGGACGCCGGCATGACCTCTTCCAGGGACGGCAGGACAGCGCCGGTCGCCTGCTGCATCGCCCGGGTCAAGGGCTGCGGCGTGCGAATCCCGGCGACCACGTCCTCGCCCTGGGCGTTGACCAGGAATTCGCCGTAGTAGCCCTTCGCGCCGGTCGACGGATCGCGGGTGAACGCGACCCCGGTGGCGCTCGTATCGCCGCGGTTGCCGAACACCATGGCCTGGACGTTGACCGCCGTACCCATGGTCTCCGAAATGCCGTGCAGGCGCCGGTAGGTGCCCGCGCGCGGCGTCATCCAGGAGCCGAACACCGCGCCGATCGCGCCCCAGAGCTGGTCCTGGACATCCTGCGGGAAGGGCGCCCCGGTGTGCTCCTGCACGATCGCCTGGTAGGCCTCGATCAGGCGCAGCAGGTCCTCGGCTGTGAGCTCGGTGTCGAGCTGGCAGCCGATCTGCCGTTTGAGATCGTCCAGCTGATCCTCGAACAGGTAGTGATCGACGCCCTGCACGACGTCGCCGTACATCTGGATGAAGCGGCGATAGCTGTCGTAGGCGAAGCGCGGCTGCTCGGCGGCCGCGGCGAGGCCGCGCACGGTGCGGTCGTTGAGGCCGAGATTGAGCACGCTGTCCATCATGCCCGGCATCGAGAGCGGGGCGCCCGAGCGGATCGAGACCAGGAGCGGGCGCTCGGGATCGCCGAGCCTGGCCCCGAGCTCGGCCTCGATCCGGGCGAGGGCCGCCGCCACCTGGTCCCGCAGACCGTCGGGATAGCGGCGGTCATGGCTGTAGTAGTGGCTGCAGACCTCGGTCGTGATCGTGAAGCCGGGCGGCACCGGCAGGCCGAGCCGGCTCATCTCGGCGAGATTGGCGCCCTTGCCGCCAAGCAGATCGCGCAGCTCGGCGCCGCCGTCCGCGGTGCCGACGCCGAAGCTATAGACCCATTGGTTCATCATGCCACCCGGCGATCGCTGTCATCGGTTGTGCTGTCCTCGATCAGGGAGAAGTCGGCCACGGCGCCGAGCGCCGAGCGGATCTGGTCCAGAAGATACAGGCGGTTGGCGCGCAGCTCGGGGTCCTCGACGTTGACCGTGACCCGGTCGAAGAACGCGTCGACCGGCTGGCGCAGGCGGGCGAGCGCCAGCATGGCGTCGGTGAACTCCTCCCGCTCCAAGGCACCGGCGATGTCGCCGCCGACCGTCATCAGGCGGAAGAACAGCATCTGCTCCTCCCTGGCCTGGAGGCGCTGGCCGTCGGGCTGGCCGGCGTAGGAGCGGCCGTCCCGCTTCTCCTCGATGCGCACGAGGTTGCTGGCGCGCCGATGCGCGGTCAACAGGTTGGCGCCGTCCTCGGTCGCGAGGAAGGCACGCAGCGCCTCGACCTTGGCGAGCAGCCGGACCAGATCGTCCTCGCCGGCCGCGGCGAACACCGCGCTGATCAGGTCGTGGCGCACGCCCTGCCCCTTCAGATGGACGCGCAGGCGATCGGCGAAGAACTCCAAAAGCTCGCCGGTCACGGCCTGGGCATCGATCCCGGCGAGCTGCTCGCCGTAGCCCGCGAGCGCCTGCCGGAACGCCGCTCGAAGCGGCAGACGCAGGCGGTTCTCGAGGATCAGCCGGATCACGCCGAGGGCCGCCCGGCGGAGCGCGAACGGGTCCTTGGAGCCGGTCGGCTTCTCGCCGACCGCGAAGAAGCCCGCGAGCGTGTCGAGGCGGTCGGCGAGCCCGACCGTGACGCTGACCGGCGCGGTCGGAGAGGCGTCGTTCGGCCCCTGGGGCGCGTAGTGCCTGGCGATGGCTTCGGCCACGTCGACATGCTCGAGATCGTGCTCGGCGTAGTAACGGCCCATCACGCCCTGAAGTTCCGGGAACTCGCCGACCATGCCGGTGACCAGATCGGCCTTGCAGAGCAGGGCCGCGCGCGCCGCGTCCTCGATCCGGGTGTCCGGCACCCGCTGGGCGAGCCAGGTGGCCAGGCTCTGCAGGCGGGCGACCTTGGCGCCGAGCGAGCCAAGCCGGGCGTGGAACAGGACGCCGTCGAGCTCGGGCACGCGGCTCGCGAGCGACCGCTTGCGATCCTGATCCCAGAAGAACTGGGCGTCCCACAGCCGGGCCCGGAGCACGCGCTCGTTGCCGGCGACGATCGCGCGACCGCCGTCCTCGGCCGGCACGTTGGCGACCACCAGGAAGCGGGGCGCGAGCTGGCCCTCGGACGTCTCGAGCGCCAGGTATTTCTGATGCTGGCGCATCGAGGTGACCAGCACCTCCTCGGGCAGCGCCATGAACCGCTGGTCGATCTGGCCGAGCAGCACGACCGGCCACTCGACCAGGCCGGCGAGCTCGGCGAACAGGCCGGGATCGCTGCGCAGGCGGAGGTTCTCAGCGCGCGCCAGACGGGCCGCCTCGCTGGCGATCTCCTTCTGGCGATCGGTGGCATCGAGCTGGACGTAGGCGCCGGTCAGCTGCTGCCGGTAATCCTCGAAATCGCGCACCGCGATCACTGCGGGCGCGAGGAAACGGTGCCCCCGCGTGCTCGCGGTCGCCGCCAGCGGGCCGAAACGCACCGGCACGACCACGCCATCCAGCAGGCAGAGGATGCCGTGCAGCGGGCGGACCCAGCGGATCGTGTAGGCGCCCCAGCGCATCGACTTGGGCCACGGGAACCGCGCCAGGATCTCGCCCAGGACCGGCGCCAGCACGTCGGCGGCCGGTCGGCCGACGCGCTGATAGCGCGCGACGTGCACCCGGCCGCGCTTGTCGTCCCGCTCCTCGAGCGTGTAGTCGGCGACCCCGAGCGAGGCGAGGAAGCCATCGAGCGCCTCGGCCGGGGCGCCGACCCTCGGCCCCCGTCGCTCGACCTCGGCGTCGGGCTGCTTGGCGGCGAGACCGCTCACCACGAGCGCGAGCCGGCGCGGCGTGGCGAAGCTCGAGATCTGCTCGAACGGGAGCTCGACCTCCTTGAGCGCGGCCCCGAGCAGACGCCCCAGATCGTCGGCCGCGCGCCGCTGCAGACGCGCCGGAATCTCCTCGGACAGCAGCTCGAGCAGCAGCTCCGCCATGGCCTCAGGCCGCCTGCCCGGCGACCAGGTGGCCGCGGGTGCGCAGCCAGCTCTCGCAGCACGCCCGCGCCAGCGCCCGCACCCGGCCGATATGGGCGGCCCGCTCGGTGACGCTGATCGCGCCGCGGGCATCCAGGAGATTGAACAGATGGCTCGCCTTCAGGCACTGATCGTAGGCCGGCAAGGGCAGCGGCGGCGTGCGCTCCAGGAGGCTCTGGCATTCGGCCTCGGCATCGGCGAAATGGCGGAACAGCCGCTGGATGTCGGCGGCCTCGAAATTGAACGCCGAGTACTCGCGCTCGCTCTGGAGGAAGATCTCCCCGTAGGTGAAGCCGCGGCCGTTGAAGTCGAGGTCGTAGACGCTCTCGGCGCCCTGGACGTACATCGCCAGGCGCTCGAGGCCGTAGGTCAGCTCGCCCGACACCGGCTGGCAGTCGAAGCCGCCGACCTGCTGGAAATAGGTGAACTGGGTGATCTCCATGCCGTCGCACCAGACCTCCCAGCCGAGGCCCCAGGCGCCGAGCGTCGGGCTCTCCCAGTCGTCCTCGACGAAGCGGATGTCATGGGCCAGCGAATCGATGCCGATCGCCGCCAGGCTCTTGAGGTAGAGGTCCTGCAGGTCGTCCGGCGAGGGCTTGAGGATCACCTGGAACTGATAGTAGTGCTGCAGGCGGTTCGGGTTCTCGCCGTAGCGGCCATCGGTCGGCCGCCGGGTCGGCTGGACGTAGGCCGCCCGCCAGGGCTCGGGACCGAGCGCTCTGAGCGTGGTCGCCGGATGAAAGGTCCCCGCGCCCACCTCCATGTCGTAGGGCTGCAACAGCACGCAGCCCTGCCCGGCCCAAAATCGCTGCAGGACCAGAATCAGGTCTTGAAAGCTCGACGGCTGGCTGCGGCTCACAGGCACTCAATTCGTGAACGGGAAGCAGGCCGCGCGGAAAATAGCCAGCGGCCCGCCCGCGGTCAAGGAATCGCCGTCAGCCCTATGGCTCCCGCGCGCGCGCTCCGATCCGGCCCGCCGTTCAAGCCCGGGCGCGAGCACCCGCCGCGTCACTCAGGCGCGGGCTCGGCCGCAATGACAGCCTTCCTGCGGGTCGACGTAGGCGCCGCAACGCGGGCACTCGACCAGATCGATGGTGCGGCTCGAGCTGGTCTTGGGCCGGCTCGCCGGCCGGCGGCGCAACGCCTCGCCCCGCTGCCGCTCCTGGCTGAGCCGGCCGACGTAGGCGAACGCCTTCCAGACCGCGACCACGACGAAGATCGTGAACAGCAGCTTACTCAGTGACAGACCGAACACGCGTAACTCTCCCGGCTCCTCCGCGGCCTCGTCTTCGCCGAACATCGTGCCCGCGCGCGCGAATGTCGAGCCCCGAGGCTCAGTTAAAGACGTGGGCAGCCGCGATGCCCCACTTGGCTACGCCCAGAACCAAGTGGGCGATGGTCTGGCCCTCGCCGAGCTCACCGAGGAGGAGATTGATCAGCTCGAAGACCACCGGCCGTGAGCAGGATGAACAGCCCGGCCGCGAGCGCCAGCGCTGCATGGCGCTCGCGCGCGACGTAGCGCCCGGCCCGCCGCTGGATGCTGCGGGTGCCGCTCGGGCTGCGCATCGTACGTCTCGAGCTCGCCGGCCAGCTGCCAGCCGCTTCTCGGTTGGTAGGGTCACCAGAGCGATCGGGCTCGCGAGCAGTGCCACCACGTGCAGCGCGGTCGGGACGAGCGTGCTGATCAGCATGACCGTCAGCCAGAGTCCGTCGGTCCAGGGATGGTCGGCGGCGTTCGCGAGGAACGGTCCGAGATCGAAGACCGGCAGATCTTGGCCCCGTTGTATGATCGCGATGCGATTGTATGCCTCGAAGCCGAACGCCAGGAAGAACGCCATGGCCGCCAGCAGCGCGACCGCAAGCACGAGGTCGAGCACCCCGTGCCCAACGACGGCCGCCACGCGCTGCCCGAGCCCTCCGCTGCCGCCGAACGACGCGAGCAGACGGCGGCCGAGCCCTCGCGTGATCAACCATGACAGCCAGTCCCAGAGGCCATTGACCACAGGCAGCACAAAAAAGAAGACCATCAATGCGACGACGAACTCGTCCCCCAGGCCGGCGCGGCTCCCAACGACGCCGACAGCAAGCCCGAGCCCAACCAAGGAGCCGATGCCGCCGCGCAAAGGCTCCTCGACGTGACGCCACGGCTGTGGCCGCGCCGATAGCTCCGGCTACGGCTACGGCTACGGCTCCGGCTACGGCTACGGCTCCGGCTACGGCTCCGGCTACGGCTACGGCTCCGGCTACGGCTCCGGCTCCGGCTCCGGCTCCGGCTCCGGCTCCGGCTCCGGCTCCGGCTCCGGCTCCGGCTACGGCTCCGGCTCCGGCTCCGGCTCCGGCTCCGGCTCCGGCTCCGGCTCCGGCTCCGGCTACGAATGCGAGAAGCCCTGCCAAAAAAAATCGTCGGGATCGCCGCGCTGCGGCGATCCCGACGATCGGGCCGACAGTGAGCAGGATCGAACGAAACCGACAACGACCGCCAGAAGTCTCGATCGATCGCGAACAGGAATGCCAGCAGGACACCAAAGACGACGATCAGCGCAGCACGGTAGCCGATCTCGAAGCGCCGCCGGCGCCAGCGAAGGTACCGACGCAGGCATAGCTTCAAGCGTCGTTCCTGCCGGCCGAGCCAGCGACCGAAGGCAAAGCCGAGCGGCGGCGCCGCCACGAACCAGAGCGCCAGCAGACCTCGTCCAGGTTGCGGCGCCGCGCCCAGAAGTTCGAGACCCCCGATCTGGCCCGGAGCGCCGACACCCCAGGCGATAAGAACGCGGCGTAGGCGTAGCAGAGGCCGATGATGATGCAGATGCCGAGCGCTTTGGCCGAGCCCGCCTCGCCCCAGTTCCGATCCAGCCAGTCGAGCCCGCGGGTCAGGAAATCGCGGTAGTTGGTACCGATCCGGCTACCGCGGAGCTTGGTAGCCAGCTCGGCGCGGTATTCCTGGTCCTTCTCGACCCAGCCCTCGATCCGGTCGGGCTTGTCCGTATATTCCAGGAAGAGTTGCATGAAGAGCGTCGTAGCCCCCGACCCGGCGGCCGCGGAAATCGTCAACACCCAATCCCAGCCCGCCCCGGCGCTCAAGGCGTCCTCCCGAGGTCATTGTGACCCCGAGCCTAATCCCCATCTCAGGTTGGGACAACCGGGCGCGAGCGCTGGAAACTCGCCTGCACTGCTCCCTCGGCTCAGAGCCCGTAGCGGGCCCAGAGCGCGCGCTCGGCCAGGCTGTCGAGCACGCCGTCGACCAGGGCCTGTGGATCGGGGTGGTCGGGCCGAGGCCGAGGCGGCGCTGCCACCAGGAGCTTCGCGGCGCTGATCTGCGGCAGCTCGACCTTGTCGCCGTAACGCGCCTTGAGGATGCCGTGCAGGCTGCCGAGGCCGTCGATCAGGCCGAGCGCCGAGGGCGCCCTCGCCGGTCCAGATCTGGCCCTCGAAGACCTCGGCGTCGCTGAGCCTCGAGCTCGGTGCCCCGGCGCTCGCGGACCTGCGCTTTGAAGCCGGCATGGATCTCGTGCAGGATCGCCTCGAGGCGCTGCCACGTCGTCCGGGTCCTCGGGTCGGAACGGGTCCAGCAGCGCTTTCTTGGCGCCGGCGGTATGCACGCGACGCTCGATGCCGAGGCGCGCGATCGCCTGCGTCGAAGCCGAAGCTCGGCGTGGATCACGCCGACGCTGCCGACGATCGAGCGCGCGTCGGCGAAGATCTCGTCGGCCGCGAGCGCCAGCCAATAGCCGCCCGACGCGCCGACGTCCTCGATGAAGGCCAGCACCGGCAGCTGCTTGTCGGCCGCGAGCGCCCGGATGCGCTCGGCGATCAGCGCCGATTGGACCGGCGAGCCGCCCGGGCAGTTGATCGCGAGCGCCACCGCTTTGGCGCCCCGGACCTTGAACGCGCGCTCGAGCGCCGCATTCAGGCCGTGCAGGGACATCCCGCTGCCGCGCAGCGACGGCCCGCCGATCACCCCGGTCAAGCGGACGACCGGCACGACCGGCGCGCGCGGGGGCAGCCCGAGCCGCGCGCGCCACCGCGCCAGGCGTCCCTCAGCCATATGCCCGCCCGTGCAGGAGCAGGGCCTCGCCGTGGCGCAGGATGGCTTCAGCGGCGCCGCTGAAGCCGCCGTCGTCATCATGCAGGACCAGGCCCGGCGCCAACGTCAACGGTCCGCGGCTGCCCTTGCGCCCCTGCACCAGGACGCGCCTGGCCGGGCGGTCGGCGCGCCGCGGCCAGAGCGGGAACAGGACCAGCTCGCCGAGCGGGCCATCGATGGCGGCGAGGACCGCGGCCAGGCGGTCGGCGCGGTGGATCAGGGTCATCACGCCGCCCGGCTCGAGCAGGCGCAGGCAGGCCGCGAGCCAGCCGGCAAGGTCGAGGCCCTGCTCGAGGTTGGCGAGTTCCCGCTCCCGGATCGGCGAGGCGGTCGCGGCCAGGGCGGCCAGGTAGGGCGGATTGGTCATGACGTGGTCGAAGCGCGTGCCCGCGAGCGCGGCCGGCAGCCGCCCGAGATCGCCCAGGATCATCTCGACCCGTCGCTCGAGACCGTTCTGCGTCGCGTTGTCGCCCGCCAGCCGCTGCAGGGCCGGCTGGATCTCCAGGCCGACGATCCGGCAGGCGGGTACGCGGGTGGCGAGGCAGAGACTGGCGGCGCCGGTGCCGGCGCCGGCGTCGAGCACGGTCTCGCCCGCACGCGCCGGCACCGCGGCCGCCAGCAGCACCGGATCGATCGCCACCCGATAGCCGCGCGCCGGCTGCCGGAGACGCACGCGGCCGCCGAGCAGATGGTCCTCGGTCAGCTCCAGGGTCGACGCGTCGGTCAGCGCGTCAGGAGCCGGCAAGGGCATCTCTCGCCTGCTCGAGCAGGCGCCTGGCCGCCTCGAGGTGGTCGTCCTCGACCATCAGCCGGCGCGGGATCGCGCCGATGCTGCCCTCGATCCCGCTGACGTGGTCGTCGAGCAGCAGGTAAGGGATCGACGCGTCGGCGAGGATCGCCTGCGCCCAGGACAGATGGACGAGATCGTTACTGCGCAACAGCTCTTGCATGGTGGCGGTATCCTATATTGACCGTGGCCATAGAGCCAGGTTTGCATTGCACCTGGAGCCCTGTTAGCAAGGGGCGGGATGCGCAGGGCGCGCCACCCGGGAGGAATCGGCTTGACTGCTGTCGGTCAACAACTGCAAGCAGCACCCGAGCGGAGCAAGCTCGAGCCCCTGCAAAGGCTGGTCGAGGCCGACATGCGTCGGGTCAACCAGCTGATCGTGGCGCGGCTCGACAGCCCGATCCGGCTGATCCCGGAGCTCGCCGGCCATCTGGTCGCGGCCGGCGGCAAGCGCGTGCGGCCGATGCTGACCCTGATCGCGGCCCAGCTCTGCGGCTATCGCGGCGAGCGCCACCTGCGTCTGGCGGCGGCGGTCGAGTTCATTCACAGCGCCACCCTCCTGCACGACGACGTCGTCGATCAGAGCGAGCTGCGCCGGGGCCTGGCGACCGCCAACGCGATCTGGGGCAACAAGCCGCCCGTGCTGGTCGGCGATTTCCTGTTCGCGCGTGCCTTCCAGCTGATGGTCGAGGACGGCTCGCTCGCCGTGCTCGACATCCTGGCCAACGCGTCGGCGGTGATCGCCGAGGGCGAGGTGGCGCAGCTGATGACCGCGAACGACGCCGAGACCACCGAGGCGACCTACCTGCGGGTGATCAGCGCCAAGACCGCGACCCTGTTCGCCGCCGCCGCCCAGATCGGCGGCCTGGTCGCCGAGCGCTCGGCGAGCGACGCCGAGGCGCTGCGCAGCTATGGCGAGAACCTCGGCATCGCCTTTCAGCTGACCGACGACGTGCTCGACTACAGCGCCCGCGAGGTGGTCCTGGGCAAGAGCCTCGGCGACGACTTCCGCGATGGCAAGATCACGCTGCCGGTGGTCCTGGCGTTCGCGCGCGGCAGCGCCCAGGAGCGCCGGTTCTGGCGCCGCACCCTCGAGCAGGTCGAGCAGCGCGATGGCGATTTCGCGCATGCGATCGAGCTCCTGAGCCGGCACGGCGCGCTCGCCGACAGCCTGGCACGCGCCGCCGAGTACAGCGCGGCGGCCCAGCGCGCGCTCGAGGGTTTCCCGCCGTCCGAACCCAGGCAGGCGCTGCTCGATCTCGCCGACTTCTGCATCGAGCGTGCCTATTGAGACCGGCGCCGCCCGGCCCGCCGTCCATTGCCGAGCCGGCCGGAAGCCGCTATATACAGGCCCGACCTCGGGTCGGAGTGTAGCTCAGCCTGGTAGAGCACCGTCTTCGGGAGGCGGGGGTCGCGTGTTCGAGTCACGCCACTCCGACCAAATCTCTGTCCCGGTTGCCATTGACCTTCGGCCGTCCGGCGCCCGCCGGGGGGCGGCAACTTGCCGCTGGCCGCGTCGCGGCCCGGCTCGATCGCCCGAAAAACGCCTGAAATCGCCTAGTCGGGGACCTCTTGGTCAGATCCGGCCGGAGAGCTGGGCGCGCCGCCTGTGAACCAGTTCACTGCCGGCCGGCTCGGGTCGGCCGAAAAAGAGCTGTTCGGGTGTGACAAAACGAGAGGGGTGATGCCCAGGGTGGCGATCCGGGTGCTCGGCTGTGGTGATGCGTTCGGCAGCGGCGGCCGCTTGCAGACCTGCTTTTTCGTGACCGCCGGTCGCGACCGGTTCCTGATCGACTGCGGTGCGACCGCGATGGTCGCGATGCGTCGGTTCGGGGTCGACCCGGCGACCATCGACCGGGTGTTCCTCAGCCATCTGCATGGCGACCATTTCGGCGGCCTGCCCTTCCTCCTGCTCGAGGCGCAGCACGTCAGCCGGCGGCGGCGACCGCTGACGATCGTCGGCCCGGCCGGCACGCGCGAGCGGCTGCTGGCCGCGCAGGAGGCGTTGTTCCCCGGCTCCAGCCGGACGGCCTGGCGCTTCCCGCTCGAGTTCGTCGAGCTCGTCGCCCGGCCGGACCGAGACCTCGGGTGGCGTCGCGGTCACCGCCTATCCGGTCGAACACCCGTCCGGCTCGGCGGCGTTCGCGCTCCGCTTCGCCTGCGGCGGGCGGCGGATCGCCTATTCCGGCGACACCGAATGGACCGAGCAGCTGATCGAGCTCGCGGAAGGCAGCGATCTGCTGCTCATCGAGTGCTACGCCTTCGCCCGCAAGGGTCGCTATCATCTCGACTTCGAGACCCTGAATCGCCGCCGCCAGGACCTGCATGCCAAGCGCCTGATGCTGACCCACATGAGCCAGGCGATGCTCGACCGTCTCGACGGCATCGGCTGGGAGACCGCCGAGGACGGCCTCCTCGTCGAGATCTGACTCAGGCGCTCTGGCGGGTCGCCGTTCGGAGCCGCCGCCGCTGGCCGATCTCGCTGAGGCCGATGCCGCCGAGAATCAAGGCGAGGGCCAGCAGGGCCGTGGGCGGTGGCCGCTCGCCCATGAACGTCATGCCCATGAGCAGCGCCCAGACCGGGATCAGATAGTTGATGAACGAGGTGAAGCTCGGGCCGGCGAGCGTCACCAGCTTCAGGAACACCACGGTCGCGATCGCGGTCGCGATCAGGCTGAGCGCGATCATGGCGGCGAACGGGCCGGCCGGTGCGCCAGCCAGCTGCTCGAGCGCGTCCGGTCCGCCGATCGGCAGCATGACCAGGCTGCCCGCGACCATGATGCTGGCGGCCGCGACCAGGGCGTCGGCGGGCGGCCGGTGGCGGGCCAGGATCGCGTTGATCGCATAGCAGATGGCACCGCCCAGGATCGCCAGCTCAGAGACCAGGAGGGTCCCCTCACCGCGCAGCTCGAGCAGCGCCTGCGGGCCGATCAGCACGACCAGCCCGATGAAGCCGAGCAGGAAGCCGGTCGCCTTGACCCGGTTCAGGCGCTCGCCGCGGACGAAGAAATGCGCCAGCACCATGGTCGTGAGCGGCATGATGCCCATCAGGATGCCGGCGAGGCTGCTGTCGACCCGCTGCTGGCCGAAGCTGATCAGCCAGAACGGCACGCAGTTGCCGGCGAGCGAGATCGCGAGGCTGAACAGCCAAAAGCGCGGGCTCGTGGGGAAGCGCTGGCCGCGCATCAGAACCAGTCCCGCCAGCAGCAGGGCCGCGAGCGCCAGCCGGATCGCGACCAGGGTCGCCGGCGTGAAGCCCCTGACCGCGATCCCGGTCATCATGAACGCGCTGCCCCACATCGCGACCAGCACGAACAGGAGCAGCCAGTGGCTGAGCGGTCGGACCATCTTCTGCGGATCGATACGAGCGGCTGGCGCGATCACGCGAACCGGGCTGTCATCGGTCCAACACTAGACACGGGCGTCCTGCCGGTCGAGGCGCCCCGGCCAAGCGAGGATCCTGTCGTCGGCAGTGAGCAACACGGCGTCGATCTCCCGTGCGGTTGCCACGATCCAGCGATCGGCAGGATCGGCGTGGAACGTCGCTAGAAGAGCGGCATCGATTCCGATCGCGCCGGTCATCGGCAACTCGACGACACCCTGCTGTAGCCATTCGCGCCGCCATGACGCGAGTGGTCGGCTGATGCGGAGCCGCTGCTTGGCGACCAGCATCGCGACCTCCCAGAACGAGATCGCCGACACACCCAGATCACCGGCCCGGCTCGCCGCATCGACGAGCCTTCGCGCCCGCCGGCTCATCCGCTCGACCGCCTGGTCCAGCCAGAGCAGGCAATGCGTATCGAGCAGGATCAGCGGTTTGCATCCCACTCGACGTCGATCGGTTCGATGATGTCACCCAGGATCTCGATCTGGCCCTTGTGCAGACCCCAGAGACTTTTTCGCTCCCGGGCAACCGGGCCGAGCTGTGCCGTCGGCTTGCCGTTCTTGGTGATCACGAGGGACTCACCCGTCAAGGCGACCTCGTCCATGAGCTTCAGGCACTTGGCTTTGAACTCAGATGCCTTGATCGTGCGCACTGCGACCTCCATGCCCATGGTCATGACTATAGTCACCCGAGCGCGAGGAATCAATCAGGACGCTCACGTGGCGCCGCCGATCTGCAGCAGCACGACGCCGACCGCGACCAGGCTGGCGGCGAAGATCCGACGGGTGCCGAACGGCTCGCGCAGCAGCCGGGTGCCGATCAGCGCCGCCATGATCACGCTGGTCTCGCGGAGCGCCGAGACCTGCGCCATCGGCGCCCGGGTCATCGCCCAGATCACCAGGCCGTAGGCCGCGGCCGCGAGCACGCCACCGACCGCGGCCGGCCGCCAGGCGCGCCCCAGAGCCGCGCCGAGGCGCGCCCGGTAGCGGTACGCGACCAGCAGCCCGAACGGCAGGGCATCGATCGCGAACAGCCAGGCGATGTAGCCGAGCACGTCGCCCGGCGCGCCGTCCACCAAGACCGTCGGCGAGCGTGTAGCCGGCGATCGTGACCCCGGTCGCGAGCGCGAAGCCGAGCGGCTTCACCGCGCCCAGCCGGCCGTCGTCGGTGAGGGCCAGGCTCAGGATGCCGGCCGAGATCACCAGGATCGCGAGCAGGCCGAGCGCGCCCGGGCTCTCGCCCGCGAAGGCCCAGGCGATCAGCGCCACCAAAGGCGGCGCGCTGCCGCGGGCGATCGGGTAGACGTGCGACAGGTCGCCATGACGATAGCCGTAGGCGAGCGCCAGATAGTAGCCGTGGTGGATCACGATCGAGGCGAACAGGAAGGGCCAGCTGGCCACCGCCGGCAGCCCGACCGCGAACAGCAACGGCAGCGCGCAGAGCCCGCTCACCAGGTTGACCACCGCCAGGCGCAGGAACGGATCGCCGCCGGTCTTGACCAGCGCGTTCCAGCTCGCGTGCAGCAGCGCCGCCCCGAGCACGAGGGCGAAGATGGCCGGCTCCATGGGTTCGCGGCTAGCCTTTCCCGGGCCCTGTCCCGGGCCTCTTTGGTGACCCGCGAACTTGGCTGAAGCCGGGCCCTCTGTAAACCTCGCCCTTGACGGGCAAGGACCCGCGCGCCCTCGCCTTGCCGGGCCTGGCGAATTCGCCTATAGCCCGAACCGGCGCCGCGGCGCCGGTTTTTTGTGCGTGAACAGCCGTGTGGACGACCCGTCGATGCTGGACAAGACCTATCGACCGGCCGAGGTCGAGGCCAGGCACGACCGCTCATGGGAGGCGGGCGGCCATTTTCGGCCGTCGCCCGACCCCGAGCGCCTGCCCTACTGCATCGTCATGCCGCCGCCGAACGTCACCGGCAGCCTGCACATGGGCCACGCCCTCGACAACACGATCCAGGACACGCTGATCCGCTTCTGGCGCATGCGCGGCCGGGCGGTGCTCTGGCAGCCCGGCACCGACCACGCCGGCATCGCGACCCAGATGGTGGTCGAGCGCCAGCTCGAGCGGGAGGGGCTGAGCCGCCGGCAGATCGGGCGCAAGGCCTTCGTCGATCGGGTCTGGGCCTGGAAGGAGGAGTCGGGCGGCGTCATCAGCCGGCAGTTGCATCGCCTGGGCGCCTCCGCCGACTGGTCGCGCGAGCGCTTCACCCTGGACGAGGGGCTCTCGCAGGCGGTCCGCAAGGTGTTCGTCGATCTCTATCGCGACGGCCTGATCTACAAGGACCAGCGCCTGGTCAACTGGGACTGCCGGCTGCAGACCGCGGTCTCGGACCTCGAGGTCGAGGCGACCGAGGTCGAGGGCCACCTCTGGTACATCCGCTATCCGCTCGAAGGGCAGAAGGGCCACCACATCACGGTCGCGACCACGCGGCCCGAGACCATGCTCGGCGACACCGCGGTCGCCGTCCATCCCGACGACCCCCGCTACCACGGCCTGATCGGGCGCCACGCGATCCTGCCGTTGGCGGGCCGCCCCCTGCCGATCGTTGCCGACGCCTACTCCGACCCCGAGAAGGGCTCGGGCGCGGTCAAAATCACGCCTGGCCACGACTTCAACGACTTCGAGGTCGGCCGCCGACACGGCCTCGACATGATCAGCATTCTGGACGCCGAGGGCCGGCTCAACGATCAGGTGCCCGAGGCCTATCGCGGCCTCGACCGGTTCGAGGCGCGCCAGCGCGTGCTCGCGGACCTGGAGGCGGCGGACCTGATCGAGAAAGTGGAAAAAATCCGGCACAGCGTGCCCTACAGCCAGCGCTCGGAGACGCCGGTCGAGCCGATGCTGAGCGATCAATGGTACGCCGATGCCAGGACGCTCGCCCAGGAGGCGATCCGCGCGGTCGAGGACGGGCGCACCCGCTTCGTGCCGGCGCAGTGGGCCGCGACCTACTTCGAGTGGATGCGCAACATCCAGCCCTGGTGCATCTCGCGCCAGCTCTGGTGGGGCCATCAGATCCCGGCTTGGTATGGCCCGGACGGCAAGGTCTTCGTAGCCATGGACGACGCGGGCGCGGCCACCGAGGCGCGCCAGCATTATGGCCGGGAGGTCGAGCTGACCCGCGACGAGGACGTGCTCGACACCTGGTTCTCGTCGGGACTCTGGGCGTTCTCGACGCTCGGCTGGCCCGAGCGCACGCCCGAGCTTTTGCGCTTCTATCCGACCAGCGTCCTGGTGACCGGCTTCGACATCATCTTCTTCTGGGTCGCAAGGATGATGATGCTCGGCCTCAAGTTCATGGGCGAGGTGCCGTTCCGCGAGGTCTACATCCATGGCCTCGTGCGCGACGAGCGCGGCCAGAAGATGAGCAAGAGCAAGGGCAACGTGATCGACCCGCTCGAGCTGATCGACCAGTACGGCGCCGACGCGCTCCGCTTCGCGATCCTCGCCAGCACCACCCAGGGCCGCGACATCCGCTTCGGCCAGAGCCGGGTCGAGGGCTATCGCAACTTCGCCACCAAGCTCTGGAACGCCGCCCGCTTCTGCGAGCTCAATCGCTGCGATCTCGACCCGACCTATGATCCGGCGGCCTGCCGCCAGACCGTCAACCGCTGGGTCCTGAGCAAGCTCGCCCAGGCCGCCCGACGGACCGAGGCGGCAATCGAGGGCTACCGCTTCAACGATGCCGCCAACACGCTCTACCACTTCACCTGGAACGAGTTCTGCGACTGGTATCTCGAGCTCGCGAAGCCGCTGTTCGCCGCCGGCGATGCGGCGGCCCAGGCGGAGACCCGGGCGACCGCCGGCTTCGTCCTGGCCCAGCTCCTGCATCTCTTGCATCCGCTCACGCCGTTCGTCACCGAGGAGCTCTGGCAACGGCGCTACGGCGCCCCAGGCGGCCCGCTGATCGCGGCCGCCTGGCCGGAGCTCGACCCCGAGCTGCTCGACCCGGACGCGGAGGCCGAGCTCGACTGGCTGATCCGCGTGGTCACCGGCCTGCGCGCCGCCCGCAACGAGCTGGCCGTGCCGGCGGCCGCCAAGCTCGCCCTGCAGGTCCGGGACGCCGGCCCGACCACGCTCGCCCGGCTCGAGGAGCATCGGGACGCGCTGATGCGCCTCGCCCGGCTCGCCCGCGTCGAGGCGAGCCAGGCCCCGGCCCTGCGCGGCTCGCTCCAGCTGGTGGTCGACGAGGCGATCTTCGCCCTGCCGCTTGCCGGCGTGATCGATCTCGAGCAGGAGCGCCGGCGCCTGGACAAGGAGCTGGCCAAAGCCGCGACCGAGATCGCGCGCTTCGATCAGAAGCTCGCCAACCCCAAGTTCCTCGACCGCGCGCCGGCCGAGGTCGTCGAGGAGCAGCGTTCGCGCCGGGCCGAGGCCGAGCAGACGCTCCAGAAGCTCCAGGCGGCCCGGGCGCGGATCGCCTCTTAGCCCTGGAGAACCCGATGCTGTCCTGTTTCGTCGCCCTGAGCGAGGTCGCGGCCCGGCCGGTCGCCGTCCTGCCGGCGGAGCATTACCCGGCCTGGCTGGCCTCGCAGTCGGGCGCGGTGCAAGGCTGGCTGCAGGCGACCGGCTTCGAGCCCAAGCCTGCGGCCACGGCCCTCCTGCCGGCGCCGGATGGCGACCTCGCGGGCGCGCTTCTGATTCTGAGCGAGCCGGTCGAGCCCTGGGATTTCGCGGCCTTGCGTGCGCGCCTGCCGGCCGGTGACTGGCGCCTCGACTGGGCGGGCTCGCCGCCGGCGACTCGGCCAGGCGGCGCTCGGCTGGGCGCTCGCCAGCTACCGCTTCGAACGTTACCGCCGGCACGAGGCCAAGCCCGTCCGCCTGGCGCTCGAGGACGGCGCCGAGGTCGGGGGCAGCGAAGCGACTGCCGAGGCGGTCTGGCTGGCGCGCGATCTGATCACCACGCCCGCCTCCGACCTCGGCCCGGCCGAGCTCGCCGAGGCCGCGGGCGCGGTCGCGGCGCGCTTCGGCGCCCAGTTCCGGACCGTCGAGGGCGACGCCCTGCTGACCGAGAACTTCCCGGCGATCCACGCGGTCGGCCGGGCGAGCCCGCGGGCACCCCGGCTGGTCGAGCTGACCTGGGGCGAGGCGAGCGCGCCGAAAGTGACCCTGGTCGGCAAGGGCGTCTGCTTCGATACCGGCGGCCTCGACCTCAAGACCGCGCAGAACATGCTGCTGATGAAGAAGGACATGGGCGGTGCTGCGGTCACCCTCGGTCTCGCCCAGGCGGTCATGGCGCTCGGCGTGCCGGTCCGCCTCAGGCTGCTGATCGGCGCGGTCGAGAACAGCGTCGCCGGCAGCGCCTTTCGCCCGGGCGACGTCCTCCAGACCCGCAAAGGCCTCTCGGTCGAGGTCGGCAACACCGACGCCGAGGGCCGCCTCGTGCTGGCCGATCTCCTGGCGGAAGGCGACCGCGAGCGGCCCGCGCTGATGATCGACTGCGCGACGCTCACCGGCGCCGCCCGGGTGGCGCTCGGCCCCGATCTGCCGGCCCTGCTCACCCCCGACGACGAGCTCGCCGCCGATCTGCTCGCGGCCGGCCAGGCGGCCTTCGATCCGCTCTGGCGCCTGCCGCTCCATCCGCCCTATCGCGAGCTCCTGGAAAGCGGGATCGCCGACCTCAACAACGCGCCCGCCGGCGGCTCCGCCGGCGCGATCACGGCCGCGCTGTTCCTCAAGGAGTTCGTCGCCGAGACCAGGGCCTGGGCGCATCTCGACATCTTCGCCTGGAACCCGAAGGACCGCCCGGGACGGCCCAAGGGCGGCGAGGCGACCGCGCTCCGCGCGCTGCTGGCCCTGATCCTCGCCCGCTTCGCGAGCTGACCCCCCTGCCCCATCGCCCGCTCGCCGGAGACCGCCCATGGACCCTGAACCGCCCGTGCGCGCCGACTACCGCGTCTTCTATGAGGTCCCGAGCCGCTGGCTGGACAACGACATCTACGGCCACATCAACAACGTCAACTACTACAGCTTCTTCGATACCGCGATCGCCCACCATCTGATCCGCGAGGGCGGCCTCGACCCCTGGCGGAGCGAGGTCATCGGCTATTGCGTCGAGAGCAGCTGCCGGTTCCGCAAGGGCGCCCGGTTCCCCGACCGGATCACCGCGGGGCTCAAGGTCATGAAGCTCGGCCGCTCCAGCGTCCGCTACGCGATCGGGATCTTCCGCAACGACGACGACCAGGCGGCGGCCGACGGTCAGTTCGTGCACGTGTTCGTCGGGCGGGCGAGCGAGCGGCCGGCGCCGATCCCGACCCCGATCCGGGACGCGCTCACACAGCTGCTCGATCAACCGGATTGAGCGTCCGCCTCCAGCGCGATCAGCTTGCAGGTGACAGCGACCGAAGGCTAGATTGCGCGCTCTGACAATCTGTTGCGCCGGATGGCGGAGACCGGGGAGACACGGTGAACGGACAGCGCGCGAGGCTTCGGATCAATCTCTCTCAACGGGAGTTCGAGGTCGAAGGCAGCGAGGCCTTCGTCAAGGCCTACGTCGATCGGTTCGAAGCCTGGCTCGCGGGTTTCGATGCCGCCGCCCTCGACCCGGCGCCGCTGCCGTCACCCGATGCGCGGGCCGAACCCGCACCGCGCCAGCTTCGCGCGGAAACCTTCGGCGAGCTGCTGCAGCGCCTGCCGCGCGCCGCGAGCGACGTCGACCGGATGCTGGCGGCCGGCTATTTCGGCTACCTGCGGAGCGCCGACAAGTCGTTCAGCACCGGCGAGGCCAACGCCCTTTTGACCGAGCAGGGGTTCAAGGTCGGCAATCCCTCCCAGTGCGTGCGCCAGAACCTGATCGCCAAGCGTGTGTTCAAGCATCAGGGACGCTATCGGGTGTCGCAGACCGGGCTCGACTATCTGCGCCAGCTGCTCGGCGCCGAGCTCCCGGGCTGACCATGGCGCAGGATCCCGTGCCGCGGTCGGCCGCGCCGGACGACATGCTGGCCGAGCGCCGGGTGCTGATCGAGACGATCGCGCGCGAGATCGCCTGGTCCGGGATCGGCGACGGCAGCCCCGAGCTCGATCCGAAGGTGCTCGAGGCGATGCTGCGGGTGCCGCGCGAGCGCTTCGTCCCGCCGGATCTCAAGGCGCAGGCCTACGACAACCGGCCGCTGCCGATCGGTCACGATCAGACCATCTCGCAGCCGCTGATCGTGGCGGTCATGACCCATCTGCTCCGGCTCCGGCGGGACGCCCGCGTGCTCGAGGTCGGCACCGGCTCGGGCTACCAATGCGCGATCCTGGCCGAGCTGGCCGCGGAGGTCGTGACCATCGAGGTGATCGCGGCGCTCGCAAGCGACGCCAGGGCGAAGCTCGAGGCGCTGGGCTATCACCACATCGAGTTCCACGTCGGTGACGGCGCGGCGGGCTGGCCGGCCCGGGCACCCTACGACGCCATCCTGGTGACCGCGGCCGCACCCTCGATCCCGCCGGCGCTGATCGAGCAGCTGAAGCCTGGCGGCCGCCTGGTGATCCCGATCGGCGGCAGCTCGTTCAACCAGGATCTGGTCCTGGTCGAGAAGGATCAAAGCGGAGACAGCCATCGGCGGACCCTGTTCCCGGTCGCCTTCGTACCCTTGCGCAGCGCCCCGCCTGCGGGGCCGTGACCCGACGCCCGCGGTCCGGTCAGCCGGCGCTGTCAGCCGGCGCTTGATCGGCGCGCGGCCGGCGCGTACCATCACATCATGGTGAGCACGATCCAGCTTCGCTGCCATGGCAGGCGAATTAGCCGCCCGACCCCGATGGGGGGTCGGGACGCTGTCGTTCGCCCTGTCGTCGCTTGCGAGAAGGATCGCTCTCATGTCCTCGAACCCGCAACGGGTTGACTGCTTTTCCGTCTTTGCCGCCGCCGATCCCAGCGCGTTGCCCCGAGTGCTGAACGTGTTCAGCCTGTTCGGGGTCATCCCTGAGCGCTGCCACAGCACCCGGCTCGAGGCCGACCAGGACCAGCTGGTGATCGACGTCCAGGTGGCGGGCCTGCCGGCCGGCCGCGCCGAGCAGGTCGCGCGCCGCCTTGACCGGGTGATCACGGTGACCCAGGTGTTGCATTCGGAGAAGCTTCGGGCGGAGAGGCTTCGGGCGGAGACCGGTCGGGCCGCAGCGGCGTAGCATGGTAGGCTGCGCCAGCCCCGTCCGGCTTGCCGGCGGCGACCCGCCATGGCTAGGATGACGGCATCATGATTTGGCCAAGCACAGTCCTGGCGCTCGCGGGCCTGGTGCGGCGCTCGGCGGGCCGGCCAGCGCCGCCGCGGACGACCTTTGCGGGCGGCTGTTCGTGCCCGATGGCTATCGGCTCAGCTGCTCGCTCCAGGGCGGCTCGGGGCAGACCGGCGGGCAGCTCATGGTCCAGCCGGCCGAGGGCACCTTCGCGGCGCTCAGCGAGCTGACCATCCGCCCCGTCGACCAGCCGGTCGACGATCCGGCGAAGTGGTTGCGTGACCAGCTCACGCTCGACATCTCGAGCTTCGATGCCACCCTCGACGACCTGCTGAACAGCCCCGACAGCCCGATCGCGGACAGCCCGATGGTCGGCCAGCTGGAGAGCTGGCGCGGCATGCTGCACTCGGTCGCGGGCTGGCCGCTCACCGGTTGCGGGGCGCCCGCAAGCGGCGCCGGGGACGACAGCTGGCATATGGACTGCGAGTGGCAGCTGGGGCCGTTCCGGCAATATCTGGCGCTGCGGCTGGTCAGCCGTGACGGGGCGCGCTACGCGGTCGAGATCCGGGCGATGAACGAGCACCGGCTGCGCAATCTGGTGGCGATCGCCAACTCGTTCTAAGCTCGCCTTCCCGGGTTCGGAATCGCAGGAGGCTGCCGATGTCGTCGCCGCAGGCGCTACGCGCCGAGATCGCCACCCCGGCCGCACCGGTGTTCGTCTGGGACGATCCGTTCCGGTTCGAGGACCAGCTGTCCGAGGATGAGCGCCTGATCCAGGCGACCGCCCGCGCCTACGCTCAAGAGCAGCTGATGCCGCGCATCCAGCGGGCCAACCGCGAGGAGCTGATCGAGCGCGCGATTATCAGCGAGATGGGCGAGCTCGGCCTGCTCGGCGCGACCATCCAGGGCTACGGCTGCGCCGGGGTCAATCCGACCAGCTACGGCCTGATCGCACGCGAGATCGAGCGGGTCGATTCCGCCTACCGGTCGATGTTCAGCGTGCAGTCGTCGCTGGTCATGGCGCCGATCGACGACTTCGGCTCGGACGAGCAGCGCGAGACCTTCCTGCCGCGTCTGGCGCGGGGTGAGATCGTCGGTTGCTTCGGCCTGACCGAGCCCGATCACGGCTCCGACCCGGGCTCGATGACCACGCGCGCCCGGCGCACCGCGGGCGGCTTTCGTCTCAGCGGTGCCAAGACCTGGATCACCAACGCGCCGGTCGCGGACCTGTTTCTGGTCTGGGCCAAGGACGACGATGGCGAGATCCGGGGCTTTCTGATCGAGCGCGGCGCCGAGGGTCTGGCGACCCCCAAGATCGAGGGCAAGTTCGCGCTCCGCGCCTCGCCGACCGGGCAGATCCTGATGGACGACGTGCCGGTGTCGGAGGACCGCGTGCTGCCCGGGGCGCGCGGCCTCAAGGGACCGTTCAGCTGCCTCAGCAAGGCGCGCTTCGGGATCGCCTTCGGGGCGCTCGGCGCCGCCGAGTTCTGCTGGCACGCCGCCCGCCAGTACGTGCTCGACCGCAAGCAGTTCGGCCGGCCGCTCGCGGCCAATCAGCTGATCCAAAAGAAGCTCGCCGACATGCAGACCGAGATCGCGATCGGGCTGCAGGCGGCGCTCCGGGTCGGCCGGCTCCTCGATCAAGGCCAGGCGACGCCGGAGATGATCTCGCTGATCAAGCGCAACAGCTGCGGCAAGGCGCTCGAGATCGCACGCGCCGCCCGCGACATGCACGGCGGCAACGGCATCGCCGACGAGTATCACGTGATCCGCCACGTCATGAACCTCGAGGCGGTCAACACCTACGAGGGCACCCATGACATCCACGCCCTGATCCTCGGCCGCGCCCAGACCGGGATACAGGCGTTCACCAGCTAGGGCGCTCAGCCGCGGAGCGGACCCAGACCACCCGCCGCGCGTGCCGACCGCAGGCCTCGGACCGGCGCAGCGCGCGGCGGCGCTACATGAGCTCGGCGCGGCGGGCGATCTTCTGGATCTCCTTCTGCACCAGGCGATCCACAATCGAGGGCAGGTTCTCGTCGAGCCAGTCCTTGAGCAGCGGCCGGACCATGTCCTCGACGAACTGCTCGACCGTGCGCCCGGAGTCGTCGGCGACCAACTCCTCCGTCGGCGTGCGCTGAAAGGCCTCGGACAGCTTGGCGAAGGCGCCGGATGCGGCACTCGCCGCGGTCGCGGACAGCAGCTCCGCTCTGGTAGCGGCCGACTTCGTCTCCACGGCGGTCTTCTCCTGCTTCGGTTGGTCCTGGATGAACGGCGCCGGCTCCTGGTCGACCGGCTCCCGGGCGGCGAACGCCGGTTCGGCCAAATCCCGGTCGGCCAAGTCCCGGTCGGCCAATCCCGGTCGGCCAAGCCCTGGTCGGCCAAGCCCTGATCGGCGGGGGCCAGTTCGACCTCGTCGGCGGCGACCTCGGGCTCGCTGTCCGGCTCGGCGGCGGGCCCGGCCATCGCCGCGGCCTCCGCCTTCAAGTCGACGACCTCGCCACTGTCGCGGACCATCTTGGTCAGCTCGAGGACGTCGTCGGACTCCTCGTCATCGGCCGCCTGGGCCAAGGCGTCGGCGTCCTCGTTCAATGCCTCGGCCTGGGCCTCGGCAGCTCCCAGCTCATCATCGTCCGAGGCGCCGTCCTCGGCCTCCTCGTCGGCGATGATCCGTCGGATCGAGGAGAGGATCTCCTCCATCGATGGCTCGTGTTGCTCTCTCGGCTCGGTCGTCACGTCACTCACCTCCAGAAATGGGCCACGGAGCCATTGGCCAGGAACCCGCAAGCCACGCCGTCACTTCTTGCTATTGCCCTTTGCATCGATGCCGAGCCCGATCAGCCGGTTGCGCACGTCGGCATAGTAGGCTTCCGAATTGTAGGGCTGGACCGGCAGGTCGATGCCGGCCGCGGTCAACTCGCCGACCGCCGCCTTGACCCGATAGCTCGCGACCACCTGGTCTCGGCGCGCCCGGACGAAGTCGACCTGCGACTGGAATAGGTCGCTCTCCTGGTCAAGCACGTCCAGCGTGGTCCGCTGACCGACCAGCGCCTCCTGGCGCGCGCCCTCGACCGCGATCTCGTTGGCGCGCACCTGAGCACCGATCGAATCGATCCGGCTGGTCGCCGTCTCCAAAGCCTGCCAAGAGCTCGTCACCTCGTTGCGAACGGCGCGAAAGGCGGACTCGACATCATTCTCACGCTGCCGCACCGTCTGCTTGGTCTGCCGAACTCGGGCATACTCACCGCCGCCCTGGTACAGGGGAATCTTCAGGTTGGCGCCAATCGACGCGTCCCGTCGCCAGTCCAGCGCGGCGTTAGGATCGTCCGCATAGCTTAATTCTCCCTGAATCGAAAGCCGCGGGTAGAGCGCTGACTGCGCCACGTCGACATCGGCGCGCGCCGCGGCCAGGTTGAACTGGGCTGCGGTGATGTTCGGATTACTGACCTCAGCCAGCTGGTGGGCCTCGGCCTGATTGGCCGGCAGCTGCTTGAGCGGCGGCGGCACCACGAGCTTGTTCGGCTCCTGGTTGATCACCCGGCGATAGTCGGCCCGGGCCGCCGAGAGGTCGCCTTCCGCCTGGATCCGGTTGGAGATCGCACCGGACAGCCGGGCGTCGGATTGGGCGACGTCGGTCCGGGTCACCTCGCCGACCTGGAAGCGATCCCGGGTCGCCTGCAGCTGACGACGCAGGCGGCTCTCGTTCTGCTTGGCGAAGTCCAGGACCGCCTGGCTCGCCAGCAGGTTGGTGTAGACGGTGACCGCGTCGAGCAGCACGTTCTGCTCGGTCGCCTCCAATTGCGCGCGCTGGGCCTGCACCAGCAGCTCGGCACGCTGGGTGTTGGAGACCGTCTCACCGCCGCTGTACAACTCCTGACTGAGAGTGAGCGAGCTCGATTTGTTCGTGAAGGTGGCGTCACCCGCCGAGGTGTCGGCGTCGGTGTGGGTCAGGTCCCCGTTGATTGCCAGCGTCGGCCGCCAGCCGCTGAGCGCCTCTGGCACCAGCTCGTCGGTCGCCCGGAGCGCGGCGCGCTGGGCTTCCAGATCCGGATTGGTGAGATAGGCCGCGACCAGCGCATCCTGAAGGGTCTGCGCGCTGCCCCCTGCGGTACCGCCGAGCCATGCTGCGCCCGCCAGTGCCGTGATCAATCGCCAGTGTCCCATGACCTCCCTATACACCCCTCTCGCCAGACACGATAGTATCCGAGCCGGCATTTACACCCGTTCGATCCTGACGGTGTGGCACGGCCAAGATCGCCCTCAGTAACGCGCCATGCCCGGGTCGACCTCGAGCGCGTAGGCCTCGACGCCGCCGCGCAGATTGACCGCCTGGCTCCAGCCCAGCCGGCGCAGATGCTGGGTCGCCAGGAACGAGCGCCGGCCGGTGTGGCAGATCACGACCAGCGGTCGGTCCTGCGGCAACTCCTGCTCCTGTCCGACCAGCGCCCCGAGCGGCCGGTGGATGGCTTCGGCAAAGCCGCAGATCTCGAGCTCCCAGGGCTCGCGCACGTCGAGCAGGACGTAGCTGTCCGCTCGGGAGCGCAAGGTGACCAGCTCGGCCGGATCGATCTCGAGGGCCAACGTCTCGAGCAGGTGCCCGGCGGCGCCGCCACGCGACCGGTCAGCGGTCAAAACGCGAACTCCGCGCGGGTCTGGAGACCGGGTAGCCGGGGGATGCGCGCGTCGAACAGAACCTGCCTGCCGATCACGCCGTGCAGCCGGGTGAACACCGTGCCCTTGCCGACGCGGCCGTCATCGATCACCGCGACCAGACGGCCGCCCTCGCCGATCTGGTCCCGGAGCGCCGGCGGCACCAGGTCGACCGCTCCGACCAGCAAGACGACGTCGAACGGCGCCTGGCTTGGCTGACCGGCAGTCGGGTCGTCGCTCACGGCGACCACGACGTTGTCGACGCCCTGCTCGTCGAGCAGGGTCTCGACCTGCTGTGCGGCCGCCGGATCGGGCTGGACCAGGATCACCGTCGCCGCCAGCTGGGCGAGCACCGCCCCGGCATAGCCGGTCGTGCAGCCGAGCAGCAGGACGACCTCGTGGGGCTTGATCTGCGCCGCCTGGATCAGGCGCGCGAGCGCCAGCGGCTCAATCAGATGGCCGCCCGCCGGCAACCGCAGGTCTTCATCGGCGTAGGCGACGCCGCGCAGGCTCTTGGGCACGAAGTGCTCGCGCGGCACCTCGCGCATCGCGCGTAGCAGGCGCGGATCCTCGATCTGATGCGGCCGCAGCTGGTTCTCGACCATATTCAGCCGGGCACGGGTGTAGTCCATCGGCAGGGCTCGCTGGCAGTGGTGCCAATGTGATGCTGATCGGGTCGATAAACCCAGGCGCGATCTGAACTATAGCGGCGCCCGGCGGCCGCGACAATCGGCATGGCCACCGCCAGGCCGCCCGCATGCGCGCCGTTGACCCGACCCTACCCGCTCGATAGAAGACCAGCAGCCCAAGCGGCCGCGGCCGGGTAGCAAAGTGGTAATGCTGGGGACTGCAAATCCCTGATCGGCGGTTCGAATTCCGCCCCCGGCCTCCATCCCGAGCCGGCGCCCGCGGCGGCAAACCGGCAACAGGCGAGGCATTTTTTTGGAAATCCGGTGGGACCACCTGAAGGCGCAGGAACTGCGGGCGCTGGCCGCGGAGGCGGCGATCGTCGTGGTCCCGGTTGCCGCGATCGAGCAGCATGGCCCTCATCTCCCGGTCATGGTCGACAGCCTGCTCTGCAGCGCGGTCGCCGAGCGCGCCGCACGGCGCCTCGCCGGCCAGCGCCCGGTGGTGGTCGCACCCACGGTCTGGAGCGGCCTGTCGGAACATCACATGGCGCTCGGCGGCACGCTCACCCTCGATTTTGCCACGTTCTGCGCGCTGCTGCGCTGTATCTGCCGCTCGCTGCAACGGCACGGTTTCGAGCGCGTCCTGCTGCTCAACGGCCATGGCGGCAACGAGGCGGCGCTCCGGGTCGTGGTCGAGCAGCTGACCGGCGAGCTCGACCTCGTGCTCGCGACCGCGACCTACTGGCAGCTCGCCGCCGAGCCGTTCCGGGCGATCCTGGAGCGCCAGTCCGGCGTCCTTCATGCCTGCGAGGCCGAGACCTCGATGGTCATGGCGCTGCGGCCCGAGCTGGTCGACGCCGGCCGCTTTGCGGACGCGCGCACGGTTGAAAGTGAGAGCGGGCCGGCGGGCGCCTGGCGCTGGCAGTCCTTTGCCGAGCGGACCCCAAGCGGCGCGCTCGGCGATCCGACCGCCGCCTCGGCCGCCAAGGGCGAACGGCTGCTCGAGGCCGCGAGCGCCGCCTTGGCCCAGCTCCTCCTCGACGACCGCTTCTGGAGCCCGGCCTGAGGCCAACCTTTGGAGCTTGTTCGCCGGCGCGTGGGTCTGATATAGACCACACCTCGATCGGTTGGTTGGCGTTAGTGCTCCGATCCCCGGTAGCTCAGTTGGTAGAGCAAGCGGCTGTTAACCGCTGGGTCGCTGGTTCGAAGTCCGGCCCGGGGAGCCAACTCGCGGCAGGTACCTCCAGGGGACAGCGGGATCAGATGATGCCGCCGCTGGCGCGCAGCGTCTGGCCGTTGATCCACCTGCCATCCGGGCCGGCGAGCAAGGCGACCGCGGCGGCGATGCCCCGGGACGCGCCGGTCACGATCGTCACTCTGGTCACCTGCTCGTCCACGTGGGTTCTCCTTCGCCGATCCCGCGTCGGCTGGCCGCGGGTAGTCCAGCCCGGATCAGCCTTCGATCACCACCAGCGTGCGCACCTCGATGCTCTCGCGGGCGGCGGCCTCGGGCGTGTCCGGCAGCTCGAAGGCGCCGTGCGGGGTGAAGCGGGCGCGACCGTCGTCGAGACTGTCCCAACCCTTGATCAGCAGCACCTCGTCCGGGGTCATTGCGGGCGCATAGTACCAGCGCTGCGCCGGGTTATGGGCGAGGTGGTAGATCTCGCCGACGCGATCGGGGGAGACCTGGTCGGTGGCGATCAGGTCCTCGGCCCGGACGCTGGAGGCGTCGGCCAGGGCGAGGGGCGAGCGCTCGACCGGCCCGCGGATCGGCCGCCAGACGTTGATCTGGATGACCCTTGCGCCGGTCGCGACCAAACGCGCCGCCTCGGCCTCGCCGAGCAGATCCTTGACCCGCTGCGGGCCGCTCTTTTCGGTGTAGTCGACGTGCACGCGGGTCGCGGGACCGCGCAGGCCGTCAGCTTGCCGGGTCGTCCTCCTCGTCGTAGCCGGGCTCGACCGCCGGCACCGCGTAGGCCTCGCCGAACCAGTGCGCGAGATCGACGTCGCGGCAGCGGGCCGAGCAGAATGGCCGATACTGCTGCACCCTGGGGCGGCCGCAGAGCGGACAGCGCGGCCCCTTTTCCCCGAAGGCTCTGGCGCCGGCGTCGTCGACCGGCCGGTCGGCCGGCGATCGTGGTTGCTCATCCCCTGCCCTCTTCGATTCGCCACTCGCCCGGCTTCAGCGTGGGCTCGGGCCGGAGCGCGGGCAACCAGCCCTGGCGCTCGCCGAACGCCGCCCAGACCGCGCCCTGGCCGAGATAGGCGTGCAGATCCGGCGCCAGGACGGCCGCGAGCCGGCCCGGGGAGCGGGCTGCCAGAGCCCGCATCAGCACCTCGCTCTGCCGGCGCAGGTCCGGCAGCCGGCCGCTGCCGTCGCAGCTCGGACAGGCCCGGCCGAAGCGCTCGGCGAGCGTCGGCCCGACCCGCTGGCGGCTGATCTCGATCAGCCCCAGAGCGCTCATGGCAAAGGCCTGCACGGGCACCGGATCGGCGGCGAGCGCGGCCCGGACCGCCGAGAACAGACGCGCCCGGTCGCGCTTGCCGGCGAGGTCGACGAAGTCGACCACGATCGTGCCGCCGAGCTGGCGCAGGCGCAACTGGCGCGCGATCTCGCCGGCCGCCTCGAGGTCGACCTCGAGCGCCCGCCGCCCGCCACCGTCGACGTCGATCGCGGTCAGGGCCGCGGTCGAACTCGATGATCAGGGCACCGCCGCCCTCGAGCGGCACCCGCGGCTCGAGCGCCGCCGCCAACTGCTCCTCCGCACCGCTCACGGCGAAGGCGTCCGGCAGATGCTCGAGCCGGTCGAGCCGGCTTGGCCGCCACTCGGCGAGCCAGCTGCGGGCGCGCGCCAGGGTTGCCGGATCGGCGACCAGGATGCGCAAGGGATCGGCACCCAGATGCTCGGCCAGGAGCCAGTGCGCCGGGTCGGCGGTGCCATGCAGGCGGGCCGGCGGGCGCGCCGCAGCGGCCCTGGCTTCGATCGTCTGCCACAGCGCACGCAGGCGCTCGGCCTCGGCGCCAAGCTCGGCCTCGGTCGCAGCCCGGGCGGACGGCCGCTCCGACAGGCCGTCGCCGGCCCGCCGGGGCCGATAGACCAGGCAAGGTCCGGTGAGCGCGACCTCGCTCGTCAGCCGGGCCCCCTTGCCGCCCTGGGGATCGCGCCGGCCCTGGACGATGATCGCCTGCCCCTCGCGCACGCGCTGGCCGATCGGGGCGCCGCGCGACTGCCCGGGCTCGAGCGGCGCCTCGCGCGCGCCGAGAAAGCCGTCCTGGTCCAGGCCGCAGTCGACGAAGGCGGCGTCGAGCTCGTGATCGACCGCGCGCACCCGGCCGAGCCAGATCTGGCCGCGGACCGGCATGGCGTCGGCGTCGATCAGGCTGACCTCGAGCAGGCGGCCATCCCCGAGCAGGCCCGCGCGCATGCCGAACGGCGTCGGCTCGATCACGAGCTCCACGCTCATGATGCGAAGCTCATGGCCCGAACCGCCAGCCGAGCCCGCGCAACAGGTCGACCGTGACCGCGAGCGGCAGCCCGACGACGTTGGACCAGCTGCCGTTGATCGCGAGCGTGAAGCCCTCGGCCCGGCCCTGGATCGCATAGCCGCCGGCTTTGCCCTGCCATTCGCCGGCGGCCAGATAGGCGACGAGCTCTTCGGCGGCGAGGCGCTTGAAGCGGACCGCGGTCATCACCACCCGCGCCGCCCGCCGGCCGCCCGGTGCCAGGATCATGACCCCGGTATAGACCCGATGGCGCCGCCCCGAGAGCAGCTTCAGGCAGCGCTCGGCGATCGCCGCATCGCTCGCCTTCGGCAGTATCCGCCGGCCGCAGGCGACCACCGTATCGGCCCCGAGCACGAAGCGGTCGGCGACCCGCTGGCGATCGGCGACCGCCTCCGTCTTGGCCGCCGCGAGGCGGCTCGCATGGGCTCTGGGCAGCTCGCGCGGGCGGGGCGTCTCGTCGACCTCGGGTCTCTCGATCGCGCTCGGCTCGATGCCGATCTGGCGCAACAACGCCAGCCGTCGCGGCGAGGATGAGGCCAGGATCAGCGGAGGGTTGGCGGCCACCCGCTACTTGAAGCGGTAGGTGATCCGGCCGCGGCTCAGATCGTAGGGCGTCATCTCGACCGTGACGCGATCGCCAGTCAAAACCCGGATCCGGTTCTTGCGCATGCGGCCCGAGGTATGGGCGAGGATTTCGTGGTCATTTTCAAGTTTGACGCGAAACATCGCGTTGGGCAGGACTTCGGTGACCGTGCCGCCGAACTCGATCAGATCTTCTTTGGCCATCCAACCTCCTTGTTAGGCCCGGGCCCGGAACGAGCCACCCTGTAGATGACGGTGGTCGCCAGCGAGGTCAAGAGGGGCAGTCAGCGCAATCCGGCGGTTCAGACCATGATCGGCGCGCCGCCGGGCGGAAACCGGGTCCGCAGGCGGCGGAGCAGATCGTCGCGCAGCGTCCGATAGGCGTCGAGGCGCTGCTCGCGCGAGCCGGTGACCAGGCTCGGGTCCATGGTCGGCCAGAACTCGATCGCACAGGAGCTGGTCCGGGTCAGCTCGACCGCCCGGTGCTGGGCCTCGGGCGACAGCGAGATCACCAGATCGAAGTAATCGTCCTCCAGATCGTCGAAGCTCCGTGGTCGATGCCGCGACAGGTCGATGCCGATCTCGTCGAGCGCTGCGATCACGAACGGGTCGATCGGCTGCGGCCGCAGGCCGACCGATTGCACGAAGACCCGGCGGCCATGCAGATACTTCATGACCGCCTCGGCGACCGGCGAGCGGATCGCGTTGTGGGTGCAGGCGAACAGGACGCTGCCGGGCAGCTCCGCGACCGCTTCAGGCACGGATGTGCAGGACGCAGATGAGGGTGAACAGGCGGCGCGCGGTCTCGTCGTCGACCGCGATCTTGTCGGCCAGGGCCTCGGCGAGCTTCAGCGCCCCCTCGTCGTGCAGGCCGCGGCGCCCCATGTCGATCGCCTCGATCCGGCTCGGCGAGGCGTGCCGGATCGCCTGGAAGTAGCTGTCGCAGATCAGGAAGTAGTCCTTGATCAGGCGCCGGAAAGGCCGCATCGAGAGCGTGACCTCGGTCTGGTTGAGGCGCTGTTCGTCGGCCAGCGCGAACACCAGATTGGCCTCGCGCAACGACAGCAGGACGCGATAGGGGCCGGCGAAGCCGTTCACCAGCCGGAACGAGTTCCGCTCCAGGAGATCGAACACCGCCACCTGGCGCTCGTGCTCGACCTCGCGGCTCCAGCGGACGATGCTGGCGCTGTCCAGCCGGATCTCGATGATCCGCCCGTCGGCGGCGCCGGTCACGACGACGTCGGGGCGCGAAGGCGCCGGTCGATCGCCCGCGCATGACCCTCCAGGCCCTCGGCCCGCGCGAGCCGCGCCGCGGCCGGGCCGAGCGTCGACAAGGCCGCGGCCGGGCAGGCGAGCAGCGTGGTCCGCTTCAGGAAGTCGAAGACGGACAGTCCGGAGGCGAAGCGGGCGGTCCGGCCGGTCGGCAGGACGTGGTTGGGGCCGCCGACGTAATCGCCGATCACCTCGGGCGTGTGCGCGCCGATGAAGATCGCGCCGGCATGGCGGATGCGCGGGGCCAGCGCCTCCGCCCGCGGCCCGAGCAGCTCGAGATGTTCGGGCGCCAGCCGGTCGACCAGGGCCGGCGCGTCGTTCAGGTCGCGAAGGCAGATCAGAGCGCCGAAATCCCGCCAGCTGGCTACGGCGATCGCGCGTCGCGGCAGATCGGCGAGCTGAAGCTCGACCTCGGTATCGACCCGCCCGGCCAGCTCGACGCCATCCGTGATCAAAATCGCCTGGGCGAGCTCGTCGTGCTCGGCCTGGCTCAAAAGATCGGCCGCGATCCAGGCCGGGTCCTGATCGCCGTCGGCGACCACCAGAATCTCGGACGGACCCGCGATCATGTCGATCCCGACCCGGCCGAACACCTGGCGTTTGGCCTCGGCGACATAAGCGTTGCCGGGACCGACGATCTTGTCGACCGGCTGGATCGTCGCCGTGCCAAACGCGAGGGCCGCGATCGCCTGGGCGCCGCCGATGCGGAAAATCTCGTCGACTCCGGCGATGCTCGCCGCCACCAGGACCAGGGGGTTGAGCACGCCATCCGGGGCCGGCACGGCCATGACCACGCGCTCGACGCCGGCGATCCGCGCCGGGATCGCGTTCATCAGGACCGAGCTCGGGTAGGCCGCGGTGCCGCCCGGGACATAGATGCCGACCGCCTCGATCGGTCGCCAGCGGAGGCCCTGGCGGACGCCCAGGGCATCGACGTCGTCCTGGTCGGCCGGCAGCTGACGCCGGTGGAAGGCGCCGATCCGAGCGGCTGCCAGCTCGAGGGCCTGACGCAGCTCGTCCGGGCAAGCCTCGAGCGCGCGTGCGATCTCCGCATCGCCGACCCGCAGCTCCCCGGCGCTCGGGCGATGGCGATCGAAGCGGAGCGTGTAGTCGAGCAGTGCCCGATCGCCTTCGGCCGCGATTCGGGCGAGAATGCCCGCGACCTGGTCGCGGACATCGGCCGGCTCCTGTCCGCGCTGGGCGGTCAGACGGGCGAGCGCCACGTCGAAGTCGGGCGCGCGCTCGTCCAGGCGGAGCGCCATTGGCTAGCCCCCTCCGGCGGGCGCGCCGGCCAGCTCGTGCGCCGGTGCTACGGTCGCCGGCCAGGGCTCGCCGAAATCCTCGAGGGTCGCGGCCAGCTCGCGGATCTGGAGGCGGATCGCCATATCACCGGCGAACAGCAGGGTGACGTCGATCAGACCGCCCTGCCCCGGCGCCGCGACCAGGGTCAGGAGCTCGAGCCGGACCGCGCCGAAGCGGCTGTCCAGGCCGCAGTGCTGGACCGCCTCGACCTGATTGAAGACCAGCGCCGACTGGCACTGGGTCATGCCTTCGCGGCTGGTGGGATCGGCCAGGCACTCGCGCCGGAAGCGGGTGAACGCCGCGACGAACCGGCGCTCGTCGGCCAGATAGGCCATCTCGGCGAGCGGGATCAGCGCGTCCTGCAGACAGGCGGCGATGACGCTCAGGTCATCCTGGTCCACCGCTTTCAGACGCAGCCGCTCGCCCATGGTCATCCGGGTTCCGGTCAGCGCAGCCGCTGGATGTCGGCGCCGCAGGCGATCAGCTTCTCGGTCAGCCGCTCGTAGCCCCGATCGAGGTGGTAGACGCGGTTGACCACGGTCTCGCCCTCGGCGGCGAGGCCAGCCAGGATCAGCGAGACCGAGGCGCGCAGATCGGTCGCCATGACCGGCGCCCCGGTCAGCCGCCCGACCCCGCGGATCAGCGCCGAGCCGCCGTGCACGGTGATCCTGGCCCCCATCCGCATCAGCTCCGGGACGTGCATGAACCGGTTCTCGAAGATCGTCTCGGTGATCATCGAAGCACCCTCGGCGACACACATCAAGGCCATGAGCTGGGCCTGCAGGTCGGTCGGGAAGCCGGGGTAGGGCTGGGTCATGACGTCGACCCCGAGAGGCTTTGCGGCCCGGCCCGAGACCTTGATCCCGAGCTCGGTCGGCTCGATCGCGACGCCCGCCTCCTCGAGCTTCTCGGCGACCGTCTGGATCAGCTGCACGCGACCGCCCTTGAGCTCGAGCGTGCCGCCGGTGATCGCCGCCGCCATGACATAGGTGCCGAGCTCGATCCGATCCGGCAGCACCCTGTGCTCGGCGCCGTGCAGGCTGGCCACCCCCTGGATCGTGAGCGCGCCCCGGCCGATGCCCTCGATGCGGGCGCCCATCGCGATCAGGCAGCGCGCCAGATCGACCACCTCGGGCTCGCGCGCGGCATTGGCGATCACGGTCTCGCCGTCGGCGAGGCAAGCGGCCATGAGCAGGTTCTCGGTCGCGCCGACCGACGGCAGCTCGAGACGCAGGCTCGCCCCCTTCAGGCCCTTGGGGGCCCGCGCATGGATGTAGCCCTCGCGGAGCTCGATCTCGGCGCCGAGCTCCTCCAGGCCCTTGAGGTGCAGGTCGACCGGCCGCGGGCCGATCGCGCAGCCGCCGGGCAGCGACACCTTGGCCTCGCCGGTCCGCGCCAGCAACGGCCCGAGCACGAGCACCGAGGCGCGCATCTTGCGCACCAGATCGTAAGCCGCGAGCGTGCTGGTGATCCGGGACGTCCTGACCTCGAGGCGCCCCGCCGGCCCGGCCTCGACGCTCATGCCAAGGGTCTCGAGCAAACGCCGCATCGACGCGATGTCGGCGAGCGCCGGCACGTTCTCGAGGATCAGCGGCTCCTCGGTCAGGAGGCCGGCGGCGAGGATCGGCAGGGCGGCGTTCTTGGCGCCGCTGATCGGGATCTGACCGGTGAGCGCGCGGCCGCCGCGAATCAGGATTCGGTCCATCGGGCTAGAGGCTCCAGTTGCCAGAAGCTGCGGCGCGCCGGCGCCCTTTCTAGGGTTTCAGACGCACCGCCTCAAGTCGAGCCTCACCATCAGTTTATTCGGGCTTAACGGGGCGGGTCGGGTCGCACTGCCGCTGGCCGCGCTGCTGCTGCTTGCGCTTGAGCAGATTCTTGCGCATGGCGAGGGCCAGGCGCGCCTCGCGCGTCGCCTTTTCCGCGCTCGTGCGCGCCGAGTGCTTCGGCTGCTTCGGGACTCATCCCGCTCGCTCATTCCCGCCGCCAATTCCCTTGCATCGGACCCGAACCCTGTGGCATTGACCGTGCTCCCGGATCGGGGCGCCGCCGTAGCTCAGGGGTAGAGCACTCCCTTGGTAAGGGAGGGGTCGGGTGTTCAATTCACCCCGGCGGCACCAGCCTGTTCCGATCGCTCGACACCCTCAAGCCTTCACGGCGAGACGCTGTTCAAAGCGATCACCTGGTCGCGCCATGGGCCGGTCCCGACGGCCCTGATGAAGCGTTGGTCGTCGGTTACGAGGGGCGCGGCTTCGAGCTGGGCGCAGGCCAGATACATGCAATCGTAGACAGGGTGCTGGAGCGCCAGAGCGATCTGAAGCGCCTGCTCGTTGAGCTCGACGGCGGGCACGAGCGCAGGTATGCCACATCGAATCCGAGCAGCGATCAGCCCGGCGACCCGTTCGGAAACCTCCCCACGCCGCGCTTTCGCCCAAGCGACATTGGTCACTTCCGAAACGATCAACTCGGGCGCAAGGATCGATTCCGCGCGACCGAGCAGGGCCTTGGCTTTGGCGTGCCGCACTTCGGGCGTGTACCATTTGATCGCGACGCTCGCATCCACGACAACGATCACAAATCGCGATCCCGAGCGGCCCGGATCAGCTCCGTGCTGTCGGTCTGGACGCGATCGGCAGGCGTCATCGCCGTGATCTGCTCGGCCACGCCATCAGCTGACGCGGTGTCGGCACGCGCGCCGCGTCACGCAGGATCTCCCGAATCTCGCCCTCGAGCGACCGACCCCGGCTCTCTGCCCGGGCCTTGAGCCTGGCGACGACCTCGTCCTCAAGGTTCCGAACCGTGAGCTTGGTCATCACGTCACCTATTTGCAGCCCTTCACGAGCCTATCATGACGGCATTTTGCCGGCAAGCCACCAAACTGGGTCAAGCCGCCGGTCGACCGGCGGCGTAGATCGCCGGCCGGTAGCGCGGCGCGGGGATCGGATCACCGTGGGCGCGCGCGCTCTCGAGCCAAGCCGTCATCGCGATCTGGACCTCGCGCAAGGCATCCGCGGGCGTTGCGCCATGCGCCGAGCAGTAGCGAAGGTCGGGCACGTCCGCGATCCAGCAGCGGTCCTCGTCCGACCAGAAGATGTTGATGTGGTAGCGCTCCATCGCTCACTCCCGAAGCCGGAGGCCATGCGTCTCCACGAGGTCCAGTAGTTGCCGGATCTGATAGAGCTTGGCCCTGCCTCCTTCAGGTTGGATGTTCATCCGCAGGTGCAAGGCGGGGTGCCGATAGATCCTGTGACTCCCAGACTGGCGATCGAACTCGAAACCAAATGCCACGACAAGCTGCTCGAAATCTCGAAAACGAAGGTTGCGCCGGCCAGCAATGATGTGCTCCCAAGCCTTTGCGGGCCTCATCTCGCCCCTTTGGGTTCTGCTTGCTTGCGCCCGACGTCAACCCGCATGGGGTGAGACCAGATGCTCGGCGGGTGCAGCCGGGGCGGCCTGTTCTTCGCGCAGCTGCTCGCGGGCGGCGAGCGAGAGCTGCAGGTTGAGCTCCTTCAGCTGCCTGTCGTCGACCGGCGAGGGCGCGCCGAGCAGCAGCTCCTGGGCCTGCTGGTTCAGGGGGAAGGCCGTCACCTCGCGGATGTTCGGCTGATCCGCGATCAGCATCACGATCCGGTCGATCCCGGGCGCGATCCCGCCATGCGGCGGGGCGCCATAGTGCAGCGCCCGGAACATGCCGCCGAAGCGCTGCTCCAGCACCGCCGCCGGATAGCCCGCGAGCGCGAACGCCTTGACCATGATGTCGGGGCGGTGGTTGCGGATCGCGCCCGAGCTGAGCTCGACCCCGTTGCACACGATGTCGTACTGAAACGCCAGGATCTCGAGCGGGTCCCTGGTCTCGAGGGCCTCGAGCCCGCCCTGGGGCATCGAGAACGGGTTGTGCGAGAAGGTGACGGATTTGGTCTCGTCGTCCCATTCGTACATCGGAAAGTCGACGATCCAGGCAAACCGGTAGCAGCGCTCCGCGATCAGCCCGAGCTCCTCGCCGAGCCGCGTGCGGATCAATCCGGAAAGCCGCTCGGCCGCCGGCCGCTGGTCGCAGACGAAGAAGACCGCATCGCCGTCCGTCAGACCGGCCGCCGACTTGAGCGCCGCGATCCGTTCGGGATCGAGGAATTTGGCGACCGGCCCCTTGGGCTCCTCGCCCGCGGCATATTGGATGTAGCCCAGCCCGGGCGCGCCCAGGCTCTGGGCGTAGGCGACCATCTGGTCGAAGAACCGGCGCGGCCGGCCGACCGCCCCCGGCGCCGGCACCGCGCGGACGACCGCCCCCTGCTCGACCGCGCGCGCGAACACGGCAAAGCCGCCACCTCGAAAAATCTCGCCGACGTCAGCGATCTCGATCGGGTTGCGCAGGTCCGGCTTGTCGCTGCCGTACTTGACCATCGCGTCGCGGTAAGCGATGCGCGGGAACGGCAAGGGTGTCACGTCCCAGTCGGTGAGCTCTTCGAACACGCCGTGCATCACCGGCTCGACCGCCTTGAACACGTCCTCCTGCTCGACGAACGCCATCTCCAGATCGAGCTGGTAGAACTCGCCCGGGCTGCGGTCGGCGCGCGCGTCCTCGTCGCGAAAGCAGGGCGCGATCTGGAAGTAGCGATCGAAGCCCGAGATCATCAACAGCTGCTTGTACTGCTGCGGCGCCTGCGGCAGCGCGTAGAACTTTCCGGGATGGAGCCGCGACGGCACCAGGAAATCGCGCGCCCCCTCGGGCGAGCTCGCGGTCAGGATCGGGGTCTGGAACTCGACGAAGCCCTGCGCCTCCATGCGCCTGCGGATGCTCGAGATCACCTTCGAGCGCAACAGGATGTTGCTTCTGCATCGACTCCCGGCGGAGATCGAGGAAGCGATAGCGCAGCCGCGTCTCCTCCGGGTAGTCGCGCTCGGCGTTGACCTGGAGCGGCAAGAGCTCGGCCGGCGCCTCGACCACCAGCTCGTCCGCGACCAGCTCGATAGCACCGGTCGCGAGCTGCGGGTTGACCGTCTCCTCGCTGCGCGCGACCACATGGCCGGTGACCGTCAGCACGCTCTCCAGGCGCACCCCCTCGGCATCCCGGAAAAACGGCTGCTCGGGCTGGAACACGATCTGGGTGAGGCCGTGGTGGTCGCGCAGATCGATGAACAGCAGCTGGCCGTGATCGCGCTTACGGTGCACCCAGCCCGACAGGCGCACGGTCTCGCCCTCGTGCGCGGGGCGAAGCTCGCCGCAGGTGTGGGTGCGATAAGGGATGCATGAGAGCCTCTTGCTCCAAGGTTGCGCCGGCCCCGGCCGGCCGCCGCGCGGTAAAGGCCACCCAACCCCGCCGCCTGTCAAGCCGACAGCGGACGCGTGGCCGGGAGTGCACCGGCCACTGGAGGCGCAGCTCGCCCCGCGCCTCGGCCTGACCGCCGCGCTCCTCCGCCGGCGCCCTGCGCTTTCGACCGCGTTTGCTGCTTGGCAATGAGATAGGCTATATGTGCGACCTGAAAGCCCACCTTGGCAGAGAAGCCCGATGCCCAGAGGCCTGATCCTCGTGAAGGCGGCCTACGATGCCGACGCCGCCGTCTGGTTCGTCGAGTTCCTGCGATCTGGAAGGCGTGAACGCCGAAGCTCCGAGCCTGGAGGAGCTGCTTCAGAAGCTGCCCGGCGTCATCCTCGATCTCCTCGAGGAGGAAGGGTTCGATGACGCCGAGGTGCCAATCGAGCTCGTTGCGCATGCCAGGACGCGGGTGCGGCGGGGCACTGCGGCTTGAAGGGCTACGGCAGGGACGTTCGAAAGATCCTGATCGAAGCCGGGTGCGAGTTTCTCCGGCAGGGCCGCGGCGATCACGAGGTCTGGACCAGCCCCCACGCGCATAAGCCGTTCACCGTGCCGGTGACCATCGCGTCCCGACACACGGCGAACAAGGTGCTGAAGGATGCCGGCCTGCCGAAGGCATTCTGAGCGGTGGCATGAGCACGGGGCGCATCGCCATGCGGGAGATCGCCGAGGAATGGCTGAAAGAGCCGGAGTTCCGTGCCGAGTACGAGGCGCTCGAGCCGGAGTTCGCTCTTGCCTCGGCCCTGATCGCCGCGCGCAGCCAAGCCGGCATGACCCAGGAGCAGGTGGCCGAGGCCATGGGCACCACGCAGGCGGTCATCGCTCGCCTCGAAGGCAGCCGGGTCAAGCCCTCGACCCGGACCTCGAACGCTTCGCCAAGGCCACGGGCACCCGGCTGTGCATTCGCTTCGAGCCCGAGCATGCGCAAGTGTAGCCCGCCCCGAAGGCTTAAGTGCCTCGCATTTGCAGCTTTCGCTCGTAAATCAGGGTCGTGCCTCGGTACGCGCGAACTGCCGTCACAGGAATCCGAAGGTTTTGGCGTAGACGCTCGATGAGCGGCTTGTGGTCGGTCCCCGGTGGGTGAAATTCATAGTCGTACTCCCTGTCTTTGTATTCGTATGAAGTGCGTACGGTCCCCTCGCCTTTAGGGTCAACTCCCCCATGAATGGCCTGACCATGAGCCATGGTGCCCGAGCCTCGATCCCAGCCCTTGTCGTCATCATCTTCAAGCCAGTCCGGCGGAAGCTTGCCCACGCGATCGTAAATGTCAGTAATTGCCTCTCGTATGGTCGTGATCGCGTGATCAGCCTCTTCGAAACCTCGGAAAAGCCTCTCCTGCGTGGCGTTGATATGGATGAAGTCTTTCCGTGCCTGATGGACCATGAGGACTCGTTGCCAGACGCCGCCTCCCCAGTCGATCGGGGCTGCTCCTTTGTCCGCGCACGCCGCATCAAGATTTTCCCTAAATCGGCGGCCAATCCCAGAGGTCCCCAACGCAACCTCGCAAGCCATCTCAAGAACGGTCCAGACCGTCATTACGGTCCAACGCTCGTACGTACCTCGATCCCAGCGATTCTTAGCCTGCTTCGCGAGGGCGCGCCCGTGAAGAGCATCGGTCCACAAATGATAGTGAGAGTTCTCTACGATCTTGGGGTAGGTCATCGGCCTTTCCGAGGTTCGCGCGCTCGAGCGCGGTTCGATCGGGGACGGACCGCGCGGATGTCGCGCGGCTTGCGGCGTCGCTCGGTGCCCCTATGTTAGGGCGACCGTTCGAGCTGTGAAATGCGCCGCCGAACCGCGATGGACCCGGATGACCCTGCTGACCACGACCCGGGAGCTGGCCGACCTGTGCGCTGATCTGGCGCGCGAGCCGTTCGTCGCGATCGATACCGAGTTCATGCGCGACCGGACCTTCTGGCCCAAGCTCTGCCTGATCCAGCTCGCGGGCGAGGAGCGCCACGCCGCGGTCGATCCGATCGCTCCGGAGCTCGATCTCGCCCCCCTGTTCGAGCTCATGGCGAACCCCGAGGTGGTCAAGGTGTTCCACGCCGCCCGCCAGGACATCGAGATCTTCTACAACCTGACCGGTAAGATCCCGACGCCGCTGTTCGACACCCAGCTCGCCGCGATGGTCTGCGGCTACGGCGAGGAGGTCGGCTACGAGACCCTGGTCGCCCAGCTCGCCAAGGCCCGGATCGACAAGAGCTCGCGCTTCACCGACTGGGCGCGCCGGCCGCTGAGCCCGCAGCAGCTGGCCTATGCCATCGCCGACGTCACCCATCTGCGGGTCGTCTATCAGAAGCTGAAGCAGAAGCTCGAGGACACCGGCCGCAGCGGTTGGGTCGCCCAGGAGCTGGCCGAGCTGACCGCGCCCTCGACCTACGACCAGCCGCCGGACGAGGCCTGGAAGCGGATCAAGGTGCGCTCCCGGGATGCCCGCTTCCTCGCGATCGTCCAGGCGCTCGCCGCCTGGCGCGAGCGTAGCGCCCAGGCGCGCGATCTGCCGCGCAACCGCGTGCTGCGCGACGACCTCCTGCTCGAGGTCGCGGCCAACCGCCCGACCACGCTGGAGGAGCTCGCCAAGCTCCGCCGGATCAACCTCGATCGCCGGAGCGCCCCGGGCGTGGTCGAGGCGATCCGCGCCGCGCTGGCGATCCCGCAGGCAGAGCTGCCGAAGATCGAGCCGCCGCCCAAGCTCGCCCGCGGCCTCGGGCCGCTGATCGACCTTTTGCGGGTCCTGCTCAAGCTCAAATGCGAGGAGCACCACGTCGCCCAGCGGCTGGTCGCGACCACCAGCGATCTCGAGGCGATCGCCGCCGAGGCCACACCCCAGGTCGCCGCCCTCAAGGGCTGGCGCTATGAGGTGTTCGGCCGGGCGGCCCTGGCGCTCAAGCAGGGCGAGCTCGGCCTCGCGATCCAGGGCGGCCACCTGACGCTGGTGCCGATGCACGACCTCGCCGAGCCGGCCTGAGGCGGAGCGTGACCAGGCAGACGCCCGCGGCCGGGCAGATCCTGATCGTCGGCCAGGGCAGCTTCCTCGCCCGCCACGTCCTCGGCACCCTGCCCGGCGATCGGGTGCGCGCGGTCGGCCATGACCAGATCGACCGGCCGGACCTTCT
Source organism: uncultured Alphaproteobacteria bacterium (assembly GCA_963730195.1). Taxonomy (GTDB): domain Bacteria; phylum Pseudomonadota; class Alphaproteobacteria; order Geminicoccales; family Geminicoccaceae; genus DATAOG01. The sequence goes on from CAVSRN010000065.1 coordinate 108,806, forward strand.
GGACGGCGTCGCGACCGTGGTCAACTTCGCCCGCCATCCGCTGCTCGGCAGCGACCATTACCGGCCCGAGGTGATGGACGCCGACCTCCGGCTCGCCCGCCGGATCGGCGCGCGCGCGATCTCGTACGTCATGCTGAGCTCGCGCAAGGTCTATGCGCAGAGCGATCGCCCGCTCGCCGAGAGCGCGCCCACGGGCCCGACCGATGCCTACGGCCGCGCCAAGCTCGCCGCCGAGCACAGCCTCCGACAGCTGCTCGGCGAGCGCCTGACCATCCTCCGGCTCGCCAACGTGTTCGGCTATGAGCGGCTCGCCGGCCGCCGGACTTTTTTGTCGCTGGTCCTCGAGCGGCTGCAGGCGGACGGCGAGATCCGCTACGACATGAGCCCGTTCGTGACCCGCGACTTCCTGCCGGCCGTCGCCTTCGCGAGCTTGCTCGCGGGGATCGCACAGGCCCCCGTCGGCGGCATCCTCAACATCGGCTCCGGGATCCGCCTGCCGACCGGCCGCCTGGCACTCTGGATCCTCGAAGGCTTCGGCCGCGGCCAGTTGGTGATCACCTCACCCCGCGAGCACGACCCCTTCGTCCTCGACGTGACCCGCCTGACCAGCCTCTACGGCCCGCCCTGCTCGCTCGACGAGCTCCGCGACGCCTGTCTCGACCTCGGCCGGCGCCTCGCCGCCGGGACCAGCCCTTAGTCCGGGCCCCCAACAGGAGACCGGCTTCGACGGCTCGCCATGCTCGGTCCGTAAGCCCAAGGGGGCGCGCCGCGAGCCGGTTCAGGCGGCGGCGCTCTGCGCCGGGGCGGCCGAGGCGGCGAGCTCGAGGCAGACCGTGAGGCCGGGCTGATTGTCGCCGAGCACCAGCTTGGCCCCGTGCAGCTTGGCGACCGCGTTGACCAGGCTGAGGCCGAGGCCGTTGCCCGGGGTCGAGCGCGTGGCGTCGAGCCGGACGAAGCGCTCGAGCACGCGTTCCCGCTCGGCCGCGGGAATGCCGGGCCCGGTATCGGCGACCGTGATCGCGAAGCTGCCCGGCGCCTGCTCGACGCTGAGCCACACCCGGCCGCCGGTGGGCGTGTATTTGATCGCGTTGTCGAGCAGGTTGGCGACCGCCTGGGCCAGCAGATGCTCGTTGGCCCGCACCCAGGCATCGGCCGGGCAGCTACGCTCGAAGGTCACGTTCTGGTCCTCGGCCAGCGGCGCATAGAGCTCGGCCAGATCCTGGGTCAATTTCGCGAGGTCGACCGGCTCGAACCCGGTCCGGTCGCTGCCGGCCTCGGCGCGCGCGATCTCGAGCAGGGCATTGAAGGTGCCGATCATGGTCTCGGCGTCGACCAGGGTCTGCTCGAGCACGACCCGCGATTCGGCGCGATCAGGCTCGCCCATCAGGGCAAGCTCGATCCGGCTGCGCAGCCGGTTGAGCGGCGTCCGGAGGTCGTGCGCGATGTTGTCGGTCACCTGGCGCATGCCCTGCAGCAGGCGCTCGATCTGATCGAGCATGGCGTTCAGGTTGGCGGCCAGCTGGTCGAACTCGTCGCGCGTGCCGCTGAGCGCGATCCGCTGGCCGAGCTCGCCGGCCATGATCCGGCGCGTGGTGCGGTTGATCGCATCGACCCGGCCGAGCATGCCGCGGCTGATCGCGAAGCCGCCGGCCAGCCCGAGCAAGAGGGTCAGCGCCAGCCCCCAGCCGATCGCCTGCTTGATCAGCGACTGGATCTGCAGGCGGTCCTCGACCTCGCGCCCGACCAGCAGCCGGAAATCGCCGGCCAGGCTGAAGCTGGCCGCATGCGCCCGGCGGCGCTCGAAGGTGTCGCCGGTCGGCACCTGGACGCTGAAGTCGAGCCAGCCGCCGGCATCCGGCTCGACGTCCGGCCAGCGATCGAGGTTGCCGGCGATCCGCTGGCCGAGCGGATCGGTCAGGAGATAGACGCTGGCGCGGTGCGGCTGCGCCGCGCTCCGCCGCTCGATCACCTGCCGGAGCCCGTCCAGCCCCTGGGAACGATACTGCTCGGCCAGGCCGGCGATCTCGGCCTGAATGGTATCCGCGGTCTGGCGCTCCATCACGCCGGCCGTGGCGACGTAGAGGAAACCCAAGAGGGCGAGCGCCGAGACCCCGAACAGGGCCAGATAGATCAGGGCCCAGCGGAAGGTCGAGGTCTCAAGCAGCCGTTTCAGGCGCACGCAGGCAATATCCGGCGCCGCGCACGGTGTGGATCAGCGGCGGCTCGAAGCCGCGATCGATCTTCTGGCGCAGGCGGCTGATGTGCACGTCGATCACGTTGGTCTGAGGGTCGAAGTGGTAGTCCCAGACCGTCTCCAGGAGCATGGTGCGGGTCATGACCCGGCCCGGATGCCGGAGCAGGGTCTCGAGCAGCTGGAACTCGCGCGGCTGCAGATCGATCACCTTGCCGGCCCGGGTCACCTTGCGGGTCAAGAGATCGAGCTCGAGGTCGGCGACCCGCAGCCGGGTCGCGACCGGCGCCGTGGTCTGGCGCCGGCCGAGATTCTCGACCCGCGCCAGCAGCTCGGAGAACGCATAGGGCTTGACCAGATAGTCGTCGCCGCCGGCGCGCAGGCCCTTGACCCGGTCGTCGACCTCGCCGAGCGCGGACAGGAACAGCACCGGCGTGCTGTGGCCGGTCGCGCGCAGATGCCGGACCAGGCTCAGGCCGTCGAGCCCCGGCAGCATGCGGTCGACGATCAAGACGTCCCACTCGCCGGTCGCCGCCTGCAGCAGCCCGTCGCGACCGTCCTGGACGAGCTCGGCGCCATGGCCGCTCTCGCGCAGGCCCTTGCACAGATACTCGCCGGCCTCGGCGTCGTCCTCGATGATCAGGATGCGCATGGCGCTCATATAGTCAGGCCCTTCGGGCGGAGACAGCGGTAGCGATCATGACGCGACGATCTCCCTGTCAGTGAGCACCCTGCCGGCGAGCGCCGCCTCGATCGCCGGCAGCGCGGCGCGCAGGCCGACGCTTTGGGCCAGGTCACGGAGCCGGGTGAGCGAAGCGGTGGTCGTCGCGTCGCGGGCGCCGCGCCCGCAGGCGGCGAGCGCTCGGCCCCGGGCGATGAAGAAATCGGCCCAGGGGAGAGGCTCGGAACGGGTGTAGGCCGCGAGCGCGTCGGCGTAGCGCTCGACCGCATCGTAGTCGGCCGCCAGGAGCGCCGCTTCGATCGCCTCGCGATAAAACCACAGGTAATTGTGGCTGATCGATCCTTCTGCCAGAAAAGCTTCCGCTTCGGCCAGCGCCGCGTGCCGCTCGGCGGCGTCCTCGGTCCAGTGCGCGAGCGTGCCCAGCAGCATCGGTCCCATGTAGGCCATGCCGGTCTCGCGGCTGATCGCGAGCGCCTGCCGGAGGAGCGCCATGCCTTCGGCCCGCTCGCCGGCCTGCCAGCAGGTCTCCGCCAGGAACTCCAGGGACTCGGCTTCGAAGCGGCGAGCGCCGAGGCGGCGCGCGCCCTCGAGGCCACGTTCGGCGTACTCGCGGGCAAGCGCGACCTCGCCCTTGGCCATGGCGAAGAAGTGGACGGCGTGGCAGCCGATGATCATCGCTCGCTGATGGCCGACCCGGGTCGCCGCCGCGATCGCCTCCAGGGCCATGGCCAGACCGCCGTCCAGGTCGTTCTGGTAGAGCCTGGAGATCGCCGCCATCGGCAGGCTCGCGACCTCGATGCGGCCGAAGCCGTGCCGGCGGCAGACCTCGATGCAGTCCTGAAAACGCCGACTCGACGTGAGCAGGCGGCCGCGGGCATACTCGGCGTCGCCAAGCCCGCCGAGCGCCTGCGCTTCGAGCTCGGGCGAGCCGGACCGGCGGGCCAGCTCGAGGCTCTTCTGGTGCTCCTCCAGACAGGCCGTGATATTGCCGCGCGGGAAGTAGAGGTTGCCCCGCAGGAAATGGATCCGGGCCAGGTCCTCGATCAGGCCGTGGCGCTCGGCGACCGCAGCGGCGCGCTCCAGATCGGCGAAGGCGCCGTCGAGGTCCTCGGTCACCCGCTTGACCGCCGCCAGCCCGAGCCAGGCACGGCAGGCCGCACGCTCGTCGTCGCCGGCGGCCGCGAGCGCGGCCTCGTAAGCCTCGCGCGACGCCGCCATCGCCCCGAGATCATGCCAGAGCTCGCCCTGCAGGCAGGTGAGCGCCGCGCGCTCGGCCGCCTCGGTCGCGGTTGCGAGCCCGCGCTCGACCAGGGCCTGCGCCGATTCGTAGTGATAGGCGGCCGCCTCACGCCTGGCGGCCTCGAGATAGGCGGCGGCCGCCGCCGCGTCCTCGGCCCGGTCGAGATGCTCGGCGTACAGCACCGGGTCCCGGCCCTCGAACCAGTCCGCCGCCTGCCGATGCAGGACGCGGCGGCTGGTCTTGAGGAGCGTGTCGTAGACGGCGTCCCGGATCAGCGCGTGGGCGAACAGGAAGTCGTCGCCCTCGGGACGCAGCAGCAGGTGCTCGACTAGCCCCTGACACGCGTAGTCCGGACGCTCGAGCACATGGCGGAGCGGCTCGAGTGCAAACCGCTGGCCGAACACCGAGGCCGCCAGCAGCGCCTGCTTGTCGATCGGGTCGAGCTCGTCCATGCGCGCCTGGACCAGGCTCTGCACCGACCCCGGCACGGTGGATCCGGGGCGCTCCTCGAAGTGGCGCAGGAGCTGCTCGAGGAACAAAGGGTTGCCCGCCGCCCGTTCCAGGCAGCGGCGCGCGAACTCGCTCTCGGCCTCCAGATAGGCCCCGGCCAGCTGCTCGGCCTCGTTCGGGCGGAGCGGCCCGAGGTCGATCGTGAGCAGCGCGGCGCCGGCGATCGCCGCCCGCCAGGCGTGGTCGAGCGGGTCGCCCTCGACCCTCGAGGTCATGACCAGCAGCGCTGGCGCGTCCGCGACCGTCCGGGCAAGGCTCGCCAGCTGCCCAAGGGCCTGACGACCGGCCCAATGGACGTCCTCGACGACCAGCAGGCGCGGGCGGCGTGCGCTCGCGTTCCTGATCAGCCGGGCGACCGTCTCGTGCCTGCCCCGCTGGCGCTGCTGGTGGTCCATCGCGTCGTAGAGGGCGCGCAGCTCCAACGGCTGCGGCAGATCGAGCAGGTCGTTGAGGTGAACCTGATCGTCGTCGGCGACCAAGCCGTCGGCCGCGCGCGCCGCCGCCGCGGCGTCGCCGCCGGGCGCTTCAAGCAGGCTGCGGACCAGGGCGCCGATCGCGCCCTGGCCGGCGCCAGTGCCGAAGTCGAGCACCAGCCCGGCATGGTAGGCGAAGCCCAGGGCCTCGGCCTGGCGGCGAAACTCCTCGATCAGCCGGGTCTTGCCGATGCCGGCGCTGCCGCGCAGGTGGAGCGTGTGCCCGGAACCGGTCTCGCGACAGGCCTCGAGCACGCCTTTGAACTGGGCGAGCTCGGCGCGTCGGCCGACGAACGGTCGGGGCGCTCCGGGCCCCGCCTCGGCGATGCCGGTCAGGCGCCAGGCCACGACCGGCGCCGCCAGCCCCTTGACCTCGAGGGTGCCGATCCCGGCGCAGGTGAAGCGCTCCGGCAACCGTCGGCGGACCGCGTCCGAGATCAGGATCTCGTTGCCGCCGGCGCGCTCGGTCAGGCGCGCGGCGAGGTTCACCGAATTGCCGGTGACCGTGTACTCCCGGTAGGCATCGCTGCCGGTGCCGCTGGCGACCACCTGGCCGCTCGCGATGCCGATGTGGACGCCGATCTCGCGGCCGACCTCCCGGGCGAGCGCCGGCAGCGCGGCGCGGATCGCGAGCGCGGCGCGGGCCGCGCGCTCCGGGTCGTTGCTGTGCGCCACCGGCGCGCCGAACACCGCCATGACGCAGTCGCCGATGTGCTTGTCGACGCTGCCGCCGAACTCCCCGACCAGCCGGTCGGCGTGCGCGAAGAACCGGCCGAGCAGGCCGTGCACCTCCTCGGCGTCGAGCTCGCTCGCGAGTTGGGTGTAGCCGACCAGGTCGACGAACAGCACGGTCACCTGGCGGCGCTCGCCGACGGCGAGGCTCGGCCGCGCCGCGCCTGCGGCGGCCGGGCGGGCGGTGGCGGTCGCCGGGCTGGGGCTCGCGGCCGGCTCGAGGGCTGTGCCGCAGGCGGCGCAGAAGTTGTGCGTGCGCGCCGCCACGGCGCCGCAGGCGGGACACAGCGCCAGCCGCTCGCCGCATTGGGCGCAGAATCTGGCTCCCTCGGGGCCATCGAAGCCGCAGCTCGGACAGCGCACGACCCGCCTCGCTCGCATCGTAACCACGGCCGTTATCGCATCGTTGCCGGGCCCTGTCGATCGATCGCCAGGCCAGCCGCCGCGGGCGCCACGAGCGAGAGGGCCGGCGGCACCCCGCCGACCCTCTCTCATCTGGGTCGCTCCTTCAGCCGCTCAGGCGCGCGCGAGCCGGATCGCCACGAAGCGGTCCTGGCCCTCGCGCTTGACCAGCAGCAGGATCGTCTCGTCACCGCGCTTGGCGGCCGCCCGCACCGCGTCGGCCACCATCTTGGGATCGGTGACCTGCTGGCGGTCGGCCTCGACGATCACGTCGCCCGGCTGCAGGCCCTTGTCGGCGGCCGGGCTGCCCGGCTGGACGTCGGTCACGACCACGCCCTCGGCGCTGTCCGGCAGGTTCAGCTGCTGGCGCGCCTCCGGCGTCAGCTTGGCGAGCGCGACCCCGAGCTTGGGCGTGTTGGCCTGCTCGGCCGACGGCTCGTTGGCGGCCACCACCTGATCCTCGGTCGGCATCTGGCCGATCTCGACGCTCAGGGTCTTCTCGGCGTTGTTACGCCAGACGACGACGTCGACCGAGTGGCCGGCCTTGGTGTTGGCGACCAGGCGGGTCAGATCGGTCACCCGGTCGACCGGCTTGCCGTTGTACTTGAGGATCACGTCGCCACGCTCGAAACCAGCGTGGGCGGCCGGACCGGCGTCGCTCACGTCGGCGACCACCGCGCCCTTGGTGTCCTTGAGGCCCAGGCCCTGGGCGAGATCCTGATCGATCCCCTGGATGTGCACGCCCAGCCAGCCGCGGTCGACGTGGCCGTTGGCCTCCAGGTCGGCGACGATCTGCTTGACCAGGTTCGAGGGGATCGCGAAGCCGATCCCGACGTTGCCGCCACTCGGGCTGTGGATCAGGCTGTTGACGCCGATCACCTGGCCCGCGGTGTTGAAGGTCGGGCCACCGGAGTTGCCACGATTGATCGGCGCGTCGATCTGCAGGAAGTCGTCGTAGCGACCGACGCCGATGACGCGGTCCTTGGCCGAGACGATGCCCGCGGTCACGGTGTCGCCGAGGCCGAACGGGCTGCCGATCGCGATCACCGGGTCGCCGACCCGGACCTTGTCGGAATCGGCGAGGGTCACCGGGTGCAGGTCGGCCGGGTCGGTATCGACCTTGATCAGGGCAAGATCGGTCGGCTGGTCCTTGCCGATGACCTTGCCGGTCAGCTCTTTGCCGTCGTGCAGAGTCACGGTCACCTCGTCGGCGCCATCGACCACGTGGTAGTTGGTGACGATCCGACCGGTGGTGTCGATGACGAAGCCCGAGCCCAGCGCGACCTCCGGCTGGGCGTTGGGCGGCGTGGGCATGCCGAACGGTGGCATCCCCTGGTCGCCGAAGAAGCGCTGCATGAAGCGCCGCATCATCTCGCCGTTCGGACCGTTCGGGTCCTCCTGGCCATTGAAGCGGAACTCCCGCTGCTGCGGCTGGTCGGCGACCAGCCGGTTGCTCGCGTGGTGGGTCACGGTGATCGCGACCACGCTCGGCATCACCTGCTCAACCAGGTCGGCATAGCCGGCCCAAGGCACGCTGGTGACCGGCGCGGTCGCCGCGACGGCAACCGTCGACTGACCGGAGTTCAGGCCGACCATCAGGCCGATCACCGCCGCCGAGGAAAGGGCGAGCGCCGTGATCTGCAGCGGTCGCCGGCCCCGCCGGGTGGTCTTGTCCGTGGATGCATTCAGAGTCATCGCAATCATCTCCTGGTCATCTCGGGTGCTGGCACCGGCCAGCGGGCGCCCGAACTCAACCGTTGCTGGTTGCAGGGAGGTAGGGACGACAGATGACCACGGTCTTTCTGTGAGATGAAATCTTCGTCATCTTGGATGAATTCGGCGTCGGCCGCGTGGATGAACGCCGGCGCCGGCGCCGCACCGATCGGCGGCGTTCCGCCGCGTCAGGCCGCGTCGGAGGCCTGGACGACCCGGCCGCCGTGGCCCGCCCAGGCGGCGGCCACCTGCTGAAGATAGGCGCTCCGGAACCGCTCGGCGCTGAAGGCGAGCGCGTTGGCGCGGCAGTCCTCGGCGGCGATCGCCCGGCCCTCGCGCTCGAAGCGCCGGACCGCAGCCGCGATCGCCTCGGCGGTCTGGGCCTCGAAGAACAGGCCGGTCGGGCGCGCCTGGTCGAGGCCGCGCACGGTCTCGAGCGCGCCGCCGCCGGCGAAGGCGATCACCGGCGTGCCCGACGCCTGGGCCTCGACCGGCGTGATGCCGAAATCCTCCTCGGCGGCGAAGATCAGTGCCTTGGCCGCGCCCATGTGGCGCCGCAGACTGTCGGCGCTCTGAAAGCCGAGCAAGGTCACGTTCGGGCCCGCCCGCGCGCGCGCACGCTTGAGCCCTGGCCCCTCGCCGATCACCACCAGCCGCTGCCGGCCAAGCGCCCGGAAAGCCTCGACGATCGTCTCCGTGTGCTTGTAGGGCACGAAGCGCGAGACCGCGAGGTAGTAGTCCTCCTTGGCGGTCTGGAGCGCGAAGCCGGCGACGTCGACCGGCGGATAGACGACCGCGCTCGGCCGCCGGTAGAGCTTGTCGATCCGGCGCGCGATGAACTTGGAGTTGGCGAGGAAACAGTCGACCGGGTTGGCGGTCCGGGCGTCCCAGAGGCGAAGATAGTGCAGGACGCAGCGGGCGAGCGCGCCGCGCAAGCCCCGCTCGAGGCCGCTCTGGCGGAGATACTGGTGTTGGTACTCCCAGCCGTAGCGCATCGGCGCATGGATGTAGGCGACGTGCAGCTGACCCGGGCCGGTGAGCACGCCCTTGGCAAACGCATGGCTCGAGGACAGCACCAGGTCGTAGTCCTGAAGGTCGAACTGCTCGATCGCCAGCGGCATCAGGGGCAGATAGGCGCGAAAGTGGCGCCTCGCCAACGGCAGTCGTTGCAGGAACGAGGTCTTGACCGGCCGCCCCCCGAGGAAGCCGCGCTGCTCGGCGGGCATGACATCGACCAGGGTGAACAGATCGGCGCCCGGAAAGCAGGCCAGGATCTCCGCCACCACCCGCTCGGAACCGTAATAGGTATCGAGCCAGTCGTGGACCAGGGCGACCCGCGCCGGCCGTCCCGCGGTCGTCAGCAGCTGGCAATCGACCATCGCTCAGGAGCCGGCCGGCACCGGCGGCTCGTCCAGAGCCAGCCAGCGCTGCTCCGCGGCCGCGAGGACACCCTGGCGCTCGGCCAGGCGTGAGCTGCGCTCCTCGAACAGGGCGGGGTCGCGGCGGAACAGATCCGGGTCCGCGAGGTCGCGCTCCAGCCCCGCGATCTCGGCCTCGAGCGCCTCGATCTCGGCGATCGCGCGCGCGAGCTCGCGCTGTCGCCGGCTCGCGAGCCGCGCCGGCCCTGGCCCGGCCTTGGGTCTGGCCGCCGGCCGCGGCGCCGCCGGCGGTGCCGCCACGGGCGGCCGCTGGCGCAGGTAGTCGCTGTAGCCGCCGGCGTATTCCTGCACCCGTCCGCCGCCCTCGAAGGCGATCACGCTGGTCACCAGGCGGTCGAGGAAATCCCGGTCGTGGCTGACCAGCAGGAGGGTGCCGGCGAACTCCGCCAGGATCTCCTGCAACAGATCGAGGGTGTCCATGTCGAGATCGTTGGTCGGCTCGTCGAGCACCAGTAGGTTGCAGGGCGTGGCCAGCTGCCGGGCGAGCAGCAGGCGGTTGCGCTCGCCGCCGGACAGCGCCCGGATCGGGGTCCGGGCCTGCTCCGGACGGAACAGGAAATCGCGCAGATAGCCGACCACGTGGCGAAAGCGGCCCTGGACCATGACCTGATCGCCGCCATCGGGACAGAGCATCTGCCAGGGCGTGGCGTCGAGATCGAGGCTTGCGCGCCGCTGGTCGACGTGGCCGACCGACAGCCCGACGCCCAGGCGCACGCTGCCCTCGTCGGGGGCGAGCTGGCCGGTCAGCAGGCGCAGCAGCGTGGTCTTGCCGACGCCATTCGGGCCGATGATCCCGACCCGGTCGCCGCGCAGGATCCGGGTCGAGAAGCGCTCGACGATGGTGCGCCCGCCGAACCGCTTGGCGACGCCCTCGGCCTCGATCACCAGGCGGCCGCCGGCCGGGTCGGTGGCGACGGCGAGCTTGGCCGAGCCCAAGGGCGCGCTGCGCCGGGCGCGCTCCTGGCGGAGCGCCTGCAGCCGGCGCAGGCGGCCCTGGTTGCGCTTGCGCCGCGCGGTGATGCCGTGATGCGACCAGTCGGTCTCTTCGGCGATCCGCTTGTCCAGGCGGCCGAGCGCGGCCTCCTCCTCGGCGAGCACCGCCTCCGACCAGGCGTCGAACGCCGCGAAGCCTTGCCCCAGGACCCTGAGCTCGCCGCGATCCAGCCACCAGATCGTGCGGCTGAGGGCGGCCAGGAAAGCGCGATCGTGGCTGACCAGGACCAGGCCGCCGCGGAATCCGGCCAGATCCTGCTCGAGGTGCAGGGTGGTCGGCAGGTCGAGATGGTTGGTCGGCTCGTCGAGCAGCAGGATGTCCGGATCGCCGACCAGCGCCTGCGCGAGGGCGACGCGCCGCGCCTCGCCGCCGGAGAGGCCCCCGACCGCCCGCGCCGGGTCGATCGCCAGGCGCTCGAGCAGCGCCTCGGCGCGCGCCCGGTCGGAGGCGTGATCGGGGCTCGCCGCCAGGCCGCTGAGGGTCGCCGCGAGCGCGCTCGCCCTCGGGTCGAGCTCAGGCTCCTGCGGCAGATAAGCGACCCGGGTGCGCGGCTGCACGAAGCGCTCGCCCGCGTCCAGCTCGATCAGGCCGGCGAGCGCCTTGAGCAGGGTCGACTTGCCGGCGCCGTTGCGACCGACCAGGCAGATCCGATCACCCTTGGCGACCGCCAGCGACAGGCCGGCAAACAGCGGCTCGCCCCCAGGGCGGGCAGTGGCGTCGCGCAACGACAAGAGTGGCGGCGGCATGCTGGACGCTCGGCGCTGGATACAGCCCGCCGACCGGCGCCCTGCCGGTCGGGCCGGCTCTCTCTAGCATATCCGGCGCCCCGGAACAGCCTTCGCGGCGCTCCGGTTTCGGCGCTCGTCGGCGGCGGCGCGGCCTCGGCCGGCTCAGGCGGTGCTCTGGACCAGGATCTCGACCCGACGGTTCTGCGCCCGGCCGTCGGCGGTGCCGTTGTCGGCGCGCGGCTCGGACTCGCCGCGACCGGCCGCGCTCAGACGCTCGCCCGGCACGCCGTCGCGGATCAGCTCGGCACGCACGGCCTCGGCGCGCCGCTCCGACAGCTGCTGGTTGTAGCTCTCGGAGCCGGTCGAATCGGTGTAGCCGACCACCGTCATCCGGTTGTCGTAGCCCTTCAGGACCTCGGCGACCTTGGCCAGGCTCGGCTTGAACGTGGGCTTGACGGTCGCGCTGTTGATGTCGAACGAGACCTCGTTGGCGAGCGTCAGCTTCAGGAGGTCGTCGCGCACCCGCTCGACCTCGACCGCGTGCTGCGCCCGCTCGCTCGCCAGCTGGTCGCGCATCTCGGCTTCCTGGCGATCCATCATGTAGCCGAGCCCGCCACCGGCGGCCGCGCCGGCCACGGCACCGATCGCCGTGCCGACCGTCCGATGCTTCTTGTCCAGCCGGTTGCCGAGCACCCCGCCGGCGAGCGCGCCGACGCCCGCGCCGACCGCGGTCTTGTTGACCGACTGGGTGCCATCGGACTGGGTCGCGCAACCCGCGAGCAGCAGGCTGCCGAGCGCCACACAGGTCGTCACGCGCATGCAGGATCTCCAGGATGTCTCGGATCGCGGCGTCTGGGATCGCCGGTCGCTCCGGCATAGCGCGTTCCGATTAGCGTTCAGCTAACGGGCCGTGAGCTCGGCACCGGCCCTTGCTCAAAAGTGGCAATGCAATAACATTGCTGGCGGGAGACCGACGCTGCATGCCTCTTCGCCCCCTCGGCTTAGCCGCCATCCTGCTCGGCGCCGGCGCGCTCGCGCCGGCGCAGGCCGATGCACCGACCGTGGTCGCCAGCATCAAGCCGATCGATTCCCTGGTCGCGGGCGTGATGCGGGGGGGCGGGGCGCCGCAGCTCCTGGTCCGGGGCGTCGCCTCGCCCCACACCTACAGCCTGCGGCCGTCGGAGGCGCGGGCGCTGAGCGACGCCGAGCTGGTGTTCTGGGTCGGCCCGCAGCTCGAGACCTTCATGGTCAAGCCGCTCGCGGCGCTGGCGGCCGGGGTCAAGGTGGTGGCCCTCGCCACCGCCCCGGGGGTCGAGCGGCTGCCGACCCGGGCAGGCGGCATGTGGGAGGCGGATGCCGATGATGCCCATGACCAGGCGCATCCCGGCAGCGACATGCACGTCTGGCTCGATCCGCGCAACGCCGAGGCGATGGTCGAGGCGATCGTCGGCGCCCTCAGCAGCGTCGACCCGGGCCGGGCGGCCATCTGGCGGGCCAACGGCGCGCGGCTGCAGGCGGCGCTCGACCAGCTCGACCGCCGGCTCGAGGCCCGCCTGGCGCCGGTGCGCGCGCGGCCGTTCGTCGTCTTCCACGACGGCTATCAGTACTTCGAGCATCGCTACCGGCTGAACGCCGTCGGCGCGATCACGGTCGATCCCGAGCGCCGACCGGGGGCGCAGCGCCTGCGCGCGATCCACGCCCGGCTCGGCGCGCTGGATGCCGCCTGCGTGTTCGCCGAGCCGCAGTTCGAGCCGGCGCTGGTCGACACCCTGCTCGAGGGCACCAAGGCCCGCAAGGGCGTGCTCGACCCGCTCGGCGCCGCGCTCGACGCCGGGCCCGACCAGTATTTCCAGCTCATGGATGGTCTGGCCGATTCGCTGGTCGATTGCCTGGGCGGACGCCGGTCCGGTTAGGGTGCCTGTCGGCCCGCTGGCGGCGCCATACCGGCCGGCGAAGTCGCGGTCATGCCGTTAGCGATCTCTCCGGGCAGACTATGCTAAGGTGAGGGATGTCCCGCTCGCAGCCTGACCTCGCCGCCTTCGCCGCCGCCGGCGTCACCGGGCTCGAGGCGTTCACCGACGCCGATGCCGCCCTGGCGCGGATCGCCAAGATCTATGACAAGGGCGCCCTGATCCTGCGCGAGGCCTTCGCGCGCTTCACCGAGGGCGAGCTGCCGGCCGAGCCGGTCGACGCCTTCTACCCGTTCCTCGGCCTCGAGCTCGGGCGCGAGCAGCTGAACCTCGACGCCCGCCTCGCCTTCGGCGCCCTCCACGACCCCGGCGTCTATGGCACGACGCTGACCCGGCCGGCGCTGTTCGGCGAGTACTACCGGCACCAGATCGAGCTCCTGCTGCAGCATCACGGCGCGCCGGTCGTGGTCGGGATCAGCGACCGCCGCATGCCGCTGCCGTTCGTGATCGAGGAGAGCACCGCCGACATCCGCCACGACCGGGTGAGCGCGCTCCAGACCGCCTTTCCTTTGCCCGACATGAGCCTGATCGACGACGCGATCGCCAACGGCACCTTCCGGCCGCCACCGGGCGCGCTCAAGCCGCTCGCCCTGTTCACCGCCGAGCGGGTCGACTACTCGCTCGAGCGCCTGCACCACTACACCGCGACCGCGCCCGAGCACGTCCAGCGCTTCATCCTGCTGACCAACTACCAGCGCTACGTCGAGCATTTCATCGAGTACGCCGAGCGCGCGATCCGCGAGACCGACGACTACCTGGCCTTCGTCGAGCCCGGCGAGGTGATCACGCCCAACCCGCGGCTGACCGATCAGCCGGCCTCGGGCCGCCGGCCGCGCCATCTGCCGCAGATGCCGGCCTACCATCTGACCCGGCCCGGGCGGATGGGCGTGACCATGGTCAACATCGGCATCGGCCCCTCGAACGCGCGCACGATCACCGACCATCTGGCCGTGCTGCGGCCGCACTGCTGGCTGATGCTCGGCCACTGCGCCGGGCTGCGCCGCAGCCAGCGGCTCGGCGACTACGTGCTCGCCCACGCCTACGCCCGCGAGGACCACGTGCTCGATCACGACCTGCCGCTGACCGTCGCGGTGCCGCCAATCGCCGAGGTCCAGGTCGCGCTCCAGCAGGCGGTGCTCAACGTCACCGGCCTGACCGGCGCCGACGTCAAGACCCGGATGCGCACCGGCACGGTCGCGACCACCGACAACCGCAACTGGGAATTGCGCTACGACGAGCTGTTCGAGCGCTTGAACCAGCAACGCGCGATCGCGGTCGACATGGAGAGCGCCACGGTCGCGGCCAACGGCTTCCGCTTCCGGGTGCCCTACGGCACGCTCCTGTGCGTCTCCGACAAGCCCCTGCACGGCGAGCTCAAGCTGCGCGGCATGGCCAACCTCTTCTACCGCGAGCGGATCAACCAGCACCTCGAGATCGGCCTCGAGGCGATCCGCATCCTGCGCGACGAGACCGGCCCCGAAGCCCTCCACTCGCGCAAGCTCAGAAGCTTCGACGAACCCGCGTTCCGGTGACCGAGGTCCGCTACAGTCAGCTGTCTCGGACCCAGGGGTTGATGATCGGGACTCCGCACCCTGCGAACCCGATCTCGTCCCTTGTGACCACCGTCGCTCCGGCAGTTTTCGTGATGGCGGCGATCATGCCGTCTTCCTGGGCGACCGGCCGCCCCGCGCGCTCCCGCGCGATCCGGATGTCGGCGTACGCGGAGGCTGCCGCCTCATCGAACGTCAGGACCCGCCCGGCCAGAACCTGGCTGAACAGTGACCCGAGCGCGGCCTGGAGGCGGTGGCGCCTGCGGCTCTCGGGCAGTCGGCGGACACCGTAGAGAAGCTCCGACTGACAGATCACGGTCGTGAAGACCCAATCGATCGGGCAGGCTTTCAGCCATTCCGCAACCGACGTCTCGGGCGCTTCCTTGATAATCTCCGAAAGAACATTCGTATCGAGCACATACATCAGTCGAAGCTCGGCGGCTCGCGACCAGGGCCGCGGTCCGGTAGCTCGAGATCGGCTCCGCCGAGGCCGGCGAAAGGACGTCTGAGCGCCTCGAAGGCGTTCTGAGGCTTGTCCTCCGGTCCACAGGTTGCGCTCAGGATCTGCCGCGCTTCCTCCTCCATGGAGCGTCCATGGCGGGCGGCGCGCAGCCGCAAGCGTTCCTTCACCGCAGGATCGAGCCTCCGGATGGTCAGGCTGGTCATCCGAGTTGTGGGCCTATGCATGCAACGCATATAGGACATTGACTGCATCGATCGCAACACGGTCCGGCACCGTTCCTCAAGCAGCATGGAGCTTTCCGGTTCGATGCGCCGGCCTTGGCGCCCGACCGCTCGATCATTCTGTCCGATCGGGTCGCCGTGGTTCGCCGGCGTGCCACGGACCTGCCCGACCCTCCGGTCGCGCGATCGGCCCTTCAGGCCGCGGCGCGGGGTGGGACCGGGCGAATCCGAGCCAGCGCCTCGAGCAGCAGCTCAGGGCCGGCATTCTGGCAGTTCGCGGCTTCGGACAGGTGGCGGCGCCAGGCGCGCGCCCCGGGCAGGCCGTTGAAGAGGCCCAGGATGTGCCGGGTGATCGCCCGCAGCGGCGTGCCCTCGGCGAGCTCGCGCCGGGCGTAGGGCAGGAGGCGCTCGACGATCTCGGCGCGCTCGGGGAGCGGATCGGCGCTGCCGTAGAGCGCCCGCTCCCATGCCGCGAGCGCGTAGGGATTGTGATAGGCTTCGCGGCCAAGCATCACGCCATCGACCTCTGCGAGCTCGGCCCGTGCCTGCTCCAGGGTGCGGATGCCGCCGTTCAGGATCACCTCGAGGTCCGGGAAATCCCGCTTCACCCGGTGCACCAGCTCGTAGCGGAGCGGCGGAATTTCCCGGTTGTCTTTGGGGCTGAGGCCGGAGAGCCAGGCCTTGCGCGCGTGGACGATGATCGTGCCGCAGCCGGCCGCCGCGACCGTGCTCACGAAGCGGTGGAGGAAGTCGTAGGAATCCTGCGCGTCGATGCCGATCCGGGTCTTGACCGTGACCGGCAGGTCGACTGACTGCCGCATCGCCTGCACGCAGGCGGCGACCAGCTCCGGCTCGGCCATCAGGCAGGCGCCGAAGCGGGCGCTCTGGACCCGGTCGGACGGGCAGCCGACGTTCAGGTTGATCTCGTCGTAGCCGGCCGCCTGGCCAAAGCCGGCGGCGCGGGCGAGCTCGTCCGGATCGGCGCCGCCCAGCTGCAGGGCGACCGGATGCTCGGCCGGATCGAAGCGCAGGACGCGCGGGCGCGGCCCGTGCAGGATCGCGCCGGTCGGGATCATCTCGGTGTAGAGCAGCGCGCGCCGGGCGATCAGCCGCAGGAAATAGCGGCAGTGCCGATCGGTCCAGTCCATCATCGGCGCGATCGACAGGCGGCGGTCCGGCACGGGCATCGGGGCAGTCGGCATCGGCTCCGGGTCCAGGCTCGATCGCCAAGGTGGGCCCGATGCGGCAACTTTCCAAGACGTCACGCCGGCCGCCTGCGACCCGCGGGTTCTCGATCATGTCCAAAAAGAGAATGCGGCGCCCCATCTCAACCCGAGACGGAGCGCCGCCAAGTAGGGAGGAACGCCTCAGTCACGAAAATATCGTCGCCGGCTTCGTCCTAGCGGGTAGTGGTAAAGGCGAGGTTAAGCTTGGCGTCCGCTGCTCCGGACCGCCGCCGACCGCATCCACCGATAGGCCCACGGCCCGCGGGCGCTCGCCCCGGCTGCGATTGACAAACCTGAGGCGGGCTCCTTAGGCTGAACTCAGGAGGTGAAAGCCAATTTCACTACGTGAAAATGATGCCTACCACGTACGGTCGGTCATCCGGGCCCTCGACGTCCTGATCGAGCTCGGTCGCAATGACGGTCCGGTGCAGCTGATGCCGCTCGCGCGCCGGCTCGGGCTGCATCCGACCACCACCTTCCGGATGCTCGAGACCCTGCGCGCGCGGGCCATGGTCCGCCCGGGGGGCAACGGCAGCTATGACCTCGGTCCCGGAACCCTCGAGCTCGGCCGTCGATTCCTGAGCCGGATCTCGATCGCGCGCGACGCCCAGGAGCTGGTCGAGGAGCTGGCCAAGCGGGTCCACGAGACGGTCAGCGTCGGCGCCCTCGACGACGGCGAGGTTCTGTACATCGCGATCGCTCATCGCCAGCACGAGTTCGGCATCCAGTCCTCGCCCTACGCCCGCCATCCGGCCCATTGCACGGCCTTGGGCAAGGCCCTGCTCGCGGATCTGCCGGCGGGCAAGGTCGAGGCGATCGTCGCGGCGCATCCGCTGATCCCGCTGACGCCCCGGACCCTGACCGATCCGGCCGCGCTGCAGATGGAGCTCGAAGCGGTCAGGGCGCAGGGCTACGCGGTCGACGACGAGGAGCGCACGCCCGGTGTGATCTGCATCGCGGCCCCGATCCGCGATCATACCGGTGCCGTCGCGGCGGCCGTCTCGGTCGCCGGGCCGGCCGTGCGGCTGCGCGAGGTCGGGGTCGTGCGCCTGGCGGCGATCGTCAAGGCTGCCGCAGGCTCGATGTCGGAGCGCCTGGGCGCGCCGGCGGCGCTTCTTGGAGCCGAGCCGGGCAACCCGTGATGACCCTCCGGGCGCTCGTCGCCGGCACCGGCCAATGGGCGCGCCGCGCGCTCGTGCCGGGGCTGAGCGCCTTGCCCGACCTCGAGCTCGAGGCCGCGGTCGGGGCTTCGCTCGACGACGCCTTGCGCTTTGCGGCCGAGCTCGCGATCTCGCGATCCTGTTCATCGGCCACGATCTGGTCCTGGTCGACTACTTCGCGCCCCGGATCGCGGTCATGCTCGGCGGTCAGATGATCGAGCTGCTGCCGGCCACGGTGCCGCTCGAGGCGGCCCGCCATCCCTATACCCGGGAGCTGCTGGCGGCCGTGCCCAGGCTCGAGCCGGGCGCGCTCGACCCCTCGGAACGGGTGCTCGAGCTCGCAGGCGCGCTCCCGGCCGAGGGCTGCCCGTTCTGGTCGCGCTGCCCCCATCGGCTCGATCCCCGCTGCGCGAGCGAGACGCCGCCGCTGCGCGCCCTCGGGCCGGGCCACGAGATCGCCTGCTTCTACGAGCCTCCAGCACTGGCATGTCCATGACCGAAGTGACCCGGGCGCCGCCCCATCAAGGCTCCCAAGAGCCGCTCACCCTGCTGATCGCCTCGCCGCTCGAGGCCGAGCACGTCGCGCGCATCGCGGCCTTCGCGCCGGCGCGGCTGCGGGTGCTGTTCGAGCCCGAGCTGCTGCCGGTGCCGCTCTATGTCTCCGACCATGACGGCCGGCCACCCGAGCTGACGACGGCGCAGCTCGAGCATTGGCGGGCGCTGCTCGCCGAGGCCGACATCCTGTTCGACTTCGACTGGCTGGCGCCGGCCGAGCTGCCGGTGCGGGCGCCGCGGCTCCGCTGGGTGCAGGCGACCAGCGCCGGGATCGGCAAGCTCCTGCGCCGGACCGGCCTGATCGATTCCGACATCCTGTTCACCACCGCGGCCGGCGTGCACGGCGGATCGCTCGCCGAGTTCGTGATCATGGGCCTGCTCTACTTCGCCCGCGACCTGCCACGGCTGCAACGCATGCAGGCCGCCCGCCAATGGCACCGCCACGGCTATCGGGGCCTCGCCGGCCGGCGCGCGCTCGTGGTCGGGCTCGGCGAGGTCGGCCGGGTGATCGCCCGCCGGCTCGCGGCCCTCGACCTCGAGGTCTCCGGGCTTCGCCGGCACCCGGGCGGCCCTGCCCCCGAAGGCGTCGCGCGCCTGGTGCCGCAGGCGGAGCTGAAGGAGGCGCTCGGCATGGCCGACGCCCTGATCCTTGCCTGCCCCTTGACCGAGCAGACCCACCATCTGATCGGCCGGGCCGAGCTCGCGGCGCTGCGCCCGGGCGCGATCCTGATCAACGTCGCGCGCGGCCCGGTGATCGACGAGCCGGCGCTGATCGAGGCGCTCCAGGCCAACCACTTGGCCGGCGCCGCCCTCGACGTCTTCGAACAGGAGCCGCTGCCGGTCGAGAGCCCGCTCTGGGGCCTCCCCAACGTGCTGGTCTCGCCCCACTCCGCGAGCACGGTCGAGGCCGAGAACCAGCGGATCGTCGACCTCTTCCTCGCCAACCTCGAGCGCTATCTGGACGGTCGGCCGCTCATCAACCGGTTCGAGCGCGACCGTGGCTACTGAGACGATCCGGTCGAACCGCGAGCGCCTGGTCCGGACCCGCCTCGGCGCCCGGGTGCAGCCGGCGCGCGCCAACCAGGCGGTCGCGCCCGACGGCCGCCTCATGCAACGGCCGGGCCAGGGCGGGGTCGTGCTCGGCATCGGTCTCGGCGACCGGGCCGGCGGCTGGCAGGCGGACCACCTCGAGCCGGGGGTCACGCTCGGCCATCCCGATCCGGCCGCCAACCACGCCTTCCAGGTGCTCTGCTGCGTCGGCAACCGGGCGACCATGCTGGAGGGCCCGGCAGCCGGCGCCTCCGGCCTGGTCTACGGCAAGCACGGCGGCGTCCTGGCGACCTTCGCGCCCGAGGAGCTGGAAAAGATCGCGCCGGGCGAGCGGGTCGCGATCGAGGCGGTGGGCGTCGGGCTCGAGGTCGAGGGCGAGCCCGACCTCGCGGCACGAGGCCGAAGCCTTCATCGGTGACGCTAGTCGACCTCGTCCTCGGCGATGATCCAGGGCTCCTCGAGCGCCGCCGCCTGCCACTCGAGGAAGGCCGGCCAGGCGAGCACGGCATCGGCATAGGCCTGTGCCACCGGCTCGAGGCCGACGCCATAGGTCCGAAACCGCGTCGCGACCGGCGCGTACATGGCATCGGCCGCGCAGGGTTCCCCGAACAGGAAAGGGCCGCCGGCACCGAAGCGGCTCCGGCAGTCCTGCCAGATCGCGCCGATCCGGGCGATGTCGGCCGCGACCCCCGGCCCCTGGCCCTTGCCTGGCAGGCGCTTCTTCAGGTTCATCGGCATGTGCTGGCGGAGCGCTACGAAGCCCGCGTGCATCTCGGCCGCGATCGAGCGGGCGAGCGCCCGGGCGTCGGGATCGGCCGGCCAGAGGCCCGCCTGCGGGCGCTGTTCCGCCAGATACTCGACGATCGCTAGCGAATCCCAGACCACGCGCGCCCCGTGCTTCAGGATCGGAACCTTGCCCGCCGGCGAGTGGCGGAGCAGCACCGCGCGCGAGCCGGGCTCCGAGAGCCGCACGAGCTGCTCCTCGAACTCGATGCCGGCCATGCGCGCCGCCAGCCAGCCGCGCAGCGACCAGGACGAATAATTCCGGTTGCCGACCACCAGGGTGAAGGCGGCCATCCGTCTCAGTCCTTCGGGTCAGGCTTGGGTACGAGCTTGAGCGAGGCCGAGTTCATGCAGTAGCGCTGGCCGGTCGGCTCGGGCCCGTCCGGGAAGACGTGGCCGAGATGGGCATCGCAGCGGCTGCACAGCACCTCGGTCCGGACCATGAAGAGGCTGTGGTCGGTCTCGGTGGTCACGGCCTCCGGCGTCGACCGGCGCGAAGAAGCTCGGCCAGCCGGTCCCGGAATCGAACTTGGTCGCGGCATCGAACAGCGGCTGGCCGCAGCAGACGCAATGGTACACGCCCGGCTGCTTGGTCGCGTGATAGGCGCCGGTGAACGGCCGCTCGGTGCCCTTCATGCGGGCGATCCGATATTGCTCCGGGTGCAGCTGCCGGCGCCATTCGGCGATCGACTTGACGACTTTCTCGACCATCACGCCTCCTCCCCGGCCGGCGGCCCCGTCGCTGAGATAGAAGGCGCCGGGCCGGTCGTAAAGATGGCCCGCCCGGCACGGGTGAGCGGTTTCTATCCCGAACCCCATGCTCAGGTGGTCGGCACCGGTCCCCGATCCGGCGAGCCCGAGACCATCTGCCTCCCTGTGATCCCCTCCCAGCGACCGCTTTCGCCCCGGCTTCGGCCGGGGCGCTCTCTTTTTGACCGCTCCGGGTGCCGCCGCTCAGCCGAACCAGGCGGGGAGCTCCGCCCCCGCAACCTTAGGACGTACCCTGAGCTCTGAGACGCCTACCTCAAGGCGAACACCCGTTTGCCGCCGTTTTCCGTACGAATTATCCCGCCTAGAGCCGTCCCATCAGAAGCAGGACGACGAGGATGATCAGGATGACGCCGATGATGCCGATGCCGCTGTGACCATAGCCGTAGCCATAGCCACCAAAGCGACCGCTGAACCCGCCGAACAGGGCGATGACGACGATGATGACGAGGATGAGTCCGAGCGACATTAGTGCCTTCCTTTCGGGAATGCGGTCTCGCTCACCGCAGGCAAGATTGGACTTGAGCTAAGTGCCGGAGTCTCGGGTGCAGCCGCAGCTTCCTAAATCCGGCTTTTCACTGTGAAAAGGTGGATAGAAGGTGCGGCCATAACCCTATCACGCCCACAAAGATGAGATAGATAGCGACCACGAAATTCAAGATCCGTGGAATAAAGAGAATTAGTATTCCTGCGATCAGGGCAACGATTGGCTGTAACAGCGACATGCTGAAAGTGACAGTCATAGGATTGACCTCACGTCAGACCCACGTTGTCTATGCCGGTCAGGAATGAAGGCGGGGACCGGCACCGAGCCGCTTGTTCTCCACAATCGCCGCCTCCAAGACCTGGTGGGACACTGCCAATTCAACCGGGATTCCCTGATACCAGCTTCCGAAGGCCGACTTTGCCCCCTTCGAGCGCGCCAGGCAAGCTCCAAGCCAAGGGCTCCAAGAGAATAGCAGGCGCCGCTCAGCCGAACCAGGCGCCGCCGTTGACGTCGATCGTGGCACCCGTGATCCAGCCGCTCATGGCGTCCGAGGCCAGGAACAGATAGGCGCCGACCAGGTCCTCGGGCACGCCCGCCCGGCCCATCGGGATGCCGGCCGCCATCTGCGCCTGCTGCTCGGGGGTGGTGTTGCGATCCTGGAGCGGCGTCAGCACGAAACCCGGTGCCACCGCGTTGACCCGGATGCCGTCCGGCGCATGGTCCCTCGCCAGATAGCGGGTCAGGGTCTGCACGAACGCCTTCGACGAGCCGTAGATCGCGCTGCCCGGGCCCCCCACCTGGCGCGCCGCGAGCGAGGTGGTGTTGATGATGCTGCCCTTGCCCTGGCGCTTGAACTGGCGGATCGCGAGCTGACAGGCGGTGACCACCGAGCGGGCGTTCAGCGTCATGACGTGGTCGATGAAGTCGCCCTCCGCCTGGTCGAACGCGACCCGCCCGACCACGTCGCCGGCGTTGTTGACCAGGACGTCGAGACGGCCGAACGCCTGCACGGCACCATCGATCACCCGCTCGAGCTCGGTCTCCCTGGTGACGTCGCCCTGGAGCACCACCGCGGCGCCGCCGGTGGCGCGGACCGCCTCGGCGACCGTCTCCGCCTGGTCGTGGCTGCGGTTGTAGTGGACCCCGACCCGTGCCCCAGTCGGCCGAACCCCTTGGCGACCGCAGCACCGATCCCGGTGCTGGCACCGGTCACCAGCACCGCCTTGCCTGTCAGGTCGTCGAGCATGCGTTCCCTCCGCTCGCTTGGTCCGCGCCGGCTGCCTCGCCCGGCCCGGATTGGGTAGCGCCCCCGCCGCCGGTTGTCATGCCGCGATCTCGGGCCGCCGGGAATTTGCCGGCGCCCCGCTCGTTTGGCTATCTGAAGGGCAATGACCGCGGAGGAGATCGCATTGGCCTCTGAGCGACCGGAGCGGCTGCGTGCCCGCTGGCGCTTCTGGCTGGTCGCGGCGGCGGCGCTCTGGCCGGCGAGCGCGCTCGGCCAGGGCGCGGACGAGCTCGCCTCGATGATCGAGCAGAGCTTGGCCGGGATCGAGTTCCGCCTCGACCTGCGTCCCTACCAGGCGGCCCAGGACCTCAAGGCGGAGGGGCGCCGGCTCGAGCTGCTCGAGAAGGAGACGCCCGATCATCCGGCCCTGCCGGCGCTCAAGCGCAAATACGCCGAGCTCCAGGCCGGCATCGCGGCGGCGGCCAAGGATGCCGCCAACGGCGTCGGCGCGGCCGCGGTCCCGACCGCGCCCGCGGGCTTCACCGCCGGGCTGAAGCAGGTCGACGCGCTCCAGAAGCAGGCCGAGACCGCGCTCCTGCTCGACCACCCGGCCGAGGCCGAGGGCTATCTGGCTAAGGCTGAGGGCCAGATCGTTGACCTCGAGGCGCGCTACCGCGGCGCGATCCCGGTTGGCCACGCGCCCCTGATCGTGGCCAAGGAGAAGCTCGCCGCGCTCAAGGACCAGATCGCCGACGCCAAGCCATCGGAGTGACTAGCCGGCCAGCGCCGGGCCGCAGGCGCCGAGGAAGTCCTCGAACGCGGCCGCGAACGCATCGTCGTCGGCGTCGGTCAGCGGCAGCGACAGCGCGATGAAGCCGCGCCTGGCGACATAGAAGCCGCGAGCCAGCATCTCGAGGTGGAACAATGCCCGCGCCGCGGCCGGCGTGTGCAGGGTGTCGTCCGGCTGCCGGATCGGCTGGTCCTGGAAATGCATGCACAGGATCGAGCCGACCCCGGTCACCAGAACGGGCACCGCATGCTGCTCGCCGATCGCATTCAGCCTGGCCTTGAGGCGCTCGCCCTTGGCCGTCAACGCCTCGGCCGCCTCGGGCGTGAACACCCGGGACAGACCGGCGACGCCCGCCGCCATGGTCAGCACATTGTTGTTGTAGGTGCCGGAGTGCGGCAAGGCGTCCGGCCGGCTCGGGTCGAAGCGGCTCATGATCGCGCTCTTGCCGCCGAACGCGCCGAAGCTCATGCCGCCGCCCAGATACTTTCCGAACGTGGTCATGTCCGGGATGATCCCGAGCTTGGCCTGCAGCCCGCCCGGCGACAGGCGCGAGGTCATGACCTCGTCGAAGATCAGCGTGATCCCGTGGCGCGTGGCGGCGGCGCGCAGGCCCTGGAGGAACTCGGGCTCGGCCGCGATGCAGCCGCCCGCCCCCATCATCGGCTCGACGATGATCGCCGCGAGCTCGTCCTTGTGTCGCTCGATCAGGGCCTGCGTGCCTTCGAGGTCGTTGTAGCGCGCGAAGACATACGGGAAGGGAATGCTCATGGGCGAGCTGCCGTGGGCGAACGACAGCATGCCGCCGTGGTAGGCGCCCTCGAACACCAGGATGTGGCTCCGGCCGGTCGCGGCCCGGGCGCCCGAGAGCGCGTTCAGATTGGCCTCGGTGCCGGAGTTGCAGAACCGGACCAGATCGCAGGACGGAAAGCGCGCGCACATCAGCGAAGCGAGGTCGGCCTCGTAACGGTTCGGCGCGCCGAGCAGGATGCCATCGCCGAGCGCCTGCTCGACCGCCGCCCGGATCACCGGGTCGGAATGGCCGTAGAGACCGGCCGTGTATTCGCCCAGGAAATCGAGATACTCGTGGCCGTCGAGGTCGAACAGCCGCGCGCCCTCGCCCCGCGTGATCGTCACCGGAAACGGCGGATAGAACAGGATGCTTCGGGTATTGCCGCCGGGCAACGCCTGCGCCGCCTCGACGTGCCGCGCCCGGCTCCTGGGATTGGCCGCGACGTAACGCACCTCGGCATCCTTGAGCGCGTCGTCCAGGCCCATGTTGCGCACCGCCGCCATGGTCATCCCGTCCTCCCCTCCGCATGGTCTGGATCGCCATCCTACGAACCCGGGCGACCCCCGCCAGCAGATTGGGCAAAAAAACCAGAGGGTATCGGGGCGCATAGGCGAAGCTGGCCGAGCGCAGGCGCGCCGCCCGATGTCGCCTGGTCGTGGCTGGTCGACCTCGACCTCGACGCGGGCCGTCCGCCGAGGAGCGCGCCGGCCACCCGCCGCGGGCGCTTGCCTTCGGTGCCGGACCGGGGCAAGGTCGACCATCGATAAGCCATCAGGGGGGCAGAACAATGACGATCCGAAGGCATTTTCGACATTCCACGGTCGCGCTCGCGGTCGCTGGCGCGGCGCTGCTGTGCGCATCGGGGCCGGCCGGCGCCGTCGACTACGACAAGATCAAGGAGATCGCCAAGGCCAACGGCATCACCGAGCTGCGCATGACCGAGGCCGGCGGGGCGTCCGGGGATTCGATCCAGGCGGGTATCTCGAGCCGTTCCAGAAGGCGAGCGGGATCACGGTGATCCGCGAGAACCCGAGCGGGCTCGGCAAGCTGCGCGCCATGGTCGAGGCCGGCGCCGTCACCTCGGTCCTGCTCGAGCTCGGCAGCCCGGAGCTGGAGCAGGCCAAGGCGCTCGACCTGGTCGAGCCCTTGGATTGGGACGCGATCGGGCCGGAGCCGATGTTCGAGGAGGCCGAGGACGAGTCCGGCTACGGCTATCAGTACTACTCGACGATCATGGCCTGGCGCGCGGATGCCAAGGCGCCGGCCAACTGGCAGGACTTCTGGGACACCAAGAACTTCCCGGGCAAGCGGGCGCTGCCCGACTACCGACCTACATTCTGCCGATGGCGCTGATTGCCGACGGCGTGGCGCCCGCGGATCTCTACCCGCTCGACCTCGACCGCGCGTTCGCGAGCCTCGAGAAGATCAAGGACAGCGTCGCCGTCTGGTGGCAGGCGGGCGCGCAGCCGCCGCAGCTGCTCAAGGAAACGAGGTGAGTACGCGGTCGCTTGGTCGGGCCGGGTCGCTGGGCAAGCGGGGATCGAGCTACAGCTTCAACCAGGGTGAGCTGACGTCGCCTTCTTCGCCGTGCCCAAGGGCGCCGAACCCAATCAGAAGGCGGCCGCCATGGGCATCTTCTAGAGATGAGCGTGCCCGAGAACCAGGCGAAGGCTGCGGAGGACGTCCATACCGGAACAGCCCCGACCTCGAGCCGCTCTCGCCCAGGACCGGCTCGGCGAGACCCGACCACCAAGGCCAACAAGGACGCGCAGTTCCTGGTCCACGCCAAGTGGTGGTCGAGAACGCCGATGCGGTGGAGACCCGCTCGCAGGAATAAGCCGGCCTGTGAGGCCGGCCCGGATGCGGGAGAGCGGGGGCGCCTGCCCCTGCTTTCCGCTGCCGCCTGAGGCCGACCCGATGGCGATGTGGTCGCCGGCCGGCGTGGGCTGCCGGCGGGCGTGGTCCACGTCCTGCATGGTCGTCTTCATGCTGCTCGCGTTCGACGTGCCGATCGCCCTGATGCTCGGCTGGAGCATCGGCGCCCTGCCCGACGTGCTCGCGACTACGCCCAGATCCTCGAGCATGCGGTCGATCTGAAGGTGCTCGGGAACACCTTCCGGATCGCGCTGATCGCGACCCTGGTCTGCGCCCTGCTCGGCTACCCGCTCGCCTACTGGATGCGCACCCTCCGCCGGCCCGGCAGTTGATCGTGATCGCGCTGGTGGTGCTGCCGTTCTGGGTCAGCATCCTCGTGCGCACCTACGCCTGGATCGTGATCCTCGGCAACGACGGCGTGGTCGACCGGACCTCGAGGCCCTCGGCCTGACCGGCCCCCGGTCAGCTTCCTCTACGACGAGTTGGCGTGTCGGCACACCAACGTCCTGCTGCCGTTCCTCGTCCTGGCCCTGCTCGCCGCGATGTCAAGCTCGACGACCGGTGCGAGGCGGCAGCCTCGCTCGGCGCCTCGCGCCGGACCATCTTCTGGCGGACTTCTTACACCTGCCCTCGCTGGCGGCCGGCGCGATCCTGGTCTTCATCCTGACGCTCGGCTTCTTCATCACGCCCGCGATCTTAGGCGGGCGGCCGGGTGCCGATGATCGCGAACATGCCCGACCTCCTGGATCAACCGCCTGCCGCGCTCGGAGCTGGTGGTGGCGCACCCCTACCTGTGCTCCTGGCCCGGACCCTTGCTGTGCAACGCGGCTCACCGCTGGGTCTTGGCTGGCTCGGAGCCAGGGAGCTGAGCGCCATGGCCCGGAGCGAGCCGCCCGCCGACGCCGTGCCCGGCCGCCATGA
>CAVSRN010000066.1:0-70000 GCA_963730195.1 uncultured Alphaproteobacteria bacterium
CCGGGCAGCAGGAGACGGGGCACGGGCTGATGGAGCCCTTGCTCTACGCGCCGCTGGTGCCGATCGCGGCTCCGGTCGTGAAGTGGGCGACCAGGTCACGCGCCTCGCCGACCTGCCGCGCATCGTCCACCGCGCCGCCAAGGTCGCGCTGACGCCACCGACGGGGCCGGTGTTCATCTCGCTGCCGGGCGACATCCTGAACGATTTCGCGGCGCTCGACCTCGGCGAGCCGACCCGGGTCGACGCCGCGGCGCGGCCGTCGGATGCGGCGCTGCGCCGGCTCGCGCTCCGGCTGCTGGCGGCCGAGCGGCCGGTGATCCTCGCCGGCAGCGAGGTCGTCGCCAGCGATGCCTTCGTGGAGGCCGCGCGCTTTGCCGAGGTCCTGGGCGCGCCGGTCTATCAGCAGACCGTGGTCAGCGGCGCCCATTTCCCGTCCGGGCATGCGCTGTTCCTGGGCCAGCTGTCGCGCGACCAGCGGCGGGTGCGCGAGCTGCTGACGCCTTACGACACCCTGATCTGCATCGGCGCCGACGTGCTCCAGATGTCGGTCTGGAGCGAGGTCCAGCCGCTGCCGCCGGGAATCGCGGTGATCCAGCTCGGCCTGCGCGACTGGGAGATGGGCAAGAACTATCCGGCCGAGCTCGCGCTCCGGCCGACGTCAAGGCGACCCTCGAGGCGCTCAACCCGCTGATCGCCGAGCTTGGCGGCGCCGCGCGGCGGCAACGTGCCGAGGCGACGGTCGTAGCACTCGCCGGGCGCAACTGGTCGGCGGCGCGCGCGGCTCAGCGCCGGGCCGTGGCGGACCGGGCCGGCGCCCGGCCGATCGATCCCGACTGGCTGATGATGGCGCTCTGCGAGCAGCTGCCGGCGGACGCGATCGTGGTCGACGAAGGCCTGACCACGGCGCGGAGCCTCAACGCCTTCTTCCCCTACCGGGACCGCTACTCGTACTTCGGCAACATCAGCGGCGGCATCGGCTGGGGGATCGCGGCCGCGGTCGGCGTGCAGCTGGCCCAGCCGGCGCGCCGGGTGGTCGCGATCATCGGCGACGGCAGCGCCATGTACAGCATCCAGGCACTCTGGAGCGCTGCCAACCAGAAGCTGCCGGTGATCTTCGTCCTCTGCAACAACGGCGGCTACCGGATCATCAAGCAGCGGCTGAAGGCGTTCCACGGCAACGACACCTTCATCGGCATGGACTTCAAGGACCCGGCGATCGATCTCGCGGGCCTGGCCCGGGCGCTCGGCATGCCGGCGCGGCGGATCGAGGACGGCGCCGGGTTCGCGGCCAGCTTCGAGGAAGCGCTGGCCGGGTCCGAGCCGGTCCTGCTCGACGTGATCGTGGATGGAGCCGTGTGAGGCCTGTCCGGCGATCGACGGGGCTCAAGCCAGCCGCGGCACGAGCGCGACGATGGTGGCATCGTCGCGCCGGGATTCGCGCCCGGTGTAGGCCTCGAAGTCGGCCTTCACGCCCGCGAGCGCCCGCTCGAGGCGGTCGTCCCGGTGGCGTGCGATGCTGCGCATCAGGCGCTCGTAGCCGAAGGCGATCCGGCGGGCGCCGCCGGGCTGATCGGTGACGCCGTCGGAGACCAGATACAGGCGCGTGTCGGGGGTGAGCGGGACGCGGGTCTCCTCGATCCGCAGGTCGGCCGGGGAATCCGGGTAGCCGATGCTCGCCTTGCCGCCGCGCACGCGCCTGACCTGGTCGCCCTCGGCAACCAGCAACGACAGATGCGCGCCCGCGAACAGCGCGGTCCGGCTGGCGGGGTCGATCTGGCAGACGGCGGCGTCCATGCCGTCGTTCGAGGTCGGCTCGGCGACGTCCTGATTGAGCAGGCTCCGGGTCAGCCGGTTGAGCCGCTGGAGGATCGCCGCCGGGCCGAGCTCGTCGCTCTCGGCGAACACCCGCTCCAGGGTCGAGATCGCGACCATGGTCATGAAGCCGCCGGGCACGCCATGGCCGGTGCAGTCGAGCAGCACCACCGTCGGCCTCGATCCGGCGGCGGGGACCCAGTAGATGTCGCCGCCGACCACGTCGCGCGGCTCCCACAGCACCGCGCAATCGGCAAAGCTCGTCGCCAGGCGTTCCGCCGGCGGCAGCAGCCCGCGCTGGATGCGACTGGCGTAGCTGACGCTGTCGACGATCGCGCGGTGCGCTTCCCGGATCTCGGCCACCCGCTCGACCTCGCGATCGAGCATGCCGTTGTAGCTCCGGATCAGCCGGCCGATCTCGTCGTCGGCGCGGTGGTCGACCCGGGCCGCCAGATCACCATGCTCGAACCGCTCGATCGCGGTCAGCATCCGGGTCAGCGGCCGGTTGATGGTCCAGCGGAAGGCCACGACCGCCGGCAGGATGATCGCGAGGCCGCCGAGGAGCGCGAGCCCCGCCAGGATCAGGAACTCCTGATGGAGGCCCGCGAGCACCCGCTCGCGATCGTAGCGAACCAGCAGCTGCGCCGGCCCGCTCGCCGCCGGCACGTCGATGCGCACCTCCTCGCCCGCCCGCTTGATCCGGGCGCAGCCGATCACCGGCCAGGACACCGCCGGCGCGTCACCGGCCAGGAAGTCGGCGCAGATGACGTAGGGAAAGGCCGCGAACACCGCGAGCAGGTCGCGCGCCGGGCTCGGTTCGCCGGCCGCCAGGTAGCCCGCGACCGGGCTCGCGATCCGGTTGGCGACCGTCGCGATCTCGGCGGCGACGCTGCCGATCACGTAGCTCCGCCGGTACTCGATAGTAGGCGAGCAGCACCACGCTGTTGGCAATCAGACCGATGCCAATGGTCGCCAGGATGAACTTGGCGAACAGCCGCCGTCGGATCAGCTGCTTGATGGCTTCGAGCAAAAAACGTGCTTGGGCGAGCGATCGGCTACTTGCCGAGCTTGGCCAGGGCCGCCATCATGGTCGGGCGCTCGTTGATCAGCGTCTGCACCACCCGGTACTCGTCGCCGACCTTGCGCACCAGAAAATCCGCGGTCAGATTGTTGCCGCTCTCATCGATCATTTCCGAACATACGAAATAGTCGGTGCCGAACGGCACGATCATCGGATGGATGTTGGCCGGATAGACGGTCTTGACCGCCTGGTCTTTGGCGTCGACGTAGGTATAGGCACCGTCGACGACGATCTCTTCGATGTGGCGCAACATGGCGCCCTGGAGCTTGACCTGGAGCTCGGTCGGGATGTCGGCGGCCAGCGCGCTGTTGGCGACCAACAGCACGATCGCAGCCATGATGTGACGCATCTTCACGAAATCCCTCCTGCGACCAAGGCCGGGCACCACCCCGACCGCGGCCAGCATAGCCGATGCGCGAGCCGCAATCCACTCGGACGTCGCGCTGCCCGGAGCGGCGCCGGTTGGCCACCTCAGGCCCGCTCCAACCTCTGGAGCGCCTGGCTCAGAAGGTCGAGGGCCACGCGCCGCTCCTCGACGCCCATGCGCTCGACATCCAGGTTCAGCTTGAGATGCGGCAGGTCCGCGGACAGGGGCTGGACCTCGGCGTCGAGGTTGCGATGGAGATCGATCGCCCGGTAGACCGAGACCGGATACGGCAGGCCGCGAACCTCGGTCGTCCCGGCCTCCTCGCAATGGATCACGTCCTTGACCAGGGCGAAGGTCTCGTAGGAGATCAGGATGCCCTCGGCCGGCGCCTGCTCCTCGAGGCGCGCCGCCAGGTTCACCGTGGTGCCGATGATCGTGTAGTCCATGCGCTCGTCGCTGCCGAAGTTGCCGACGGTGCAGTAGCCGGTGTGGATGCCCATGCGCGCTTTGAGCGGCGCCTCGATGCCCGATTGCCGCCAGATCGCCGCGAGCTCGCCGAGCCGCTTCTGCATCGCGATCGCCATCTCGACGCAGGCGATCGCATCCTCGCGCGTGCCCCGGGTCTCCGGATCGCCGAAAAAGATCATGATCGCGTCGCCGATGTACTTGTCGATGGTGGCGCCGTAGGCGAGCGCCACCCGCGACATCTCGGCCAGATACTGGTTGAGCAGCTGGGTCAGATCCTCCGGCGCCATCTTCTCCGTGGCTTCCGTGAAGGCGGCGATGTCGGAGAAGAACACGGTCAGCTTCTTGCGCCCGCTGGCCAGCTTGACCTCGCTCTGGCCGGTGAAGATCGACTGATAGACCTGGGGCGAGAGATATTTCGCGAGCTTGTTGGACAGGGTCTCGAGCTCGCGGTTCTGGCGCGCGATCTGGTCGCCGGCGTGGCGTTGCTTCTCGGCCAGGGCGTTGAGCTCGCGCTCGTTGCGATCGCTCAGGCGCATCAGGCGGCGCGTGGTCCGGATCAGACGCTGATAGGCGGCGAGCAGCTCGGCGTAGGCGTCGCGATCGTCGACGGTCCCGAAGCGGCCCTTGGCGAGGCGGTCCTCCGCCGCCGCGACCACCGCCTCCTCCTTGTCGAAGAGGTCGCCGGTCGGCATCAGGGCTGCATCACCTCCAGATGGAAGGTCGCGTGCTCGAGGTCCTCGCCGAACTCCTGGCCGAGCTCGCGCATCGTGTCGTCCTGCTCGTCGTAATACCAGTGGACCTCGATCGCGGCGCCGCGGGCCGCCGCCTCGTCGAGCTTCTCCAACAGCAGCATCAGCGCCTTGGCGGTGGCGCTGTTGAAATAGATCAGCGACAGATCGAAGCGGCAGCCGCCGGTGCCGAGCGCCGCCAGATAGGCGTCGAGCGCCTCGAGGATCGGCCCGTAGAACGTGGGGACGTCCTCGGGGTAGGATTCGCCTTCGATTCGCAGATGATGGCGGGCGAAGTCGAAGGCCACCGCCGGCGACCGGTTGGTGGCGTCGATGCGCAGGTTGTCCACGGCCCGACCCGCCTCAGATCGACGCTTTGAGCGCGAAGAATGCCGTCTGCTCGTCGAAGTCGACGAAGTCGAACTCGAGCTTGGACGCGCGGCGCGCGATCTCGATCAGACCGATCCCGGCGCCGCGGCTGAGCACGCCCGGGGCGAGCTTGAGCTGCTCCTTGTAGCGGTTGCGGAGCTCGCGTTTGTCGAGCGTCAGGATCTCGCCCAGCTGCTGGCGCATGCGCTCGACGTCGTCGCGGCGGATCATGTTGCCCGTATAGACGATGTAGTCGCCGTCGTCCTGCGCGATCGTGAGCAGGCCGTAGCGCAGGGCGTCCTCGGCGTCCGGCGGCAGGCGCTCGGCCGAGTAGCGGATGATGTTCTGCATCTGCTCGACGAACACGGCGAACACGCTGCGCATCGTCTTGGTGCTCGCGTCTTCGATCGTCAGCTTCTGCTTGAGGGCTTCGCCGACCCCGGTCAGCACCGCCTCGGTGACGTAGCCGCTGTAGGCGAAAATGATACCGCGCCGGCGCAGCGCAAACCGGATGTCGAGGAGCTCCTGCGCAAGCATGGCGCGCCTTCCTTTCCCAGGCCGCGAATGTGCATCGATCACCTTGGCCGTTCAAGCCTTTCCCGCATCACCCGCGGCTCGCTCAGGCCTTGAGACGAGCGTTGCCTGGATCGTAGGGCGGCCCTTGGCCGACGGTGGCGGCACGGAGCTCGCCGAGGATCTCGATCAGCACGCGCTCGCCCGGTCGCGCGAGATCGGAACGGAGCCAGGCGAGCGCCAGGCTGCGTTGGACCCGATAGCCGAAGCCGCCCGAGGTCACCAGCCCGACCACGGCGCCGTCCTTCAGCACCGGCGCGCAGGCGGGCGCATCCGCCGCGCCCGGATCGTCCAGGGTCAGCGGCACCAGGCGTTCGCTCGGGCCCGCCGCCCGCTGCCGCAGCAGCGCCGCACGACCCACGAAATCCGGCTTCTCAAGGTCCACGAACCGCTCGAGGCTCGCCATCAGCGGCGTCGCCTCGAGCGTCAGATCCGCCTGCCAGGCCGGATAGGCCTTCTCGAGCCGAAGGCTCTCCACGGCATAGATGCCGAAGTCGCGGATGCCGTGCGCCTCGCCCGCCGCCAGCAGCGCGTCGTAGATCGGTGCCAGCGTCTCGACCGGCGCGTGCAGCTCGAAGCCGAGCTCGCCCACGTAGTTGACGCGCAGGAGCATGACCTTCGCGAAGTCGATCTCGACTTGGCGCGCTGACCGCCACGGAAAGGCCTCGTTGGACAGGTTGGCCGAGGTGATTTGAGCCAGCACGTCTCGCGCCCGCGGCCCGGCCAGAACCAGCGTGCCGAGGCGACCGCTGAGGTCCTCGATGCGCACCGAGCCGTCGGCCGGCAGATGCATGCGCAGCAGGTCCTCGTCGTGCCATTCGGCGGCCGCAGCGCTCGCGAGGTAGAAGCGATCCGGAGCCAGGCGCGTGATCGTGAACTCGCTGACGATCCCGCCCCGCTCGTTCAGCGCGTAGGCGAGCGCGATCCGCCCGAGACGCGGCAGCCGTGAGCAGACCAGGCGGTCGAGCCAGGCCCCGGCACCCGGCCCTTCGACCATGAACTTCGTGAAGCCCGGA
Organism: uncultured Alphaproteobacteria bacterium; assembly: GCA_963730195.1. Taxonomy (GTDB): domain Bacteria; phylum Pseudomonadota; class Alphaproteobacteria; order Geminicoccales; family Geminicoccaceae; genus DATAOG01. The sequence goes on from CAVSRN010000066.1 coordinate 6,415, forward strand.
AGGTCGAGCACGCCGACGCCGGCAGCGACCGCCCGGCACTCCTCGCCCACGGCCTCGAACCAGGGCCGCTCGGCGCGCCGGAAGCTGAGGCGCTCCTCCGGCGGCGCATCGGGCTCTGCGAACCAGGTCGCCCGCTCCCAGCCGCCGCGGGCGCCGAAGCGGGCGCCCTTGGTGCGCAGCCGGTCGTACAGGGGGCTCGTGCGCGCCGGCCGGCCGGCCGGACGCTCCTCGAACGGCCAGGCGATCGCGTATTCATGCTGGTACAGCTCGACCGCTCTCGCGACCGCATAGGACCTGGTCGCATAGCCGGTGTAGCGGCGCGGGTCGAACGCCCAGAGGTCCCATTCGGGCGCGCCGTGCACGACCCATTCGGCGAGCGTCTTGCCGGCGCCGCCGGCTTGCGCGATGCCGAAGGAGAAGCAGCAGCACTGGTAGAAGTTCCTGAGGCCGTGCGCCGGGCCGATGTAGGGGTTGCCGTCCGGCGAATAGGGGATCGGGCCGTTGATCACCCGCTGCACGCCGACCGAGCCCAGGATCGGCACCCGCGCGATCGCCGCCTCGATGTAGGGCTCCAGACGGTCGAGATCGTCCGCGAACAGCTGGTTCGCGAAGTCTTCCGGGATGCCGTCCAGCCAGTGCGGCCGCGCCTGCCACTCGTAGGGCCCGAGCAGCAACCCCGCGCGCTCCTGGCGCAGGTAATAGGAAACGTCGGGATCGCGCAGCAGCGGCAGCTTCTCAGCGCGCGCTTCGAGCTCGGGGATGCTCTCGGTCACCAGGTATTGGTGCGACATGGCGACGATCGGCAGCGGCTCTCCGAGCATGGCCATGATCTCGCCGGCCCGGTAGCCGGCGGCGTTGACCACGACCTCGCAGTCGATCGCGCCCTTGTCCGTGATCACCCGCCAGCTCCCGCCCGGGCGCGGCTCGAGCCCGCGCACGCGCGTGAAGCGGCGGATGTCGCAGCCTTTCTCGCGCGCCCGCTTGGCAAAAGCCTGGGTCAGCTGGCTCGGATCGACGTCGCCGTCATAGGAATCGAACAACGCACCTTCGAGGTCGTCGAGCTCGAGGAACGGATAGAGCTCGCGTGCCTCTCTGGGGGAAATCAGCGCGAGCTCGAGACCTTGCGCCCGCGCCATGGCGCAGACGTGGCGGAACTCGTCCATGCGGTCGCGGGAATGCGCGAGCCGGATCGAGCCGGTCGGATGCCAGGTGAGCGGCGGCTCGCCTTCGGCGGCGAGCCGCGCATACAGCTCGTTGCCGTAGCGCTGGAGCTTGATCACGTTCCAGCTGGTCGAGAAGGTCGGGCAGTTGCCGGCGGCGTGCCAGGTCGAGCCCGAGGTCAGCTCGGCGCGCTCGAGCAGGATGCACTCGGTCCAGCCTTGCATCGCCAGGTGATAGAGCGCACTGCAACCGACCGCCCCGCCGCCGATGACTACTGCGCGCGCATGATCCGCCATCACCGCCTCCCCATGCGCTCGCGCGCCAGCTTGATCGGCAGGCGGGCGCGGATCGCCCGGTCGACCTCGTCCGGCAGATGACCCGGGAAATGGCCGTCGAGGATCTCGCGCGTCTTCCTGATCGCCCGCTCGACGATCGAGGGCGAACCCTGCTCGACCCATTCCTTCGGGCTCGTGCGGTCACCGACCAGCGGGTAGAGATAGTCGGTCTGCATGCGGGCGAGGGTCTGCGGGTGGCCGAGAAAGTGGCCCGGCCCGCCGATGCAGGCGTCCCGGATCACGTCCACCGAGAGCGTCTGGTCGTCGATCTCGATGCCGCGGATCGTGCGCAAGGTCGCGCCGATCGCGTCGTTGTCGATCACCAGGCTTTCCATGCAAAAGCCGAGCAGGCTCGCGTGCATGCCGGCCGCTTCGTAGATCAGATTGGCGCCGGCGTTGCCGACCAGCGCGTGGTTGTAGCCCTTCTCGTAGCCCGCCTGCGCGTCCGGCAGCTTGGCATCGGTCATGCCCGAGGCGACGCCGACGGTGAGGTCATAGAAATGACCCATCTGGGCGCAGGCCGCCATCAGCAGCGCCTGCTCGCCGCTGCCGCCCGACATCGCGCCGGTGCGCAGATCCGAGACGAACGGCCAGGGGCCGAGGATTGCCGGGGCGCCCGGCCGGATGGCATCGACGTAGACCAGGCCTGCCAGCGCCTCGGCGATTTCTTGGACCACGGCGCCGGCAAGCGCTGCGGGACTGGTGGCGCCGGCCTGGCCCGCCGGCAGCAGCAGGATCGGCATGCCGGCCCGCACGCCTGCCTCCAGGCAGCGGCAGGCGTCCTCGGCAAAGCGCAAGGGCGGCACGACGAAGCAGCTCGACATGGAGACGAACGGGCGCGCCCGCCAGGCCGCCTCGCCGCCTGCGATCAGGTGCAGCATGGCGAGCGCGTCCTCGACGTGGCGGACCTGGGTGAAGCTCGTGCCGACGTGCTTGGCGGTGCCCGCGACGCAGGCGTAGCAGGTGTTGAGATCGAGGTCGGCGGGGTCGACCATGTCCCGGCAGACGATCGAGCGCTGGAAGAAGTGGATGTGCTCGAGCGCATCGACCACGCGCGCGGCGTCGTAGAGGTCGGCGAGCGTCGAGTTCGCGATACTCGCCGGTGGTCGGATCGACCATGTGCACGGCCGCACCCGCGGTGCCGAAGTGGACCCGCTTGCCCCAGGGCTCCAGGTCGTGCTTCGGGGTTCTGGCCGCAGAGCGGGAAGCGGCGGGGCGCCCTTGCGATCACGTCCTCGACCAGGGCGCGCGGCAGGACCAGACGGCCGTGCTCGTTCATCCGGCCGCCGGCCGCCGTGATCAGCTCGATCGTCGACGGGATCGCCTCGCCGAGCCCGATCTGCTCGAGCACGTCGAGCACCGCGCCGTGGATCCGCGCCAGATCCGCCTCGGCCAGCGGCCGGTAGCGCCCGCCCTCGAGGCCCGGGCGGACCGCGCGCTCGGCCTCGGGCTGAGGTGCCGCCCGCAACGCCTGGCGCGCGACCCGCCCGCCGCGCCGGCGGGTCTCGAGTGAGGCATCACTCATAGCCGGTCCCCCATGGGCCGTGCTGCCGCGGGATCAGCCCAAGCGGCGGCGCGCCCCGAGCTTCCCATTGCGACAATCGATCCAGTCCGTCAAACTCAGAGGAGACGAAGCGGATGGGAACGATAACGGAGGCTCCAATGTCCGGCGAGATCGAATTGCGGCGTCTGCTGGCGCATAAGGGGATGCGGCGGCGCGAATTCATGGAGCGGGCGGCGGCGCTCGGCGTCGGCACCGCGCTCGCGACCTCGCTGGCAGGCAGAGCGTTCGCCCAGACGCCGCAGAAGGGCGGGGATCTGAAGCTCGGCATCGACAGCGCCGGCGCCACCGACAGCCTCGACCCCGCGACCTACACCGCCAACTACATGCAAACCGTCGGCTACGAGTGGGGCAACCCGCTGGTCGAGCTCGACGAGAACAACAAGACCATTCCCGAGCTTGCCGAGAGCTGGGAGCCGAACGCCGACGCCACCCAGTGGGTGTTCAAGCTGCGCAAGGGCGTCCAGTTCACCAACGGCAAGGAGATGACGCCCGCCGACGTCATCTACTCGATCAATCACCATCGGGGCGCCGACTCGAAATCGGGCGCCCAGGGCTATCTGCAGGTGATCAAGGACCTCAAGGCGAGCGACGCCAATGAAGTGACCGTGGTGCTCGACGCTGGCAACGCCGACCTGCCCTACATCATGTCCGACTACCACCTGCTGATCGTACCCGAGGACAGCGACTTCAATCAGCCGATCGGCACCGGCGCCTTCATCATCGAGACGTTCGAGCCGGGCGTGCGCACGCTCGCCAAGCGCAATCCGAACTACTGGAAGGAAGGCCGCGGCCACGTCGATTCGGTCGAGACGCTGGCCATCAACGACCTGACCGCCCGCACCAGCGCGCTCCAGACCGGTGCGGTGCATTTCATCAACCGCCTCGACCCCAAGACGGTCGGCCTGCTCAAGCGCATGCCCGGCATGCAGGTCTATCGACGTGCCGAGCGCCGGCCACTACACCTTCCCGATGCGCTGCGACACCCCGCCCTTCGACAACAACGACCTGCGCCTCGCGCTCAAGTTCGGGATCGACCGCGAGGACCTGGTCAGCAAGATCCTGCGCGGCTACGGCAAGATCGGCAACGATCACCCGGTGCCGGAGTTCGATCCGTTCTACGCCGCGGACATCCCGCAGCGGCCCTACGATCCGGACAAGGCCAAGTTCCACTTCGGCAAGTCGGGCGTCAGCGGGCCGATCACGCTGTCGATCGCGGATGCCGCCTTCACCGGCGCGGTCGACGCGGCCACGCTCTACAAGGAGCACCTCGCCAAGGCCGGGATCACCCTCGACATCCGGCGCGAGCCGTCCGACGGCTATTGGTCGAACGTCTGGATGGTCAAGCCGTTCTGCGGCTCCTACTGGGGCGGCCGCCCGACCGCCGATCTGATGATGTCGGTCGCCTATCAGTCGGATGCCGCCTGGAACGAGTCCTTCTGGAAGCGCCCGGCCTTCGACCAGCTGCTCAAGGAGGCGCGCGCCCAGCTCGACACCGGCAAGCGCAAGCAGATGTACCACGACCTGCAGATGATGATTTACGAGGACGGCGGCGAGATCATCCCGATGTTCAACAACTTCCTGTTCGGCGCGCGCGACAACGTCGCCGGGTTCGTGCCGGCGCCGGTGCTGACCGGGCTGCGCTGCGCGGAGCAGCTCTACTTCACGTCCTGAGGACCCGCCCGATGTCGGGCCTGTTGCGGCTGATCGCCCAGCGCCTGGCGCTGGGCGTCGGCACGCTGCTCGTGGTCTCGCTCCTGATCTTCGCCGGGACCCAGCTCCTGCCCGGGCGACGTCGCCCAGGCGATCCTCGGCCAGAGCGCCACGCCCGAGGCGGTAGCCGCGATCCGCAAGGACCTCAATCTCGACCGCCCGGCCTACGTCCGCTACCTCGACTGGCTGGGTCACTCGCTCGAGGGCGACCTCGGCACCTCGCTCGCCAACCGCGAGCCGATCACCAAGATGATCTCGGGCCGGCTCGGCAACACCCTGTTCCTGGCCTCGATGGCCGCGCTGGTCGCGGTGCCGATCGCGATCCTGCTCGGGCTGATCGCCGCCCGCTTCCGCGAGACCTGGCTCGACAAGACGATCTCGATCGTCACCTTGTCGGCGATCTCGATGCCGGAATTCTTCATCGGCTACATCCTGATCTTCATCTTCGCCGTCAAGCTGTTGTGGGCGCCCTCGATCGCGAGCGTCTACGAGGGCATGGGGCTCGGCGAGAAGCTCGCGGCGGTAGCATTGCCGGTCGCCACGCTCGCCCTGGTCGTGATCGCGCACATGATGCGCATGACCCGCGCCGCGGTGATCAACGTCATGTCGAGCCCGTACATCGAGATGGCCGAGCTCAAGGGGGTCTCGCGCTCGCGGATCATCTTCCGCCACGCCTTGCCCAACGCGCTCTCCCCGATCATCAACGTGGTCGTGCTCAACCTCGCCTACCTGGTGGTCGGCGTGGTGGTGGTCGAGGTGGTGTTCGTCTATCCCGGGATGGGCCAGCTGATGGTCGATGCCGTGTCCAAGCGCGACGTGCCGGTGGTCCAGGCCTGCGGGCTGATCTTCGCCGCCACTTACGTTTTGCTCAACCTGACCGCCGACATCCTCTCGATCGTCGCCAACCCGCGCCTGCGGCACCCGAGGTAATCCCATGAGAGGGATGTCGGTCAGCACCCTCGTCGGCTTCGCGATCATCCTCATCTTTGCGCTGATGGCAGTGTTCGGCCCGTTCCTCGCACCCTACGGCGAGTCGCAGGTGGCGGGCGACGTCTGGGAGCCGTTCTCGGCCGCGTTCCCGCTCGGCACCGACAGCCTCGGGCGCGACATCCTGACCCGTCTGCTCTGGGGCGCCTCGCGCACCATCGGGGTGGCGCTCGCCGCAGCGCTGCTGTCGTTTGCGATCGGCATGTCACTCGGCTTTCTGGCCGCGGTGGTCGGCGGCTGGGTCGATCACGCGCTCAGCCGCGCGATCGACACGCTGATGGCGATCCCGACCCTGATCTTCGCGCTGGTGATCCTCTCGGTCCTGCCGCCTTCGGTGATCGTGCTGATCCTGGTGATCGCGGTGCTCGATTCGACCCGCGTGTTCCGCCTGTCGCGGGCGGTCGCGATGGACATAGCCGTCATGGACTTCGTCGAGGTCGCGCGTCTGCGCGGCGAGGGCCTGCGCTGGGTGATCACCCGCGAGGTGCTGCCGAACACGCTGCCGCCGCTGATCGCGGAGTTCGGCCTGCGCTTCTGCTTCGCCTTCCTGTTCCTCTCCTCCTTGAGCTTCCTCGGCCTCGGCATCCAGCCGCCGGCCGCCGACTGGGGCGGCATGGTGCGCGACAACGCGAACGCGATCAGCTTCGGGCTGATCGTGCCGCTGATCCCGGCCGCCGCGATCGCGGTCCTGACGGTCGGCGTCAACCTGGTGGTCGACTGGCAGCTCCGCCGGTCCTCGACCGCGCGGCGGAGGGCCTGAGGATGAGCTTGCTGCTCGAGATCTCCGGTCTGCGCATTCAGGGGCAGAGCGAAGGCCAGGAATGGGTCGAGCTGGTCAAGGGCGTGTCACTCGAGCTCGAGAAGGGCGAGGTGCTCGGCCTGATCGGCGAATCCGGCGCCGGCAAGTCGACCATCGGGCTGGCAGCACTCGGTTACGCGCGCGAGGGCTGCCGGCTCGCGGCCGGCTCGATCAAGCTGGGCGGCGACGAGCTGCTCGGCGCGCCGCACGAGCGCCTGCGCGACATCCGGGGCGTGCGCGTCGCCTACGTCGCACAGTCCGCCGCGGCCGCCTTCAACCCGGCGCACCGGCTGAATGCCCAGGTGACCGAGGCCGCGGTCCGCCACGGCATCATGACGCCGGACCAGGCGCTCCAGGAGGCCAAGCGCCTCTACGGCAAGCTGCGCCTGCCCGATCCGGACCGGTTCGGCGAGCGCTACCCGCACCAGGTCTCGGGCGGCCAGCTGCAGCGCGCGATGACCGCGATGGCGATGGTCGCCAAGCCCCAGCTGATCGTGTTCGACGAGCCGACCACGGCGCTCGACGTCACGACCCAGATCGAGGTGCTGGCGGCGATCAAGGACGCGATCCGGGACGAAGGCACGGCTGCCCTCTACATCACCCACGACCTCGCGGTGGTGGCCCAGATCGCCGATCGGATCATGGTGCTGCGCTACGGCGAGCTGGTCGAGCAGGGGGCGACCCGGCAGATCCTCTACGAGCCCAAGGAGGAGTACACGCGCGCCCTGGTCAACGTCCGCCGGGTCGAGCTGAACAAGGAGCATCACGCAGCCGGCCTGGCGGCGGCCGAGGTGCGGGGCGTCACCGCGGCCTATGGCGAGTTCATGGCGCTTCAGGACATCTCGGTGCGGCTGGAGCCCTCGACCACGCTCGCCGTGGTCGGCGAATCCGGCTCCGGCAAGTCGACGCTCGCCCGGGTCATCACCGGCCTCCTGCCGCCGATCGAAGGCGAGATCCATCTGCAAGGGCAGCGGCTGCCGGGCCGGCTCAAGGACCGCACCAAGGACCAGCTGCGCCGCCTGCAGCTGATCTATCAGATGCCGGATGTGGCGCTGAACCCGCGCCAGACCATCGAGGAGATCGTCGGCCGGCCGGTGTCCTTCTACTTCGGCCGCACGGGGTCGGAGCGGAACCGGCGGGTCGAGGAGCTCCTGGACAGCGTCGAGCTGCCCAAGACGTTCGCGCGCCGCTACCCCGCCGAGCTGTCGGGTGGCCAGAAGCAGCGCGTGTGCATCGCCCGCGCGCTCGCCGCCGAGCCCGAGGTGATCATCTGCGACGAGGTCACCAGCGCCCTCGACGCCCAGGTCGCCGACGGCGTGCTGCGCCTCTTGCTGCGTCTCCAGGACGAGACCGAGATGGCCTACCTGTTCATCACCCACGACCTCGCCACGGTGAAGGCGATCGCCGATTCGATCGTGGTCATGTACCAGGGCCGGGTGGTCGAGCAGGGTCCCAAGCACGAAGTGCTGTCGCCGCCGCACGATCCCTATACCGAGCTGCTGCTGTCCTCGGTGCCGGAGATGGAGGTCGGCTGGCTCGACCGCACGCTCGCCGAACGCGCGGCCAGGAAGGCGCGCGGCGAGGTGGTCCTGGAAAGCGCGGACCAGTAAGCGGCGTCGACCGACACTCGTTATGATCGTCGCGGCCTCCGGATCTACCGATCCGGCGGCGGGAAGCGGCGCCGGCGCTCCAGGTCATTCAGATCCAGAGCGCCGCCGGGATCGTGCAGCGCCCGGCGAGGCGGCTGGAACTCCCACCGACTATGCCGCCCATGCATCAGCGCCTGCCAGGCGAAGCGGCGCGCCCGCTGGCTCTTGAGGATCTCCTCGCGCAGGCGTACAGGGTCCCACCGCTCATGCACATCCGCCTCGAAGGCGCGCACCGTCGGGGCATGCTCGGGCAAACCGGCAAGATTCTCGAGCTCGTCCGGGTCGCGCTCGAGGTCGAACAGCAGCGGCGGGTCGGGCTCGCTCCAGATGAACTTGTGCGGCCCGCGGCGGATCATGAAGATCGGCGCGAGCGCGCCTTCGGCGAGATATTCGCCCTGCACGGTCCGGTCCGGCAGCGCTCCGCCCTCGAGCGCCGGCACGAGGCTCGAGCCCTCGTGCTCGATGGCCGCGGTGCCGCCTGCTTGCTGCCGGCCGAGGTCGAGCAGGGTCGGCAGCAGATCGAGCAGCGAGGCGAGGTCTGGCGTGCGCCGCGGCGTCAAGCGGGCCGGAGACCAGAAGATCAGCGGCACGCGCACCGCCCACTCGAAGAAGCACATCTTGTACCAGAGGCCGCGCTCGCCCAGCATGTCGCCGTGGTCGGCGGTGAAGATCACCACGGTGTCGTCCGCGAGCCCGAACCTCGCGAGCGTCGCGACCAGTTCGCCGACCGCGTCGTCGACGTAGGAGATCGCTCCATAGTAGGCGCGGCGCGCCCGGCGCACGTCCTCCGGAGTGATCGCCGCCTCGTCCATGGCCGAGACCCGGACCAGCCTTCGGCTGTGCGGGTCCATGCGCTCCGGCGGCAGCGGGCCGACGCGGGGCGGTGTGATCTCGTCGTCGCGGTAGCGGTTCCAGTACGCCTCCCGGATCGCGTACGGGTCGTGCGGGTGCGTGAACGAGACCGTCAGGAAGAACGGGCGTGGGTCGGCGGATCGGGCGTGGTCCTGGAGGAAGCGGATCGCCTGGAAATTGACCTCGTCGTCGAAGTCGAGCTGGTTGGTCGCCTCGGCGATCCCCGCCTGCCTCACGCTCAGCATGTTGTGGTACCACCAGTCGATCCGTTGTTCGGGGGCGTCCCAGTCCGGCGTCCAGCCGAAGTCGACGGGATAAATGTCGGTGGTCAGGCGCTCCTCGAAGCCATGCAGCTGATCGGGGCCGACGAAATGCATCTTTCCGCACAAGGACGTGCGATAGCCCTGGGCGCGCAGCCCGTGCGCGATGGTGAGCGCGCTGGCCGGGAACTCGCTCGCGTTGTCGTAGGCGCCGATCCGGGACGGCAGGCGCCCGGCCAGCATCGAGTAGCGCGAGGGCGCGCAGAGGGGGCTGTTGCAGTAGGCGTTCTCGAACAGGACGCCCTCTGCCGCCAGCCGCGCGATGTGCGGCGCCCGGACCACGGAATGACCATAACAGGGCAGGGCGAAGGCGGTAAGCTGATCCGCCATGACCAGCAGGATGTTCGGTTGCCCGGTGCCCATCGCTCAGCGGCCCTTCCAGACCGGTTGCCGTTTCTCGGCAAAGGCGCGGGCGCCCTCCTGCGCATCCTCGCTCTCGTAAAGCGCCCGAACGGCCGGCAGGCGCTTTTTGGTGATCAGATCGAACGCGTCCTGAACCGGCAGATGCGCGCTCTCGCGGACGACCTCCTTGATCGCGGCGAACACCAGCGGCGGCCCGTTTGCGAGCAGGGCCGCGATTTCGCTCGCGCGCGCGAGCAGATCCTCGGCGGCCACGATCTCGTTGACCAGGCCCCAGCGCCTCGCCTCCTCGGCGTCCAGCCAGCGGCCGGTCAGGAGCAGCTCCATCGCGACGTGGTAGGGGATGCGGCGCGGCAACTTGATGCTCGCGGCATCGGCCAGCTGGCCCGCCTTGATCTCGGGCAGGGCAAAGCGCGCGTGCGCGGCCGCGATGATCAGATCGGCCGAGAGTGCCAGCTCGAAGCCGCCGCCGACCGCCATGCCGTTGACCGCGGCGATCACCGGCTTGTCGAGCCCCGGCAATTCCTGCAGGCCGCCGAAGCCGCCGACCCCGAAATCGGCATCGGGGGTCTCGCCCGCGGCCGCCGACTTGAGGTCCCAGCCGGCCGAGAAGAAGCGCTCGCCGGCGCCGGTGACGATCGCCACCCGCAGCTCCGGGTCGTCGCGGAAGGCGGCGAAGGCTTCGCCCAGCGCGCGGCTGGTCGGAGCGTCGATCGCGTTCGCCTTCGGCCGGTCGAGCACCACCTCGAGGACCGCACCGGCGCGCCTGATGTGGAGAATCTCGTTCACGCCACCTCTTCCCTCGCGGGCGCCGGCACCTCCAGCGGCGCGGCCAGGCGGATCAGCGCGTCCGCCGCGACCACGCCCTGGCCCACGGCATAGACCATCAGCGGATTGACATCGAGCTCCAGGATCTGGGCGCGCTGCTCGAGCGCAAGCGCGCCGATCCTCAAGACCACCTCGACGATCGCCTCGACATCGCCCGCGGGCGCGCCGCGCCAGCCCGCGAGCAGCGGCCAGATCCGGAGCGCGCGCAGCGCCGCGCGCACCTCGTCCGGCAGGGCCGGCAGGAGGAGGAGCGCTGCATCCCGCCAGAGCTCGGCGTGGACCCCGCCGGCGCCGACCAGAAGATGCGGTCCGAGCTGCGGGTCGGTGTCGATCCCGACGATCAGCTCGACCAGCGGCGGCGGCAGCATGCGCTCGATCAGCACCCGATCGCCTTGCCGCGTCATGCGCGCGGCGGCCACGGCGACCGCCTCCGCGGTCGCCAGACCGAGCACCACGCCGCCGGTCTCGGACTTGTGCGCGCGGTCCGTCGTCTTGAGCGCCACCGGGAAGCCGATCCGCTCGGCCGCCGCAGCCGCCTCGCCGACCGGCACCACCTCGCCCAAGGGCACGGGCACGCCCCGAGCGGCGAGCAGGGGCTTGGCCGCGCTCTCCCGCACGGTCAGGGGTTCGCGCGTCGACACGGCATCCTGCGGCGCCACCGGCAAAGGCGGCGGTGCGCGTTCGGACCGACGCCAGACCGCGCCGAGCCAGGCGGCGGCCGCGATCGCGCCAAGACACTCCGGCAAGCCCTGCATGGGCGCGATCCCGGCCGCCAGCAGCCGCTCGCGCGCGGCCGGCGGGAGGGTCTCGGGCAGCGATGACACCACCATCGCTCGGCCACCGGTCGCCAGCGCGGCCGCGATGAAGGCATCGACGGCCACGTCCCAGGCCGCGACGTCGTTCTCGGCAGGGCGGGGATAGTCGAGCACGAGCAGCGTCGCGTCGAAGCCGGCTCCGAGCATGGCGGCGAAGCAGGCTTGCATGCGTCCGGCATCCGCCCAGATGCCGGTCTGATAATCGAGCGGATTGGTGATCGCCACCCGCTCGTCCAGCGCCGCGCGCAGCGCCGCGACGCTCGGCTCGGGCAGGGGTGCCAGCTCGAGCCCCTGCGCCAGGGCGAGGTCGGCGACCATGGCCGCATCGCCGCCCGAGCAGCTGAGCGAGCCGATCCGCCGGCCGGCCAGGGGGCCCTGGACCGAGACCAGCTTCAGGGTCTCGAGCAGCTCGGCCAAGCTGTCGACGCGGATCACGCTGTAGCGGCGCAGGAACGCGTCCACGACCGCATCGGTGCCGGCGAGCGAGCTGGTGTGGGAGAGCGTCGCGCGCGCGCCCGGCTCGGAGCGCCCGGCCTTGATCGCCACCAGCGGCAGCCGCCTGGCCGCGCACTTCAGCGCCGCGCGCGCAAATCCGACCGGGTCGCTGATCGTCTCGAGGTAGAGCCCGATCGCGGTGATGCGCGCGTCCTCGGCCAGGAGGTCGAGAAAATCGTGGACCGCGAGCTGGGCCTGATTGCCGACCGAGACCACCGTGGCGATCGGCAGGCCACGCGCCTGCATGGTGAGCGTGATGCCGATGTTGCCGCTCTGGGTGATCAGCGCGACGCCCCGCGCCACCGGCCGGGCGCCGTGCTCGTCCGGCCAGAGCGCGACCCGCTCGAGCAGGCTGAGGAGGCCGTAGCAGTTCGGGCCGAGGATCGCCAGGTCGCCGGCGGCTGCCACCAGCTCCCGTTCGAGCTCTCGGCCGTCCGCGGCCTCGGCAAAGCCGGCGGCGTAGCACACGGCACCGCCTGCGCCGATGGCGGCGAGTTTTCCGATCGCCTCGACCGTCGCCTCGCGCCGGATTCCGAGGAAGACCGCATCCGGCGCCTCCGGTAGATCCTCGATCCGCGCGCAGCAGGGCACGCCCGCGAGCGTTTTCCGGGTCGGATTGACCGCGTAGATCCGACCGCCGAAGCCGAGCTTCCGGCTCTGCCGGATCACCTCCTCGGCGAACCGCCCGCCGACCACGGCGATGCTATTCGGCCGCAGCAGTCGCCCGAGGTTGTGTCGGCGCGCAGGGCTGAGCATCGATCTCAGCCGCCGAGCGGGCGGAGAATCTCGCGCGCGATGATGTGGCGCTGGATCTCGCTGGTGCCGTCCCAGATCCGCTCGACCCGCGCGTCCCGCCAGAAGCGCTCGATCGGCACCTCGGCCATCAGGCCCATGCCGCCGAAGATCTGGACCGCGTGGTCGGTCACCCGCGCCAGCATCTCGCTCGCGAACAGTTTTGCCTGCGCGATCTGCCGGTTGGCGTCCTGGCCCTGGTCGAGCCGCCAGGCCGCGGCCAGCGTCAACAGGTCGGCGGCGTCGACCTCCATCGCCATGTCGGCGAGCTTGAAGCCGGTGCCCTGGAACTTGCCGATCGGCTGGCCGAACTGTTTTCGCGAGGCACTCCATCCGGCGGCGAGGTCGAACACGCGGCGCGCGCGGCCGACGCAGGTCGCGGCGACCGTGAGGCGGGTCGCGTACAGCCAGGTGTTCATGAGCTCGAAGCCGCCGCCCTCTTCCCCCAAAACCTGCGCGGCCGGCACCCGGCAATCCTCAAAAGACAAAATGCAGTTGTGGTAGCCACGGTGCGAGACGGAGCTGTAACCCTTTCGGATCTCGAAGCCCGGCGTGCCGCGGTCGATCAGGAAGCAGGTGATCCGCTGCTTGGGCCCCCTGGCCGTCGCCTCGCTGCCGGTCGCGACGAACACGATCGCGAAGTCCGCGATGTCGGCGTGGCTGATGAAGTGCTTGGTGCCGTTGATCACGTAGCCAGCGCCGTCCCGCCTCGCCAAGGTCTTCATCGAGCGGATGTCGGAGCCGGCCTCGGGCTCGGTCATGGCGAGGCAGTCGATCCTGTCGCCGCGCACCGCCGGCTCGAGATAGCGTTCGCGCTGCTCCTCGTTGCAGGCGCAAAGGATGTTCGAGGGCCGCCCGAAGTGCACGGTCAGCGCCATCGACGCGCGCCCGAGCTCGCGCTCCAGCAGCGTGAAGGTCAGATGGTCGAGGCCGCCGCCGCCGAATTTTTCCGGGATGTTGGCGGCGTAAAATCCAAGCTCGGAAACCTTGCGCCGGATCGCGCGGCCGACCTGGTCCGGCACCTCGCCGGTCCGCTCGACCTCGGCTTCGAGCGGGTACAGCTCGCGCTCGACGAAGCCGCGCACGGTGTCGACCACCATCTGTTGCTCTTCGGAAAGGCCGAAATCCATCGCCGGGTCCTTGGGCTTTCCTTGGGCCTCAGCCGTCGCGCTTCGCGAGTTTTTCCTGATAGGCTTTGAGCACCGCGCCGGCGGCATAGTCCTGCGCCCGCAGCGCCTGCAGGACAGAGACCAGGCAGTCGTCGCGCAGGCGCTCGAGATCGCGGATCGAGCGGCCCTTGGCCTGCTCGTCCGACTGAGCGACGATGCGCAGGGTCAGCTCCTCGGTCAGTTCCGGCGCCTCGAGGCGGGTCCAGGGCAGCTTCAGGGCCGGGCCGAACTGGGCCATGAAATGGCGCATGCCGGCCTCGCCGCCGGCCAGGCGATAGAGCAGGAAGGTGCCCATGAACGACCAGCGCAGGCCCGGGCCGTAGGTGATCGCCTGGTCGATCTCGTCGGTCGTGGCGATGCCGTCGTTGACCAGATGCAGGGCCTCGCGCCAGAGCGCCTCGAGCAGGCGGTCGGCGATGAAGCCGTCGACCTCGCGCCGCAGCATCAAGGGATGCATGCCGAGCGTGCGATAGAAGTCGGCCGCGCGCCCCTTGGTCTCGTCGGACGTCGCGGCGCTGCCGCAGACCTCGACCAGCGGCAGGAGATAGACCGGGTTGAACGGGTGCCCGACGACGAAGCGCTCAGGGCTCGTCATGTCGGCCTGGAGCCGGCTCGGCAGGAGGCCCGAGGTGCTCGACGCGATCACCACGTCCTTGCGGCAGGCGCGGCTCGCGCGGGCGAGCAGGGAGCGCTTCAGGTCCTCGCGTTCGGGCGCGCTCTCCTGGACGAAGTCGGCGTCCGCCACCGTCGCCTCGAGATCGCGGCCGAAGGTGATCCCGCCCCGGCGCCCGGGCGGTGCCGCCATGAGCCTTTGCCAGGCGCGCTCGGCATTCGCCAGCACTTCGCCGACCTTGCGCTCGGCGTCGGGATCGGGGTCGTACAGCGCCACGTCGACGCCGTTCAGGATCAGGCGCGCGGCCCAGCCGGCGCCGATCACGCCGGCGCCGATCAGCGCCACCTTGCGGATGTCGTTCATGGGCGCCGGGCTCAGCGGGGCCTCAACTGCAGGCGCTCGCGCGCCTGGTCGGGGCCGAGCACCCGGGCGCCCATCAGCTCGACGATCTGCTTTGCCCGCGCGACCAGCGCGCCGTTGCTGGCCGGCACGCCCTTGTCGAGCCAAAGATTGTCCTCGAGACCGACCCGCACCTGGCCGCCGAGAAAGACCGCCTCCGCGACCATCGGCATCTGCATGCGGCCGATGCCGAAGGCGGCGAAGATCGCATCCTTGGGCAGCAGATCGCGCATGGCGAGGATCGCGCGCGGGTCGCACTCGGCGCCGAACGGGATGCCGGTGCAGAGCTGGAAGAGCGGCGGGCTCTCGATCAGGCCCTCCTCGATCAATTGCTTGGCCATCCAGACGTGGCCGAGCTCGAACACCTCGATCTCCGGCTTGACGCCGGCCGCCCTGATCCGGGCGGCCATGGCGCGCAGCATGTCCGGCGTGCTGAGATAGGCGCTCGCCGCGTAGTTCATGCTGCCGCAGTCGAGCGTGCAGATCTCGGGCCTGAGCTCCTCGACGTGGGCGAGGCGATCCGCGACCGTCGCCATGTCGGTGCCGGGCCCGCCCCGCCAGGGCCGGTCCGGGTCGGGCACGAAATCGCCGCCCATCCCGGCGGTGAGGTTCAAGATGACCTCGGGATTGCTCGCCCGGATGCGCTCGACCACCTCGCGATAGAGGTGCGGCTTGCGGTCCGCTTTGCCGGTCGCGGGATCGCGGACGTGGATGTGGGTAACCGCAGCCCCGGCCGCGGCTGCCTCGAGCGCGGCGTTGGCGATCTGCTCGGGCGTGACCGGGATCGCGGGATGCCGGCCGACGGTGTCGCCGGCGCCGGTCACGGCGCAGGTGATGATCACCTCCCGGTTCATCCCTCGACCTCCCGCCGCCCTCGCCAGCCGCGCGTCGAGCATAGCCGCGGCGGGCCCCCACAGGCCACAGCTTTCCGCGCCCGCGACCGGAGCTTGTTTCGTGTGATAGCAAGCGCTATCTCACAAAACCGAGGAGACGACGCGATGGCGACCCTGATCGTCCGCAAGCTCGATGACGACCTGGTGCAGCGCCTCAAGGCGCGCGCCAGGGCGCACCGCCGCTCGGCCGAAGCCGAGCACCGCCTGATCCTCCAGGAGGCGCTTTGCCCCAAGCCCATGATGACCGGCGCCGAGCTCTGGGAAGCGCTGCGCGACGAGGGGCCGTTCTTCGATGATCAGATGATCGCGGCCATGGAGTTGACGCACGGCGTGGCCAGAGTACCCGACCTCGACCCGTGACGGGCATCGCCAGCCACAGCTTCCGCGCCCCGCGCGATCCGCGCTTGCTTCCTATGATAGCAAGCGCTATCTCAGAGTCGAGGAGACGACGCGATGGCGACTCTGATCGTTCGCAAGCTCGATGACGACGTCGTGCAGCGCCTGAAGGCGCGCGCCAGAGCGCATGGTCGCTCGGCCGAGGCCGAGCACCGCCTGATCCTCCAGGAAGTGCTTTGCCACAAGCCCAAGATGACCGGTGCCGAGTTTTGGGAAGCGCTGCGGAAGGACGGTCCCTTGCTGGAGGATGACGACGAGTTCTTCAAGGTGCTCGAAGAGCTCCGTCATCAGCCCGTCCAGGTGCCGGATTTCCCTGAATGAGGGGTTGCATTCTGGATACGAATGTCGTGTCCGAGCAGCGCCGAGCCCTTCCGCACCCGAATGTTGCGTCCTGGCTTCACCACCAGGATCCAGAGCGGCTTTTTCTCACCGCGACGATCGTGGGCGAGCTCGCGGTTGGTATCGCATGTTTGCCGTCCGGCAAGCGCCGGAGCGAGCTGGAGGCCTGGCTCGACACGCTGATCAGGCAACGGTTTGCCGATCGAATTCTACCCTACGACACCCGCGCAGGCCTGAGCTACGGGGAGCTCGCGGCTGATGCTCGGATGCGAGGTCGAAGTCCCGATCTTAGTGATGCGCAGATCGCGGCGGTAGCGAGGGTGCACGACTTGGCGGTCGCGACCCGCAACATTGCTCACTTCGAGCATCTCGGTGTCGTGGTCATCAACCCCTGGGAAGCGTGACGCGCAGAACCGGGAATGGCGCAGGTCTACGACGCGATCATCATCGGCGGCGGCCACAACGGCCTGGTGTGCGGTGCGTATCTCGCCAAGGCCGGGCTGAAGACGCTGGTGCTCGAGCGCCGCCACGTCATCGGCGGCGCCGCCGTCTCCGAAGAGATCGTGCCGGGCTTCACCTTTTCCGTCTTCTCCTACGTCATGAGCCTTCTCCACCCCAAGGTGATCCGCGAGCTCGAGCTCGGGAAGTTCGGCCTCGAGGTCCTGCCTGCCAACGACCTGTTCTGCCCGCTCGAGGGCGACGACTACATCATCCTGTCGGACAACGTGCGCAAGACGCAGGAACAGTTCGCGCGCTTCTCCAAGCACGACGCCGAGATCTATCCCGCCTTCAACGACTACCTGCAGGAATTGGCCAGAATTCGTGCGGACGCTGCTGCTGGAGACGCCCGTCGATCCGACCCGGCGCGACTGGCGGGGCTTGAAGGAGACGGCGGCGCTGCTCTGGCGCCAGCGCAGGATCGGCCGCGGCTTCTACCGCATGGTCGATCTGCTCAGCATGAGCGCCTACGACTACCTGGCGCGCTGGTTCGACTCCGACATCATCAAGGCGCTGTTCGCCTACTACGCCTCGATCGGCACCTTCGCGGGGCCGAAATCGCCGGGCTCGGCCTACGTCATCATGCACCACCTGATGGGCGAGCACGAGGGTGCCGGCGGCTGGGGTTTCGTGCGCGGCGGCATGGGCACGATCTCGCAGGCGATCGCCGCCTCGGGCGCACGCTTCGGGCTCGAGACCAAGACCGATGCGCCGGTCGCCGAGGTGACGGTCAAAGATGGCCACGCGGCCGGCGTGGTCACCGAAGCAGGCGACGCCTACGAGGCCAAGATCGTCGCGTGCAACGCCAACGCCAAGGTGCTCTATCGCAAGCTCGTGGCACCCGCGCACCTGCCCGCCGACCTGCTCGCCGAGATCGACAGTTTTCGAACGTTCTCGACCGCCTTCAAGATCAACATCGCGGCCGAGGCGCCGCCTCGCTATCGCGCGTTCGACCAGGCCAAGGCCGGCTTCGACTATCCGACCTACGTGCATATCGCGCCCGACATCGACTGGCTCGAGCGGGCCTATGACGACGCCAAATACGGCTGGTATTCGACGAGGCCCTTCGTGACGCCGGTCGTGCCGACGATCCGCGACCAGACGATCGCCCCACCCGGCAAGCACGTCGTGCACCTGTTCGGCGGCCACGCGCCCTATGAGCTCAAGAACGCCAGCTGGGAGCACGAGCGGGGCGGCCTGGTGAAGAACGCGCTCGGCGTGATCGACGCGTTCGCGCCCGGCTTCTCCTCGCAGATCATCGACATGCAGGTGCTGCTGCCGCCCGACATCGAGGACATCCTGAACATCCCGAACGGCCACATCTTCCACGGCGAGCTGTCGCTCGACCAGCTGTTCTGGCAGCGCCCGGCGCCCCGCTTTGCCGATTACCGCGGCCCCATCCGCGGGCTCTACCTATGCGGCTCGTCGGCCCATCCGGGCGGCGGCGTCTCCGGCATCCCGGGCCACAACGCCGCCCGCGAGATCCTGAAGGACCGCAAGGGGCGCCGGGACTAGCTGCGGCCGACGGGGAGGCGGCATCACTTCAGCACCCAGTTCGGGATCGCGAAGGCCAGCGGCTCGAAGAAGATCACGAGCAGGAGTACGAAAACCTCGACCGCGATGAACGGCCAGACGGCGCCCGCGCGCACGGGCGCCGATACGAGTGACGACGCTGCTCGCCCTCAGAGTTCGTAGCGTTCGCAGATCCAATCGCCCCATGGCTCAAACTCCGGCTCGTTTCCGACCATGGCCTCGACGATGCTCGAGGGATCGATCTCCCGCAGACCGTCACTGTCGGGGAACAGGCTTCTGAAGGCGGCGCGCGCATCTGTGGTGCCGGCGATCTCCCGGCCGAGGGTGTAGAGACGCTGGTTCTTCGGATGTGCGCAGAGCGCAAAGTCGGCCCAGTCGGCGCCACTCTCGCTGACCAGGGAATGCGCCAGCACCTTGTTCCGCATCAGCTGGTACAGGCCGCTGCCGAAGGGACAGGCGTCGTCTGCCGGCAGGTGGTCGAAGCGGAACGAGGAGCCCGCCGAGAGCATGTGCTCCCAATATCTTCGACCCTCGGACTCGGTGAGCCAACACTGGCGGGCAGGATCGCCGAGGATGCTCGCGAGATGCAGGCAACGTTCCGGGCGCGGGTTGCCCCGCACGCCGGTCGCCAGACCGTTGACGCCGCTGCACGAACCGAACGCGCTCTCGCCCAGCTTGACCTCGATCAGCAGGTAGCCGCTCGGTCGCCGATCGCGCCGGATCACCAATGCCGCGTCGACCTGGGTCGGGTGATCGCGCTCGCCAAGCCAATGCCGGGCGCCGTCGGGCGTGAACTCGAGGACGAGTTCGATGGTATCGCGCACGTCGATCCCGCGCTCGGGCAGCAGCCGCCGACAGAGCTCACGCGCCAGCGACGCGCGGCCGATCAGCGGGGCGAACAGATTGACCGCAAAGCATTGGCTGGAGGTCAAGGACCTGGCCCAGAGGTGCTCCTTGCCGGCGATCAGGGACCACCAGCCAGGACGCCAGAGGTTCAGCGCCTTGAATTGGGATTTGAGCACCCAGGGGCGATGCCGGCTCGCTTCGGTCTGCTCGTGCGAGATACCGTGCGCAGCCGCCCAGGCGACCTGCTGAGCCTTGAGACGCTCGTAAAAGCTGAGCTCTGGCATTGTGATCGCCGGATCGGTTGCGGGGGACTGCGCACATTGATCTCGCGAGCGTTGCGATTCTCGTAACCCCGGCTAACCGAGCGCCGGACGTTCGGCCTGCCGCTGACACGGCCTTCGCCGCCTCCGCGATCGACGCCCTCGACACCGTCGGCGGCAAGACCTTGGTCACCGCAGCACCCAGTTCGGGATCGCGGAGGCCAGCGGCTCGAAGAAGATCACGAGCAGCAGTACGAGAATCTCGGCGGCGATGAACGGCCAGACGTGGCGCACCGTCTGGTCGAAGGACGTGCCGGCGATGCTCGTGGTCACGAACAGGAGCGGTGCCATGGGCGGCGTCGTCGCGCCGATCTGATTCGCCATCACCATGATCAGGCCGAGCTGGAACGGGTCGACGTGGAAGGCACGGCCGATCTGGACCGCGACCGGTACGAACACCAGCAGCACCGAAAGCGATTCGACGAACATCGTCAGCACCAGCATGACCAGCGTCAGGATCAGCAGCACGGTCGTCTTGCCGTGCGCCACGGTCGTGATCAGGCCGAGCGCGGTCTCGTTGAACTCGAGGTAGGCGAGCAGCCAGCCGAGCGCGCCGGCGACCGCGATGATGCCCGAGACCATCGCGGTCGTGATCGCGGCATCGATCAGGATCGCGCCCATGTCGGCGAGCGTGATGCTGCGATAGATGAAGTAGCTGACGACGAAGGCGTAGATGCAGGCGATCACGCCCGCCTCGGTCGCCGTGAACACGCCGGACAGGATGCCGCCGATGATGATCACCGGCGCCAGCAGCGCCGACCAGACCCGCCGAACCGCGGGCAGGATCGCCTCAGGCGCGAACCGGTCGGTGACCTCCCGAAGCTCCGGGTAGGCCGGCAGCAAGGTGTGCAGCTTGACGACCGTCATCAGGAACAGGCCGACCAGGATCCCCGGGATGATGCCGCCGAGGAACAGGCCGCCGATCGAGACCTGCGCGAGCGCGCCGTAGACGACCATGGTCATGCTCGGCGGGATGATCGAGCCGATGGTCCCGGAGACCGCGATCAGCGCGGCCGCGAAGCCGGGCTTGTAGCCGGCCTTCTTCATCGTCGGGATCACGATCGAGCCGATCGCCGAGGCATCGGCGGTGGACGAGCCCGAGACCCCGGCGAAGACCATGCTGGCGATCACGGCGGCCTGGGCGAGCCCGGCCTGCAGGTGGCCGACCAGCGTGCGCGCGAAGTCGACCAGCCGCTGGCTGATGCCGCCGCTCGACATGATCGCGCCCGCGAGGATGAAGT
Organism: uncultured Alphaproteobacteria bacterium; assembly: GCA_963730195.1. GTDB lineage: Bacteria > Pseudomonadota > Alphaproteobacteria > Geminicoccales > Geminicoccaceae > DATAOG01. The sequence continues at coordinate 27,329 of CAVSRN010000066.1, forward strand.
AGGGCAGCGCCAGCAGCGTGAAGGAGTTGATCTGCCCGAACATCTTCTGGGTGAACAGCGGCAGCACGAGGTCGGGCAGCGCGGCGACGCCGATGAAGCCGACCAGGGCGACCGCGAGCAGCACCGGGACGCCGAGCAGGATCGTCCCGAGCAGGACCGCCAGCAGGAACAGGATCATGGCTCGGCCTGCGCCGATGATCGCGCCACCAGACCGCTCAGCCGGCGGGACGCGACGATCATGAGGTAAATGCCGCCGACCACCATGCCGTAGTAGGGAACACTCATCGGCACCTCGAGGCCGGGCGAGGTCTGCCGGGCCGCGACCACCGACACCTGATAGCTCAGGATCATCAACGCCGCGCCGAAGGCGAGCCAGAGCAGCTCGATCGCCAGGTCGAAGGCGAAGGCGGCGCGTCCGGGCAGGCGGCGGCGGATGACGTCCATATGGATGTGCATGCCGCGCCGATGGGCGATCGGGATCGCCAGGAAGACGATCCAGATATGGCCGAACTTCTGGAACTCCTCGCTCCAGCTCAACGACTCATTGAGGACGAAGCGGTTGAAGATCTGGAGCGCGCCGGCGAGCACGATCGCGACGAACAGCAGCGCCACCACGATCTCGACGGCACGGTCGAGCAAGCGGAACAGCCTGGTCACGCTGCCTCCCGAGCGACCGGGGATCGCCGCGGTGTCGCCACCTTGCCGATCCCCGGCATCGCCCGCGTCGGGTCGTGAGCCTAGTCGGTGGCCCGGATCTGCGCGAGCAGATCCTCGGCGCCGAACTCCTTGGCGAGGTCGTCCTGGACCTTCACGGCCGCTTCGCGCATCTGGGTCGTGTCGATCTCGTGCACCTTGAGCCCGAGTTCCTTGACCTTCTCGAGGCTCTGCCGCTCGCGCAGCGGCGCCAGCGCCCGGACGACCTCGGAGGCGACCTTGGCGCCGGCCATGACGGAGGCCTGCTCAGTCGGGTCGAGCTTGTTCCACTCCTGCACGGACAGCACCAGCATGGTCGGGTCGAACAGGTGGCGGGTCAGCGCCACGCAGCAGGCGACCTCGTTGAACTTGAACGAGACGATCGTGGCGGCGACGTGCTCGAAGCCGTCGAGCACGCCGCTCTCGAGCGAGGTGTAGATCTCGCCGAAGTCCATGGGCGTGGCGTTGGCGCCCATGGCGTTGACCGCCGCGACGAACACCCGGGTCGGGATCGTGCGGATCTTGAGGCCCTTCAGGTCCTCGGGCTTGGTCACCTCCTTCTTGGCGGTGATCACGTTGCGGTAGCCCCAGCTGTCACCCCAGGCGAGCACCTTGAAGCCGGCCTTCTCCATGTCCCCGGCCAGGGCCTGGCCCACGGGCCCGTCGAGCACGGCGTGGATCTGATCGTAGTTCTTCCATAAGAACGGCAGCCCGAGCACGCCAAGACGCGGCACGAACGAGGCATATTCGGCCGCCCCGCCGGTCGTGCCCGAGGCCCCCGAGCCCAGCTGCATCGCCTCGATCACGTCGCGCGACTGGCCGAGCTGGCTGTTGGGGAACACCTTGACCTCGACCGTGTCGGAGAAGCTGTTGACGTACATCGCGAATTCCCAGGCGAACATCATCGGGTCGGTGCCGATGTCGTCCGAGCCCGCGGTGTGGATGCGCAAAAGTTTCTTGTCCTGCGCTGCGGCCAGCCCGGGCAGCAAGGCCACCATGCCAACGGCGAGCATGCCGACGGTCGCGATCAGTCTCTCGAGTTTCATCTTGGCCTCCCTTTATCGGCTTTGGCTTCGACAGGTGTTCCGCGTGGGCGCGCGGCAACGGCAGCGTCTGAAGTTTCGCGCTCTGATCGCCGGGTGACGCCGCGTGGCTTGCGCGGGGCCGGTGCGACCGCGTTCAGCGAATCCGCGCTCGCGGCCCCCAAGGCCGGGGCCAGGTCGCGCGCCGTGCCGGCGAGCAGATCACGCATGGCGTTCGCCGCCGCCGCGGGGGCCCGGTTGCGGATCGCGATCGCCACCGCCCGGTGCTCGGCGAGCGAGTTCTCGTACGACTCCCGAGCGTTGGCGCTGGTCTTGAACAGCGCCAGCAACGCCGTCCGGATCGCCATCGCCAACCGTCGCAGCACGACATTGCGGGCGGCGACGATGATGCTCTGATGGAACGCCAGGTCGTGCTGGCAGCAGGCCTCGACGTCGTGCGGCAAGGCGTCGGCCATGCCGCGGAAGGCGCGCTCGATCTCGAGGATCTGCGCCGGCGTCGCGCGCTGCGCCGCGAGGCGCGCCGCCTCGGGCTCGATGAAGGTCCGGACTTCCAGCAGATCGATCAGGAACTCGGGGTCGGGCGGTGCCGCCGCCAGCCAGCGCAGCACGTCCGGGTCGAGCAGATCCCAGTGATCCTTGCCGAGGACCTGCGTGCCACGCCGCGCGCGCGGCTCGATCAGCCCTTTCTGGGTGAGCGACCAGAGGCCCTCCCGGAGCGAGGAACGGCTGACCCCGCAGCGTTCCGCGAGCTCGCTCTCGATCGGCAGCAGCTCGCCCGGCACCCACGCTCCGCCGACGATCTGCTGGCCGAGCTCATCAAGAACGCCCCCGGACTTGCGTCGCCGAGCCGCCGTCAACCGCCGAAGCCGCGTCGGCGGGACGGCGTCCATGCCGGGTGCGCGTTGCTGCATCCTTTTTGCCGGCCCAGGCTCGCGTCAAAAGTCTGACTTAACTATCTATTTGCTTGATAATTGACCGTCAAGCCCCGCGCGCCGGTCTCGATCCGGCTCAGGCGGAGCCGCACGACGTTGCCGACCCCACCCGAGGCAGGGCCGACAACCAACGGTGTCGACGATGAGATGGAATCATGCCCACGCCCCGGAGGGACGCTGCATGCTCCGCTTCATGCGCCGCCAGCTCGCGCCTGACAAGCCGAACACCAGGGCAACCCGGAGCCACGATCGCGACCCGGAGCGGGTTGGCTGCGGATCGGCTCGTCCGAGCGGGCGTGCCAGCCGCAGACGGCTATCCTCCTCGCCGTCGGGACGCCCGCGCAGGGCAGGGCCTGCGCGCTTGACGGCCTCCTCAGCTCAGATGGGCGGGGCTGAGGAGGAGAAGACGGACCAGCTCGACCTGCCGTTTGGTCCCGGTCTTGCCGAGGATCCGCTTGGTGTAGCTGCGGGCGGTCTGGGTCGTGATGTTGAGCATGGCGGCCGCCTCCTCCAACGACCTGCCCTGGGCGATCTTGGCTGCCAACCGACTTTCGGCGCGGGTCAGCCCGTACAACTGCAGCAACCGCTCCTCATTGGTGAGGATGACCGAGTCGGGATCGCTGATGAAGACCGCCGCGGCGATTCGGCGGTATCCGGGTACCGCGCTCGGCGCCCGCATCGGCGAGACGAGCACGGACAGCGGGCGCGATCCGGAGGCGCGTGAAACCGACAATGTGCCGCCGGAGCTGTGGCCTTCGCCGCGGGCCGCCCGGGCCGCGCCGAGGATCAGGGTCTCGAGGGTGTTGCTTTCGAGCTGCCGGCTCGCCGCGAGCTTGCCACTGCGCACGACCAGCCCGTCGCCGCCGGCAAGAATCGCGCGGGCGGCGCCGTTGACGATGACCGGCGCGCCGCCCTGGTCGCAGAGCACGACCGCCGTGGGCAGCCGGTCGAGAACCTCGACGGCGGCATTCCGCTCCACCTCCAGCATCGCGAGCTGGCGGCGCATCTGAACCGCACTGCGCAGATGCGGCGCCAGGGTGCGACACAGCCGGATCTCCTCCAAACCAAACGGGGTATCCTGGCGCCCACGCAAGGTCGCGAAATAGCATAAGTTCGCCTCTTCTCGGATCAACACTGCGCTCAACCGGTAGAATAGCCCTTGAGGCTCCAGCCATTCTTGATAGAACTGGCTCTCGATCAGCTCGGAGTCGTTCACGAGTTCGTGACCGACATGGACGATGCCAGGCACGCGGTAAGGCTCTTCATGGCGCAACCACGGGTCGTGACGGGAGTAATAGTCACGATATGAATCCAGAAACTGTTGACAATAACCGCTGCTTGAATCCATTAACCCTTCTCGAAGTCGGAAGTTGAATACCGCGATGCCGCAGGCTCGGGCGCGGAACAGCTGCCCAAGAGCGCTGCTAAGTTCTGGCAACGCATCCGTAGAGGTGGTCGTGTCATAAATTAACGGTATGACCGTATGCAGCTCATCTTCAACCGACATTTGCGCTCCAGGTCGTCGAGGCGCCTGACCAACACCGGCGCTGCCCAGTTTGATTACCCTTTATAGCACAAATGTGAATTGAATCACCCCCATCTGGGGGTAGGCGCGTCTCCCGTCTGAGCGTCATGTTGCTTGTGGCATCACACCGACGATCGGGGAGGCTACCGAATTTAGGAACGCATGAGTAGAACGTAGGCTCGACTGCCGAGCATACGTGACGAAAATTACGCAAACGGAAAGCCCGAAATAGGCACATGAGAGAGCGCCAAGACATGGAAACACGTGAGGGCATGAGCCGAGGTATCGGCTGGAGTGACGTGAGGTCGCGCGCCGGCAGCGAGCCGCCGCAGTCATCCCTGGACGACTTCGGGACGGCGACCGACCGCGGCGCGGAACGGCGGGGAGGAGATCCGGCGTTCTCCCGGGCGAGCAACGGGTCGGGAGCGCCCGCGACGCTGATCTACCTCGACCCCCGGACGTTCACCCGGGATTGCATCGGGCGCTGGCTGCAGAGCCATCTCATCGGGTTCAGTGTCTGCGCCCTGCCAGATCCGGAGCAGATCATGACGGCGCCGGTGGCCGGCAACGAAACCCGGGCGGTGGTCATCAATACCGGTTCGGAGCGCATGTCGTCGGCCGGGGTCGCGAGCCTGATGGCGCGGGTCGGCGAACTGATGCCTTCGGTGCCGGTGGCGGTCCTGTCCGACTACGAGGATCCCGAGAACATTCGGGCGGCGTTCGAGCTCGGGGTGCGCGGCTACATCACCACCAGCCTCGCCTCGCTGGTGGCCGTCCAGGCGGTGTACCTGGTGTGCGCCGGCGGGACCTTCGCGCCGGCCGCCGCCTTGTTGTCGTCCTCGGGCGCTCGCAGCGGCGCCGACGGCGCGCCGGTGATCGAGGGTTTCACCCAGCGCCAGGCGCAGATTCTGGATTGCCTGCGCCGTGGCATGGCGAACAAGCTGATCGCCTACGAGCTGAGCATGTGCGAAAGCACCGTCAAGGTGCATATCCGCAACATCATGAAGAAGCTGAACGCGACCAATCGCACCCAGGTCGTGTACCTGACCAACGGTTTCTTCGAAGCCGGCACCCCGTATCGACGCCCGGACTGACGCGCCAGCTGCCCGCCCGATCGGGGTTCTGCCCGATCGGGCGCCCGATCGCGGCCTCGCCGCGAAGCGAAGCCGACGACCGACCGCCGAGGCCGGTACGCCCCGGTCCGACCCCGCCGCCCGGCCGTTCCCACTTCCGGACGATGTCGGGGTTGGCTGGGATCGGTCGGTCGAGGGCGGCTACGCCTTTCTTGCGGGGCTCTAGTCCGTTTTGCAGACCGGGCAGGGCCCGGGACTTGCGGTAGTCTCCTGCCACCGGCGCATCACCGGCAGGCCTAGCGGCGAAGCGCCGGTCCACCGTCAAAGGGCCCCCGCCGCTCGCGGGGTCCGGGTGTCCCGCGACGGTGCCTCCTGACGCTCGTGACGATCCCCGGCGGCGGCCCCGAGCCGGTCGCGAACCTTCGAGGACGGCGGCATGCAGTTGAACGGTCATCAATTTCAACCCTCCGAATTGCCGCCAGCGCAGACCTCATCGTCGCTGCAGGCGCGGGCCCATCGCCTGATCCCGGGCGGCTGCCACACCTATGCCAAGGGCGACGATCAATATCCGGTCCTCGCGCCGGCGTTCATCGCCCGGGGCGCTGGCTGCCGGGTCTGGGATGCGGACGGCCGACAGTACATCGAGTACGGCATGGGCAACCGGGCGGTCGGCCTCGGCCATGCCTATCCGGCGGTGGTCGAGGCGGTGCAGCGCGAGCTGCTGCGCGGCAGCAACTTCACCCGGCCGTCGACGATCGAGGTGGCGTGCGCGGAGACCTTCCTGGACCTGATCGACGGCGCCGAGATGGTGAAGTTCTGCAGCGACGGCTCGGACGCGACCTCCGGCGCGGTCCGGCTCGCCCGCGCCTATACCGGCCGCGACCTGATCGGGTGCTGCGCCGACCACCCGTTCTTCTCCGTGGACGACTGGTTCATCGGCACCACGCCGATGAACGCGGGCATCCCGGAGGCGATCCGGCAGCTGACCGTCACCTTCCGCTACAACGACCTCGCCGGCACCGAGGCGCTGTTCGAGCGCTATCCCGGCAGGATCGCCGCGCTCATCCTCGAGCCGGCGCGCGCGGAGGACCCGCCGGCCGGCTATCTGCAGGCGCTGCAGCGGCTGTGCCACGCCCACGGCGCGCTGTTGATCCTCGACGAGATGATCACCGGCTTCCGCTGGCACAACGGCGGCGCCCAGAAGCTCTACGGCATCGTCCCCGACCTCGCCACCTTCGGCAAGGCGCTCGCGAACGGCTTCTCGGTCTCGGCGCTCGCCGGCCGGCGCGAGCTCATGCGCCTCGGCGGGCTCGATCACCACGACCGGCCGCGGGTCTTCCTGCTCTCGACCACGCACGGCGCCGAGACCCACGCGCTGGCGGCGGCGATCGCGACCATGCAGGTCTATCAGAGCGAGGACGTCATCGCCCATCTGTACCGGCAAGGCGGGCGTCTGCGGCAGCAGGCCGAGGCGGCCATCCGCCGGCACGGTCTGACCGAGTTCGTCAGGATCCTGGGCAAGCCCTGCTGCCTGGCCTATGCCACCCTCGGCCCGGACGGTCGACCCTCGCAGGCGTTCCGGACGCTGTTCCTGCAGGAGACGATCCGGCGCGGCGTGCTGATGCCCTCGCTGGTCGTGAGCTATGCCCACACCGACCAGGATATCGACCTGACGGCGGCGGCGATCGACGGCGCCCTCGAGGTCTATCGGCAGGCCCTCGACCAGGGAGTCGAGCGCCATCTGGTCGGCAGGCCGTCGCAGATCGTCTACCGGCGCTACAATCAACCCGACGGACTGCCCAAGCCGCCGCCGGCGGCGCCGGACGAGATGGCGGCGCGGCGCTGACGGCATCCGGGAGGCGGTCCGGCGCAGCACTCGTGGATGCGGTTCCGGCTGGCGCTGACGTCGATCGAGGCGGCAACGCGACCGGTCGCTCCAAGGCCCGCACGACGTCGTCCGCTCCCCCATCCGGGCGCAGACCGGCGCCGCCCCTCACCCGAAAGAAGGGGGCACGGGCGCGAGGGCCTTCGGCCGTCGGAAGGTGGGCTACCCCGATTGTCGCGCCGAACGCCCCGATCGGGTCTCTGGCGAAACGGCCCCCTGAGGCCCTAGCCTTTCGCCATCGGCGTCGGAACATCGCGGCGACCGGCCCACCTCAACCAAGACGAAGGAGCGCCTTGGATGCGAGTTCTGGTAACCGGCCATCGCGGCTACATCGGCACGGTGATGGTGCCGATGCTGCTCGAAGCGGGCCACGAGGTCACCGGCTACGACAGCGAGCTCTACGAGCGCTGCACCCTCGCGATCGGCGGCTCGATCGCCGCGGTGCCGAGCATCCGCAAGGACGTGCGCGACGCCGCGCCGAGTGATCTCGCGGGCTTCGATGCCGTCATCCATCTGGCGGCGCTCTCGAACGATCCGCTCGGCGATCTCAATCCCGACATCACCTACGACATCAATCATCGGGCCAGCGTCCGCCTGGCGACTCTGGCGAAGAACGCCGGGGTCGGGCGCTTCCTGTTCGCGTCGTCCTGCAGCAACTATGGCCTCGCGGGCGACGCGATGGTCGACGAGAGCGCGGCGCTCAACCCGGTGACCGCCTATGGCCGCTCGAAGGTGCAGTCGGAGCGCGACATCGCCCGCCTGGCCGGCGACGGTTTCTGCCCGACCTATTTCCGGCCCGCCACGGCCTATGGCCTCTCGCCCCGCCTGCGCGTCGACATCGTCCTCAACAACCTGGTCGCCTCGGCGGTGACCACGGGCAGGATCTACCTGAAGTCCGACGGCTCGCCCTGGCGTCCGATCGTGCACATCGAGGACATCGCGCGGGCCTTCCTCGCCGGCCTCCAGGCGCCGGCGGACAGGGTCTTCAACGAGGCGTTCAACGTCGGCCGGACCGAGCACAACTATCGGATCCGCGAGATCGCCGAAGTCGTGGCCGAGGTGGTTCCGGGCTGCCGGCTCGAGATCGCCCCCGACGCCGGTCCCGACAAGCGCTCCTATCGGGTCAGCTTCGACAAGATCGCCCGCGTCCTGCCCGCGTTCGAGCCGCGCTGGGACGTCCGCAAGGGGGCCGAGCAGCTGCATGCCGCCTATCGCGCTTCGGGTCTCACGCTCGACGAGTTCGAGGGCCGCTATCAGCGGATCAGCCACATCAAGAGGTTGATGGGCGAAGGCCGGCTCGGCGACGATCTTCGCCAGCGCGACCGCCCGGCCCCGAAGCACGCGCTGGCGGCGTCCGCGCCGGCATGACCTGGGACCTGGCCGGCACCGATGCCGCGGAGCGCTCGATGTCACCGGGCGCGCCGGTGAGCGATCGCCTCGACGACGTCGACATCGGCGATCAGATCTTCGCCCTGGCCGCCGAGATCTTTCCGATCTGTCGCAGCATCACCGGCGACGGCGTCCGCGCGACGCTCGGCCATCTCGCGCGTCACATCGACCTCGAGGTCCACGAGGTGCCGACCGGCACCCAGGTCTTCGACTGGAGGGTCCCGCCCGAATGGACCCTCCGGGACGCCTATATCAAGAACGCCGCGGGCGAGCGGATCGTCGACGTCCGGAACTCCAACCTGCACGTCTTGAACTACAGCCGGCCGGTGCATGCCAGGCTGGCGCTCGACGAGCTGAAGCAGCACGTCTTCACGCTGCCCGACCAGCCCGACCTGATCCCCTATCGGACCTCCTACTACGCCGAGCGCTGGGGCTTCTGCATGGCCCACAATCAGCTGGCAGCCTTGCCCGACGGCGTCTACGAGGTGCTGATCGATGCCAGCCTCGAACCCGGCAGCCTGACCTATGGCGAGTATCTGCACCGGGGCGAGACCGACGACGAGGTGCTGTTCTCCGCCCATATCTGCCATCCCTCGCTCGCCAACGACAACTGCTCGGGGCTGGCCCTGCTGACCCATCTGGCCGCCCGCCTCGCCCCCCTGAAGACCCGCTACAGCTACCGCTTCCTGTTCGCTCCGGGCACGATCGGCGCGATCGCGTGGCTCGCCCGCAACGAGCACCAGGTGGCACGCATCCGGCACGGCCTCGTCCTGTCCTGCGTCGGCGATGCCGGCGGGCCCACCTACAAGAGGAGCCGGCGGGGCGATGCCTTCATCGATCGGGCCATGGCCCACGTCCTCCAGCACGCCGGGCCGGCGCCGACCATCCTCGACTTCTTCCCCTACGGCTATGACGAGCGGCAGTACTGCTCGCCGGGATTCAATCTGCCGGTCGGCCTGTTTCAGCGCAGTCAGTTTGGCACCTTCCCGGAATATCATACCTCCGCGGACAATCTCGACTTCATCCGGCCGCAACATCTCGCCACGTCGTATCGGATGATCACCGCCCTGCTCGAAGTCATCGAGCACGACTGGTGGCCGCGGAGCACGGCGCCCAAATGCGAGGCGCAGCTCGGCCGCCGCGGTCTCTATGGCGCGCTCGGCGGCGACCGGGCGGCGGCGGCGAAGAGCATGGCGTTCTTATGGATCCTCAATCTCGCCGACGGTCGCCACTCTCTGCTCGACATCGCCGAGCGGGCCAAGCTGCCGTTCGGTGTCGTCGCCGACGCCGCCCGCCTGCTCAAGGAGAACGGCTTGCTCGTCGCCGACGGCGGTGATGTTCGACCAATGGTTACTGGTGAAGGCCTTGCCTTCTACTCAGATAGGACTTGAGATACCTCTTGCTCTCTTGGCTACCTCGTTTGCCCGACTTGTTGTCTTGGCGACGGCAGGTGTAGGACGATTGCAAGCGGCCGGCCGCACGCCGGGCCGCAAAGATGACGCGGTTCGCCGGACTCTCTCGAGCGTGTCCGGAGATGGTTTGAGACAGCCGCGCGCAGCCGCCGGGTCGAGCCCGGGTCGGACGGGTGTTTGGAACGCATGGACGCGCTCGCATACCGCCTTCTCGAGCTTCTCCACTCACTACCGAGGAGCTTTCCCATGCGCTTCGAAGAGACCAACCTCTGCGGCGCCTGGCTGATCGACCTCGCGCCGGCGCGCGATCAGCGAGGCTTCTTTGCCCGCACGTTCTGCGTCCAGGCGTATGCCGACCACGGGCTGACCACGGGCTTCGTTCAGCACAGCACCTCCCAGTCGGTCGCGCGGGGTACCCTTAGGGGCATGCATTTCCAGCGGGCGCCCCACAGCGAGGTCAAGGTGGTGCGCTGCCTGAAAGGCGCCATCTGGGACGTCATCATCGATCTGCGACCGGATTCACCCACCTACCGCCGCTGGCAGGGGTTCGAGCTCACCGCGGACAACCAGCGTCAGCTCTACGTCCCCGAGGGCTTCGCCCATGGCTTCCAGACCCTGTCCGACGACACCCAGGTGGGCTATCTGATCTCCGCGTTCTATGCGCCCCTGGCGGCGAGCGGGGTCCGCCACGACGACCCGGCGTTCGCCATCGACTGGCCCCTGCCCTTGACCGAGATCTCGGACAAGGACCGGAACTGGCCCGATTTCTGCGAGCCGGTGTTCGACACCAGCCGCGGCCGGAGGTGGGCGCGGAAGGCGAACCTGGCCGATTGATCGAGCCGAGCCACCCGACCCTCTCCCTCCCGAGCCGGTGCCACCGGCCCCCCATCCAGCTAAAAGCGCCGGACAGAACCTCCCCGGCCGGCTCCCCGACCCGGCCGGCAGGGCTTGACATTGGCATGATCAAAACAAGCGTGCCATCGCATGATTGTTTCGCCAATCACCGGCCGCATCGGGCAGAATGCCGGCATGGCAACCGATCCTCTCCCGGCTCAGACCGTAGATGACATAGCGGCGGAACTGCTCCGTCTGTCGCCGGCCTATGCCCCCACCCCGCTGCTCGACCTCCGCGCGCTCGCGACGCGGTGCGGGGTCGCGCAGGTTCTGGCCAAAGACGAGGGCCGGCGCATGTTGGGCAGCTTCAAGTCGCTCGGCGGCACCTATGCCGGTCTCCGCGCGCTGGCCCGCACCGCGGGGACCGATGTCGCCGGCCTGTGCGATCCGGCGAGCCGTCCTGGCGGCCTGCCGGCCCTGGTCTGCGCCAGCGACGGCAACCACGGCCTGGCGGTCGCGGCGGCCGCGCGGTTCGCGGGCGCGCCGGCCCGCGTCTTCCTGCACCGCGCCGTCGCGGCCGACCGCGCCCGGCGGATCGAGGCGCAGGGTGCGGAGATCCTGTGGGTGGCGGGCACCTACGACGACGCCGTCGATGCCGCCGCCGAGGCGGCCCGGGCGGGGGCCGGCATCCTCGTGGCCGACACCACGGCCGATCCCGCCGACCCGGTCGTCGGCGACGTGCTGGCGGGTTACGGGGTCATCGCCGCCGAGATCCGCCGTCAGGTCGAGGCCGCCGGCCACCAGCGGCCGACCCACCTGTTCGTGCAGGCGGGCGTAGGCGGCCTCGCCGCCGCCATGGCCGAGGGCCTCGCGGGGTGGCTGGCGCCGCCTTCGGCCGTGGTCGTGGTGGAGCCGCAGACGACCGCCTGCGTCGCCGCCGCCCTGGCGGAGAACCGGGTCGTCCGCCTGCCGGGCGATCTCGAGACCGCGGCCGGGATGCTGTCCTGCGGCGAGGCGAGCGCGCTGGCGCTCACGCGGTTGCGCCGACACGGCGCCCGCGCCGTGACCGTCTCGGAAGGGGATCTGGCCGACGCGACCGGCCTGCTGCGCGCGCAGGGCGGCCTCGCCACCACGCCTTCGGGCGCGGCGGGCCTGGCCGGTCTCATGCGCCTCCTGGCCGAGGGCTCGGCCGCGAGCTTCGGGCTGGACGCGACCAGCCGGGTCCTGATCCTCGTGACCGAAGCCGATCTCGAAGGGCAGGCGGCATGACGCCCCCGCTGTCGATCGACGCCCCGCGCCTGCTCGATCGTCTCCAGCGCCTGGGACGGCTCGGACGGGGCGACGATGGCAGCCTGACCCGCCTGGCGGCGTCGGATGCCGACAAGGCGGGACGCGACGCGCTGACCGACTGGCTCACGGCGGCCGGCCTCGAGGTCGCGGTCGATCGCCTCGGCAACCTGTTCGGGATCTGGCGCGGCGCGGATCACGGCGACCTCGGCCCGGTGATGATCGGCTCGCACATCGACACGGTGATCGACGCCGGCATCTACGACGGCTGCTACGGCGTGCTGGCCGGTCTCGAGGTGATCCAGACCCTGAAGGACGCGGGCCTCGTGCCCGGGCGTCCGCTCGCGGTCGCGGCCTTCACCAACGAGGAGGGCGTGCGCTACGCGCCCGACATGCTGGGCTCGCTGGTGTTCGCGGGCGGCCTCGGGGTCGACGAGGCCTTGGCGACGGTCGGCACCGACGGCACGGTGCTCGGCGAGGAGCTCGACCGGATCGGCTATGCCGGGCCGAACCAGCCGGGCTTCCTGAGGCCACAGGCCTACGTCGAGCTCCACATCGAGCAGGGGCCGGTCCTCGAGGCCGAGGGCGTCCCGATCGGCGCGGTCGCGAACCTTCAGGGCATCTCGTGGCAGCGGGTCACGATCGAGGGGGTCGCGAACCACGCCGGCACGACGCCGATGTCGATGCGCCGCGACGCGGGGCAGGCGGCCGCCCGGGTCGTGACGTTCCTGCGTGATCGCCTCGCCGGCTCGAACGCCCCGACCGTGGCGACGGTCGGCTGCCTGAGCCTCGAGCCGAACGCGATCAACGTCATCCCGTCGCGCGCCACCTTCACGGTCGATCTGCGCGATCCCGACGAGGGGCGGTTGCAGGCGGAGGAGGCCGCGCTCGCCCGCTACCTCGCCGACCTCGCGGTCGCCGAAGGCGTGTCGGTCGCGGTCGAGCGGCTGGCGCGCTTCGAGCCGGTGAGCTTCGATCGCGGCATCGTCGAGCTGGTCGAGGATGCCGCCGGACGGCGGGGCCTGCGCTCCAGGCGCATGACCTCCGGCGCCGGCCACGACGCCCAGATGCTCGCCCGGATCTGCCCGGCGGCCATGATCTTCGTCCCGAGCGTCGGCGGGATCAGCCACAACCCGCGCGAACACACGCAGGCCCCCGACCTGGTCGCCGGCGCCGACGTGCTGCTCGATGTCGTGCGCCGTCTCGCGGAGGTTTCTTCAGAACAGCGACGATCGACCGGCACCCGGCCGGCTTAGCCGGGCTCCCTGGCCCTCGGGCCAAGCGCGCTGATCCGCTCGCGGAGACCGGAGCAGCGACGGCCGAATGACGTCTGCGCGAGGCTGGCGCGGGCTTTCCCGAGCTCGAGCAGCACGGGGTGCTGGATGGCGAGCACCGTCGCCAGCCAGCCGGTCGCCGCCAGCAGCGCGGCCAGCGCGCTGGCCGCGAGCGAGAGCTCGAAGCCCGCGCCGGACAGCGCCACGACCCCGACCGGCCCGGCGGCGCTACCAGCGGTCACGACCGCGCTCTTCCAGAGGGCGACCCCGAGCTCGCGCCACCGGAAGTCGATGTGGCGACGGACGAAGCAGAACGCGACCACCATCTGGAACGGCAGGGTCACGAGCTTGCTCGCCGCCATCGCCATGATCCCGAACGACGCCAGCGAGCACAGGACCACGGCGGACACCGAGCGGCCCCAGAGATCCGCCAGCACGCGGTCCCGGTTGGCACCGACCGCCAGCAGGACCGGCGACGTCAGGATCACCGGGAACCAGGCCAGGCCGGCGACCGCCATGACCTGGAGCAGAGGCGTGACGCTGCGCCACTGCGGGCCCAGGAGCAGCGCCACGATCGGGTCGGCCAGGAGCGCCAGCAGGACCAGCGCCGGCCAATAGAACACGGTAATATAGCCGAGCGCCCGCAGATACGGCTGCTTGAGGCCGCGGCCGCCTCGAATCTCGGCCGCGAGCGCGGGGAACGCGACCGAGAACACGCTCGCCAGGACGATCTTGTCCGGAATGTCCGACACCGTCTGCGCGCGATTGTACAGGCCGACCGCCGAAAGCGGCAGCAGGTGGCCCAGAACCAGCTGCGGCAGCGTCTCATAGGCCCGGTTGATCACGAAGCTGGCGCCGTTGTAGCCGCCGAAGGTCAGGACGCTGCCCCAGGACTTGAAAGCCGGGCGCAGGATCGACAGGTCCGGGCGGAAATAGAACGACAGGACGGTGGTCACGCCGGCGGCGGCCAGCATCGCCCAGGCGACGCTCATGTAGCTGAAGCCGGCGAGCGCCAAGAGGATCGTCGCCCCGGCCGTCGTCGTCGCGCTCGCCGTATTGACCAGCGCCAGCGTTCCGAACTCCATCTCACGGCGCAGGAGGCCTCGGATCGGCAGCGATACCGCCTCGATCAGCCCGGCGACGGCAGCGATCCGGACAAAGCGCGCCAGCTGCTCCTCGCCGTACAGGCTCCCGAACCAGGGCGCGAGAGCGAACATCGCGAGGGTGATCAGCGCCGTCAGCAGGAAGGCGAGCGTGAACGACGTCCGGATGTCGTCGCGCACGACCTCCCGACGCTGGATCAGGAAGTCCGAGGTCGCGAACTCGCGCAGGCCGAGCGCGATCGCCATGATCCCGGTGCCGATCACGGAAACGCCGATCTCGGTCGGGGTCAAGAGACGCGAGACGATCGCGATCGAGGCGAAGCCGATCGCCAACCGGAGATACTGTTCACCGGCGGCCATGGCGAGAGCACGTCTGACCACGCCCTTCAAATCCCCTTCTGGAGCAAACTCCGGTCGCGCCTCGCTGGCGGGCGCGCGCACGGAAACGATACCCGGGTCCGGCGCCTCTGCGAGCGGCCCGCCACCGCCGCCTGGTCTCGCTCTCAATCTACGGCCTGCCCGGCCGCGGCGCCCGTACCAAGATCGTAGTAGGGGCCAGCGCCGCGCGGCCCGAGCGCCGCCGCGCCTCCCGTCCGCGCCTGCGCTTCTGCGAGGTCGGGTCCGGGCGCCTGCAGCTTCAGGACCGCCGGCTCGCCGGGCCGGTCGACCGCCGAGATCTTGGAGCGATCTCAGTCAAGCGGCCGATTCCTCGGCGAACATTGACGCTCTACCGATCTCGATGCGGTCTCGACCGCATCGCATAAGCAAATCCGCGGTCGTTTCCCTGAAAGGGGTAGACCCGCGCTCCTTTGGTGGGTTGGGGCCATCCGCAAAGGTAAGCTCTCCGAGCTGTTCGATCCGGTTATCTTTGCGAGGTCGCCGCCGCGAGCTTTGGCGGATGGTCACGGGTCAAGCACGTCGGGGAAATCATGCCAATCGCCATCATCTTGCCGAGCGGCCTCGAACGGCCACAACGGGCCGGCCGCGGCCGTCGGGATCGGCCATGACCATTCAGGTTCTCGAGCCCTCGGCGGCGGCGGGCGGGCGCACCGCCGGGCCGTGCCGGCTCTGCGGCGCCGAGCTGGAGCACGGCTTCGTCGATCTCGGCATGTCGCCGCTCTGCGAGAGTTTCCTCGCTGCCGGGCAGCTCGACGCGATGGAGCCCTACTTTCCGCTCCGCGTGCTGGTCTGCGGGACCTGCTTTCTGGTCCAGCTGGGCGAGTACGTCAGCCCCGAGCAGATCTTCCGGGAATACGCGTACTTCTCCTCCTATTCCACCAGCTGGGTCGCCCACGCCAAAGCCTATTGCGAGATGATCGGGCCGCGGCTCGGGCTCGGGCCGGACAGCCTGGTGGTCGAGCTCGCGAGCAACGACGGCTACCTCTTGCAGCATCTGCTGCCGCTCGGGATCCCCGTGCTCGGGATCGAGCCGGCCGCCAACGTCGCCAAGGTCGCGATCGACAAGGGCATCCGGACGCGCGTCGACTTCTTCGGCGTCGAGCTCGCCAAGACCCTGGTCGCCGAAGGCCGGCGGGCCGATCTGATCATCGGCAACAACGTCCTGGCGCAGGTCCCCGACCTCAACGACTTCGTCGCCGGCATGGCCCGGCTGCTGGGCCCGGAAGGCGTGATCACGCTCGAGTTCCCGCACCTCGAGCGGCTGATGGCGGAGAACCAGTTCGACACCATCTATCACGAGCACTTCTCCTACTTCTCGCTGATCGCGATCGAGCGCCTGGCGGCCGGCCACGGCCTCAAGCTGATCGATGTCGACGAGCTCTCGACCCACGGCGGCTCGCTGCGCGTGTATCTCGCCCATGTCGGCTCGGCGCGGCCGACCGCCGGGAGCGTTCCGGATCTGCTCGCCCGCGAGCGGCGCCAGGGCTTCTGCGACCTCGCGACCTACGCCTCCTTCGGCGAGCGGGTGACGCGCACCAAGCGCCGGCTGCTGTCGTTCCTGATCGCGGCCAAGGACGCGGGCAAGGTCGTCTGCGGCTATGGCGCGCCAGGCAAAGGCAACACGCTCTTGAACTATTGCGGGATCGGCACCGACTTCCTCGAGTTCACGGTCGATCGCAACCCCTACAAGCACGGCCGGTTCACCCCCGGCATGCACATCCCGATCCATCCGGTCGAGGCCCTCGACCAGCTCAGACCCGACTACGTCCTGATCCTGCCGTGGAACCTCAGGGACGAGATCATCCAGCAAATGCGTCATGTCGGCGCCTGGGGCGGCCGGTTCATCGTCCCGATCCCCGACCTGACGGTCATCGATCCGAAGGAACCGAGATCATGAAGGTCGTGCTCTTCTGCGGGGGCCTGGGCACTCGCATTCGCGAATATTCCGAGAACATCCCCAAGCCGATGATCCCGGTCGGCCATCAGCCGATCCTTTGGCATGTCATGCAATACTACACGGAATACGGGCATTCCGATTTCATCCTGACGCTCGGCTACAAGGCCAACATCATCAAAGAGTTCTTTCTGAACTACCGGCCGCAGGCCTATGCCGACTGCGTCGTCTCGGCCTTTGGCACCAATGTCGAGCTGCTGCACGAGCCCGAGGAGGACTGGCGCGTCACCCTCATCGATACCGGCATCTGGCGCAGTATCGGCGAGCGGCTGTGGGCCGTGCGCGACTACGTGAAGGACGAGGAGATCTTCCTCGCCAACTACAGCGACGGTCTCACGGACGTGAACCTCGCCGACATGGTCGAGCGCTTCAAGAAGAGCGGCAAGCTCGCCTGCTTCCTCGCGGTCCGGCCACCGTTGACCTATCACCTGGCGGACATCGAAGCCGATGGCCGGGTGCGCGAGTTCCGGTCGTCCGATCGTTCGGACATCTGGATCAACGCCGGTTACTTCATCCTGCGGCCGGAAATCTTCGACTACATGAGGGAGGGCGAGGAGCTGGTGCTCGAGCCGTTCTCGAGGCTGATCGAAGCCAACCAGCTGATGGCCTACAAGCACGAGGGCTTCTGGCGCTGCATGGACAACCTGAAGGACCGGCAGGCGCTCGAGGAAATGGTCGAGCGGGGCGAGATGCCGTGGCGCGCCGGCAACTCCAGCAAGCACGGCCGAACGTTGTCGATCGCAGCGCTATGATCGCCTGGCCGCTCGCACGGCCCGACCAGACGCTGTCGGTTCTGTGCCTTGGAGCCCACGCCGACGACATCGAGATCGGCGCCGGCGGCACGCTGCTCGGTTGGCTCGCCTCGGGGCTGCGGCTCGAGGTCACCTGGTGCGTGCTGAGCGCCCCCGGCCCCAGGGCGGCGGAGGCCGAAGCCTCGGCGGCGGCCTTCCTCCCCGGTGCCGCCACCACCCGGATCCTGCTCGCCCAGTTCGACGACGGCCTCTTTCCCTACCAGGGCGGCGAGATCAAGGCCTGGCTCGAGGACGTGCGGGCGCGGGTCGATCCGGACGTCGTCCTGACTCATCGGCGGGGCGACGCCCATCAGGACCATCGCGAGCTGTGCCAGCTGACATGGAACCTGTTTCGCGATCACCTGATCCTCGAGTACGAGATTCCCAAATGGGACGGCGATCTCGGCCGGCCGAACGTCTACATGCCGCTCACGGCCGCGGTGCTGGAGCGCAAGATCGAGCTTCTGCACCGCCATTTCGGCACCCAGCGCTCCAAGCAATGGTTCGACGCAGAGACCTTCCGCGGCCTGGCTCGCCTGCGGGGCATGGAATGCCGCGCCCCCGAGCGCTACGCCGAGGCCTTCGTCGTGCGCAAGGCCAGGCTCGGGTAGTGGCAGCCCGGCGTCCGCTTCCGGACCCGGACCGGCCCCCGATCTCGTATCCGACAGTGAGCTCGCAAGGCGTAGGATGATGATCCGAGCGGCGTCGACACGAACAACGTTCTGGCTCGCCGCATCCGCGGTCCTCGCCGGCAGCGCCTGCGCGCTGGCGGCGGACGATGTCGCGACCGTCGTTCTGCGGCCCGGGCAGAACATCCAGGCGGTCGTGGCCCGCTCGCCCGCGGGCACCCGGTTCCGTTTCGAGCCCGGGATCTACCGCCAGCAGACCGTCTATCCGAAGAGCGGCCAGCAGTTCATCGGCCAGGACGGCGTGGTCCTGAGCGGCGCCATGCCCCTGACGACCTGGACCCGAGCCGCGGGTTTGTGGATGGCAGAAGGTCTTCCCCGCCCCTTACGCTTCCACGGAGAATGCGAGGACGGAGGAGACTTGTGCCAATGGCGCGAAGACCTGTTCGTCGACGATCGCCTCTACCAACGGGTCGGATCTCTGTCCGAGCTCGGGCCGGGGCGATGGTACTACGCCGAGCGTCGCGCCTACCTGGCTGACGATCCGACCGGGCAGTCGGTCGAGCTGGGGGTCACGCCGCTGGCGTTTGGCGGAGATGCTGTAGATGTCGTCCTCGAGGGTCTGATCATCGAGAAATATGCGTCCGAACTCACAAGAGGGCGCGATTTTCACTGACGATGCGCGCGGCTGGCGGATTGCCGACGTGACCGCCCGTTGGAACCACGGCGAAGGGCTGTCCTTCGGGCCGCAGACGCTGGTCACCGGAGGCTCCTTCAGCCACAACGGCCAGATGGGCATCGCCGGCTCGGGCGGCGCCGGCTCCAGGCTCCAAGGTGTCGAGATCGCCTTCAACAACTACGCCGGCTACGATCCCAAATGGGATGCCGGCGGCACCAAGTTCTGGGAAACCAGAGGTCTCATTGTCCAGGACTCCTGCATCCACGACAATGCCGGCCCCGGACTTTGGACCGATAACGATAATATCGATACGATCTATCAGGGCAATAAAGTCTTCATGAATGCCAATGAAGGCATCAAGCACGAGATTTCCTATGGCGCGATCATTCGCAATAACATTGTGGTCAGCAACGGCACCAGCCGCTTGGACGACTGGCTGTGGGGAGCGCAGATCCTCATTCAGGACAGCAGCAACGTCAAGGTCTATCGGAATCTGGTCGAGGTCGCGGCCGAATTCGGCAATGGTATTGGGGTGATTTACCAGGACCGCGGCGTTGGCGCCTATGGGCCATGGCAAGCGGCCAACAATTCGGTTCATCACAATACGATCATCCTGCGCGGCCGCCATGGCCAGAACGGGGTGGTGACCGACACCGGCGATGCCCGGTTCTGGCGGGACGCCGGCAACAGCTTCGACTGGAACACCTACATCGTCGCCGATCGAGGGGTCCAATACTGGACCTCGGACGACCGGGACGTGGCCTGGGACCACATCGAGGACCTGGGGTTCGAGCGCAACGGCAAGCTGACCGTCGAGCAGCGCGCGCCGGTGGAGCTGTCCTGTGACCGCTAGCCCCGCCTGCAGGAAGGAAAGCATCCGTATGGCCGGCCGTTCGCCAGAGGTTCGCCCGCGCCGGCCTGGCGTCACCGAACGCACGGATCCGGCGCCATGTGCGGCATAGTCGGCCTCTACAACTTCGCGGCCGAGCCGGACATGCTGGCGCGCATGCTGGGCGCGATCGCGCATCGCGGCCCGGATGCCGAGGGCATCGTCGAATGGCGAAGCCACGGCACCGACGTCCGTCTGGGCCATCGCCGGCTGTCGATCATCGACCTGTCGGATGCTGCCAACCAGCCGTTCGAGAAGGATGGGCTGGTCGTGGTCTACAACGGCGAGATCTACAATTATCAAGCGTTGAAAGCCGAGCTGGCGGCCGCGGGCGTCCGGTTCCGGACCACCTCCGACACCGAGGTCCTGCTCGAGGCCTGGCGCCAGTGGGGCCCCGCCAGCCTCAATCGCCTGCGCGGCATGTTCGCCTTCGCCCTGCTCGACCAACGGACCGGCCGCCTGATCCTCGGCCGGGATCCGTTCGGCATCAAGCCGCTGTTCATCGCCCGCCGGCAGGGCGGCCTCGCCTTCGCGTCCGAGCTCAAGGCGCTGGCGCTGGCGCTCGGCGACAGCCTGGAGATCGATTCGACCGCGCTGATCTCGTCGCTGATGTACTACTGGGTTCCCGAGGCGCACTGCGTCTATCGGGGCGTCGAGAAGCTGCCGCCGGGCCATTGGGCGGAGATCGCGCCCGATGGCGCCTACCGGCAGGTGTGCTATTTCGACCCGCGGCGCGAGTTCGTGCACGAGGCCTACCAGGACATCGAGGTCGCCGATCTGCGGGCGATCATCGAGGATTCGGTGGCGGCCCACCTGGTCGCCGACGTCCCGGTCTCGGCCTTCCTCAGCGGCGGTCTCGACTCCAGCCTGATCACCGCGATCGCGGCCCGCCAGGGTCATGCGATCGAGGGCTATACGATCTCGTTCCGCGCCGAGGACCAGAAGCTCGAGGCGATGCCCGACGATCTGTTCTACGCGCGCGAAAGTCGCCCAGATGTACGGCATCAAGCTGCACGAGATCGAGATCGCGCCCGACATCGCGGACATGCTGCCGCGCATGGTGGCGATCCTCGACGAGCCGATCGGCGACGCCGCGGCGATCAACGCCTATCTGATCTGCCAGGCGGCGCGAGAGGCCGGCGTCAAGGTCCTGTTGTCCGGCATGGGCGCGGACGAATTGTTCGGCGGCTACCGCAAGCACCTCGCCTGCATGCTCGCCGCCCAGTATCGGCGGCTGCCGGGCTTCATCCGCAACGGCGTGCTGCGCCCGACCGTCGACCGCCTGCCCGTGGCCGGCAAGAGCAAGGGCTACCGGACCGTACGCTGGGCCAAACGCTTCCTGGCGTTCGCCGATCTGCCCGAGGAAGCCGGCTTCCGGCGCAGCTACACCCATTGCGGCGTGCCGGAGTTCCAGGGCCTGCTCAATCCGGACCTGTTCGGCGCGGTCGACTGCCTGATCGACCAGCACGCCGAGCTCTACAACCAGTACCGCATGGCCAACTGCGGCGATCAGGTGAACAGCATGTGCTACACCGACCTGCGCCATTTCCTGCCCGGCCTCAACCTCGCCTACACCGATCGCGCCAGCATGGCCGCCTCGACCGAGGTGCGCGTGCCCTACGTCGACCGCGAGGTCGTCGCCGCCGCCTTCGCGATCTCCGGCCGGCGCAAGATCGAGGGCTGGGAGACCAAGGCGGTGCTGAAGAAGGCCGCCGAGCCCTACCTGCCGAAGGCGGTCATCTACCGGCCCAAGGGGCTGTTCAGCGCCCCCTTGCGCGCCTGGATCCGCCGCGACCTGCAGACCATGGTCGAGGACCTGCTGATGGGCGGCCGCATGGTCGGCTCCGGCTTCCTGAACGCCGGCTATCTGCGCCGGATGGTCGATGAGGATCGCGCCGGCAGCGCCGATCGCTCCAAGGAGATCTGGCAGCTCATGACCTTGGAAACCTGGCTGCAGCAACAGTCCGCGGCGTTGTAGCGACCCCGGCATCCCTTGAGTTTTTCGGAGCTGGTTTGGGCCATGAAGCAGATCGCGCAGAACTACAAGACCGGTGAGATCAAGCTGCTCGAGGTGCCGGTGCCGGCGTGCAAGCCGGGGGGCGTGCTGGTGCGCAGCGACTTCTCGCTGATCTCGATGGGCACCGAGGCCATGAAGATCCACGAGAGCAAGCTCTCGCTGATCGGCAAGGCGCGGGCGCGACCGGACCAGGTCAGGAAGGTGATGGCGACCATGGCCCAGCTGGGGCCGGTCGCCACCTACCAGAAGGTGATGAACCGGCTGGACAGCTACACGCCGCTCGGCTACTCGCTCGCGGGCGTCGTGGTCGCCGTGGGCGACGGCGTCAAAGAGCTCAAGGTCGGCCAGCGGGTGGCCTGCGGCGGCAACCAGTTCGCCCTGCACGCCGAATACAACTGGGTGCCCAGGAACATGTGCGTCGCGGTGCCGGACGGCGTGTCGCCGCTGCACGCCGCCTTCACGACGGTCGGCTCGATCGCGATGCAGGGCTTTCGCCAGTCGGATGCCAGGCTCGGCGAGACCGCCTGCGTGATCGGGCTCGGGCTGGTCGGCCAGATCCTGGTGCAGATTCTGCGCGCGGCCGGCCTGCAGGTGGTGGGCATCGACGTCGCCAAGGAGCGCTGCGAGCTCGCCACCGCGAGCGGTGCTGCCGCCTGCGGCATCCCCGGCGATCCGTCCTTCGATGCCCTGAAAGCCAGGCTCCTGGCGCTGACCGGGGGGGCGGGCGCGGATTGCATCTTCCTCACCGCCGGCGGCAACACCAACCAGCCGGTGGAGGTCGCGGCCGAGCTGGCGCGCGATCGCGCCCGCGTCGTCGACATCGGCAAATGCCGGCTCGACCTGCCCTGGAACGCGTACTACGGCAAGGAGCTCGACCTCCGTTTCTCCCGCTCCTACGGGCCCGGTCGCTACGATCCGAACTACGAGGAGCGCGGCATCGACTACCCGATCGGCTACGTCCGCTGGACCGAGCGCCGCAACATGGAATGCGTGCTCGACCTGCTGGCGGCGGGCCGGCTCGATTTCGACGCGATCACCAGCGACGTGGTCGCGTTCGAGGATGCGGTCGCGGTCTACGAGAAGATCGACCGCGGCGAGCTCCGGGGCCTGGGCGTGGTGTTCGAGTATCCGCTGAACGGCAGCGCCGTCGAAGCCCTGAGGAGGACACCGCCCGCCCCGGTCCGCTTACGTCTCCTTCCCGCCGCAGCCACCGACCGGGTCCGCCTCGGCGTGATCGGTTGTGGCAACTACGCCACCACGATGCTGCTGCCCCATCTCAAGCAGCGCCCCGATGTCGAGCTGGTCGAGGTGGCGACCGCGACCTCGCTGTCGGCCGCCAATGCCCGGGCCAAGTTCGGCTTCAAGCGCGTCTCGACCGACTTCCAGAGCCTGCTCGCCGATCCCGAGATCAATGCGGTCCTGATCGCGACCCGGCACGACAGCCATGCTCAGATCGTGTGCGAGGCGCTCCGGGCCGGCAAGGCGGTGTTCGTCGAGAAGCCGCTCGCGGTGACCGCGGACCAGCTGGCCGCGGTCCGGGACGCGATCGCGGAGACCGGCAACGACCGCCTCATGGTCGGCTTCAACCGCCGCTTCGCGCCGGTCCTGATCGGGCTGCGCGCGGCCTGGGGCGGCTGCGGCGGGCCGCAGGTCGTGAGCTACACCGTCAATGCCGGCCCGCTCGACGCCGGCAGCTGGTACGCCCAGACCGAATCCCAAGGGACCCGCTTCGCCGGCGAAGGCGGCCATTTCATCGATACCCTCTCCTGGTGGCTCGGCGCCGATCCGGTGACCGCGCAGGCGGTCGCGACCCAGGGCGATCCGGACAATCTGCTGGCGCTCTTGACCTATCAGGACGGCTCGGTCGCCAAGATCGCCTATGTCACCACCGGCGACCCGAAATACCCGAAGGAGGTCCTGGAGGCGTTCGGCGACGGCAAGGTCGCGCGCCTGGACAACTTCAGGCGCACCGAGCTCTGGCGCGGCGGCCGGCGCCAGCGGACCCGCGCCGGTCTGGACAAGGGCCAAAAGCACGCCCTCGAGGCGTTCGTCCGGGCGGTGACGACGGGCGCCGACATGCCGGTCACGTCCCCCTCGCTGATCGCGACCACCGCCTGCACGCTCGCGATCGGCCGCAGCATCGCGAGCGGGCGAGCCGAGCCGGTCGCCGGCTGGGACCGCGGGACAGATCCCGACACGACCGCTGACGAACACTGCCCCGAGCTGCGGGTCGCGCAGTGAATCCGACCTGGTATGCCCGACGTCTTGCCCAGATGTCGCCGGCCGAGGTCAAGGGACGCCTGGCCGACGCCTGGCTCCAATACCGCTGGCGCGGGCGCCAGCTACGGGCCTTTGAGCCCGATCCGTTGCCGCTGCCGGCTTCGATCCCGGCGTTCGCGAGCGCGCTCGACCCGGCGCTCGCCGACGCGCTGCCCGAAGCGGCCAGGGCGCGGCTGCTGCGGACCGCCGATGCCGCGCTCGCCGGCCGGTTCCCGGTCTTCGATCGCGAGCGCGACGACCTCTCGCGCGATCCCGACTGGTTCCTCGACCCGAGGACCGGCCGGCGCGCGCCTGATTCGACCTACGCCTTCGACATCGACTGTCGCGATGTCGGCGAGGTCGGGACCATCAAATATGTCTGGGAGCCGTCGCGCCACCACCAGCTCACCGTCCTCGCCGCCGCTTGGTTCCTGACCTCGGACGCGCGCTATGCCGACTTCGCGGCCGCGCAGCTGCGGTCCTGGTGGCGTTCCAACCCGTTCCTGTCCGGGGTCCACTGGACCAGCGGCATCGAGCTCGGCGTCCGGCTGCTGTCCTGGGTCTGGGTCCGGCGCCTGCTGGACGGCTGGACCGGGGTCCGGGCCCTGTTCGACGACAACCCCGCGTTCTTGCGTCAGCTCCATCATCATCAGGAGTATCTCGCCCGACTGGAAAGCCACGGCTCCTCGGCGAACAACCACATCATCGCCGAGCAGGCCGGCCAGTTCGCGGCCTGCTGCGCCTTCCCCTATTTTGCCGAGACCCCGCGGTGGCGCGAGCGGGCAGCCCGCGCGCTCGGTCGCGAAGCCGAGCTGCAGACCTTCGAGAGCGGCCTCAACCGGGAGCTCGCGACCAGCTACCATGTCTTCGTGCTCGAGCTGCTGCTCGCGGCAGGGGTCGAGGGCGAGGCCGCGGCATGGCCGCTGGGCGCCGCGTTCTGGCAGCGCATCGGCGCCATGACCGATGCGCTCGCCGCGGTCCTCGACCTGCGCGGCACGCCGCCACGGCAGGGCGACGGCGATCAGGGCCGCGGCCTGCTGCTCGACCACCCGGACGTCAATCCCTGCGCCTCCCTGCTCGCCACCGGTGCCGCCGTCTTCGGCGCCCGCGACTGGTGGCCGGACCAGGGGGCGACCGATCTCCGGACCCTGCTCTGGCACCGGCTGGCCGGCACGATGCCAGGCGGGCGGCGCCCGGAAGCGCTGCCCCATCGGTTCGCGGACGCGGGCCTGGTCCTGTTGCGCGCCGCGCCGCACCAGGAGGACGAGATCTGGTGCCGCGCCGATCACGGACCGCATGGTTTCCTCTCGATCGCCGCCCATGCCCATGCCGACGCGCTGTCGATCGAGCTGCGCTGTGGCGGCGTCGAGGTCCTGGTCGACCCCGGGACCTATACCTACCAGGGCGAACCGGCGTGGCGCTCCTATTTCCGCTCGACCATCGGCCACAACTGCCTGGAGCTCGGCCGCCAGGATCAGTCGGTGGCGGGCGGCCTCTTCATGTGGCTCCGATGGGCGCAAGCGACCGAGCTCGCCACCAGCGGCCTCGACGGCGGTCCGAAGGCGGTCTGGCGCGCGGCCCACGACGGCTACCGGCGGCTGGCCCCGGCCGCCCGCCACGAGCGTACGGTGACCCTCGATCGCGAGACCCGGCGCCTGGTCGTGGAGGACGTCGTCGAGAGCAGCGGCCGCCACGACTGCCGGCTGGCGTTCCACATCGGGCCGGAGGTCGACTGCCACCTCGACGGCCATGTGGCGCAGCTCAACTGGCAGACCGGCGCCGGCCGCTGGCGGGCGGTCATGCGCTTGCCCGAGGGTCTCGACTGGTCGGCCGCTCGCGGTCAGACGGAACCGCCGCTCGGCTGGTACTCGCCGGGCTTCGGCGCCAAGCTGCCGATCGTGACGCTGGTCGGTCAGGGCGTCGTCGGGGGCGGCGAGCGCCTGGTCACGGACCTGCGGATCGAGCTCAGCGCCAAGCGTACGGAAACTGCGGCGACCGGGCGGATCACGGTCGCCGACGGCGCCCGCTGATCAGTCGGCCGGCCCACCCTTGTGACGGGCAGGCGTTGCCTTGGAGCTCCAGCCCGTCGTGCTCGGCAGGGACTGCGCAAGGGCGAAGATCGCGTCATAGGCGGCGAGCAGCGGCGGAATCGAGTGCTGCCACGCCAGCTTCTCGCGCACCCGCTCCGCCCCGTAGCGCGCCATGCGGGCGCGCCGATCAGGGTCGTCCAGGAGCGCGCTGATGCCATCGGCCAGCGCCCGTTCCGAGTTCGCCTGCGCATAGAGGGCGGCGTCCCGCGCCGACACCTTGTGCTCGGTCAGGTCGTAGCAGACGATCGGCAGGCCGAAGAACATGTACTCCATGATCTTGTTCATGGTGCTCTGGTCGGACCAGGCGGTCTTCGGGTCCGGGTCGACCGCGAGGTCGGCCGAGGACAGGATGCGACAGAGGTCGTCGTCGCTGACCCGGCCGGTGAAGGTGCAGAGGTCGCCGACGCCCTGCTCGTCCGCATAGGCCCGGATCATCGGCTGCTCCGGACCGCCGCCCACGAACACCGCGTGGAGGTCGTGACGCTGCAGATCCTCACGCAGGATGCGGACCGCGCGGACCAGGTGATCGACGCCGTCCTGCTTGCACATCTCACCCAGATAGACGAGCAGGAAGGGCCTGCCCTGCTTCCAGCCCGGGTCGGGATCGAAGGTCCGGAAACCGGGCGAGGTCCGGCCCGGAGCGGACGACGAACACGTCCTTGGGCGCGAGGCCGCCGCGCGCCTGCGCGATCCGCTTGTGGCTCTCGTTGGTGGTGATCACCACGGCCGCGGACCGGAAGGTCATGCGTTCGAGGAACCGCAAGCCCCGGTACATCAGCCCCGAATCGCGCCCGAACTTGGCGGCGTACATCTCGGGCGACAGGTCGTGATGGTCGAACAGAAAGCGCTTGCCGAACAGGCGCCAGAACCAGGCGAGCAGCCAGTAGGTCTCCGGCGGATTGCAGGCATGGATGACGTCGAAGCCGCGGCCGGCGAGCGCGACCCGAATGGATTTCATGAAGCTGCAAAGGAAGCACCACGCGAACTCGACGACGAAGCCCGCCGCACCCTGAGGGTCGATCGGCAGGTCGTAGCGATAGATGTCGACGCCTTCGAGGGTCTCGAAGGCGGCCGTGTAGCCCTTCGCCTTCGGGCAGATCACGCTCACCGCGTAGCCCGCCCCGGTCAGCGTGGTCGCCTCGAGCCAGACCCGCCGGTCGAACGGGACCGGCAGGTTCTGGACGATGATCAGGACCCGGCGGCCGTTACCAGCAGATGCCATTATACGCGCCGCTGGTGTCGATCCGCACCAGGTCGACGACCCGTTGGGAGCTGTTGAGGCGGCCGACGACGTCGGCGAAATAGCGGTCGCGGTTGCCGATCACGATCGTGCCGGCGTGGTGCACGACCTCCTCGACCTGGTCGACCATGAGCTTCGCGATGTGCGGCAGGTGCTGGTAGACGTAGGCGCGGTTGGCGCCGACCAGGCGGCTCAGATTGACGTTCCGGTCGAAGATCCGGATCTCATGGCCCTTGCCGAGCAGGCGTTCGACCAGCTCGACCACCGGGCTCTCGCGGAGGTCGTCGGTGCCGGCCTTGAAGCTCAGGCCCAGCACGCCGACGTTGCGCTCGTTCAGGTCGAGGACCATCTGCAGCGCGCGGTCGATGTGGCTGCGGTTGCTCGGCATGATCGCGTTGATCAGCGGCAGCTCGAGGTCCAGCCTCCGCCCCTGGTAGGTCAGGGCGCGCACGTCCTTGGGCAGGCAGGAGCCGCCGAAGGCGAAGCCCGGCCGGAGGTATTTCGACGAGATGTTGAGCTTGGTGTCCTGGCAGAAGATGTCCATGACGGCGCCGCCGTCGATCGCGAGCGCCTTGCTGATGCTGCCGATCTCGTTGGCGAAGATGACCTTCAAGGCGTGCCAGGCGTTGTCGGCGTATTTGACCATCTCGGCGACCTCGAAGTCGGTCGCGGTGACCGGCGCATCGCCGTTCGCGTTCAGGGCCTCGAGCATGGCGCGGGTGCGCCCGTCGCTGGCCGCGATCACGACCTTCGGCGGCTGGTCGAAGTCGGCGACCGCGGTGCTCTCCCGGAGGAACTCGGGGAAGAAGCCGACCCCGAAATCCTCGCCCGCGCGCTTGCCGGACGCGCCCTCGAGGGTCGGGATGACCAGGTTGCGGAGCGTGCCCGGCAGGACGGTGCTGCGGATGACGATCGCGGTGAAGCCCGTCTTGTCGCGCAGGACCAGGGCGATGTCCTCGCACACCCGCCGGACGTGGCTGAGGTCGAGGTCGCCGTTGCCGAGGCTCGGGGTGCCGACGCAGACGATCGCGAGCTCGCTCGCGCGGATGGCGGCGCGGACATCGGTGGTCGCGCGCAACCGGCCGCCGGCGACCGCGGCCGCGATCATCTCCTCGACGCCCGGCTCCACGACCGGGCTGCGGCCGGCGTTGATCAGCTCGACCTTGGGAGCGTTGGAATCGACGCCGACGACGGTGTGCCCCGCCGTCGAGAGGCAGGCCGCCGAGACCGCCCCCACATATCCGAGGCCAAATACCGCAATGTCCATGTCATCCCTCTTTGCCGTCGCTCTATCAAATCAGCAAACCCGGCCTCGCACAGGCCCGCAAATCGCATGAGCATCAGAACGCCGCTTGGTTACCCCTTCCGTCGTAATCGGTCCTCTGGAATGCCTAGCTCGGCTGGCGACCGCAGCCCATGAAGACCACCATGCGCTCGGTTTCCTCTGATCGGCCCGGCAGCGATGTAATGGTGCGACTGGTACCTCGTGCAGCTCGAGCATCCCCAGGGGCGTCAACAGGATCTGCCGCCGGCGCCGATGCCAGCGAGGTTGCCAGGCCCTATGTTTGCGGGCCGACGGCCGGTCTCAGCGTATGCCCGTGTCGAGGGTCGCGCCGGATCGGCCGGCGCAGGGCCGCAGGCATAGGCGACGACTTAACACCCCTACGACGCCGGCGCCCATGGCTGGAGGCGGGCCGCGGAGGCGATCAGACGCGCAAAAGACACGCGCCTGCAAGCATGCGAGACTAGAACACCTCGCCCGCGTAGGGCGCGGCGGTCAGCGGCGCCCAGGCGTCCGGTCGCTGGAGCACGAACAGGTCCTGGGTGCCCGGCACGAAATCCACGATCCGGAACACCTCGCCGAAGGTTCGGATCAGCTCGCCGCGACTCTGGAAGACGTCCCAGCCCGAGCCGCCGACCTGGGTCGCGAGCGTCGCCCGCCGGTCATCGCCGGCGAGCTCGACGTAGCCGGCCTCGGCCAGCTCGCCGTATTCCTTGGGCCCCAGCAGGGTCTGCTTCGCCCGGCCGCCGAGGACCGTGCACAAGAAGACCCCGCTCGGATGCAAAAGCCTCCTCATCTCCCGCAGCCAGGGTCTCTGGAGATCCCGCGGGATGTGCGTGAAGACCGATGACGCGAGGATCAGATCGAACGCCGCATCGTCCGCCAGGGGCAGCGGCGGTTCCAGATCATTGCGGTAGAACTCGACCCCGGGGACGTTCTGGCTGCACCATTCGATCATCTCCGGGTTGAGATCGGTCCCGACCAGCCGGACGCCGTCCAGACAACGAAAATGGCGGATCAGCCGCGCCGTCCCACAGCCGAGCTCGAGCATGGCTCCCACGGTCCGGATGTTGAAGGAGATGTGCTCCAACACGCGCAGCCAATTCAAGACCATGCGATACCCGCCGCCAAAGTATTTGTCGGGATTGGACTCCAGCTGGAGCTGCCGTTCATTGCTGGCCGAGGTCTTGGCGACCAGCGCCCGCGGCGGCGAGGCGCCGGGCGCCACCGCTCTGAAGTCGACCCCGAGCTTGCGCTGGCTGTAGTCGAGGAAGCGTCGGCGCGCCAACCGGTGGTAGGCGGCGAAGACCGGCTCCGGCGGCAGGACGCGAAGGATGACGGCGCGGCCCTTGCGAGCGAACTGCAGGGGGTCCATGTCACGTATCCCGACGGCGGCTGATCCGGGCCCAGGACGGCGACGGCAACCAGCGATTGTGCGCGGAAATGCCAGGTGGCGTGTCCCCGACGACCGGCGTCGGCCTCATGGGAACGACCTGCACGCTATACCGCACTTCGGCTCGCCCGACCAGAACGATGGGCCGCGTCGAGCAGCCGCAGGGGCGCCTTGCCGCCGACAACCCTCTTGCACGATGCGGCGGCGCGGGGATTGATCGGTCCATGGAGCGAGATGGACAGGCCGGGCGACCGGCGACCCTGCGTCCGATCGTCGCCCGGATCGCCGAGCGCCTGGCGGCGGCCGGCGTCGACACCGCCCGGGGCGATGCCTGGCTGCTGCTGGCGGCTGTCACCGGCTGCCCGCGCGCCCGCCTGATGGCTGGAGGTCTGGACCGGTTGACCGCCGAGCAGGAGCGGCGCCTGGAGGCCCTGGTCGGCCGCCGCAGCCGTCGCGAGCCGATGGCGTACATCCTGGGCGAGAAGGAGTTCTGGAGCCTGCCGTTGCGGGTCACCCCGGCGGTGTTGATCCCGCGCCCCGAGACCGAGACCGTGGTCGAGGCGGCGCTCGCCCAGGTCAGGGACCGGGGCGCGCCGCTCCGGATTCTGGACCTCGGCACCGGCTCCGGCTGCCTGTTGCTGGCGCTGCTGTCGGAGCTGCCGGCGGCGAGCGGGCTCGGCGTCGACCTCAGCGCGGCGGCGCTCGCGCTCGCGAGCATCAATGCCGGCCGCCTGAGCCTCGCCGGGCGGGCGCGCTTCGAGCAGCGGAGCTGGGGCGCCGGCCTCGAGGGCGCCTTCGATCTGATCGTCGGCAACCCGCCTTATGTCGGCGCCGCCGAGCTTGCCATCCTCGAGCCCGAGGTCCGGACGTTCGAGCCCGAGATCGCGCTGATCGCCGGACCGGACGGCCTTTGCGCCTATCGCGCGCTGGTCCCGGACTGTGCGCGCCTCCTGGCCGAAGGCGGCGCGGTCGCGCTCGAGATCGGCCAGGGCCAGGGCGATCCGGTCGCTGCGATCCTGGCCCGGCATGGGCTGGCCGTGGTCGAGCGGCGGCCGGATCTCGCCGGCATGCCGCGCTGCCTGGTCGCGAGGGCCAGCCGGTCGCCTTGAGTCGACAGCGCAAAATCACGATGCGTCGCCGCAACCATTCGGTTAAACCTCAAGACGACCAAGACGCCTCATGGCAGATGACAGACGGGAGGTCGGCGTGAGCCAGCGGGGGAACCTGATCGACATGCCGGGCCGGCCTGCGCTCGCGCCGCTCGCCGGGCTGCTGGCGGCGATCCTGCTCACGGGCTGCGGCGACAAGGCGGACCGCCAGGCGCCCGCAGCCTCGGCGTCGCCGCCGGCGGTCACCGTGGTCACGACCCGGCTCGCCGACGTCACGCCGGCGTTCGGCTTCAACGGCCGGGTGGTGGCCGAGGACACGGTCGACCTGCGCGCCCGCGTGGCGGGGTTTCTGCAGAAGCGGCTGTTCGAGGAGGGCGCCGACGTCAAGGCCGGCGAGCTGTTGTTCGTGATCGAGAAGGACACCTACCAGGCGGTGGTCGAGCAGCGCCAGGCCGAGCTCGCGAGCGCCGAGGCCAACCGGGCCAACACCGCGGTCTCGTTGCAGCGCGGCGAGGAGCTGGTCAAGAACAAGAACATCCCGCAGGCCGAGGTCGACCAGCGGCGGGCCGCCGATCAGATGGCGGCCGCCTCGATCCTGCAGGCGCAGGCGGCGCTCAAGGAGGCCCAGATCAACCTCGGCTACACCGACATCACCGCACCGCTCGCCGGCCGGATCGGCCGCGCCAGCGTCAGCGTCGGTAATCTGGTCGGTCCCGACAGCGGCGTGCTGGCGACCATCGTCAGCCAGGACCCGATCTACGTGACCTTCCCGGTCAGCCAGCGTCAGCTGCTCGAGTACCGGCGCAACCAGGGCGGCAGCGGTCAGCCGCCGGTGGTCAGGATCGGCCTGCCGGACGACACGCTCTACCCGCATCCGGGCAGCCTCAACTTCCTCGACATCCAGGTCGACGCCGGCACCGACACGGTGACCGTGCGGGCGGTCCTGCCCAATCCCGACCGGGTCCTGGTCGACGGCCAGTTCGTGAGCGTCAAGGTCGAGGCGGGCGCGCCCGAGCGCCGGCTCACGGTCCCGCAGGCCGCCCTCCAGATCGACCAGGCCGGTCCCTACGTCCTGGTCGTCGACGGCGATGACAAGGTCGAGGCGCGGCGGGTCAAGCTCGGCCCCTCGGAGGGCACGCAGGCGGTGATCGAGGACGGGCTCAAGGAAGGCGAGCGGGTGATCGTCGAGGGCATCCAGAAGGTCCGGCCCGGCATGGTGGTGGCGGCCACCGAGATGCCACCGGCCGCAGGAGCTGCCGGCGCGCCGGCTGCCGGGAGCGCCAAGCCGTGATCTCGAACGTCTTCATCGAGCGGCCGCGGCTCGCCTTCGTCATCTCGATCGTCATCACGCTCGCCGGCCTGCTCGCGATCTTCGCGATCCCGCTCGCGCAGTATCCCGACATCGTGCCGCCGCAGGTGCAGGTCTCGGGGCGCTATCCCGGGGCGAGCGCCGAGGTGGTCGAGCAGACCGTCGCCCAGCCGATCGAGCAGCAGGTCAACGGCGTCGACAACATGCTCTACATGAAGTCGACCAGCGGCGCCGACGGCAGTTATACGCTCACCGTGACCTTCGCGCTCGGCACCGATCCCGACATCAACACCGTCAACGTCCAGAACCGGGTCAGTCTCGCCGAGCCCCAGTTGCCCGAGGAAGTCACGCGCCAGGGGTTGACCACCAAGAAAAAGTCGTCGGCGCTGCTCCAGGTCATCCAGCTGTATTCGCCCAAGCAGACCTACGACGAGCTGTACCTGAACAACTATGCCAAGATCAACATCCTGGACGTGGTCAAGCGGATCCGGGGGGTGGGCGACGCGTCGCTGTTCACCTCGCTCGACTACAGCATGCGGATCTGGCTCGATCCGAACAAGCTCACCAGCCTCGATCTGACGCCCACCGACGTCGCGAACGCGGTCAAGAGCCAGAACGTCCAGGCCGCGGTCGGCCGGATCGGCTCGGCGCCTTTGACCCCGGATCAGCGGTTCCAGCTGACGATCACGACCCAGGGGCGGCTGACCGAGGTCGGCCAGTTCGAGAACATCATCGTGCGCGCCAACCCGGACGGCTCCGTGGTCCGGGTCAAGGACGTGGCGCGGGTCGATCTCGGCGCCCAGATCGCGGACGTCAGCTCGTTCTACAATGGCGCGCCGAGCGCTGCGATCCAGATCTACCAGGCGCCGGGCGCCAATGCGGTGCAGGTCGCCGAGGCGGTGCGTGCCGAGCTCGAAGCGGCTGGCCGAGCGCTTTCCGCAGGATCTGACCTACGACGTCGTCTACGACACGACGGTGTTCGTCAAGACCAGCATCGAGGAGGTGATCCACACCCTGGTCGAGGCGTTCGTCCTGGTGGCGATCGTGGTGTTCCTGTTCCTCGGCAAGCTCAGAACCACGCTGATCCCGATCATCGCCGTGCCGGTCTCGCTGATCGGCACCTTCGCGGTCATGCTGGCGATCGGCTACAGCGCCAACACCGTCTCGCTGCTGGCGCTGGTGCTGGCGATCGGCATCGTGGTCGACGACGCGATCGTGGTGGTCGAGAACGTCGAGCGGGTGATGGAGGAGGAGCCGGAGCTCTCGGCCAAGGAGGCGACCAGGAAGGCGATGGGCGAGATCGTCGCCCCGATCATCGCGATCACGCTGGTCCTGCTCTCGGTGTTCGTGCCGGTCGCCTTCATCCCCGGCATCAGCGGCCAGCTGTTCCAGCAGTTCGCGGTCGCGGTCTCGGTGTCGATGGTGATCTCGGCGATCAACGCGCTGAGCCTCAGCCCGGCGCTCTGCTCGGTGCTGCTGAAGCCGGGCGCGCACGGCTACGCGCGGGCCGATGCGCTACGTCATGGGGGCGATCGACTGCACCCGCGACGGCTACGCCGCGATCGTCAAGCGGCTGGTCCGGGTCGCGGTGCTCAGCCTGGTCGCGGTCGCCGCGCTCGTGGTCGCGACCGGTGCTTTGTTCAAGATCACGCCGACCGGCTTCCTGCCGCAGGAGGACCAGGGCGCCTTCTTCGCCCAGATCGCGCTGCCCCAGGGCGCCTCGGTCAACCGGACCAAGGAGGTGGCCAGGCAGGCCGAGCAGATCCTGTCCGCGACGCCCGGCATCACGGGCGTGACCTCGATCACCGGCTACGACTTCCTGAACAGCCTCGCCCAGTCGAACAGCGCCTTTTTGATCATGACGCTGGCGCCGTTCGACGAGCGGAACTCGCCGGACCTCGGGGTCGACGCCATCATCCGGCGGGTGCAGCCGCAGCTCGCGGCGCTGCCCGGGGCCACGGCGTTCGCCTTCAACCTGCCGCCGATCATCGGCCTCGGCAGCACCGGCGGCTTCGAGTATCAGCTCCAGGATCTGGCCGGGCGGCGACGTCGCCGAGCTCGCCCAGGTGATGCGCGCGGTGATCATCGAGGCCAACCAGCAGCCCGAGCTGGCGCGCGTGTTCAGCACCTTCGCCGCCGACACGCCGCAGCTCTACCTCGATCTCGACCGCAACAAGGCGGAGACGCTGGGCGTCAACATCAACGACGTGTTCACCGCGCTGCAGGGCACGCTCGGCGGCCTCTACGTCAACGACTTCAACCTGTTCGGCCGCACCTGGCAGGTCAACATCCAGGCCGACAAGGACTTCCGCAGCAAGGTCGACGACATCTTCAAGGTGCACGTGAGGAACGCCAAGGGCGAGATGGTGCCGATCCGCTCGCTCGCCTCGGTGCGCCTGGTGCTCGGGCCCTCGGCGCTGATCCGCTACAACCTCTACCGGAGCGTCACGATCAACGGCTCGGCCGCGCCCGGCTACAGCACCGGCGATGCGCTCGCCGCCATGGAGCGGCTCTCGGCCCGGGTCCTGCCGGCCGGCTACGGCTACGAGTGGACCGGCACGGCCCTCCAGGAGAAGGAGGCCGCCGGCCAGACCACGGTGGTGCTCGCGCTCGCGATCCTGTTCGCCTTTCTGTTCCTGGTCGCGCTCTACGAGAGCTGGAACATCCCGATCCCGGTGCTGCTGTCGGTGGTCGGTCGGGGTCATCGGCGCCATCGGCGCGGTGATCGTCGCGCGTCTGAGCTTCGACCTCTACGGCCAGATCGGCCTGGTCGTGCTGATCGCGCTCGCCGCCAAGAACGCGATCCTGATCGTCGAGTTCGCGATCGAGCAGCGCGCGCATGGCAAGTCGATCGTCGAGGCCGCGATCGAGGGCTCGCGCCTGCGCTTCCGGCCGGTGATGATGACCAGCTTCGCGTTCATCGCCGGCCTGGTGCCGCTGGTGATCGCGAGCGGGGCCGGCTCGATCAGCCGGCGCTCGGTCGGCACGCCGGTGTTCGGCGGCATGCTGGCGGCGGCCCTGCTCGGCGTGTTCCTGATCCCGATGCTCTACGTGGTCTTCCAGTGGCTGCGCGAGAAGGTCAGCCGCCAACCCGCGCCGGCGGCGTCCGAGGAGGCCGCCCCGGCCGAGTGAGCCTCAGCCCCTGCCGTCCCCGGAGCGGAACGCCCAGCCGGCGAAGCGGCGCTCGAGCACGGCGAACACGGCGTACATGCCGACCCCCATGACCCCGACCACGATCAGGCCGGCGAACACCAGCGGCACGCGGAAGCTCGAGGAGGCCGAGCAGCATCAGATAGCCGATGCCGCGGTTGCCGGCGATCGTCTCGGAGATCACCGAGCCGACGAAGGCAAGCGTCACCGCGACCTTCAGGGAAGCGAAGAAATAGGGCATCGAGCGCGGCAGGCCGACCTTGAGGAGGATGTCGAGCGGCCTTGCGCCGAGCGCGCGCAGCACGTCCTTGAGCTCGGGCTCGAGGGTCGCGAGGCCGGTCGCGACGTTGACGACGATCGGGAAGAACGAGATCAGGAACGCGGTCAGCACCGCCGGCACCGCGCCGATGCCGAACCAGATCACCAGGATCGGCACGATCGCGACCTTGGGGATGCTGTTGAAGCCGATCAGCAACGGATAGAGCGCGGCGTACATCAGGGCCGAGGCGCCGACGATCACGCCGAGCACGAGGCCGAAGGCGACCGCGAGGGCGAAGCCGAGCAGCGTCACCCAGAGCGTGAAGGAAGCATTGTACCAGATCGCGCCGAGGTTCTGCCAAAGGGCGGTGAAGCTGGCCGACGGCGTCGGCAGGATGAACTCCGGGATCGCGAACAGCCGGCAGGCGGCTTCCCAGAGGACGAACAGGCCGAGGGTCGCGACCCAGGGTGCGAGCGTGCGGGCCATGGTCGGGCTCACGCCATGCGCACCTCGCTGATCGCATCGCGGAGCGCGTGCACGATGTCGATGAAGGCGGGCTCGAAGGTGGTCTCGAGGGTGCGCGGCCGCGGCAGCGCGAATCGCCCGGCTCAGGACGATCCGCCCCGGGCGCTGGCTGACGACGTGGACCATGTCGGCGAGGTAGACCGCCTCGCGCAGGTCGTGGGTGACCAGGATCACGGTGCAGCGGCGCGCGAGCCAGAGGTTCTGGAGCACGTCCCAGAGCTCCTCGCGGGTGAAGGCGTCGAGCGCCGCGAACGGCTCGTCGAGCAGCAACAGGTCCGGCTCGTGGATCAGGGCGCGGCAGAGGTTGGCGCGCTGCTGCATGCCGCCCGAGAGCTGGTAGGGCGCGTGGTCGGCGAACTCCTCGAGCCCGACCGTGGCGAGCAGGGCCTTGGCGTGCCGGGCGTGCTCGGCCCGCTTGCGCCCGAAAGGTCCGGCGCGCGGGCTCGCTGACCTCGAGCGGCAACAGCACGTTGTCGAGCGTGGTCCGCCAGGGCAGCAGCGTCGCGTTCTGGAACGCCATGCCGACGCCGCCGCGCGGGCCGGCGACGGTCTTGCCGTCGACTTCGGCCTTGCCGGCGGACGGCGCCATGAGGCCCGAGACGATCTTGAGCACCGACGACTTGCCGCAGCCCGACGGGCCGACCAAGGCCACGAACTGGCCGCGCCCGATCTCGAGCGAGCAGTCGGCGACCGCAAGCGTGCCGCCATCGCCGCCGTAGGCGAGCGCCACCTTGTCCAGGCTCACGAACGCCATCGGTCGGCCGGGCAGCTCACTCGGTGACGAGCTGGCGCAGCTTCGGGTCGGGCAGGAAGGCGTCGGTCCAGATGTCGGCGACCGCGGGCTTTTTCTCCAGATTGAGCGCTTCGGCGAGCTGGTCGATCGCGCGGCCCATGCGCGCCTGGTCGACGTCGCCGAAGCCCGCCTGCTTGACGTGCGGGGTCAGGATGTTGCGCTCGATCGCCATGTTCAGGCGCTCGACCTCGAGCTTCTGGTCGATCAGCGGATCGTAGTCGGCGACCAGCGCCACCGCCGCCGCGGGATCGGCGATCACGTCCTTCAGGCCCTTGGCGACCGCGCGGTTGAAGCCCGCGACCGCGTCCGGATGCTGATCGATGAAGGCGCCCGAGGCGATGACCGCGTTGCCGTAGAAGTCCATGCCGTAGTCGGCATAGAGCATGGCCACGATGTCGTCCTTGGCCACGCCCTTGGCCATCAGGTCGAGCATCGACGAGAAATAGTGGCCGGTGATCGCATCGACATCGCCGCGCACCAGCATGGCCTCGCGCAGCGGCGGGTCCATGTTGATCCGGGGCACCGCGGCCGGATCGATCCCGACCTGGTGAGCGAACGCCGGAAACAGCTTGTAGGAGGCGTCGAACACCGGCGCGCCGAGGGTGCGGCCGACCAGGTCCTTGGGCTCCTTGATGCCGGAGCTCTTGAGCGCGTAGACCCCGAACGGCGGCGCGTCGTACAGCATCATCACCGACTTGACCGGCTGGCCCGGGTTGGCGACCATGAACTCGACCAGCGCGTTGATGTCGGCAAAGCCCATCTGATAGGCGCCGCTCGCGACCCGGGTGACCGCCCCCGCCGAGCCGTTGCCGCTGTCGATCGTGACGTCCAGCCCCTCCTGCTCGAAATAGCCCTTCTCCTGGGCGACGATGAACTGGGCGGTCGGGCCCTGGAACTTCCAGTCGAGAGTGAACTTGATGTCGGTCTGAGCGCCTGCCGGTTGCCCGAGGCCGACCAGGAGCAGCGCGGCGAGGCCGCTCGCGAACCACTTGATCGCCATGACGTGCCCGTCCCCCTTGGTTCTTGCCGGTGATGCGGCCGCCGGAGAAGGTCAGCAAGCGGCATACCAGCCCCAAGCCGCCTTGGGCCGGCAGGATAGCAGCCGGCGCTGGCTTGGCCAACGCAGGCGCTCTGCCGACAGCGCTTGCCTAGTAGGAAAGCAACTAAGATATGTGCTCAAATCTTGTGCAAACGCTGCCGATCCCCACATAGAGCCTGAGCCGCCGCGGTGCCGATCGCGGGCCGCGAGCGGGATGGCTGCCTATATATAGGGGCGATCGAGAACGGGAGCTGGCGATGGACTTCGAGAAATACACCGAGCGGGCGCGGGGCTTCATCCAGTCGGCGCAGGCGCTGGCCTTGCGCGAGGGGCACCAGCGCTTCACGCCCGAGCATCTCCTCAAGGTGCTGCTCGACGACCCGGAGGGGCTTGCCGCCAATCTGATCCAGCGGGCGGGGGGCAATCCGAAGCGCGCCCATGAGGCGACCGAGGCGGCGCTCGCCAAGCTGCCCAAGGTCGAAGGCAGCGGCGCCGGCCAGCTCTACCTCGCGCCCGAGACCGCGCGCCTGTTCGAGCAGGCGGAAAAGCTCGCCCAGAAGGCCGGCGACAGCTTCGTCGCGGTCGAGCGCCTGCTGCTGGCACTCGCCATGGCGGCCGGCACCGAGGCGGCCAAGGCGCTGCAGCAGGCCGGGGTCTCGCCGCAGGCGCTGAACGGCGCGATCGAGGCCCTGCGCAAGGGTCGGACCGCGGACAGCGCCTCGGCCGAGCAGGGCTACGACGCACTCAAGAAATACACCCGCGATCTCACCGCCGCCGCCCGCGACGGCAAGCTCGACCCGGTGATCGGCCGCGATGAGGAGATCCGGCGCGTGATCCAGGTGCTCTCGCGGCGGACCAAGAACAACCCGGTGCTGATCGGCGAGCCGGGCGTCGGCAAGACCGCGATCGCCGAGGGCCTGGCGCAGCGGATCGTCAACGGCGACGTGCCCGAGAGCTTGCGCGACCGGCGCCTGCTGGCACTCGACCTCGGCGCCCTGGTCGCCGGCGCCAAGTACCGGGGCGAGTTCGAGGAGCGCCTCAAGGCGCTGCTCCAGGAGGTGACCCACGGCGAGGGCGACGTGGTGCTGTTCATCGACGAGCTGCACACCCTGGTCGGCGCCGGCAAGGCGGAGGGCGCCATGGACGCCTCCAACATGCTGAAGCCCGCCTTGGCGCGCGGCGAGCTGCACTGCATCGGCGCGACCACGCTCGACGAGTACCGAAAGCACATCGAGAAGGACGCCGCGCTGGCCAGGCGCTTCCAGCCGGTGTTCGTGACCCAGCCGACGGTCGCCGACACGATCTCGATCCTGCGCGGGCTCAAGGAGAAATACGAGCTGCATCATCGGGTGCGGATCACCGACGGTGCGATCGTCGCCGCCGCGACCCTCTCGCACCGCTACATCACCGACCGCTTCCTGCCCGACAAGGCGATCGACCTGGTCGACGAGGCGGCGGCCAGGAAGCGCATGGTGATCGACAGCAAGCCCGAGGCGATCGACGAGCTCGACCGGCGCATCATTCAGCTCAAGATCGAGCGCGAGGCGCTCAAGAAGGAGACCGACGCCGCCTCCAAGGAGCGGCTCGGCGCGCTCGAGCAGGAGCTGGCCG
The DNA here is from genome assembly GCA_963730195.1 of uncultured Alphaproteobacteria bacterium. Taxonomy (GTDB): domain Bacteria; phylum Pseudomonadota; class Alphaproteobacteria; order Geminicoccales; family Geminicoccaceae; genus DATAOG01. The sequence goes on from CAVSRN010000066.1 coordinate 67,193, forward strand.
AGCTCGAGCAGGAGTCGGCCGAGCTGACCGCGAGGTGGCAGGCCGAGAAGGACAAGCTCGCCCAGGCCCAGACCCTCATGGAGCAGCTCGACCAGTTCCGCCAGGAGCTGGCGGTCGCCCAGCGCCGGGGCGACCTGGCGCGCGCCGGCGAGATCGCCTACGGCAAGATCCCGGAGCTCGAGCGCAGGCTCGCCGAGGCCGAGGCGGGCAAGGCCGAGGACATGGTCCACGAGGCGGTGACCGAGAGCGACATCGCCCAGGTGGTCTCGCGCTGGACCGGGGTGCCGGTCGACCGGATGCTCGAGGGCGAGCGCGACAAGCTGCTCCAGATGGAGGCCAAGCTGCACTCGCGCGTGGTCGGTCAGGACGAGGCGGTGGCCGCGGTCAGCAACGCCGTGCGCCGGGCGCGCGCCGGCCTCCAGGACCCCAACCGGCCGCTCGGCTCGTTCCTGTTCTTAGGCCCGACCGGCGTCGGCAAGACCGAGCTCTGCAAGGCGCTCGCCGAGTTCCTGTTCGACGACGAGCAGGCGATGGTCCGGATCGACATGTCCGAGTACATGGAGAAGCACGCGGTCGCCCGCCTGATCGGGGCGCCGCCCGGCTACGTCGGCTACGAGGAAGGCGGCGCCTTGACCGAGGCGGTCCGCCGCCGGCCCTACCAGGTGATCCTGTTCGACGAGGTCGAGAAGGCGCATCCGGACGTGTTCAACGTCCTCCTCCAGGTGCTCGACGACGGCCGGCTTTCCGACAGCCACGGCCACACCGTCGACTTCCGCAACACGCTGATCGTGCTGACCTCGAACCTGGGCTCGGAGTATCTCGCGAGCCTCGGCCCGGGCCAGGCGGCGGGCGAGGTGCGCGAGCAGGTGATGGCGGTGGTCCGCGCCCACTTCCGGCCGGAGTTCCTCAATCGCCTCGACGAGACCATCCTGTTCGAGCGGCTTTCGCGGGAGCACATGAAGGGGATCGTCGAGATCCAGCTCCGCCACCTCGAGGCGCTGCTCGCCGAGCGCAAGATCCCCCTCGACTTCAGCGATGCCGCCAAGGCCTGGCTCGCGAACGCGGGCTATGATCCGGTGTACGGCGCCCGGCCGCTCAAGCGGACGATCCAGAAGAGCCTGCAGGACCCGCTCGCCCGGTTGATCCTGGAGGGGCGGATCCGGGACGGCGACCCGGTCCGGGTCGATGCCGGCGACGGCGGCCTGCTGATCAACGGCGCCGCCGTCCCGCTCGCGGCCTGAGGCTAGTTGGCGGCCGAGCGGTCCTCGACCCGGCTCGCGACCAGGGTGTCGTGGCCCAGCTCGGCGCGCAGCCGGTCGATCCGCACGACCTCTTTCTGGAAGTGCTTCAGGTCGGCGCCCGCGAGCTGGGTGTTCGGCGGCTGCTTGACGCTCATCGGATTGATCTGGGCGTCGTCGCGCAGCACCTCGTAGTGCAGATGCGGCCCGGTCGAGCGGCCGGTGGTGCCGATGTAGCCGATCACCTGACCCTGGGTCACCCGCCGGCCGGGCGCCATGCCCTTGGCGAAGCGCGACATGTGGGCATAGGCCGTGCTGTAATCGGCGCTGTGGCGGATCCGGATGTAGTTGCCGTAGCCGCCGTTGCGCTTGGCGACCACGATCCGGCCGTTGCCCGCGGCGTAGATCGGGGTGCCGGTCGGCGCCGCGAAGTCGACCCCCTTGTGCATCAGGCTGTAGCCGAGGATCGGGTGCCGGCGCATGCCGAAGGTCGAGGAGATGCGGGCGCCGTCGACCGGGGTGCGCAGCAGGAACTTGCGCAGGCTCTTGCCGGTGCGGTCGAAATACTCGACGTCGCCGTGCTCGACCTCGAAGCGATAGGCCTCGAGGAGCTGGCCCGACAGGGTCAGCCCGCCATAGAGCACGTCACCGCCGCGCACCGCGTCCGAGCCGTCCTCCAGGCTGACCTCCTCGAACATGGTCTCGAAGCCATCGCCGGGCCGCAGATCGCGCTGGAAGTCGACGTCCCAGCTGAACAGCTTGATCAGCTCGGCGGTCACGTCCTGCGGCACGGCGACGCGGTTGGCCGCGAGATAGAGGCTGTCGTCGATGGTCCCGGCCAGGCGCACCATCTCGCGATGCTGCGGACGCTCGGCCTTGGTCGCGTCATAGCTGCCGTCGGCGCCCCGGGTCACCCGGATCTGGTGATCGAAGCTGAGATCGAAGCTCAGGCCGAGCAGGCGGCGCCCCGGGTCGGCGGCCGCGGCGTCATCGGCGGCCGTGATCGCCAGCGCCTGACCGGCGCGCAGGCGGCGCGGGTCGTAGACCGTGCGCAGCGATTCGACCGCGGCGTAGGCCTCGCCCTGATCGATCCGGGCCCGGGTCAGGATGTCCATCAGGGTATCGCCGCGCCGGACCACGATCCGCTCGGTCGAGCCCGGCGGCTCGGGCAGCGCGCCTTGGTCGAGCCTGGCCTCCTGGCTGGCCTCGGCCGCGCTGGCGAGGCCGTCGAGCCGGCGGTCGGGGGCCGCGAGCGCCGCGACCTGCATCGGCGCCGGCAAAGCCTGAGCCGCCTCGGTCGCCGCGCCCTGGACGGCGCTCGGGCCCGGCTGCGGCAACGCTCGCGGCGCCTCGATCGCGCTCAGCTGGGCGATCGTCTGGCCCGGCCTCTGCAGGGCGCGCGGCGCCTCGGGCATCGCCGGCGGAATCGCCGACCGGCCCGCTGGCGGCCGGGCTTCGAGCGCCTCGGTCACCCTCGGCCGGGTGGCGCTCGGCGCCGGGTCGACGGCCCCGGCCGGCCCAGAGCCGGGGTCGAGTCCGGCGGCCGGCGCCAGCTCGCCGCCGCGCAGGG
>CAVSRN010000066.1:72500-106200 GCA_963730195.1 uncultured Alphaproteobacteria bacterium
CCATTCTCAGATGTCGGAGATCAGAGGTCAGATGTCAGAAGGCGTTGCCGTTCTGGCATGGGACATCGGGCTTGTCGAAGCCATCGGGAACCGGGGGGCGTCTGTTGACGTCTGGCATCTGGAAGCGGTCATCTGAATGGGGTTGGAGGACGGGGATCGTCAGTCTCGGTTCCGAGCGGCGGCGGTCCAAGCCGGGCGCGGAGCCCTCTGACATCTGTCCTTTGACATCTGATCTCTGACATCGTGAAGCGAGTCGTGACCGTGAAGCAGGTCCAGCCGGAGACGGTTGGACCTGGGCATGGGTATGCGAAGAGACGCCGGGGCGCGTGGTCCCGGCGGCGCGAAGGCTTATGCCTTGGCCCCCAAGCGGCGGTCAGGCGAAGGATGACAGGTGCAGCGGAAGGAGAGTTCGGTCCTTGGGACTGGGCTTGACGGCCTCTGACATCTGACCTCTGACCTCTGACCTCTGCGCGCGCGCAGCGCGCGCTTGGGGCTGAGCGTGGGCGAGCTTGAGAGAAGGGCATCTGGTGAATGCCTTGGTACCGAGAGGCGATGAAGGACGTGGCACGCTGCGAAAAGCCGAGGGGAGGGGCGAGCGCCCGTGGATCCTCGGATCTCCGAATGGGGCAACCCACCCTTTAGGGGGTATTCTGCGGTGAATCCATAGCCGCAGGAGGCGAACCCGGCGAACTGAACCATCTCAGTAGCTGGAGGAAAGGACATCAACATCAGTCTTCCGGCTTTCGGGCCGGGGGATGAGACTCCGCAAGTAGTGGCGAGCGAACGCGGACCAGGCCAGTGGCTTTAAGGGACGAACCGGAACCGTCTGGAAAGGCGGGCCAGAGCGGGTGACAGCCCCGTACGGGCAAGAGTTCTTTAGAGTCCTCGAGTAGGGCGGGACACGTGAAATCCTGTCTGAACATGGGGGGACCACCCTCCAAGCCTAAGTACTCCTCGGTGACCGATAGTGAACCAGTACCGTGAGGGAAAGGTGAAAAGCACCCCGTCGAGGGGAGTGAAACAGACCCTGCAACCGGATGCCTACCGACAGTCGGAGCCCGACCTGGTCCTCGGATCAGGGGTGGGTGACGGCGTACCTTTTGTATAATGGGTCAGCGAGTTGGTCTTTGTGGCGAGCTTAAGCCTGAAGGCGTAGGCGGAGCGAAAGCGAGTCTGAACAGGGCGTTCAGTCACAAGGAGCAGACCCGAAACCGGGTGAGCTAGCCATGGGCAGGCTGAAGGTGCGGTGACACGCACTGGAGGGCCGCACCCACCACTGTTGAAAAAGTGGGGGATGACCTGTGGCTAGGGGTGAAAGGCCAAGCAAACCCGGAGATAGCTGGTTCTCCGCGAAAGCTATTTAGGTAGCGCGTCACACGATCACCCTTGGGGGTAGAGCACTGGCTGGGCTAGGGGGGCGCGAGCCTTACCAAACCTAACCAAACTCCGAATACCAAGGCGTTGCAGTGTGGCAGGCAGACGGCGGGTGCGAAGATCCGTCGTCGAGAGGGAAACAGCCCAGACCGCCAGCTAAGGTCCCGAAGTCATGGCTAAGTGGGAAAGGATGTGGGACGGCCTAAACAACCAGGAGGTTGGCTTAGAAGCAGCCATCCTTGAAAGAAAGCGTAACAGCTCACTGGTCTAACAGCGGTCCTGCGCCGAAGATGTAACGGGGCTCAAGCCATGCACCGAAGCTGCGGGGTTCAGAGGTCAGATGTCAGAGGTCGGAAGTCAGAGACGACGGTGTCTCTGACGGCCGACACGGACGGATGACCGCAACGATGAGGTCGACGACGATGGACAAGCCACGAGCGGTCGAGGATCTCGACGTGTTCAAGAGGGCGTATCGGATCTCGCTCGAGGTCCATCGGCGTAGCCTGAACTTTCCGCCGATCGAGCAGTACGCGCTGGGGGATCAGGTCCGGCGGGCGAGCAAAGGCATCTGCGCCAATCTCGCCGAAGGATTTGGTCGCCAGGCGGCCTCGAAGGCGGAGTTCAAACGTTTTGTCATGATGGCCATGGGCTCGGCCGACGAGATGCGGATCTGGTGCCGCTATTGTCTGGACCTGGGCTACATCGACGAGGCCATGTGGCAGGCGTGGCGCCAGGAGTATCGCGAGATCGCAAAGATGTTGCAGGTGCTGCACCGGAAGATCGGGTCAGCCCCTGGCACCATCTGATCTCCGACCTCTGACCTCTGACCTCTGGACCGGTAGCGGAGCGTTCCGTAGGCCTGCGAAGGTAGCCCGTGAGGGCTGCTGGAGGTATCGGAAGTGCGCATGCTGACATGAGTAGCGATCAACCGAGTGAGAAACTCGGTCGCCGGAAGTCCAAGGGTTCCTGCGCAAGGCTAATCCGCGCAGGGTGAGCCGGCCCCTAAGGCGAGGGCGACAGCCGTAGCCGATGGCAACCAGGTTAATAGTCCTGGGCCCGCTGGTGGTGACGGCCCCCAACCGTTGTCCGACCTTACTGGATTGGTCGGGCAGCCGCGGGGGTCCAGGAAACAGCCCCAGCATCATGGACCGTACCCGAAACCGACACAGGTGGACTGGTTGAGCATACCCAGGCGCTTGAGAGAACGGTGTTGAAGGAACTCGGCAATCTGCCCCCGTAACTTCGGGAGAAGGGGGACCTGTGCCTGGGCAACCAGGGGCAGGTGGCACAGACCAGGGGGTGACGACTGTTTACTAAAAACACAGGGCTCTGCGAAGTCGCAAGACGACGTATAGGGTCTGACGCCTGCCCGGTGCCGGAAGGTTAAGGGGAGAGGTGCAAGCTTCGAACCGAAGCCCCGGTAAACGGCGGCCGTAACTATAACGGTCCTAAGGTAGCGAAATTCCTTGTCGGGTAAGTTCCGACCTGCACGAATGGCGTAACGCTTGCCCCGCTGTCTCCAACACCAACTCAGCGAAATTGAAGTGCCCGTGAAGATGCGGGCGTCCCGCGGTCAGACGGAAAGACCCCGTGCACCTTTACTACAGCTTTGCACTGGCAGCAGGCAGGCCATGTGTAGGATAGGTGGGAGCCATTGAAGCGCAGGCGCCAGCTTGCGTGGAGGCAGCCTTGAAATACCACCCTTGGCGTGCTTGCTGTCTCACCGCGGCCCGTGATCCGGGTCCGGGACCCTGCATGGCGGGTAGTTTGACTGGGGCGGTCGCCTCCCAAAGAGTAACGGAGGCGCGCGATGGTGGGCTCAGGCTGGTCGGAAACCAGCCGTTGCGTGCAAGGGCACAAGCCCGCCTGACTGCAAGGCCGACGGGCCGCGCAGAGACGAAAGTCGGCCCTAGTGATCCGGTGGTCCCACGTGGACGGGCCATCGCTCAACGGATAAAAGGTACGCCGGGGATAACAGGCTGATCGCCCCCAAGAGTCCAGATCGACGGGGCGGTTTGGCACCTCGATGTCGGCTCATCACATCCTGGGGCTGTAGCCGGTCCCAAGGGTTCGGCTGTTCGCCGATTAAAGTGGTACGTGAGCTGGGTTTAGAACGTCGTGAGACAGTTCGGTCCCTATCTGCCGTGGGTGTATGAGACTTGCGAGGGTCTGCCCCTAGTACGAGAGGACCGGGGTGGACGAACCTCTGGTGGACCGGTTGTGGCGCCAGCCGCATCGCCGGGTAGCTACGTTCGGCCGGGATAACCGCTGACCGCATCTAAGCGGGAAACCCCCCTCCAAACCAGGTCTCGTCGAGAGCCGTGGTCGACCACCACGTCGATAGGCCGCAGGTGCAAGCGCGGTAACGCGTGCAGCCGAGCGGTCCTAATCGCTCGAACCAAGCTCCTCCCGCTCAGCCCCAAGCGCGCCCGGCGCGCTCAGGGCGCGCCCGAGATCAGAGGTCGGAGATCAGAGATCAGAAAAGGCAAGGGCCCGGCCAGAAGCCAGCGCCCCCCGTCTGACCTCCGATCTCTGACCTCCGACCTCTGAACCCCATGCCCAACGCTTCACGACTCCCAAGGTCAGCGCGAAGGGGCGGTCCGTCACCGGCGCCTTCTGACCTCTGACCTCGATCTCTGACCTACTCGCGGCCCTGCGGGCCGCGGACTGCTGCCTCGACCTGGTGACCACAGCGTGCGGGCCCCACCCGACCCCATTCCGAACTCGGCCGTGAAACCGCACCGCGCCCAGGGTACTGCCCTCTTAAGGGTGGGAGAGCGGGTCGTCGCCAGGTCTGGCCAGCCGTCCCCGCGGCCCGAAAGGCCGCAGAGGTCAGAGATCAGAGATCAGAGATCAGAAGGTGCCGGCGCCGGCCGCTCGCTTCGGACCACCACGACTCGCTTCCGCGCCGGGGCCAGCCCCGTCCCGGATCCGACCTCTGATCTCCGACCTCTGTCTTCTGATCTTCCGCGGGGTGGAGCAGCCCGGTAGCTCGTCAGGCTCATAACCTGAAGGTCGCAGGTTCAAATCCTGCCCCCGCAACCAAATAAACGCCGCTAACTCAAGGAGTTAGCGGCGTTCGTGTGTCCGGCCCCTGCCTCCTCCACGCACCCATGGAATCACCGTGGAATCAAGAGGGCGCGCAATCCGGCGTAGTTCCGCGAGCTATCGATCGCGTTTGCGCAGCCGCCGTCGACAGCGCTATCCTCCTTCGAGGCTAGTGGGGACGGGAAGCGGCTCATGGGGGATCTGTTCGACCTCGATGCGGAGACAGCGACCCTTCCGCTCGAGTCCAGCGCCCCAGAGATCCAGGTGTTCGACATCAGGGTCCTGGGCTCCCGTGAGGCCTCCTGGCGTTCTCTGTTCGAGGGCTTCCAGACCCTCGAGGTGATCACCTTCTCGGCCAGCGTGCCGGCGATCCTCGACGTCGCGCAGATGTTCGAGGAGGTGGAGATCACCTTCGGCTCGGAGCGCGTGCTCTCGCACGAGCTCGCTGCCTTGGAGCAGGCGACCACCGCGGCGGGTTACCGGTTCACCGATGCCCTCGCCGACCAGAAGGCCTTCATCGAGCGCTTCGTGCGCCCGGCCCTGTCGAAACGTGGCGAGCAGCTGCTCCAGCGCGTCCACGACGGCTCGCTCCGCTTCCGCCTACTGCGTCAGATGCCGAGCCACGCCAAGCTCTACCTGATGGCGCGCCCGAGCCGCTATCGCGTGGTCACGGGCTCTGCCAACCTCAGCATCGCCGCGCTCACCGGGCGCCAGCGGGAAACCTTCTTCGTTTCCGACGCCGAGGCGGACTATTGGCGGTTCCGTGAGTACTACACTCTGAACGAGGAGCGCTCCGATCCGGTCACTGCGGACCTCCTGGTGGCCAGCTCGGGCCAGCCCGACGATCCGGAGCTCACGGTGCCGGACGAGCCGGTCGAGGTCCAGAACGTGCCCTGCTTCCGCTTCCTCCGGGCCCAGGGCGCCATCGTAGAGTCGCCTCGACCACCCGCCATGCCGGAGCTCTCGGCATCGGCCATGCGCCACGCGAGCGAACTCGGCACCGAGCTCCGACAGCTCTCCCTCGACCGCAACAAGAGCGGTGCCACGGTGGTCACCGCCAATGGCTTCGCCCGGGCCTATCGCGCCCACAGCTCCCGCCCGATCACCGCCAAGACCGACCGGGTCCAGGCTGCCCGCATCGACCTGGAGACGGGCCACGTCACGCTCGACGGCCGGCCGTGGCACCGCATCGGTGCGCCCGTGCCGTGGCCCGAGGTTCAGGGCGACGCAGACCTGCTGGCACCCTACTTCGCGGGCTTCAGTCGGTTCTACGGCGATGCGGCCGGGGTGGTGCGCAGCTATTGGGCGCTGACCTGCTGGCTCTACGCGGCCCCCTTCGCGCCATTGCTGCGCTCGGCGGCGCTCCGCCACGACGGCTCGCCCCTGGCGTTCCCCGTCCATGCCGTGCTCTACGGCCGCTCCGACGGCGGCAAGACCATGTTCTCGCGGGTGATCAGCCGCTCGATGTTCGGCGTCGAGCAGATGATCCGCGGCCAGCACTTCACCACCGCCCGAGCACTCGGTCTGCGGGAACAGCTGGGTGCGATCCCGCTCCTGATCGACGACGTCAATCGCGACCGCTTCTCGCAATACGTCCCGGACCTGGTGAAGTTCGACCACGAGAGCGGCGAGGGCTATGCCCCGATCCTGATCGGCACCAACCGCGACGTCACCGCGGTGACGCCGGATCTCAGGAAGCGCATGATCGTCTGCCACATCGATGGCGCCAGGCCGCGAAGCGTGCCCGAGGCGCCGGCGCGGGCGGCACTCTCCAGGACCGGCACGGCGCTCTATCGCGCGTATCTCGACCGCCTGGCGCCGCGCATCCCTGCCTTGATCGAGGCCGTGGCGGCGGTTCCCGACGACCCGCCGGATCTTCTGCTGTTGTCGTCGGAGATCCTCGGGGATCTTCTGGTCGAGGCGCTGGATGATGTGCCCGAGTGGGCGACGCCGATCGGCCTCGACGAGGTCGACCGCCTCAAGGACAAGCCCTTGCTGGACCTGTTGGGCGAGCTGGTCGAGCAGGACAGCGAGCGGGTGAGCATCGACCGCGCCGCAGGCGAGCTGGTGGTCCAGTTCGGCGGCGATCACCATCAGGCGGCTCGCTTCGAGAAGTTGGTGCCGGCCCAGGCGCTGAAGGGGCGCTTCGCGGATGCGGTGAAGCTCGATCTCGCCGCCCTGGAGCAGGAGTACGGGTTCGCCGTCGCCCACCGGCCGCAGCGATCGTGGCTGGCCCGCCTGCTGGGGCGTTGAGGTTGGTCATGTCCGCGCCAGGACGGTGGCCGGACCGATTGCCGCCGGTGCGACACCCGGAAGAAGCTCCCGAGGAGCAGCTCGATCTCTTCTCCTGGCGCGGCGTGCCGTCGGCACGAGAACCAGCGGCGACCACTAGGCGAGAGGCGGCGCCAGCGGGAACGCTCGACGACGCCGAGCTGATCGCTGCGATACCGAGAGCCGGTGTCGTCGACGGTCCGGTCCTGGCCATGGAGGCGGGCCGCCGGGGGCTGATCGCCGCCGTGCCCGCCCTGGAGGAGTTGTGCCGGCGGTTCGCCGGCTTCGGCCTCGATCGCGCCGTCCCGGAGCAGGTCGCCGCGCTCGAGGCTCTGGCCATGATCGGTGGTCGCGAGGCGGCGCGGGCGGTGGCGCGAATCATGGCGAAAGCTGCGGTGCAGGGGCCAGCGCTGAGGATCGCGATGGCAGCCGCCACACGACTGGGGTCCGATCTGCCGCGAGACATCGTGGTGGCGCTCCTGCGGCACCCCGATCCGGCAGTTCGGGCAGCTGCCTGTCGCTCCGTTCGTCCATGGCCCGAGGCCATTGCGGTTCTTCTGGATCTCCTGGACGACCTCCACGGCGACGTGAGCATGGCGGCGACATGCGCGCTCGGGCGACTTGGCCGGCGGGAGGTGCTGCCAGCGTTGATCGAACTCCTCCAGGAAACACCGACACGGGAGGTGATCGAGGCGGTGATGCCGATCGCCGACGAGGACTGCGTCGTCTTGCTCGCGAGGATCGTTCGCACGAAGCCGGATCTTGTCGATGCGGCGCTCGACGGCCTCGAAGCGATCGATCACCCACGCGCGGCGCAGGTGCACCAGGCTCTTCGCAACGCCCGCACAGTTGATGCCGCAGGAACCGCCGATCGAGGAGGTGCGCTGTCTCCCAGATGCAGGTCAACCTCGGTTCTCCAGCGCCGCTGAGTCGACGGCTTGAGGACTTGCTCCTTGGATTTTACAATTGCGATGGTTCTGGCGAGGTTGGATCACTCGAGGGGCGCATGGCAATGGAACGCACGTCGCTATCCCAGGTTCTCATCCAGCTGCGACGGGACCTGCTCGAGGCTCAGAAGGAAGGCGAGGGGCAGGACCTTCGCTTTGTCGTCGAGGACGCGGAAGTCGAGCTGCAGGTGGTCGCCACCTCGGATACGGAGGGCGGCATCGGTGTACGATTCTGGGTCATCAGCGCAGAGGGTGGGGCCAAGGCGGGCGACACCCTCACCCAGACACTCCGCTTGAAGCTCAGTTCGGTGGATCAGCACGGGAACCCTGTTTACGTGTCGGGCCGGGATCGTCGTTGAGCGCCGGCGTGCGCGGCTCAATGAGGCGCCCCGCCCGTGGATATGTCCCTACTGCTGGAGGTTTTCGTACCGACGTTCCCGCAGGAGGCGCCCGTCGAGGAGCCTGCCGCGACCGGCGCTGGCCAGGAGGAGGTCAATCGGTTCTCTCGCGCCGCCGGGTCGCCTGCTGTGCTGCCGCAGGCTGTGCTTGAGGACTTGTCCCTCGGGTTCTACAATTCCGCTGGTCTTCGTGAGCTCGGATCACTCAGTGGGCGTAGGTGCCATGGAACGGACACCGCTTTCCCAGGTCCTCATCCAGTTGCGAAAGGACCTGCTCGAGGCCCAAAAGGAGGGCGAGGGGAAGGACCTCCGCTTTCTCGTCCAGGATGCGGAGGTCGAGCTGCAGGTTGTGGCCACCACGGAGACGAAGGGCGGCGCCGGTGTGCGGGTCTGGGTGCTCAGCGCCGAGGGCGGCGGCAAAGTGGGCGAGACGGTCACCCAGACGCTTCGTTTGAAGCTCAGTGCGGTCGGCAAGGACGACAAGCCGTCCAAGATTGGTGGGGATGAAACCCTTCCATAGGGACGATCCCACCGCGGCGGTGACGGGGTGAGCCGTGGAATGGAAGAATTGGCTCGTGGCCATCTTCGTCCCGACCACCGGTGCGCACGGCGAGGATGGAAAGGGGAAGCGCGGCAGGTTCGGGACCGGCTACCCGGTTGGCGACGGCCTCGTCCTTACGGCCCGGCACGTCGTATGCCCACAGAATTGCGACCAGAGATACCCGATCCAGGTGAAGTGGCAGTCATCGGGTGCTGCGGGCTTCGCCGGGGCGTTCGTGCCGCTCGACGCCGACGATGGCAAGGCGGTGCCGTGGTCCTCCGAGCCCCTCGACGTGGCGCTCCTCGCCTGTCGCCAACCTCCAGACCTTCCTGGCTGGGGGGTCCCATCGGGTCGCCGACCCCGTCGTGGAATGCTTTGGGAAAGCGAGGGCTTCCCCCAAGCCGCGAGGATCGATGGTGCGCGGGAACCGAGCAGCTTCGGCGGTGGGTTGTACTCGCGCGCGGACAGCGAAGCATTCTTCGAGCTGTCGGTCGAGGTCGCTCCTCGCGAGGAGCAAGACTGGTCGGGCGCCTCGGGCATGCCGATCCATGTAGAGGGCGAGATTCTTGGGGCGTCGCCATCCAGGTTCCGAAGAAGTTTGGAGGCGCGAAGCTGCAGGCCGCAGCGTGCTGGAAAGTGCTCCAGGATCAGCGATTCCGGCAGCTGGTTTACAAGGACGCTGACCTCGCGCAGAAGGAGCGATACGTCTCCATGGTGGCGGAGGCGATCGGCGCTTCGGTGCTCGCCATGGAGGTTCTCGCCGGACAGCTGAAAGGCGAGATGGCCAAGGCGGCGAGCGACCGCGATGCGGAGACGCTGGCCTCGATGCTGCTCGAGGGGGAGCACGGCGAGCGCCAGCTGGTGCTGCGCAAAGCCCGGACCGACCTCCAGAGGAGAGCGCGCACCGAGGAACGAGAAGCCGCGATCGCCTGCCTTTGTCGCACCGCGAGAGTGCTCGCGCCGGCCCTTCAGCCCCTGAGCGTCGTCACGTCGGTGCGGGACCAGAAGGACCTGCTGACCGCGGCCCTGATCTCGGTTCCGGCCGGGACCCATACCCGCGCGGAGGTCATCATGGCGGCGGTCGAGCGGAGCGAAGCCGAGTTCCGAGCGCGCCGCCAAAGGGCGGAGATGCCGCCGGGGCTGCGCGCCGTCCCGCTCCACCCAGAGTGCGGATTCCGGGCCGGTCATGGCCCTGCCGCAGCGGCGGTTTCGAGCCACCTGCAGGCCAAGCTGGCCGCGTTTCACGGCGACGTGCATGGCTATCTGGCCGAGAGGCTCTACGCCTCCCAGCCGGGAGCTCCGCAGGTGACGAGGGAACAGCGGGCCGCCATGGTCGCGGACCGGCTTGCTATCGATCGCGAGGCCGGAGAGCGATCATACTACCTAGCCTTCTTCATGCCTGCCGATGCCGGCGAGCGCGCGCAGATCGGGGCCGTGATCCAGGAGCTGAAAGACACCTACAGGGATCTCGTCTTCATCGTGCTCGATCACGGGCTGGAGCGGCTTGACAAGCAGGAGTTGGGGCACTTTCGGAGCATGCTTCCCCTTTGCGCGGAGCCCGTCGAATGAAGTTCATCCAACACCAGGATGGCGATCGCCTGACCTTGACCCCGCTGGGCGCGAGACCGGAGCGGGTGCACGTCTTCGCTCAGGACGACATCGACGCGCTGAACGCCGCCCTCGCGGCCGAGCGACCATTGCTGTTGCGGGGTGAGCCCGGTGTCGGCAAGAGCCAGCTGGCGCTGGCTGCAGCCATGAGCCTCGAACGCGCCTATCTGCAACACGTCGTCGATGCCCGTACCGAGGCCCGGGATCTCCTCTACCGGTTCGACGCCGTGGCGCGCCTGGCGGATGCACAGCTGATCGGCGCGCTCGGCTCGGCCGATCCCGAGGATGCCAAAGCCACTCGCCGGGCCCTCGATGTCGAGCGCTATCTCCAGCCCGCCGTCCTCTGGTGGGCCCTTAATTGGCAGGACGCCCGAGGACAAGCGAAGACCGCCAAACTCGCCGCCCCCCGGATCCGCTCTCCGATGGATCCAGCCAACGGCGCCGTCGTTCTGATCGACGAGATTGACAAGGCCGAGGCCGACGTGCCCAACGGCCTGCTCGAGGCCTTGGGCGACCGCTCGTTCCAGCTCCAGGGCCACGGCAGACGGGTCACGGCCGCGGGCGAGCCGCCGCTGGTGGTCATCACGACCAACGAGGAGCGCGCCCTTCCGGATGCCTTCGTCCGCCGCTGCCTCGTCCACGAGATGTGCCTGCCGGATCAGGAGAGCAGCTTGGTGGACCACTTGGCGGTGAGGGGACAAGCGCACTTCGAGCGCGCCGATCCAGCCACGCTGACCGCTGCCGCCAAGCTCGTCTGGAGCGACCGCGAACGCGCGCGCAAGCAGCACTGGTTTCCCCTGCCCGGGCAGGCCGAGTATCTCGACCTCATCCGCGCGGTGCTCGCGCTCGACGAAGGGAATCCTCGAGCTCAGCACGATCGGCTGGTCGGGATCGCGCCCTTCTTCCTGAAGAAGCACCAAGGAGCGCGCATGTGACCCGGCCCGCGCGTATCGGCCGTGCCGATCTGCGCCGCGTCCTCGACCATGGCGACGACCGGCTGGCCGCACGCGCCGCCGACATGCTCGGTTACCAAGTCGACCTCGCCACCAAGCCGGACCAGCTCGGCACCCCCCAGGGCGGTGCCGAGGAACCACGGACAATTCCTGGGCCGCCGCCTCAGATCGACCTGCGACCGCTCGCCCCGACGCCGTTCTGGCTCGCGGGGGGGATTCAGCTCCCTGATTTCGCATCCACGTCCATCGCCGCCCACCGTCCTGAAGTGCCCGGTCTGGCACGAGAAGCCCGAGGCGCCACCGCCCTGGCCCGCTCTGGCGCCCTGGCGCGTCCTGCATCCCCAGCTACGCGCCGTGGTGGCGCCGCTGGCCCCCGGCGTCGAGGTCGACCTCGAGGCGGTGGTCGGCCGCCTCGGGCACGGTGAGTTGCTCACCGCTCTGCCCCGCCGGCCGCGACGCCGCTGGGGGCCGGTGGTTCAGCTGGTGCTCGATCGAAGCGAGCACCTGGTTCCCTACTGGAACGATCAGGATCAGGTGGGCGCGAGGCTGGCCCGGCTCCTTCCCAGCCGACGGATCGAGCAGGCCGTCTTCTACGAGGGCCTGAGGATGCCCCGCCTGCTGGACGAGACGGGTCGCCTGTTGCCCTACCGCGCCCCCGCGGCCGGCAGCGTGGTGTTGGTCTTGGGCGACGGCGGTGCACTCGCCAGCACCATCGCCGAGCCCGGAGGCCCCTGGCTGCTGCTCGGTCGCAGGCTCCAGGCGGCGGGTTGCCGAGCCGTGCTGCTGATGCCGGGGCCGCCCGAGCTGGTGCCGCCATCGCTGCGCTCGGTCTGGCATGTGATTCCCTGGGAAGGCCCGCACCGCTCGACCCTGACATCGACCAGCGAGCGCGCGCGGCGCGCGGCACGGCTGCTACGCCTGATCTCGCCGGCAGTGCGGATCGAGCCGGGCTTCCTGCGTGCGGTGCGCCTCCGGTTGATGCGGGACGGCTCCGATGCCGGCACCGAAGCAGAGGTCTGGCAGCATCCGGTCGTCACGAGCACGTCGTCGGAGGCTGCTACCCTGGACGTCGAGGCGGCCAAGGTGCTGCGCGACCAGTTCGCCCGCGAGCCCGTCGCCGACCAGGAGGCGGTGCTCGAGCTCCTGCGCAGCTGGCGGGCGGGTCTGCCGGACGAGATCTGGTTCGAGGAGGTCCTGAGCCTCGCCCCGACCACCCGCGCCGCGCTCTCGCACCCCGCCGACATCGAGGCTGCGGAGGCGTTCTTCGATTTCCTGGAAACCTGCCGCACCACCGGCGATCTGGAGGACGCCGGCCCCGGCGCGGGCGCGTGGCTGTCACGGGCCGGGACCCGCGCCACCAGGAGCGCCTGGGCTCACCCGTCGTTCCGGCGCGCCGCCTGGTCCATCAAGCGCCGCGACCCCTCGTTCACACCGCCCGTCGACCCCCTCGACCTGGACCAACCGGGCGAGCCCGAACGCACGCTCGCCCTGGTGCAGCGCGGCTCTCGCCTGGTCGTGCTGGCGCGGGGCGCCGCTGGCGCCTCCGGCGGCAGTCCGCTCGGCCTGCTGCCTTCGACCAACGGCATTCTGAGCCTCGACGAGGTGACCGGAGCGCGGCCCGATCCGGGGCTGTTCTGGGCAGCGGGCACGGCACCGTCCTGGGCCGACGACTGGGGCGACGACGGCCAAGGCAAGTGGGCCAGCTTCAGCATCGAAGCGCCCGACGGCACGACCGTGAGCCAGCGCATGCGCTGGATCCCGCCGGGGCGGTTCCTGATGGGCTCGCCCGAGACCGAGCCAGGGCGGTGGGACGACGAGGGCCCGCGGCATGAGGTGACGATCGGCGACGGGTTCTGGCTGTTCGACACGGCCTGCACCCAGGCACTGTGGCAGGCGGTGATGGGCGAGCAACCCGAGCCGGTTCAAGGGTCCGGACCGGCCGGTCGAGAACGTGAGCTGGAACGACGTTCAGGCAGTTCCTCGGCGGATCAACGAGCGGGTTCCCGGGCTGGACCTGGTGCTGCCGTCGGAGGCGCAGTGGGAGTACGCCTGCCGGGCGGGCACGGAGACCGCCTTCAGCTTCGGTTCGAGACCATCACGCCGGAGCAGGCTCGCAACTATCGACGCGCGAAAGGAGACCGTGCCGGTGGCGAGCCTGCCCGCCAACCCTTGGGGTCTCTACGAGATGCACGGCAACGTCTGGGAATGGTGCGCAGGACCACTGGCACGAGCAGCTACGAGGGCGCTCCGTCCGACGGCTCGGCGTGGCTCGACCTGAGGCTGGCACCGCGCGGCCGCGTCCTCCGCGGCGGGTCCTGGCTCACGACGCGCGGGCGTCCGCGCGGCCTACCGGCGCAGGCGCGAGCCCGGCGACCGCAACGACAACCTCGGTTTTCGCTGTGCCCGAGTTCAGGAGAGCGGGGAGGGCGCGGCGCCGGCGGGTCGGGCGACGGGACGGGAGGCGGAGCCCCGTCCCGCGTCCGGCCCGCCGAGGCGACGCGCAGGCGGCGCGGCTGGCGACCGGGGCTCGGCAGGCGACGTTGCAGCTGCCGAGATCCGGCCGGGTTCGGCTTCGCAGCGACCGGGCGGAGCTGGAGCTGAGCCGGATCACCAGGCCCGACTGGGCGAGCGCATTGGGGCGCGACCGCTTCGGCCTGTTCGCCGCGTTCACCCTCGACGACGTGACGCAGCGGCTGCGGTGGATTCCACCCGGCCGCTTCCGGATGGGGTCGCCGGCGACCGAGCCCGGGCGGTACGACGACGAAGGCCCGCGGCACGAGGTGACGATCGGCAAGGGGTTTTGGCTGTTCGACACCGCCGTGACGCAGGCGTTGTGGCAGGCGGTGATGAGCGAGAATCCCAGCCGTTTCCAGAGCTCGGAGCGGCCGGTCGAGAGCGTGAGCTGGGATCAGGCCCAGGGGTTTCTCGGGCAGATCAACCAGCTGGTGCCAGGTCTCGACCTCGCTCTGCCCTCGGAGGCGCAGTGGGAATACGCCTGCCGGGCAGGGACCGACGCGGCAACCTACGCCGGTGCCATGGAGATCCTCGGCGAGAACAACGCGCCGGTGCTCGACCCGATCGCCTGGTACGGGGGCAACAGCGGTGTGGGCTTCGAGCTGGAGGACGGCGAAGACACGTCGGGTTGGCCGGAGAAGCAGCACCCGCATGAGAAAGCGGGCACGCACCCCGTTGGCCTCAAGGTGCCGAACGCCTGGGGGCTTTACGACATGCTGGGCAACGTCTGGGAATGGTGCGAGGACCACTGGCACGGCAACTACGAGGGAGCGCCGTCGGACGGCTCGGCCTGGCTGGACGCCGAAGCGGCGGCCACCGCGCACCGCGTCATCCGCGGCGGGTCCTGGAGCGACGACGCGCGGGGCGTCCGCGCGGCCTACCGGGACGGGTTCGAGCCCGGCGACCGCCGCGGCAACCTCGGTTTTCGCTGTGCCCGAGTTCAGGTGTGAGCTCAGCGGTAAGCGAGCAGCGTGGAGCGAGCGTCGGGCGGGGTGCGCCCCGGAGGGCGGAGCCCCGGGGTGCCCAAGCCCGGCGCGTCGGGCAGCCTGGGGATGACGTGAGCGAGCGGTCGGCCTAGGAGTGCCGGATGCAGCTTCGTTTCTTCACCATTCCGATCCACGGCGGCGAGGACGCGGCCACGGAGCTGAACCGGTTCCTGGATGCCCACCGTGTTCTGGCGGTCGAGCGCCACCTCGTGGTGGACGGGCCGAACAGCGCCTGGGCGGTCTGTGTCAGCTTCGATCACGGCGCCCAGCGACCACCAGCCGGCAAGCGCGCCAGGGTCGACTATCGAGATGTCCTCGACGAGCCGGAGTTCGCGGTGTTCGCCCGACTTCGGGCACTCCGAAAGGAGCTTGCCGAGGGCGAGGGCATCCCGCCCTACGCCGTGTTCACCAACGAGCAGCTGGCAGAGATGGTTCAGCGTCGGGTGGTGACGGTGACCGCGCTCAAGGAGATCGCCGGCATCGGCGAGGCGCGGGTCGAGAAATACGGTGAGGCGTTCCTGGCGGTCCTGAAGGAGGCGGCGCTGCCCGCGGCCGCCGCGTCGGCCGATGAAGCGTAGTGGCGTTCGCCTCGTTGATGTCGCCGACTGGCACAACCTCGCCCGCGCTTTCCATCTTGCGGCAAGGGGCAAGCGCGGGCGGCCGGATGTCGAGACGTTCCGGGCGGGGCTGGATCAGGAGCTCGCCCGTCTCCGGGCGGCGATCCTCGACGGGACGGTCGAGGTTGGCCGATCGCGCCGCTTCACGATCCGCGATCCCAAGCCCCGGGTAATCCACGCGCCCGTTTTCGAGGAGCGGGTGCTGCACCACGCCTTGATGGCGCAGATGGGGCCGGTGCTCGATCGCATGCTGATCGCCGACACCTTTGCTTGCCGGGAGCGCAAGGGCACCCTCGCTGCTATCCGACGGGCGCAGCAGCATCTCCGGCGGCAACCATGGTATGCTCAAATCGACATCAGGAGCTACTTCGCCAGCATCGACCACGCGATCCTGCTCGGTCAGATCGAGCGTCGATTCAAGGACCGGGGGCTGCTGGCGCTGGTCGAGCGGATCGTGCGGAGCCATGAGGACTCACCGGGCAAAGGCCTGCCGATCGGGGCGCTGACCTCGCAGCATTTCGCGAACGGGTACCTCGCGGAGGTCGACCGACTGCTGCTCGAGGCGTGCCGGGTCAGGGGCTACGTGCGCTACATGGACGATCTGATCTGGTGGGACGAGGATCGCGCAGGCGTGCGCGCGCCCTTCAGCGTGCGCATGACCACCTGCAGAGCCATCTCCTGCTGACCATCAAGAGCCCGGTGCGGGTCGGGAGAAGCCGTGATGGTCTGAGCTTCGGCGGCTACCGCATCCGGTCATGCCGCCTGCTGCTGTCGCGCCGGCGCAAGCGGCGCTATGCCGACCGCCGCCGAGCGTGGGAGCGGGCGTATCTGGAGGATCGGATCGATGGGCAAGCATTGCAGGCCGGCTACACGTCGGCTCTCGCGATCACGGCGCACGCCGATGCGAAAGCCTGGCGCCGGGAGCAGCTGCGCCGCCACGGGCTTGAGCCGACGCTGCATGAGGTCTAACGTCGTCTCCGGGATGTCGGCCGATCATGCACCGCGAACCGCGTCATCCGCGGCGGGTCCTGGAACAACAACGCGCGGAACGTCCGCGCGGCCTACCGGAACAGGAACGAGCCCGACGACCGCAACGACAACCTCGGTTTTCGCTGTGCCCGAGCTCACGACCGGATCGGACGGTCCGGACCTGAACAGGCCGATTTCCCGGGCGTCAAAGGCCATGGCCGCTGTTCGCCGAAACCTCTGGGCCGCCGGTGTGCTGGTAGTGGCGCGTGATGCGCGCGCGAAGGCTCGCCGGCGGTTGCGGGGTGTACGGGCATGACGGCTGCGCTGACCATTGACGCGGGCTGGCATCCGCTGATCGATGGGTGTCCGCCGGATTGGGCGAGCGGCTGGGGTCATGACCAGGTTGGCGTCTTCGTGGAGTTCACGCTCGGCGACGTTACCCAACGGCTCCGGTGGATTCCGCCCGGACAATTCGTGATGGGTTCGCCTGAGAAGGAGCCCGGCCGGCGGAGCGCCGAGGGTCCGCAACGTGAGGTGACGATCGGCAAGGGGTTTTGGCTGTTCGACACCGCCGTGACTCAAGCGTTGTGGCAGGCGGTGATGAGCGAGAATCCCAGCCGTTTCCAGAGCTCGGAGCGGCCGGTCGAGAGCGTGAGTTGGGATCAGGCCCAGGGGTTTCTCGGGCAGATCAACCAGCTGGTGCCAGGTCTAGACCTCGCTCTACCCTCGGAGGCTCAGTGGGAATACGCCTGCCGTGCAGGGACCGACGCGGCAACCTACGCCGGTGCCATGGAGATCCTCGGCGACAACAACGCGCCGGTGCTCGACGCGATCGCCTGGTACGGCGGCAACAGCGGTGTGGAGTTCGATCTCACCGAGGGCGCGACTCCTCCGGCTGGCGGGAGAAGCAATACCCGCACGAGCAGGCGGGGACGCATCCGGTGGGCCTGAAGGCGCCGAACGCCTGGGGGCTCTACGACATGCTGGGGAACGTCTGGGAGTGGTGCGAGGACCACTGGCACGACAGCTACGAGGGTGCGCCCATCGACGGCTCAGCCTGGGTCGATGCGGAGGCCGCCGGAATCACCGCGAACCGCGTCATCCGCGGCGGGTCCTGGGGCTGCGACGCGCAGAGCGTCCGCGCGGCCTTCCGGAGCGGGGGCGGGCCCGGCGCCCGCAACGACTACCTCGGTTTTCGCTGTGCCCGAGTTCAGGGGTGAGCTCAGCGGCAAGCGAGGAGCGTAGAGGGAGCGACGGGCGGGTGCGCCCCGAGGGCGGAGCCCGGGGCGCACGAGCCCGGCGCGGCGAGGCGCCGGGTCGCGAGATTTGCGAAGGGCTCATGCGGATTGATTCACCACTGGCGGTCGCCACCATCCACATCGGGGAGCAGCAGCAGCGACAAGGTCATGTCGTAGCGCTCGGAGACGACGACAACCTGCGAGACCGGATGGTTCCGAAACCACACGCTGGGTGGGTGATCGCGCCGCTTCGGCTGAATCATACCGGCGCCCTGCCGAGCGAGGGATGCCTCCGGCACGAGGATGGGCGGCCGCCCCCGCGTCTTGCTGTAGCGCCAACTGGCTGGAGACCGTCCAGTCGATGAAGCTGTCGCGCGAGCAGACCCGAGGAGCGCAGCCTCGGGCGTGAACTCTAGCCACTTCAGGATCGCCGCGGTGAGCGATACCTCGTAGCGCTCGGTGCAGTGGCTGAGCAGCTCCAGGCAGATCGTCTCGCCGTCGACTGTCGACCTGCTCGCGGAAGTCGTCCATCGGCATCAACAGGTAGGAGGCGAACTGGTTGGCCTCGGCCTCGCGCCGCTGGTAGGCAGGGTCCCAGATCAGCATGTCGCGGGCACGGCAGCGGATGCTCTGCCCCGGCTTGCGATGAAGCAGGTAGTGGCCCAGCTCGTGCGCCTGCGTGTAGCGAATGCGCCCGTCCGAGGTGAGCGCGCTGTTGTAGGCGATCAGCCAGCGCGGCTTGCCCGAAGGGCTCGGGAACAGCGCGCCCTCGAACTCGTCGAGGGGCTCACCGATCACCGCGGTGACCGGGTCGTCGAAGACCTGCCTCGTGTACTCGATCGCCAGCTGCTCGACGTCGACCGGAAACCGATCGCTACCGAGGGTGGCGGTCAGCACCGCGCTCAAGCGGTTGGCCCAAGCGATCGGCGTCGAAGGTAGCGTCAAGGCTCCTCGTCCCAGGCATCGAGGATCTGCCGCAGCCGCCGCTTGGTGTCGGACGGCATGCGCCTGTACTTTCGGTAGAAGGCCTCGTCGAGCACGGCCTCGTCGGCATCGGGCGTGATGTCCTCGAGCAGGAACTCGGGCGTCACCCCGAGCGCGGCCGCGATCGCGAAGATCTTCTCTGCCGACGGGTGCGTCGTGTCGCGATTTTCCAGCTCCCAGATGTAGCTCTTGCTGGAGTTGGTTCGGGCGGCGAGCTGGTCGAGGGTCATTCTCTTCTGTTTTCGGTGTAGTTTTATTTTTTGCCCCAACGCTGACGCCATGGGTCCCCCTGCTGCGGCGCGCGCCCGCCTGCCAGGCACGCTTCGATAGACTGCGCATTTGTTCTTGCCAACCGGCGCGATCGCGCAGATACTCCGGCAGCTAGTTCGGTATGCCGAACTTATCGTCAATTGTATCGAATTTACCGGAGGTTGGCAATGGGCGCTGTCGCCAAGCTGATCCGCAACGTGTCTCGGGATCTCCTCGAGGCGTTCTTCGAGGCCCAGAAGTGCCCGCTCGGTGCGCTGCTGAGCTCGTTCGGTCCCGACGACGACTATGTCGGGCCCGCTTCTGAAGGCGCTCGATCAGCTCGGTGACGAGGACCATGCACGGCTCACCGACGATGCCGATCGCATCAGCCGGATGGCGACCGAGGCCGGGCAGTGCGCTCTGTTGAGCGTGGTCCAGGACCGGCTGCTGGTGGAGGAGTTGGAGAACGCCGACAGCCCGCAGCCTTTGGGTCTTTCTGAACGAACCCAATTCCTTCCAGCACGCCGAGCAGGTCTGCTACAGCGACGGGCATCGCTACGGCGCCCGGATGTGGAGCGGCTACGAGGGGCCGAAGGAGCCTCGTGCCCGACGCCACCGCTGAGGCCACTGACGCCTTCGCGCAGGCGGCGAGGAAGCTGTTCGGCTCGCTGAAGGCCCACTGCGAGATCTACCACCGCACCCGGCCGAACTTCGATCAGCCCGACAGCGAGCTGCATCAGCTGACCCTATACCGCGACGATCTGCCGGACACCTACCTCGAGTTCGAGCTCGAGCAGGAGAGGCCGGTGCGGCGCCACCGGCGTCCGGTCGTCGAGGTGTCGATCACCTACGAGCCGGCGACCGGCGTGATCGAGGTGGTCGCCTCTGCGGGTCAGTTCCGGGACCAGCTCGCTCGCATCTTTGCCGATACCATCCTCCAGCAGGAGATCGCGGCCGAGCGGATCGCCGTGCGCAAGTTCGACCTGACGCGGCTGCTGCAGCCGTTCGATTTTCCGTTCGACCCCGCAGATGGCATCGAGTCGGTGAAGCTGGTGCTGCTGCGCCTGCACCCGATGAACAACCCGAAGACGCGGCTGACCCTGGAATGTCCCCGGCGCGCCAATGGCACGATCTGGGACCAGGCCCGCGAGGCTCTGACCGGTGGCGCCGACCTCGCCGGCGCTGGCTACGTCGCGACCAAGGCCACCGTCTCGATCAAGTTCCTTCCCGGGGTTGGCAGCCCGCGGGGCGAGACGCTCACCTTCAATATCACCTTGCCCAGCGGCTCCGACCTGAAGAGCCAGACCGACCGGCAGCGCCTGGTCGGCGAGCGGTACGTGAAGTCCTGGGGCTTGGTGGCCGAGGTGTGATGATGGCCGGGCCGCTTGTGTCGCGGGAGGCGGTCGAGCTGGTCTTTCGGCTGTGCGAGCAGCAGCCAGCCGAGATCTCCTGGCATGTCCTGAACATGCACTTCGATCGCCTGGGCGAGGAGTTGATCAGCGCGGGCGCTCTGGTCGAGACGACGCCATCGGAGACCATCGTCATGCCGATGGATCTCGACGATGAGCTGGTCGGGTTCGGGTGGGAAGCGGATCGTCAGGCATTCGTCGGGTTCCATCCGAACATGGGGCTGATGGAGGCCGATCCGCGGGTTCGGAAGCAGTATCGGATCGACTTCGACTGGTTGCTATCGGCGATCGCGGGCGCGGCCGGCGTGGCAGCGGGACAGCGCAGGGTATGTCTGGTGGACGACCAGCTCTGGGATCTCGGCGACGCTCGGCTTGGGTCGTAAGATGCGGCCGGTGCTGTTCGCTCGGCGTCTAGACTCTGCCGAAGCCTTGGATCTCGTGGCGCGCGCGCTCACCGCTCGGCAAGGTCGTGCGGACGGCGTGTTGCTGACGACCTCGCAGCGGATCAGTTCAGGCGGTGCGGCTGCCTGGGCGGCATCGCATCCTCCACATCCGCGACTGCCTTGATCAGGCTTCCCGCCATTTCGCCCTCGACGCGGACGTGATCGCCGGTGGCCCACTTGAGGCCGAGCCGGCCGGGCAGGGCCCTGTCGAGATGGCACCCGACGGCAGCTGGATTCGGATTCGGGGGCGAGAATATCGATTCCGGGGCATGATCCATCGCTCGATCGTGAAGCAGGTCTACGAGGCTTGGCGGGATGGCACCGGACCGCTGCGTACCCAGGACGTTCTTGAAGAGGCCGAACTCCAAGTCGGGCGAGCTGGCCCAGGCTTTCAGCGGTCGACCCGACTTCAAAGAGATCATCGGCTACGATGCCGGGTTCTGCTGGCTGAAGGCCAATTAGCCCCGAGCTTGCTTCGCCTTGGAATTCCTGGGCCGCCGATGTGCGGCCCATCTTTTTTGCCATCTGTGCTGATTCCTAACCTCGCTCCTAACCAGCCCCGTACCTTCTCCGAACCTCGGGCCAGCTAGGTTCAGCGCACGCTTTCGAAGCAGCTGGAGCAGCTGAGCATGACCACGAAGCATCTCAACCAACGCGAGCTCGCCGAGCGCTGGAACATCAGCCAGCGCACGCTCGAGCGGTGGCGCTGGGTGGGCGAGGGCCCTCGCTTCCTGAAGCTCGGTGGCCGCGTGGTCTACCGGTCGAGGACGTCGAGCGCCACGAGGCCGAGCAGCTGCGCGACAGCACCACGGGCTCGAGCACCCCGGCAACCCCGGAGGCGGCGTGATGGCGATCTCACTCGGGTCGCTGATGCAGACGACGGCGCTGACGGCGCCCCGGATCTTGGTCCACGGCGTCGCCGGAATCGGCAAGACGACCTTCGGCGCCGGCGCGCGCAACCCGGTGTTCGTCCTGACCGAGGACGGGCTCGGCACGCTGGAGGTGCCGCACTTCCCGCTCGCCAGGACCTTCGACCAGGTCATGGAGGCGCTCGCGGCCCTCTACAGCGAGCCGCACGACTATAAGACGGTGGTGATCGATTCGGTCGACTGGCTCGAGCCGCTGATCTGGGCGCACACCTGCCAGGCCAACGGCTGGCCCTCGATCGAGGAGCCCGGCTATGGGAAGGGCTACGTCGCCGCCCTCGGGCCCTGGCGCGACTACCTCGACGGCCTGAACGCGCTCCGCAACGAGCGCGGCATGACCGTGATCCAGATCGCGCACACCGAGATCCGGCGGTTCGACTCGCCTGAGCATGAGCCGTTCGACCGCTATCAGATCAAGCTCCACGGCCGGGCCGCCGCGCTCCTCCAGGAGCACAGCGACGTCGTGCTGTTCGCCAACTACCGGATCAGCACGGTCAAGGCGGACATCGGGTTCAACAAGAAGGTGACCCGGGCGCTCGGGTCGGGCGAGCGCGTGCTCTACACCGCCGAGCGCCCCGCCTTCCTCGCCAAGAACAGGTTCGGCCTGCCCGACAGCCTGCCGCTGTCGTGGGAGGCCTTCGCCGCGGCGATGCCGCACTTCCAGCCGTAACCGCAAAGTCGAGGACTTCGACCATGGCCAAGCTTGGCTCGACCTTCGACGCCAGCAGCGTCGACCCCACCATGCCCTTCGAGGTGCTGCCGCCCGGGCGCTACCTGGTCCAGATCGTCGCCAGCGAGATGCGTCCGACCAGGGACGGCGCCGGGCAGTATCTCTGGCTCGAGCTGGACGTCCTCGAGGGCGAGCACCAGGGCCGCAAGCTCTTCGACCGGCTCAACCTGGTCAACCCCAACCCGATGGCGGTCGAGATCGCGCAGCGGACGCTCTCGGCGATCTGCCATGCGACCGGCAAGATGCAGGTGCAGGATTTGGACGAGCTGCACCTCATCCCGATGATCGTGGACGTCAAGGTGCAGCCGCCGAAGAACGGCTACGACGCGAGCAACAAGCTGCGCTACCTGCCGCTCGAAGAGACCTCGCCGCAGCCGCCGCGCCCCGCCCCCCAGGCGGCCGGCCGGCCGGCGAACCCGCCCTGGAAGCGCGCCTGAGCACAGCATGGCAGGTGCCGTCGCCGGTGGTCTTGGCGGACATCTCGGCGACGGCACCTCTCTCAGGACATCGGGAAATGCCCATGAGCGAGGTGACGATAGGCGCGTGCGCCGGCGCCGGCAACGGCGCCCTGCCGCCGTCCCGCGCCGCCTGCCAGGCGCGGATCGCCGAGCTGCAGGATGAGATCGCGGCGATCAGGGCGCAGATCGCATCGGCCGACCTCGATCGTCAGGCCCGGCGCGGTCGCATCGACCCGCGCTGGTTCCATCGCGTCAAGACCGCCCTCCGGCACCGCCGGCGCGAGCTCGTCGAGCTGACTGCCCACATGGCCTCGCTGCCGGCCGGACCATCACGCCGGGACACCTTCAAGGACTGCCTGATCGAGGTGCTGCGCGCCGACTACCAGGATGATGCCTGGGAGCTGGTGCTGACCGCGGCGAAGGCTCTGCAGCAGGAGCGGGAGGCCGAGTGATGGCGCCGCTGCCGCCCCCGCCCGCGCCCACGCTCACGGCCATCTACGCGACCTACGAGACCGAGGCCGGCGACGGCTTTCGGGAGCACCTCGGCGCCTCGCAGATCGGCAAGGAGTGCGAGCGCGCGCTGTGGTTCGACTTCCGCTGGGTGACCCGGGCCGCCTGGTCCGGGCGCATGCTGCGCCTGTTCGATACCGGTCAGCGCGAGGAAGAGCGCCTCGTGCGCGACCTGCGGCGCACCGGCGCCACGGTGCTGGACCTCGACCCCGCGACCGGCCGGCAGTGGCGGGTCGAGGCGCTCGGCGGGCATTTCGGCGGCTCGCTCGATGCCGTCGCGATCGGATTGCTGGAGGCTCCAAAGACCTGGCACGTCCTCGAGTTCAAGACGAGCGCGACGCGGGCGTTCAACGAGCTCCGACTGCACGGCGTTGGCCATGCCAAGCCCCGGCACTATGCGCAGATCCAGATCTACCTGCACCTCACCGGCATCACGCGCGCCATGTACATCGTGGTCTGCAAGGAGACCGACGAGATCTACGTCGAGCGCGTGCCGGTCGATCCCGCCGAGGGCGCCCGGCTGCTCGCCAGGGCGAAGCGCATCATCGAGGCGCAGCATCCACCCGCGCGCATCAGCGAGGACCCGGAATTCTGGGTGTGCACCCTCTGCGAGCACCGCGGCCGTATGCCATGGCGAAGCAGCCGCCGAGCGCACCTGCCGCTCGTGCCTGCACGCCACGCCGGTGGACGGCGGCTGGCACTGCGCGCGCTGGGACTGGCACCCGCGCCCGGACGAGCAGCGCGCCGGCTGCCCGCAGCACCTCTACATCCCCGACCTGGTCCCTGGCGAGGTGCATCGATGCCGGCGACGACTGGGTCGCCTACCGGATGGCTGATGGCACCCTCTGGCACGATCGCGGGAGGGCGACCGCATGACCCTCCAGCTGCGCCCATACCAGCGCGCCGCGATCGACGCGATCTACGACTACTTCGGCCACGCCAACGGCCACCCGCTCGTGGTCATTCCGACCGCCGGCGGCAAGTCGCTGGTCATGGCCGATGTTCATCCGCGAGGTGCTCGAGGCCTGGCCGGACCAGCGGATCATCATCATCACCCACGTCCGCGAGCTGATCGGCCAGAACCACGCCGAGCTCCTTCACCTCTGGCCGGAGGCGCCGGCGGGCATCTACAGCGCCGGGCTCAAGCGGCGCGAGATCGACGCGCAGATCCTGTTCGCCGGCATCCAGTCGATCCATCGCAGAGCCTACGATGTCCAGCGCGCCGATCTGATCCTGGTCGACGAGGCGCATCTGATCCCGCGCCGTGCGGACACGATGTACCGCCGCTTCCTGCGCGATCTCGCCACGATCAATCCGAGCCTCAAGGTGATCGGGCTCACGGCAACGCCATTCCGCCTGGACAGCGGCCTGCTGCACGAGGGCCCCGAGGCCCTGTTCACGGACCTCGCCTACGAGGTCTCGGTCCGCGAGCTGATCGACCAAGGCTATCTTTGCCCGCTCGTCAGCAAGCGGACCGAGACCCAGCTCGACGTCACCGGTGTCGGCACTCGGGCCGGCGAGTTCGTCGCCGGCCAGCTCGAGGCCGCGGTCGACCAGGACCCGATCACGCATGCCGCGGTCGACGAGATCGTCGCCTACGGCCAGGACCGCAAAGCCTGGCTTCTGTTCTGTGCCGGCGTCGAGCATGCCCGCCACGTCTGCGATGCCGTCCAGGCGCGAGGTTTCTCCTGCGCCACCATCTTCGGCGACACGCCCCGGGCCGAGCGCGACGACATCATCGCGGCCTTCAAGCGCGGCCAGATCCGCGCGCTTGCGTCCATGGGCGTGCTGACCACGGGCTTCAACGCGCCGCAGGTCGATCTCATCGCCATGCTGCGCCCGACCAAGTCCGCCGGCCTCTACGTGCAGATCGCTGGTCGCGGCACCCGGCTCGCGCCGGGCAAGGACAACTGCCTCGTGCTCGACTTCGCGGGCAACGTCGCCCGGCACGGGCCGATCGATCTCGTGCGGCCGAAGACCCCGCAGTCTGACGGCGAGGGCGAGGCGCCGGTCAAGACCTGCCCCGAATGCCGCAGCATCTTGCCGGCAGCGACGAGCGAGTGCCCGGACTGCGGCTATGTCTTCCCGCCGCCGCGAGATCAAGATCGACCGCTCGGCGTCGACGCTCGCCATCCTGAGCACGGGCAAGCCGCAATGGATCGACGTCACCGATATCCGGTACGCGCGCCACGAAAAGCCGGGCAAGCCACCTTCGCTTCGGGTCGACTACCATTGTGGCCTGGTCGCCCATCGCGAATGGGTCTGCCTCGAGCATACCGGCTACGCCCGGCAGAAGGCGGCTTCGTGGTGGCTGCGGCGCGATCCGGACGGGCCCGTGCCGGTCACCATCGACGAAGCCCTGGTCGCCGCCGCCCGCCTGCGCCGCCCGCACCAGATCGCGGTTCGCGCCGCCGGCCGCTTCACGGAGGTCGTGGATGCGAGGCTGGCATGATCTGCCCGGTCTGCCGGCGCGAGGCGCGATGGTGGGCGTGGTTCGACACCCGCTTCGGCATCAGCGATCCGAGGCGGGACCGCAGCCGACGGCGCCTCTGCTCGTGTCGCTGCCAGGACATCTGCCACCGGAGGCACGGCATGGTTGACCCGACCGAGCATGAGGTCGCGGCCATGCGTGCCGCCTCACCGGTGGCCGGCGAATACATCGAGTCGCTGGGCAAGACCGACCTCGCTGCGTTCGCCGAGGCCGAGTGGCTGACCCTGATCGAGGTCATCGTCACCGCCTACACCGACGCGCTGCGCGATCTCGCGGACCGGCAGGGCAAGGTGGAGGCGCCGCCATGGTGAGCGACGACCTCTCGTTCATGGCCCGCCATGGCGCGCGCCTGGTCGACAACGGCTACGCCGTGATCCCGATCATGCCGGGCACGAAGAAGCCGGGCCAGTTCCGCCGGGGCTGCTGGGTCGACTACCCGGGCTGGAGTCGGCATTGCCAACGCGCCACGACCGAGCACGAGATCGAGGTCTGGTCGGCCTGGCCGGAGGCGGCGGTCGCGATCGCCTGCGGCACGGTGATCGGCATCGATATCGACATCGTGGCCGACGCCGAGGTTGCCATCGATGTGGAGCGTCTCGCCCGCGCCCGGCTCGGCGACACCCCGGCGCTCCGGATCGGCTGCGCACCGAAGCGGCTGCTGGTCTACCGCGCCGCGATGCCATTCGCAGGCTTCAAGCGAGCGCCGATCGAGGTCTTGGGCATCGGTCGGCAGTTCGTGGCCTACGGCATCCATCCGACGACCGGCAAGCCGTACGTCTGGCCGGAGGAGTCGCTCGCCGATCTCCCGCTCGAATGCCTGCCCGTCATTGACGAGGAGCAGGCGCGCGCCTTCGTCGAGGAGGCGTACGAGCGTGTACCGGAGGCGCTACGCCCGAAGCACGCTTGGCCCGGCGCAGACGCTTGCCGCCGGGCCGCGGGCGCCCGCCGAGCTCCGCGGCACCCCCGAGGCGATCGCCGATGCCCTGCGCCACATCCCCAACGCCGATCTCGACTACGACAGCTGGGTGCGGATCGGCATGGCCCTGAAGGGGGCGCTCGGCGAGGACGGCCAGGAGCTGTTCGAGGCTTGGTCCGCGACGTCGAGCAAGGACGTGCCCGAGACCACCAGTAGCACCTGGGCGAGCCTGAAGCCCGAGCGGATCGGCGCAGGCACGATCTATCATCATGCGCGTGCCGCCGGCTGGGCCCCACCGCCGGAGCTGCTGCTCGATGGCGGCATCCAGGTCAACGGCCGACATCCCGCCCGGGCGCTCCTGGACCGGCTCTCGCCCGCCGAGAGCGCCGCCCCCGAGCCCTGCGCCGCCCTGTCGCTGGCGGCCCTCGCCGATCCCTCCGCTCTCGACGGCGCGCTACGAGATCTCGTCGACTACATGCTGCGCACCGCCAAGCGGCCGCAGCCGCTGCTCGCGCTCGGCGCCAGCCTCTCTGCGCTGGGCGCGCTCATGGGGCGCAAGTACCGCACCGAGACCAATCTGCGCAGCAATCTCTACGTGGTCGGCATCGCCGACAGCGGCTCCGGCAAGAACCACAGCCGCGAGGTCATCAACGAGCTGTTCGTTGAGGCCGGGGTCGGGCATTTCCTGGGCGGCAACCGCATCGCCAGCGGCTCGGGTCTCCTGACCGCCCTGCACCGCCAGCCGTCGATCCTGTTTCAGCTCGACGAGTTCGGCATGTTCCTCGCGGCCGCAGCCGATCGCCGGCGCAGCCCCCGGCACATCACCGACATTCTGGATACGATGACCGAGCTCTACACTGCCGCCGGCACCATCTTCCTCGGCGCCGAGTACGCCAACCGCGACGGCCGCAACGAGCGCCGCGACATCAACCAGCCCTGCCTGTGCATCTATGGGACGACGACCCCGTTGCACTTCTGGGGCGCGCTCCAGGTCCACGAACGTCGCCGACGGCTCGCTCGCTCGCTTCATCATCCTGCAGACCGACGATGACTATCCCGAGGAGAACCACAAGGCCGGCATCCGCCGCTCGCCGCCGGAGCTGCTGGAGGCGCTGCTGCTGATCGCCCATGGCGGCGGGCGCCGGCCGCCGGGCAATCTTCGCCAACCTCACGAGCAGCATCGCCACGGCCGTCGATCCGATGACCGTGCCGGCCGACCCGGCGCGAGCCAGGCGTTCCAATCGCTGTCGCGGGAGATCACCGCCGAGCTGCGCGAGGCGCGCGGGACGCACGCAACCGCGATCCTCGCCCGCATCGCCGAGAACGCGCTCAAGGTTGCCCTGGTGCGGGCGGTGGCGGTCGACCCGGTGAGCCCGACGATCCGCGCCGCCGACGCCGACTGGGCGATCGAGCTGGTGCGCGGCTCGGCACGTCGCACGCTGCTCGAGGTCGAGCGGCATGTCGCCGACAACCAGATCGAGGCCAACCACAAGCGTGTCCTGGCGGTCGTTCGCGCCGGCGGCGAGGCGGGCCTCGGTAGGAGCGAGCTCGTCCGCCGCACCCAGTTCCTGGACAAGCGGCAGCGCGATGACATTCTCGGCGCGTTGGCCGAGGCCGGGCTGATCACAACCGCCATGCGGCAGACCGCGACCAAGCCCAGGATGGTCTTCTGCGCCGTCGAGGCCGCTCCATGACCAGGAGATTCTTCAATTCCGCCCGGAACCTTCAAGCCTGTCCGAAGGGGCATAAGCCGCTGTCAGACAAGGAGAAATCGAGATCCTTCAAATCTTTCAATCTTTCACCAGGCGCGATTCACGCGCGCGCGTTTGGAGAGTCCCCTATTGAAAGATTGAAAGATTTGAAGAATTTATATTTTATCTATATAGATCAAGGGCTTGGCTTCCGGGCGGGCCCGTTGAAATTCGTTGAGCCATTTGAAAGATCTCCTACCCGGTTGCCGCCAGGCAATCGGGCCGGAATGCACCGCACCCGTATCCGGGATCGAGCGACATCGCTGCCCTTGCCGGGGCCGGGAGGTCGCCCGTCCGCCAGCTCAGCCTGGAGGACGCGATGTCGCTCCCCGTCCGCGCCTACCCAGCCGCTCGCCAGCATCGCGGCCGGTTGAACCTCGAGCCGCAACTCGACGCCGGAACCGGCGCAAGCTCCGCCCCGACCACCTGAGGTGCGGCCGCTCGGGTCTGGCCATCGAGCCGGCGCCCTGCTCGCTCTCGACCTCGGCCAGAAGGCCGGCTGGGCCGTGCGCAATGCCGATGGCGCCATCGCCAGCGGCACCGTCGAGTTCAAGCCGGGCCGGTTCGAGGGCGGAGGCATGGTCTACCTTCGTTTCCGCGGCTGGCTGCAGGAGGTCGACGAGACCGCCGGCGGGATCGGCGCGATCTACTTCGAGGAGGTCGCTGCGCACCGGGGTGTCGCAGCCGCCCACGCCTACGGGGGCTTCCTCGCCCATCTGACCGCCTGGGCCGAGGCGAACAAGATCCCGTACCGCGGCGTGCCGGTCGGCACCATCAAGCGGCACGTCACCGGCAGGGGCAACGCCGACAAGGACGCGGTGATCGCCGCGGTCCGGGCGCTCGGGTTCGATCCGGCCGACGACAACGAGGCCGACGCGCTGGCGTTGCTCGACTGGGTGCTGAAGACCGGAGGCCGGCGGTGAACGGGCCCGAGCTCCTCGAGCACGCCGCCGGCATGGTCAACCGGCGCCGTCGCGAATACGGCGAGCCAGCCGACGTGTTCGAGCAGGTCGCGGCGCGGTGGTCGCTGAGCTTCGGGACCAAGGTCAGCCCGGCGCAGGTCGTGCTCGTGCTGATCGATCTCAAGCTGGCCCGGCTTGCCGCGACCCCAGGCACTTGGACAGCCAGGTCGACGTGGCCGGCTACGCCGCGGTCCTGCGGGAGGTCAGCCGATGATCGGGCCCGCAGGCTACCGCTCGTGCCTGGCGCGTGCGCAGGCGCGCACCACGCCCACCGACGAGGACCTGCTCGCCATGCGCCGGGCGGCGTGGCGCAAGCAGGGCGTGATCGTGCTCCGGCCCGAGGATGTCCGCGACGACTGGACCCGCCAGGCGCTGATCAACGAGGCGAACCGGCTGTACGGCCGGCGGCCGGGAGACGGACGGTGAGCGCGCGGGCGTGGAGGCCCGCGTCAAGCCGCACAAGGTGCGCGGCCGCGAGCTCGAGGAGGTCCGCGAGGCCGATCCCGACGGCCGGATCGTCGTGCACCACCGGACGGTCGACAGCCTCGGCAAGATGCTGCGCGTCGGGCACGATCGACCAGGCGATGCACGACGCCGCGAAGGACTTCCAGGCGGCCTTCATCGTCGCGCAGCTCGACCCGCTGCGGGCATTGCCGATCCTGCGCGTGCCCGGCACCGGGCGCGAGCCGGAGCTCAACGAGCGCCAGATCGATGCCCGCCGCGAGGTGCACCGGGCGCTTGCGGCGCCTGGGCGGCATCTCGAGCCCGGCCGGCTCGTGCGTCTGGCATGTGGTCGGCCTGCAAGCCAGCATCCGTGAGTGGGCGATCCGGCAGGGCTGGGCGGGACGGCCGGTCGATCAGAAGGAGGCCAAGGGGATCCTGGTTGCCGCGCTCGGGATGCTGGCGAGCCAGTACGGCTATGGCGAAGCCAGGAGAGCCTCCTGAACATCATCTTGAGGCTCTTGACAGTGTGGCTCGCAAGATGTAGTGATCAGCTAGATAGGGACTACAGCGACAGCCTGCCCCGGACACCCGGCGGCGGGCTTTCGCTTTTCTGGGCGCCGGGCTGCGTCCGGTGTGCCTGCGCGGGGTGGAGCGATGGAGAGCAGCGAGCTTCCGCCTCCCCCGGAAGGAGCGAGCGTCGAGGCCCAGGTCTCCTGGCTGCGGATGCGGATCGTCAACGTCGAGAAGCGCCAGCTGCTGGTCGACGAGCGGGTCGGCCAGCTGAGGAAGGAGATCCAGGACCTGGGCCAGCGGGACGAGCAGGTCGTGGCCGAGGTGAGCGAGACCCGGCGTGCCCTGGGGCAGGAGCTGCAGACGATCGCCGGCAAGCTGGACAGCCTGCGCATCTGGCAGGCGGAGCTGAAGGGCTACGGGGCGATGCTGGTGATGGCGACCGCCGCGGTGATGGCGGTGGTGCAGCTGGGAGCGCAGTGGTGGCTGCGCGGGTAGGCCTCAGACATAACGCAGTACAGGTTCATAGAACCTCAATGATCGAGCGACAGTGCAAGACAAAATGCTGATTTATCGCGACAATGAAGCTCATACACTATGGATAACCAGATGATGTCTCTCGATGATCTGGGTCCTTCCTTGGCGAATACTGGTATGGGCGGGCCCCGCGCGACAAATCGCTAGCGACAGGGCGCGAATTCCGGGTTCGCAGTTCGCACCCACCCGTCGCACCTGGCGGCCTGAAAGCCGCAGATTTCCTGGAGCTTTTGAGCCTCGCGAGGGTGCGAACCTACCCGTCGCACCCGTCGCACTGAGCTTCGCACCGACGGCCGGAAAGCCGCAGAATCCCTGGCTTTCGGGCTGCGACGGGTGCGAACCTGGCGTCGCACCGCCGTGCGCCAGACCCAGGGTTCGACGACCTGCCCGCCGCACGCCACGGCGCGCGGCGCGGGCTTCGCTGGACGCTCGGAGCTGTAGTCCGGGCCGGGCACGCCGCCGCGTGGAATCCACGGCAGGGCGTAGCCGAGCCGCACCATCTCGGCGTTGACATCCAGCGTCGCCCACGAAGCAGGTGCCGAGCAGCCGGCGGTAACGATCACGGGCCGGCGCCCGGCAGACACCTCGTGGCCGGCGGTCAGCTTCGCGAGAGCCGCTCCAGCGGCGTCGCCACATGGCCACTCCTGGCCGGCCGCCTGGCAGGTCTGACCGTCCTCGGGCGCGTCGATGGCAAGGAGGCGGACGTGTTCGCCGCCGACCACGATGGTGTCGCCGTCGAGCACCCTGGCGGGGCCGCGCACCACCTGGTCCGCCGCCAACACGAGAGGTGACGCGATCGTGAGCCCGACCACGAGGCAGAGCAAGCAGGCGAGCATGCCGGGGTTCTGCTGCGCGTCGGGCATGCGGTCAAGCTCGGCGCGCCGTCGCACCCGTCGCACCATGAGGTTCGCAGTTGACCGACGCACCGCAGAGCACCGGGCTGGTCGCGCTCGCCGACCGGATCGAGCTGTGGCCGATCGACCGCCTGCGCCCGTACGAGCGCAACCCGCGCACGCACAGCGAGGCGCAGGTCGACCAGATCGCGGCGTCGATGGTCGAGTTCGGCTGGACCAACCCGGTGCTGGTCGACGAGCAGGGCGGCATCCTCGCCGGCCACGGCCGGCTGCTGGCGGCGCGCAAGCTCGGGCTCGCCGAGGTGCCGGTGATCCGGTTCGAGCACCTGAGCGAGGCGCAGAAGCGCGCCTATCTGATCGCGGACAACCAGCTCGCCCTGCAGGCCGGCTGGAGCGAGGAGCTGCTGGCGGCGGAGCTGGCCTGGCTCAGGGACGAGAGCTTCGACCTCGACCTGGTCGGGTTCGATGCCACCGAGCTGGAGCGGCTGCTGGCGATCGCGGACGGCGAGGCCGGGTCGGACGATGCCGAGGACGAGGTCCCGGAGCCGCCCGAGGAGCCGGTCAGCAGGCCGGGCGACCTCTGGGTGCTCGGCAACCACCGGCTGCTGTGCGGCGACGCCACGGTGCTGGCCGACGTCGAGCGGGTGCTCGGCGGCCAGCTCGCGGACATGACCTTTTGCGATCCGCCCTACAACGTCGACTACGCCAACACGCCGAAGGACAAGCTCCGGGGCAAGCACCGGCCGATCCTGAACGACAACCTCGGCGGCGGCTTCGAGGCGTTCCTGCTGCGACGCCTGCACCAACATCCTCGCCGTCACCAAGGGCGCGGTCTACGTCTGCATGAGCAGCTCGGAGCTGCACACCCTGCAGCGGGCTTTCGCGGCCGCCGGCGGCAAGTGGTCGACCTTCGTGATCTGGGCCAAGAGCACCTTCACGCTCGGCCGCGCCGACTACCAGCGCCAGTACGAGCCGATCCTGTACGGCTGGAAGGACGGCAGCGACCACTACTGGTGCGGCGCCCGCGACCAGGGCGACGTCTGGTTCTTCGACAAGCCGGTGCGGAACGACCTGCACCCGACGATGAAGCCGGTGGCGCTGGTCGAGCGGGCGATCCGGAACTCGAGCAAGAGCCGGGACATCGTGCTCGACCCGTTCGGCGGCTCGGGCTCGACCTTGATCGCCTGCGAGAAGGCCGGGCGCCAGGCGCGCCTGGTCGAGCTCGACCCGAAGTACGTCGACACGATCATCCTGCGCTGGCAGGGGTTCAGCGGCGGCACGGCGGTTCTGGACGGGGAAGGCGGGAGCTTCGAAGAGGTTCGCCGCGAAAGGGGAGGCCCCCAACATAGTGGCGCGGGGGCCTCAACCCAGTCGTCCCTCCTTATACGAGGATCGCCTCCCTGAATCCTCCGGAGGGTACGTCTCTTCCTTCTGTCGGGAATGGTGCTCGATGGCCAGTTAAAGCTGTGCAATATTCGCCTCGGTGGCCGGGCGGCCGGCCCACCATTGGCCTGCGCGACGCATAGGCAGGCGGCTTGTGAAGGTGCGCAACCGGTCAGGTCGAAGAGATCGCCGCCGGGGCGCGAAGCCCAGGCGGCGTGAGGTGGGGTGCGTCGGGCGGTCAGTGCTTCGGGATCGTGACCTTCACGCTGGAGACCCGGCGCACGTAGGGTTCCTCGCTCTCCAGGATGCTGCGTAGCCAGGTCTGGAAGTCGGGCGCCAGCTGCTCGGTCTGGGCGGTCTCCTCCAGGATCGTCCAGGTCGTGAGCGCCTGGAAGAGGAAGACCCGGGCCGCGGCCTGGACTGGGCCAAAGACGCCATCGGTCGGCGCCTTGCCGTGCATCCATTGGTGGCAGAGCTGGTTCATGTCGTGCTCGAGCTGATCGGTATCCATCGCGGCGCTCCCGCTTACCCGGTGATCCGGTAGGTGGTCGAGCTGCCCTTGGCGCCGGTCTGGTTGGGGCCGACCTCGCGCGTGCGCGTCGCCTCGACCGTGAGCCCGAGCTTCTTCTTGAGCGCGCCGGAGATGGCGCCGCGGATGGTGTGATGCTGCCAGCCGGTG
>CAVSRN010000067.1:0-51248 GCA_963730195.1 uncultured Alphaproteobacteria bacterium
CCACCAGGCAAGGCAGCTCCGCGCCAGCGCCTCGGTCGCGTCGATGCAGGCCGGGATCGGCGCGGCCGCGAGCGCCAGCGGCAGCTCGGTGCAGGCGAGCAGCACGTGGCCGGACGCCCCGTTGCTTCAGATGCAGGGCCGCGCGCGCGAGCAGGGGCGCCGCCTCGGCGGCCCGGTCCTGCTTGACCAGCGCGATCGCGGGCAGCACGCAGTCGGCCATGACCGCGGGCTCGGGCACCAGCGCCGGGTGGCCGGCCGCGGCGAGGCGCCGTTGGTAGAGCCCGGCCTCGAGCGTCGCCTCGGTCGCGAGCAGGCCGAGCGGGCCCGCCGGCAGCTCGAGCCGGGCGAGCTCGGCCAGCACCGCATCGACGATCGAGAGGATCGGCAGCGCGGTCGCGGCCGCGAGCTCGGGGTACCAGTGATGCGCGGTGTGGCAGGGGATCGCGATCGCCTCTGCACCCGCGCGCTCGAGCCGGCGCACGCCCGCCAGCATCGCCGGCAGCGGCGAGGGGCCCCGGCCGGCCACGATCGGGCCGACCCGGTCCGGTACCCGCGGGTCCGAGATCACCACCAGCGGCAGATGGTCCTGATCGCGCGCGGCCGGGTTGAGGCGGATCAGCTTTGCCATGAGGTCGACCGTCGCGGCCGGCCCCATGCCGCCCAGCACGCCCAGCATGTCTGCCTCCTCCGGCCAGGTTCGGCGGCGATCGTAGAGCGCCCGCGGCCGGGCGCGAAGGCTACTTGCGCCGCGCCTCGATCCGACGCACCAGGTCCGCCAGCAGGCGCTTGTAGAGCTCGTCCTTGAGCACCGCGTCCTCGACCCCGATGTCGAGGTTGGGGTTGTCGTTGACCTCGATGATCACCAGGCCGCCGTTGGTCTGCTTGATGTCGACGCCATAGAGGCCGTCGCCGATCAAAGACGCGGCGCGGCAGCCGAGGTCGGTGACCTCGCGCGGCGCCTGATCGATCGCCCAGGTCTTGAAGGTGCCCTCGCGGATCCGGCCGTCGGCCTCGTGCTTGACGATCTGCCAGTGGTTCTTGGGCATGAAGTACTGGCAGACGTAGAGCGGCTCGCGGTTGAGCACCCCGACCCGCCAGTCGAACTGGGTCGGCACGTATTCCTGGGCCAGGATCAGGTCGGAATCCTCGAGCAGCTCGCCGGCGCGCGCCTTGAGCTCGGCCTCGTCCTTGACCTTGAAGACGCCGAGCGAGAACGAGCCGTCCGGGACCTTGAGCACCAGCGGGAAGCCGAGCTGGCTGCCGATCGCCTTGAGATGGCGGCGGTCGAGGACCATGGTCCGCGGCGTCGGCAGACCATGCGCCGCCATCAGCTCGGCCAGATAGACCTTGTTGGTGCAGCGCACGATCGAGCTCGGGTCGTCGATCACGGCCAGGCCTTCGCGCTCGGCCTTACGGGCGAAGCGGTAGGTGTGGTTGTTGAGCGCCGTGGTCTCGCGGATGAAGAGCGCGTCGAACTCGCCGAGCCGGAGGAAGTCCTGGCGCCGGATCGGCTCGACCTCGAGCCCCATCTGGGCGCCGATGCGGACCAGCTTCTCGATCGTCGCGGGCTTGGACGGCGGCAGCTTGTCCTGCGGGTTGTAGAGGACGGCGATGCTGTAGCGCGGCACCGGCTGCGCCGGCAGGGCCCGCCAGGGCACCTTGAGGTAGCGGGCGAGCGCGGTGTTGAACCAGTCGGTCTGGGCCTCGTCGAGCTCGGCCGGCGACAGCGGCCGGATCGAGCGGATGCGCAGGCCGCCGCTGCGCGCGGGCCGGATCGCGACCGCCAGCAGCGGGTGCCGGAAGCGGTCGAACACCGCCCGGGCGAGGTCGCGAAAGCGGGCATCGTCGCTGGTGCCGAAGGCGATCAGCAGGCGGATCGGCTCGGCGGGCGGCTCGGCGAGGTGGGCGAGCCGCTTGGCAAGCACCGCGTCGAGCTCGGGCAGCGCGAAGCGGTAGAGCGACTTGCGGCCGAGGTCGATGATCGTCCGCACCGACGGGATCACCTTGTGACCGCGCGCCTCGGCGAGCAGCGAGGCGTAGTAGCCGGTGCCGAGATAGACGCAGTCGCGGCTGAGGTTGACGACCCGCACCGAGCGGGCGCGGAAATGCTCGGGCCGGGTGATGTAGATGCGCGGCAGCCAGACCATCTGGCCGAGCGGTTCCGGATAGGCCGAGGGTGGCAGCTCGCTGAGGACGGCTTGCATCAGGAAGCGGCGTCGCGCCGGCTCAGGATCACCGCGGCGCGGAGCTTGGACCGGCCGTACTTGGCCATGAGCTCGAATTCCCGCCGCAGGATCGGGATGCTGACCCGATCGATGCTGGTGACGTGGGCGGCCGAGATATAAGGATCATGGGCGTAGATGAAACGTTGATCACAGCCCGAGACGATGATCCAGTGGGGCTCCTTGTCGCCATAGATCCGGTACTGGCTGATCAGCACCAGGGCGATCGCGCCGGCCGCGATCCGCTCGCTCAGCTCGTCGGCCGACAAGGGGTGCAGGTGGACCTTGATCTGGCTGTGCTTGATCTCGTCGAGGAAGTCCTCGTGGACCAGGCGGATCACCTCCTTCTTGTCCGGATCGCGGACGCTGTCGAGGAACAGCGGTCCCTCGTCGTTGACGAACAGCTCGACCCCGAAGCCGCGCCGCCAGGCGGCCAGCGCCAGACCATGCGGGCCGCAGCCGCCGTGGCCGGCGGTCATGAAGATCATGGTCGATTCGCGCCACAGGCGGAGCTCGAGGCGGCGGTCGAGGCGCAGCCGCCGGTCGAGCGCCTTCATCGCCATCATCAGCGCCGCCGGACCGCAGGTGAACTCCAGCGTCTGGCGGTAATGCGGCACCCGCCAGGCGACCGGCTGGAGGCGCGGCACCAGGGCGTGCGCCATGCGCAGCGCGTCGCTGTCGTCCTCGTAATAGGCGTGGTAGACGCCGAAATCGACGTAGCCGGCGCTGCGGTAGAGCGCGACCGCGGCGGCGTTGCTCGGGTTGACCTCGAGGCGCATGACCGCGGCGCCGGCATCGAGGGCTGCCGCCTCGGCCGCCTTCAGGAGCGCCAGGCCGAGGCCGCGGTTGCGCTCGGCCGGTGCGACCGCCATCGAGTACAGCCGGGCGAGCGCGGTCCGGCCGTGGAACAGGACCAGGGCATAGCCCTGCAGCCGGCCGTCCTGCTCGGCGACCAGGCATTCGGCGGTATCGCTGGCGAGGAAATGGCGGAAGCTGCGCCGCGACAGGCGGTCGTACTCGAAGCAACGGTTCTCGAGCTCGAGCAGCGCCTCGAGATCCTCGAGCACGGCGGGGCGGATCGACCAGCCCGGTGCCGGCAGGGCGCGGCGCCGCGGGCTCTGAACCTCCGGCAGGGCGGTCATCGATGGCGGTCGGTTGCCGAAGGTGGGCGGGCGCTCATGGCGCTTAGATATAGGCATCCGGCCGGCCCGCGAGAAGGCGGGGCGCGGCGGTGACGCGGGCGATCCCGACGCCGATGCAGCGGGCGCTGGCCGAGGCCGAGGCGGCCGCCGCCCGGGGCGAGGTGCCGGTCGGCGCGGTCCTGCTGGCGCCTGACGGCGCGCTGCTGGCGGCCGCCGGCAACCGGGTCGAGGAGCTCGCCGATCCGACCGCCCACGCCGAGCTTCTGGCGATCCGCGAGGGTGCGAGGAAGCTCGGCACGCCCCGGCTCGCGGGCTGCGACCTGCACGTCACCCTCGAGCCCTGTCCGATGTGCGCCCAGGCGATCGCCTTCGCCCGGATTCGCCGGCTGTATTATGGCGCCCCCGACCCCAAGGGCGGCGGGGTCGTCCACGGGCCCAAGATCTTCGAAAGCTCGTCCTGCCATCACGCGCCCGAGGTATACGGTGGCATCGGCGAGCGCCAGGCCGCCGCCCTGCTGCGTGCCTTCTTCCGCGCCCGGCGCGCCTGAGTTCGTCACCGGAGGCCGTTCCGTCGATGATGTTGTTGGTATCCGATCTGCGCTCGGAGGCCCGCTGGCTGTCGAGTGGCTTCCTCTTGATGTTCTTCTCCAGTTTCGGCCAGACCTATTTCATCGCCCTGTTCGCCGGCGATCTGAAGGCCGGGCTCGGCCTCAGCGATGGCCAGTTCGGCAGCCTCTATACGGTCGGGACGGTGGCGAGCGCGGCCGTCTTGATGTGGGCCGGCAGGTCCGCGGACCGGGTTCCGATCCGCTGGCTCGGGGCCGGCGTGCTCGCCGGGCTGGCCCTGACCTCGCTTGCGATGGCCGCGGTCGCGTCGGCCTGGATGCTCGCCCTGGTGCTGTTCGGCCTGCGCTTCTTCGGCCAGGGCATGCTGACCCACGTGGCGATGACGGCCATGGGCCGGTGGTTCAGCCGCAAGCGCGGCCGGGCGGTCTCGATCGCGGCGCTCGGCTTTCCGGCGAGCGAGGCGGTGCTGCCGCTGATCGCGGTCGCGCTGATCGGCGCGATCGGCTGGCGGCTGACCTGGGTGGCCGCCGCGGTTGCCCTGGTCGCCGTGCCGGTGCCGGTCCTGATCGCACTTTTGAAGCGCGAGCGGACCCCGACCACCCGCCCGGCGCCGGCCGCGGGCGAGGGCCAGGCCGCCGGTCGGCGCGACTGGACGCGCGGCCAGGTCCTGAAGAGCCCGCTGTTCTATGCCCTGATGCCCGGGGTGCTGGCGCAGTCGTTCATCCAGACCGGCATCTTCTTCAATCAGGTCACGATCGTCGAGCTCAAGGACTGGCAGCTCTCCTGGTTCGCCGCCAGCTTCCCGGTCCTGGCCGGGGTCACGGTCCTCTCGGCGCTCGCGGCCGGCTGGCTGGTCGACCGGTTCGGTGCCCGCCGCCTGCTACCGGTCTACCTGGTGCCCCTCGGGCTCGCGACCCTGCTCCTGGTGCAGGCGCAGAGCGGCTACGTCCTGCCGGTCTTCATGGCACTGATCGGGCTGACCCACGGCAGCTCCTCGACGATCCAGGGCGCGCTCTGGGCCGAGCTCTACGGCACCGAGCATCTGGGCGCGATCAGGGCGCTCGCCATGGCCTGGGTGGTGCTCGCCTCGGCGCTGTCGCCGGGGCTGATCGGCGTCCTGATGGATGCCGGGGTGGGGCTGGAGATCCAGCTTTCGGTGATGGCGGTCTACTGCTTCCTGGCGGCGCTCTGGATGGGCTCGCTGATGCCGCGGCTCAACCGCCTGGCCACCGCCTGAGCCTTCAGTAGGCGCCGTTGCCGCGCAGGACGGCGCGCGGGGTCTTGAGGAGGATGACCAGGTCGTACCACAGCGACCAGTTCTTGACGTACCAGCAATCGAGGTGGACCCGGCGCCGGTAGTCGAGGTCGTTGCGGCCGCTGATCTGCCAGAGCCCGGTCAGGCCGGGGGTGCTCTCGACGTAGTAGACGATGCTGTCGCCGTAGCGGGCGAGCTCCTCGGCGATCACCGGCCGGGGGCCGACCAGGCTCATCTCGCCGCGCAGCACGTTGAGCAGCTGGGGCAGCTCGTCGAGCGAGGTCCGCCGGAGCCAGGCGCCGAAGCGGGTGATCCTGGGATCGTCCTTGAGCTTGTGATCCCGCTGCCATTCGGCCCGCGCTTCGGGATGGGTCGCCAGATGGGCGGCCAGGACCCGCTCGGCGTCCGGGACCATGGTCCGGAACTTGAAGCAGACGAACGGCCTGCCGCCCTTGCCGATCCGCTGATGGCGATAGAGCACGGGCCGGCCGCTGCGTCGCACCTGCCAGCCGATCACCAGCGCCAGCGGGGCTACGAACAGGCAGAGCAGGCTGCCCGCGATCAGGTCGAACGCCCGCTTGAGCCGCCGGGGCCACGGCCGCGCCAGATTGTTGTAGAGGCGCAGCGAGAGCACGTCGTGGCTGAAGAAGTGGGTCACCTGGGTCCCGGCCAGCGGCAGGCCGCGCATCGGCGAGACCATGTCGACGTCGCCGTAGTGCAGGCTCAGGCGCTCGACGTAGCCGCCGCAGCGGGCGATCTCGTCGAGCTCGAGCGCGACCACCACATGCGGCCGCCCGAGATGGGCCGGCAACAGGTCGGGATAGGGTGCTGCCCGCAGCACCGGCAGGCGCTTGGCGCCGACCTCGAGATAGGCGGGGACCTCGGGACAGGCGGGCGCCGGCTCAGGCGCCCCCGGCGGCTGGATCAGCGCCACGACCTCGAAGCCGAGCAGGGGCTCGCTCTCGAGCGCGCGCGCGGCATCGAGTGCGTTCGGCCCGCTGCCGACCACCACGGTCGGCCGCCGCCAGGCGCCCAGGCGGATCAGCACGTGCTTGAGAGCGACCCGCGCGAGCGGCACCAGGAGCGCCACCAGGCTCCAGCTCGCCGCCCACCACAGGCGCGAGAAGTTGGTCTTGGTCAGGAACACGAGCGCGGCGTCGACGATCGCGAAGGTCACCACGACGCCCAGCACGTCGCCGATCTCCTGCCAGAACGGGCGCCGGCGGGCATAGTGGCCGAGCCGCCAGAAGGCGACCACGCAGGCGATCCCGAGGGCCACGAAGATCACCGGCCGGATCTCGCCGACGTGGACCGGCCAGTCGTACCAGGTCGCGTGCCAGGGAATCCCGCTGAACCAGTAGTT
The DNA here is from genome assembly GCA_963730195.1 of uncultured Alphaproteobacteria bacterium. Taxonomy (GTDB): domain Bacteria; phylum Pseudomonadota; class Alphaproteobacteria; order Geminicoccales; family Geminicoccaceae; genus DATAOG01. The sequence goes on from CAVSRN010000067.1 coordinate 6,550, forward strand.
CATGGTCCGGCCGGCGACGAAACAGGCCAGGATCACCAGGAGATCGCCGGCCGCCAGCAGCCAGCCCTCGCGCACCGCGCGGCGCGAGCGCATCTCCAGCTGTCGTTCGGTCGTCGCCAGAACGTCCATCACACCCGACCGAAGGTAAAGTCAGCTTCGACCATCCAAATCGGGACCGGAGATAGCCCGGAAAGCTTGGCGCTGGCAAGAACCGATTGCCCGAGAGCGGCGCCGGCGCCGGTCAGGTCGGCCGCGGGCCGGTATAGAAATTGGTCTCGAGGCGCGCGCGCGCCGGGAAGCTGAGGAACCCGCCCCGATACTCCTGCTGCTTGACAAGCCGCAGGAACAACCCCCAGGCGAGACTCGGCAAAGCGCGCGCCAGCGGTCGGGCGAGCGCGGGCGGCAGGGGGTAGAAGTTGGCGCCGCCACGCTCGCGGAGCACGAAGGTGCCGGGGCTGGCGGCGTCGAGGAAATACAAGAGATCGGAGCGGGTGAAGCCGCGGACGTGGGCGGATGCGGTCTTGATCACGCTCGGCTGGCGGCCGAGCAGCAGCAGCAGGCGGTTGTGCGCCGAGGCCAGGTTGGGCACGCCCAGGATCACCTGGCCGCCGACCCGCAGCACGCGCGCGATCTCGTGCCAGATCCAGAACACCTCCTTGGTGTGCTCGAGGACCTGATTGGCGATCACCAGGTCGATCGTGCCGGCGTCGAACGGCAGGCGGTCGTGCTCGAGGTCGAGCCCGGCGACCTCGATGCCCTGGCGCTCCAGGAGCTCGACGTTGGGCGGATGGACCTCGACCGCGTGCAGGCTGCAGTCCGGCTGCGCGGCGCGCGCCGCGAGCAGGTCGACGCCGGTGCCGGCGCCGAGGTCGAGGACGTGCTCAAAGGGCCTCGCCGCCTCGATGAACCGGCGCACGATCGGCCGGCCGTAGTTGAGCGAGCGATCGATCATCGGCCGTCCAGGAGCCGGCGGTAGAGCTCGAGGTAGTCCTGCCCGGCCGCGGCCCAGGAGAAGCGCTCCGCGACCCGGCAGCGGGCGCGGGCGACCAGCCGGGCGCAGAGCTGGGGGTCGCGGCGGAGCTGGCGCACCGGCTCGGCATAGGCCTCGGGCGTCGAGCCCTCGACCAGGAGGCCGGTCTCGCCATCGGCGATGATCTCCGGCACCCCCCCGACCGCGGCCGCGATCACGGGCAGGCCGATCGCCATCGCCTCGAGCGCGATCATGGGCAGGCCCTCCCAACGCGAGGGCAGCAGGAGGATGCCGCCGCCGGCGAGCGCGTCCAGGGTCGCCTCGTGCGGCAGCGCGCCCCGGAACTCGATCGCGGCCAGGAGGCCGAGCTCGGCGGCGCGCCGGCGCATCGGCTCCAGCAGCGGGCCGTCGCCGACCACCAGCAGCCGGACCGGCTCGGCGCGCAGCCGATCGAGGACGTCGATCAGCATCAGGGGGTTCTTCTGCTCGACCAGCCGGCCGGCGAACACCAGCCGGTCATCCCGGGGCGGGGCCGCCGGCAGGGCCTCGATCGCGATGCCGTTGCGGATCACCTGCGGCCGGCGGCAGCGGGCCAGGATGCGGTGACGCGCCGCGAGCTCGCGGTCGTGCTCGCAGACGAACACGGTCGCGGCCGCACGGGCGCTGCACCAGCGCTCGGCGAGCGCGCCGAGCGTCCGGAGCCCGGGCGGCTTGGGCGGGAAGTGATAGCCGTGGACGCTGTAGATCAGGGGCCGGTCCGCGCGCCGCCACGGGCCGGCAAGCGGCAGGGCGGCGCGGGCGCCATGGGCGTGCACCAGATCCGGTTGCAGCCGGCGCAACAGCCGGCGCACGCCCCGCCAGACGCCGAGGTCGAAGCGGCCTTTGCCGAAGAAATCCAGGCCGTGCACGCCGGCACCGAGGGCTGCCGCCTGCGCCAGCGCGTAGGAGCCGGTCTGGCTCAGCAGATGGACCTCGCAACCCGGTTCCCCGGCCAGCTGCGCGATCAGCTGCAGGACCTGGGTGGTGCCGCCGCCCGGCCGCCCGTCCGCCACCGCCTCGAGGACGCGCAACCCGGGCTCACTCGGCGCCGGCCGGCGGCGCCCGGTGGGTATGGGCGAGCACGTAGCCGATCCCGACCCAGAACGGCCAGTCCGTGAGGCCATTGAGGAAGGCGTAGCCGGTCAGGACGAACAGCAGCAGGGGCTGCTGCGCCGGCGCGCGGCGGGCGACGGTCAGGCTGGTCTGGAGCACGAAGCCGACGAACGCCAGGTAACCGAGCCAGCCGAACTCGCCGAACACCTGCAGGAAGATGCTGTGCGCCTGGCGCGCGGCGTGGTTGGCCGGCTGGCCGGGGAAGTCGTTGATCGTCCTCTCACCCTGGAAATAGCCGATCCCGAGCGGCGCTTGCGCACCCGCCTGGGCATAGGCGACCCAGATCATGTAGCGGTTGCTGGAAAGGCGGTTGAGCTGCTGGCGCGTGCCCGGGTCGATCGAGCCGTCGACCGTGAGCACGATCAGCGGCTGGGCACAGAGGACGAGCGCGGCGAGCGGCGCCAGCCAGACCCGGCGCTGGCCGACCGCCCTGGCGCCGAGCCAGGCGCCGATCGCCGCGATCAGGCCGCGACTGAGAGGTTCGGCAGCGCCGCCAGGAACGGAGGGATGGCGAGCCAGCGGGGCCGCTGCTGGGCCAGGATCATCCCGACCACGCCATACAGCATGGCATTGTAGTTCGGCTCGCCCTGCAGGCCGCCCTGCCGCGGGACCGCGACCCCGGCCACCGAGCGCGTCTCGTCCAGGCCGACCGGCAGCAACGACTCGACCGCCAGCAGGAGCAGGAACAGCGGTACCAGCAGAGCCAGATAGCGGCCGAGAAGGTCGGGGTCGAGGCGCATGATCAGCGCCGTGGCGAGCAAGGTCAGGAGCAGCTGCACTAGGCGCGGCCCGCTGGTGACCAGGAGCCCGAGCTGAAAGGCCGCGAGCACGCCCAGCCCGACCAGGACCACCATCCAGAGGAACAGGCGCGGCAGCCTCTGCAGGACGACCAGGGAGAACAGCCCGAGCAGCAGGAGGGTCGCATTGAGATAGAGCGGAACGCCGAGCGGCGCCTTGACCGCGCCGGCCACCACGAGGACGCAAAGCAGGCGCTCGAGCGGCCTGCTCAGGACCAGGGCGGCGCCGTCGCCGACTCCGGACCGAGCGCTCACTCGCCGCCCCGCGGCCGATATCGCCGATAGCTCCGATTCACCAGGCCGCGCAATCGGGCGTAGGTCGGCTCGGGCGCCAGCCGGCGCAGCGCCCGCTGGGCGGCTCCCTTGACGATGCGATAGCCATAGAGCGCCCAGGCTGTGGCTGCCGGCTGGCCGTGCTTGACGGCGATCGCGCGCACCTCGGCCAGGGCGCGCCGATAGGCCCGGTCCGAGACCCCGGCGAGCGTCATGTGCGCGACCACCCGCGGCTCGTAGACCCCACGGCATCCGGCGACGTGCGCCCGCAGCAGCCAGTCGTAGTCCATGGCCGCGCGGTATTGGGTATCGAACCGACCGGCCCGATCATAGACCTGACGTCTGGCCAGCAGGGTCGGGTGGTTGACCTCGGGCATGCGGCTCTCGATCCGGCGGGCGTAGTCCGGATCGCCCGCGATGCGGTGGACCGGGCGCCCGGTCGGGTCGTGACAGATCAGATCGCCGAACACGAAGTCGGCCCCGCTCCGCTCGAGGGCGGCGACCGCCTGCTCGACCTGGTCGGGCGCCATCCAGTCGTCGGCATTGAGCAGGCCGATGAAGTCGCCCCTTGTGGCCGCGCCCCCCTTGTTGAAGGCGTCGCTGATGCCACGATCCGGCTCGCTGACCCAGTAGGCGAGCCGATCGGCGTAGCGCCGGATGATCTCGAGCGTGCCATCGGTCGAGCCGCCGTCGATGACGACGTATTCGATCGGCCGGTAGGTCTGGGCGAGCACGCTCGCCATGGTCCGCTCCAGGCTGCCGGCGCAATCGCGGACCACGGTCACGATGCTGACCAGCGCCTCGGGTGATCCGGTCTCGGTCATCGGTTTCGCGGACTGACTTGGCCTCGACAAGCTACGCGACAACTCCCGCCACCCAATCATGGCGATGAGCTTCGGGCGCACAACATGAAGTTCTGCGCGATCGCCGGCAAGCTTCGAGCCAGCGTGCGATCGATCAGATTGAACAGCCTGATGACCGGAGTGCGACCGGTGAGCCCGGCGAGCGCCACCTGATTGAAGCTGTTCCGCGGCAGGAAGCCATGCGTCGCCAGCTCGATCAGCTCGAAGCCGGATCGCTTCAGCAGGTCACGGAGGACGCGCTCGGTATAGCGATAGAGATGATGGTGCTTGCGCTTGAAGAAGCTGCGGACCAGGAATTCGATCCAGCTGTGCTTCTTCGGCAGCATGCCGCACAGGAGCAGGCCGCCGGGCCTCAGGACCCGTCGCAGCTCCGCCAGGCTCGCAAGCTCGGAGCCGCCAACCTCGCGCACGTGCTCCAGCACGCCGACCGAGCACGCCAGATCGAAGCTGCCGTCGGCGAACGGCAGGCGCACCGGCTGGTCGTCGGCGCCGAAGCAGATCCGATAGCGCTCGCCGAAGCGGGCCCCAAGGAGGTCGGCGAGCGCGCACTCCTGGGATTCGAGGTTGAAGGCGGTGACCTCGAGCCCCAGTCGCAGCAGGAAATACGAGAAATGGCCGTTGCCCGAGCCCCAGTCGAGCGCCGACATGCCCGGTCTGGCGTGCCTCTCCGCCAATCGATAGAGCGGCAGATACTGAGCGCCGGTCAGGGCGGTCCGGAACTGCAGGGGCTCGCCGCGGGCCGGATCGTAGCAACGCCCGAGCTCGCGGACGATCGCGAAGTGATCCATGTCAGCTCCGCCCGTCCGATCGTGCGACCTCGCGATAGAGCTCGGCGTAGCGCCGCGCGACGGTCCGGAGGTCGAAGGTCTGCTCGGCCTTGCGCCGGGCCGCCATGGCCAGGCCCCAGCGGCGCTCCTCGTCCTCGAGCACCCAGGCGATCGCCATCGCCAGATCCTCGACGTCCGACGGTCGCGCGAGCCGGCCGTCGACGCCGTCCTCGACGATCTCCGGCAGGCCGCCGACCTCGAAGCCGACGCAGGGCCGGCCGCAGGCCAGGGCCTCGAGCGCCATGTTGGGCAGGTTCTCCTGGGTCGAGGGCACCACCACGGCATCGGCCGCGGCCAGCGCCAGCACCATGCTGATCTCGTCCCGGAGGATGCCGAGATAGTGGGTCCGCAAGCCGAGATCGAGCGGCACGGCGGGCGCCGAGGCGCCGACCACCAGCAGCTCGAGCCGCTCCCGCCAGCCGGCGTCGGCCAGCCGTTGCAGGGCCGCCTGCAGGAGCCCGAAACCCTTGCGCCGCTCGCCCTCCGGGTCGAAGGCCCCGAACAGCAGGTACGACCGGCCCGGCGGCAGGCCGAACAACCGGCGCGCCAAGCCGGGATCGACCGGCTGAAACAGCTCGAGATCGAGCCCGTTCGGGATCACCCGGACCGGCCAGTCGCGGAACAAACTGCTGGCGCTCGCCCGGTCGGCGAGCCAGCGGCTGGGTGCGACCAGGGTGATCGGGAGGCCACGCCACGCCCGCCGCTTGCGCCGCAGCACCCAGCGGGAGAGGTCCCATGGCCCGGACGAGCGCAGCGCCGGGCAGCGACCGCAGCTCTCTGCGAAACGCCCGCATCCCTCGTCGTAGTGGCAACCGCCGGTGAACAACCACATGTCGTGCATCGTCCAGATCAGCGGCCGCCCGAGCCGCGCCAGGCTCTCGATCCGCAGCATGCCGCCGCCGATCCATTGCAGATGGACCAGGCCGGGTGACAGCCGGTCGATCTGACGGCGCAGATGGTCCGGCACCCAGGCGAGCGAGAACATCGGCCGCGGCCGGCGCATCGCCAGGTGAAGCGGCAGCCGGTCGAGCGGGCGGCGCGGCACCAGGCCCAGGCGATCGCCCGATGCCTTCACCGCGGGATCGCCGGTCAGCGTCTCCATGGCGAGCATGCGGGCGTTGACACCCTGATCCCGCAACCCGCGCAGCAGGCGGTAGGCCGCCCGCGCCGCACCACCGGCCGCGTCCGAGTAGCTGACCATCAGGACGCGCGGGACCAACCCGTCCCAGCCCTGGCGCCTGGTCGCAAACGGCCGCGGCGGCGGCGTCACGAGCGCCCGCTCCGATCGATCGGGCACCAGCCCGCCGCAGTTTCTCGTCTCGACCCCGTCGGCGGCCACGTGTCACCTCGTCGGATCGCAAGCGAAATCATACCCGATCCTCGCCGCCGTCTCCCGGATGATCGGCCGCAGCCGCTCGATCTCGGCCTGCCTGAGGCGCCATTTGTCGCGATCGGGCTTCGAGACGGTGGTCCGGCTGGGGGGCGCCGCGCGGACGCGAGCCTCGATCTCGTCCGACCAGGGCAGATCGAGCTCCTGGGCCAGAGACCGCACCGTCAGCGCCGGGTCGCGTACCAGCTGCTCGTAGGTCACCCGAACCAGCGGGCGCGCCTCGCGCTCGAAGAACTCCAGCACCGCCTCGACGTGCTGCCGCCAGCTCCAGGCGCAGATCTCCGCGAGCGGCCGCCCGACCACCCGCTGCCAGCCGGGCGGCGCCGGATAGCTCCAGTGCTCGATGGTACGGGGTCGAAGGGTCTGCAGCACGGTGCTGAGCTGGGGCTTGCCAAATCGCTCCAGATGAGGCCAGCCCTCGATCATGCTGGCGATGCTCGGGCGCGGATCGCGCACCAGGAAGACGAAGCGGGCATCCGGAAAGGATCGATCGAGCACCTCCAGATGGAAGCAGTTGGCGATCGTCTTGTCGAGATAGCGGATCGGCCGCGTGCCGAGCAGATGGCCCGGATGAAGCGGCCGGCCTCGCCTGCGCAGCTGGGCGATCGCGGCCTGCCGGTAGATCACCCGCCAGAGGGCGCGAAGCTGCCCCGGCGAAGCATCGCCGGCGCCGATCCGGTCGGAGTGACCCCGGGCTCTCTCGTAGGGGAACTGCTGCCACCAGTAGAGATCCGCTTCCGCGTCCAGATGAAAGACCGGCTCGCAGCGGGCGAGGCACTCGAACAGGAAGGTCGAGCCTGAGCGTGGCGGCGCCAGGATGAACACCGGGCGATCGAACGCCCGACCCGAGGCGGCGCGAGCGATGCACGCCTTGATCGCCCGTCGCGGCCACGGCTCAGGTCCGGGGTTCGGGTGCAGCGGCATTCCCATAGCCGAGTTCCGCCAGCAGATCGCCCGCGATGGTTCGGGCAGCGGCGGCGGGTGAGGGTGGTGGCGCCGGTGTCGGGGCGCGCCGGGCGAGCTGGGTTGCGGCGAAGGTACGCATCGCCGGGTCGGGCGGCAGACCGATGAACGCCTCGAGGCGCGCGCAGGTCGCCGCCGGAGCGCCGACGAGGTGCTCGTAGCGGACCTCGAGCCGGCGGCCCGTGGGCAACGCAGCAAGCGCGCCGCGCGCCGCTTCGATGCTGAGCCGCCATTCGAGCAGACCACGCAGCTCATGGCTGCCGCACAGCCCGACCAGCTGGCCGAGGCCGGCAGCCTCGGCCTCGGCGGCGAGCAACCGCCACTTGTAGCCGTCGTGCCCGAACCAGGCGTCCCGCTCGGCGAGCCGGGCGATCGAGCACGCCACCTCGAGGCCATCGCGGATCACGTGGACGAACAGGGCGTCGGGCAGCAGACCATCGATGAAGCCGATCCGGAAGCTGTTGATCGGCAGCTTCTCGACCAGGCGCCGCGCGCCCTGAAGCCGGACTTCGGCGGCGAAGGCGCGCGCGATTCGCGTGGCGGTCGCGGGCCGCGCATCGGCGGCGCCGAGACGCAGCCGGCCGCCGCGCTCGCCGGCCTTGGCGCTCCAGATGTCGGTGCGCGGCTCGATCGACCAGATGTCCCGCGGCTCGTGCAGATAGGCGACGGCGGCGTGTCGGCCCAGGAGCTCGCCCAGAACCGTCGTGCCCGAGCGGCCGCAGCCGATGATGAAGACCGGACGCACGAGTTGCGTTTGGCCAGCGACCAGCTGAACGACCTTGCGCCGCAGCCGGTGCGCCGCGATGACCGCTCTGGCTCTCATCGCCCCCCCGAGGCCGGGGCCCGACCACATGGCGGGCCCAAGCGAGCCATAGTCCAGGCGGGCTCCTGCGTCGACCAACGGATCAAAGGTGCCGGGCCGCGGTGCACGGCCCCGCCTGGAGGGGGCGACCGGTCGGCACGCCTGGCACGCGGTCACACGCCCTCGAGGCGAGGCGTTCGAGTCGTGGCTCATGGCGGGCTCGCCCTGGTCGATGGCGTCGAGCACCGCTTCGAGCGCCATCGCGTCGACGGTGATCCGGGCCGAGCTGAAGCCGTGAACGCTTTTGCGCTGGGTCGCAGAGCGGGCGAGCAGGCAGCGGAAGTCGAGACCGAGCCTCGCGGCCACGTTGAAGTAGTAGGGCTTGCGGTGATCGCTCGGGACGATCTCGAGGAGCGTGCTGCCGCGGCGCATGAAGATGCAATCGGCGAGATCGGAGCCGTGGACGCCGGCCACCACCTCGGCGCCGGCGAAGGCGGCCCAACTGTCCTCGAGCCGGGCGCCGGTCGTGATCAGGTAGCCGTGGCGCTCGAAAATGCGCGCGATCTGATCGAGGTTGGAGATCCCGCGCCGCTCGTCGGGGCCGCGCGCGAGAAATATCTTACGAGCCAAGCCGGCACGATCCGGCGGTCGCGCGGCTCTGAGCAGATCGAGTTGCGCCTGTGAGACGTTCATGCAACAGGCGGGATGGGTGACCGCGATCACCATGTCAGCGCGATAGATCGTGCTCGGATCCGAGGGCAAAAGCCTGGCATGGAGCAGGGCGTCATCCGCGAACACGCTTCGGTGCAGGAGGCGCCCCAAGGCCGCCGGCACGATGATCTGATCGACCCGCTCGACCCCCCCGACGGCCTCGATGCCTTTCAGAAGCTTGTACAGGCCCTCCATCAGCGCGTGGCCATAGGCGTCGGCGTGGTCGGTGAGCGCCGAGAGCGTGACCCCGGCCAGCGCTTCGATGCGCCGGTATCTCCGATCGTAGGCGGGCGTGCGCGGTCGGAGGGGGCGCGGCAGATAGCTGTGCCCGCTGTACCAGGAGCAGCAGGCGTACCAGCCCTCGGGGCCGAGCAGCCAGCCGTTGTCGCCCAGGATCTCGCAGGGTCCCTGGAGGCGGAAGGCGTCGGGACGACCGCTATCCACGTCCACGATCGGAACGTAGTTGATCCAGGAGAACACGCGTCCGGTGTCATCCGATCGGATTTGCCAGAACGCGCGCGTCGTCGGCAGGTCGATCTGGTCGAGCAGGCGAAGATCTCGACGGAAACCAAACACGGCCTCAGCCCTCCGAACCCGCGGCTCGATCCGGCTCCACCTTGGTTGACATGCCCGCCCGGATCGGGAAGGAGCGCGCCCAGTCAGCCTGCCGAACCACAGCCATCTTTTTGCCAGATCGTAACCTTTGGTACCGCCAAATGCTGTGGTTTCTAAGTCGCATACCGTAGTTCGACATGATTGCGATCAGTCCAGCGACCGCGCCAGGGCATCTATTGGCGGGGTGTCAGGCAGGAGGATTCGGGCCGGGGATCGCGGAGCTTGTCCTTGATCGTTCTGATCTCGAACAGGCCGGACGCCGCGCCGCGCACCACCTTCAGCAGGTCGGGCACCAATCCCCTAAGATCCATGGCGTTGCCATGCAAGTCCTTGCGCAGGTCATCGAGCTGATAGCCCATGATATCGAGACGGCGAGCTCCGATCCAACGCACGTATCGATCGCACCAAGCTTTTCTGAATGGATTAGTCAGCACCGATCGCCATTTGTCGAGCGGGTCGGTGCTCGGCGTGGTGTACTGCCGACTCCCGATCTGGTCACCGAGTCGCCCGGCCAGGAGGACGTCTTTGAACTGGACGAGCGCCGAGTCGTCGTAGTCCAGCGAGAGATAGGCGAACAGCTCCGGCCAAGTCTCGTCCGGGCGAGCGATCAGGTCTTCGTAGCGGACCGCGCACACCCGGTCGGCGTGCGCCTCGTACACCCGGATCAGGTTCGCCAGTCCGAGATACAGGTCGACGTAGTTGCTGTTCAGGGAGCGTCGCTGTCGCGCACACGCCTCGATCATTGAGGCGACGACCGCAAGCGGGTTTCGCCAGAGAAAGACGAATCGCGCCTCCGGGAAAGTGGCGAACACGTCATCAAGCACGAGGTGGTAACGCGGTGTCTTATCGAGAAAGTAACGGACAGGCCTCGATGCCACCTTGGAATAGAGATGGCAGGCAAATTCCCGCAGCTCTGCCCGGTAGTCATCGACGCCGCGGGGCAGACGGGCGCAGAAATCCTGCAGGGCGACTGTCGCCAATTGGTGGTTGTACTCGGCACAAGTGCCAAGCGGACGCAGCGCAGAGAGGAATGGCAGCAGGAGCCATGGCTCAGACGTGGTCGCTATGTCGTCGTGGGTCGCCAGGACCCGCTGTACGAAGGTCGACCCCGAGTGAGGCAGCGACAGGAGGAAGATCGGCGTCACGGCCACTCAGCCGCCCGCCGGCGCCGCTCGCGCTCGGTCACGATCGCGGCCACGAGGTGCGATGCGACTGGCGATTGCCTGATGATGGGAGGTTCGGCGCGGTTGCTGACGCGGCGGCCGGCGGCGCGGCGGCGTGCCCGCGGTCGTCGAGAGACGCAGGGAAATCGGGGTCAGCAGGGTCGGAGACGCTGGCATCGTGCCCTGTGTACGTTGGCCGCAGGTTCTGAGTTCCTCGCTGGGCGCATGCTGGGGCGCCGCCGGCCGGCGGGCACGCTCCATGCTCTTGCCGCGGCACACTGGCGGCTTGGGCCCGAGCTGTCCAGCTATCGGATCGGGGTTCGGCCGCGCGACGGACGGGCTGCCCCACTTGCGCGCCGGTGCCCGATCCGGCATGAATGGCCGCTCAGTCGAGCGAGGGGCCGTGAGCGCGGGCCGTCGGCAACAGTGCAGCGAAACCAGTGCGCGAAGAGCCCGACTCGGCGGTTGTTCGGGGTAGCCCAGCCAATCCGATCCGCAGTCCGCTCCGGCAACGACTAGTTCGTGGCGCGGGTTGGGCGCTGTTGGCGCGCGCGATCGCTCTGCCGCTCGGCCTGCTGCAGGCGATGTTGCTGACCCGGATGCTGGCGGCCGCCGACGTGGGCTCGTATTTCCTTGCGGTCCGCCTGATCGGCCTGCTCGCCATCCTCGCTCAGGTCGGCCTGGCGCGGCTGATGGTCAAGCTGGTCGCCTCGGCGCTGGCTTTGGATCGGCCGGAGGCGGCGCGGCACGCGATCCGGGTTGCCCTGCTGGTGACCCTGGCCGGCGGCGTGCTGCTGGCGCTCACGGCCGCCGACGGGCCGGGACGCTGGCTGACCACGACGCTGAACGACGGTCGGGCGCTGCGCGCGGTGCTGCCGATCCTCGCGATCACGGTCCTGGCCTTCGCCCTGATCGACGTGATTGCGGAGACCCTGCGCGGCTTCCACGACCTGCGTGCCGCTTCGGCGTTCAGCGACTACCTGGCGCAGCGTGCGCTGCTGGTGCTGGCGCTCGGCGTGATCTGGCTGGCCGGCTGGACCGGCGACCTCACCACGATCATGGGGGCAGCGCTCGGCGCGGCGCTCCTGGTGCTGGCGCTAGCGCTCGGCCAGCTGTGGCACCGGATGGCGGGGCTCGGTCGCTACGGCGCCCGCTGGCGGACCGCCGAGGTGCTGGGCCACGGTCTGCCGTTTCTCCTGATGCGCGTCAATGTCTGGTTCACCGCGGGCGCGGATCTCTGGGTGCTCGGCATGTTCCGGCCGCCCGAGGAAGTCGCGATTTACGGCGCTGCGTCCCGGCTGGCGGCCATCGTCGGAACCCTGCTCGCGGTGTCCAACGCGGTCCTGGCGCCGGTGATCGTCGAGCTGCACAGCCGAGGCGAGCGGGCGCGCCTGGAGCGGGTGACGCGGGCCGCCGCCACGATGGCCGCGCTGCCCTCGCTGCTGGTCGTCCTGGCCTTCGTCCTGATCGGCGACCGGCTGCTGGCGCTCCTGTTCACGGACGCCTATCGCGCCGGCTATCCCGTGATGGTCTGCCTCGCGCTCGGCCAGCTCGCGAACGTGGCCTTCGGCTCCTGTGGGATCGCCTTGACCATGACCGGCCACCAGCGCGACGTGATGATCGCCAGCACGCTGGCCGCGGTGATGACGATCCTCGGCTTCTACCTGGTCGCGGCGCCTTTCGGGATGCTTGGGATTGCCGTGATCGTCAGCACATCCCTCGTGTCCTACAACCTGATCATGACCTGGATCGTGCGCCGACGGCTCGGCATCACGACCTGGGCGAGCCTGTCGCTGGACGCGTTCCGTGAGCTCGCGACCGAGCTTCGGCAGGCGCTTGGCCGCCCGGCCTAGAGCCAGCGGTCGCGCTCCGAGCGCGGGCCGCTGGTCACGGCTGGGGCGAGCGTAGCGCGTCGTGCAGAAAGACGACGAACAGGCCGAGGATCGCGCCCACCACCACGGCCATGGCCAGCGCCAGAAGCGGGTTGAGCGAGCTCGGCGTGGTGCTGGCCATCGCCGGCACCACGACCTGGGCGGCGTAGGGCTGATCGATCTGGAGCCGCGCCTGGGCCTGATACTGCTCGCTCAGCATCGCCTCCAGGGCCTGCTTGCGGGTCGGAGCCGTGGCTGCGGCGAGCGCGGTCTCGAGCTGGGCGATCTGGCCGCCGACCCGGTCGAGCGCGCTCTCGCGCAACAGCTCGTCGGCGGTGCGGTTGGCCATGTCGATCAGCGAGACGGCGAAGGCCCGGCGCCAGTCGGTGACCTCGATCTGAAACAGCGAGGTGCTGCCAAGGCGAGAGACCTCGACATGCTTGCCGAGCCACTCGGCCAGGCGAACGACGTTCGGCTCGGTCCAGCTCGGATAGCCGAAGAAGCCGAGCAGCGCCCGCTTGAGCCTGGCGACGACGCCAGCCGGCGGATGCCAGGCCTGGCGCTCGGGGTCCCACTCGTCGAAGAACACCTCCCGCATCAGCTGGGGCTCCGCCTGCAGCCGCTCCGCGAGCGCGGTCGAGCCGAACAGCTGGGCGTAACGCTCGAGGTCGGAGACGCGCTCGATCTTGGCCGCGCTCTGGCCCAGGGTCGCGAGGCCGGCGAACTGCTCGAGCTCGCCCGCCAGCTGACTGGCGGCGGTGAAATCGGCGTCGGCCGGCGCGACGGTCATGGTCGCGGTATAGAGCGGGCGGTGCAGCTTGAGGTCGACCGTGGTCGCCAGCAGGCAGAGCACGATCACCGCCAGGAGCAGCCAGATGCCGCGCCGGAGCGTGGCGAGCAGCGCCGGGATGCTGATTTCGGGCGCCCAGGCAGCGCCCGCGCTGCGCGCTGCCCGGCCGGCCGGGGCCGCCGGCTCGGCGCGCTCGCGGTCGGCCGGCGGCTCACGGCTCGGCTGAGGCGTAGCTTCGTTCACGGGTGTGGCTGCGTCGCTGCTTGGCTGTGGTTAGGGTCCGCGCGACCTTGGGTGTCGGCACGGCGGCGCTGGATGCTTATCATGGCGGATTCCGGCTGTCACGAGCCACCGCCGACGGCGCGCTGGCGCCTGCCGCCGGGATCACGCGGCGTTGGCGACCACCCGCTCGCGATACCAGCGATAGGCGTCGGCGAGGCCGTCCTCGAGCGCGATCCTGGGTCGCCAGCCGAGCGCGTTGAGGCGCCTGGTGTCGAGCAGCTTGCGGGGGGTGCCGTCCGGCCGCTCGCTGTTGAAGCGGAGCCGGCCCTGGAAGCCGACCACCGCCCGGACCGTCTCGGCGAGCTCGGCGATGGTCAGATCCGTGCCGCAGCCGACGTTGATGTGCAGCTCGTCGCTGTAGACCTGGAGCAGATGGACGCAGGCGTCCGCGAGGTCGTCGACGTGCAGGAACTCGCGCCGCGGCTGGCCGGTGCCCCAGATCTCGACCTCGTCGGCGCCGGCCGCCTTGGCGGCGTGCATCTTGGCGATCAGCGCCGGCACCACGTGGCTCGACATCAGGTCGAAATTGTCGCCCGGGCCGTACAGGTTGGTCGGCATCGCGCTGATGAAGTCGCACCCCCACTGGCGCCGATAGGCCTGGCAGAGCTTGATGCCGGCGATCTTGGCGATCGCGTACCACTGGTTGGTCGGCTCCAGCGGCCCGTCGAGCAGGCAGTCTTCGGGCATCGGCTGCGGCGCGAGCTTGGGGTAGATGCAGCTCGAGCCCAGGAACAGCAGCTTCTCGACCGGGATCCTGCGGGCGGTGTGGATGACGTTGGCCTCGATCATCAGGTTGTCGTAGAGGAACTCGGCCGGATAGCTGTCGTTGGCGAGGATGCCGCCGACCTTGGCGGCGGCCACGATCACGACCTGCGGACGGGCACGGCCCATCCAGCGCTCGACCTGGTCCTGGCGAGCGAGGTCGCACGCCTGGCGGGTCGCGGTCAGGAGCTCGCAGTCCGCCCGCTCGAGCCGGCGCATCAGGGCGCTGCCGACCATGCCGCGGTGGCCCGCGACCCAGACCCGCTTGCCGGCGATCGGATAGATCACGGGTGCGCCGCCGCCCTGGATGCTCATGCCGTCCCTCGCTCGTCCGGCCTGTCAGTCGAGGCCGTTACGTCCCTCGCGCTCGACCGTCACCAGGTCGGCCTCGACCATCTCGCGCACCAGCTCGGTGAAGCTGGTCCGGTGCCGCCAGCCGAGCCTGGCGCGGGCCTTGCTCGGATCCCCGAGCAGCAGATCGACCTCGGTCGGCCGGAAGTAGCGCGTGTCGACCCGGACCAGCTCATGGCCGCTGCGCTGGTCGACGCCGACCTCGTCCACGCCCTCGCCCCGCCAGGCGAGCGGGCGGTCGACGCAGGCGAAGGCGAGCTCGACGAACTCCCGGACGCTGTGGCTCTCGCCGGTCGCGAGCACGTAGTCGTCGGGCTGGTCCTGCTGCACAATCCGCCACATGCCCTCGACGTAGTCGCGGGCGTGGCCCCAGTCGCGCTTGGCGTCCAGATTGCCGATGTAGAGCCGCTCCTGCAGGCCGAGCTCGATCGCCGCGACCGCGCGGGTGATTTTTCGCGTGACGAAGGTCTCGCCGCGCAAGGGGCTCTCGTGGTTGAACAGGATGCCGTTCGAGGCGTGGTAGCCGTAGGCCTCGCGGTAGTTGACCGTGATCCAGTAGGCGTAGAGCTTGGCGGCGGCATAGGGGCTGCGCGGATAGAAGGGCGTGGTCTCGCGCTGCGGGGTCTCCTGGACCTTGCCGTAGAGCTCCGAGGTCGAGGCCTGGTAGAAACGGACGCGCTCGCCCATGCGCAGGATGCGCATCGCCTCGAGCAGCCGCAGCGTGCCCAGGCCGTCGGCGTTGGCGGTGTACTCGGCGGTCTCGAAGCTGACCTGGACGTGGCTCTGGGCGGCGAGATTGTAGATCTCGTCGGGCTGGGTCTCCTGGACCAGGCGGATCAGGTTGGTGGCGTCGGTCAGATCGCCGTGGTGCAGGAAGAACCGCGTCTCGTGCTCGTGCGGGTCGAGGTAGAGGTGGTCGACCCGGCCGGTGTTGAACGACGACGCCCGGCGTTTGACGCCGTGCACGACGTAGCCTTTGGCGAGCAGCAGCTCGGCCAGATAGGCCCCGTCCTGGCCGGTGACCCCGGTGATCAAGGCGACCCTGGCTGACATCTGGCTCCTCGGTGGCGATGGCGCCCGCCGCGGCGGCGACGCATGATGATCGCTGGTCGGGGCGGCCGGCGCGCCGGTTGGCACAAGCCGGCACCATGGCTACCTTCAGGTTAAGGCGCTCCTTACACCGGATCGCCGGGCGCCAGCAAGGGCGCGCGCGGCCCGGCAGCGAGGCGGGAGGTCAGCCAGGAGCTTCGGGGATGCTGCAGCCGGCCGACGACGTCCTGACCCTCCGCCAACGCTTCCGCTGGCAGATCCCGGAAGCCTTCAACATCGCCGACGCGGTCTGCGATCGCCACGCCGGCCCGGACAACCGGCTCGCCCTGATCGAGGAGCGGCCCACGGGCGAGGTCCGCCGGCACGGCTTTCTGGACCTGCAGCGGGGCGCCAACCGGCTGGCGAATGTCCTCGCCGCGACCGGCATCGGGCGGGGCGACCGGGTCGGGATCCTGCTCGGCCAGCGCCTGGAGACCCTGCTCGCGCATCTCGCGGTCTACAAGCTGGGCGGGGTCGCGATGCCGCTGTTCAGCCTGTTCGGGCCCGAGGCGCTCGGCTATCGCCTGGCCGACAGCGGCGCCAGGGCGGTGATCACCGACCCCGCCGGCGCCGCCAAGCTCGTGGATCTGCGCGCCGAGCTGCCAGCGCTCGAGCAGGTCTTGGCGACCGACGGCGGCGGTACTGGCGCGGTCGATCTCGAGGCGGCGCTGGCGCGCGCTGCCGACCGCTTCACCAACGCCCCGACCGGTGCCGACGATCCGGCGCTGCTGATCTACACCTCGGGCACCACCGGGCCGCCCAAGGGCGCTTTGCACGCGCACCGGGTGCTGCTCGGCCATCTGCCGGGGGTGCAGCTGCCGCACGACTTCTTCCCGCAGCCCGGGGATCGCTTCTGGACGCCCGCGGACTGGGCCTGGATCGGCGGGCTCATGGACGTGCTGATGCCTTGTCTTCACTTTGGCCTGCCGGTGGTCGCGGGGCCGGGCGGCAAGTTCGACCCCGAGGCGGCGGTCCGGCTGATGGCGCGCCATGAGGTCAAAAACGTCTTCCTGCCGCCGACCGCGCTCCGGCTGCTCCGCCAGGCGGGCGTCGCGCCGCTGGCCGCGGGCGCCCGGCTGCGCTCGCTGGCGTCCGGCGGCGAGAAGCTCGGCGACGACGTGATCGAGTGGGGCCAGCGCGCCTTCGGCCTGACCATCAACGAGTTTTACGGCCAGACCGAGGCTAATCTCGTCGTCGGCAACAATGCGCGCATTCTGCCGCTCAGGTCCGGCAGCATGGGGCAGCCGATCCCGGGCCACGAGGTCGGCGTGCTCGACCAGGGCGGCGAGCCGGCGCGCGCCCGGGGTCAGCGGCGTGATCGCGATCCGCCGCCCCGACCCGGTGATGTTCCTCGGCTACTGGAACAACCCTGAGGCCACGGCGGCGAAATTCCGCGGCGAGTGGCTCTTGACCGGCGATCTCGGGCGCCGGGACGAGGCGGGCTATCTCACCTACCTCGGCCGCGAGGACGACCTGATCAGCAGCGCCGGCTACCGGATCGGGCCGTCCGAGGTCGAGGACTGCCTGGCCAGGCACCCGGCGGTGGCACTCTGCGCCGTGATCGGCATCCCCGATCCGATCCGCGGCGAGGTGGTCAAGGCGTTCGTCGTGCCCAAGCCGGGGCAGGCCCCCGGGGTCGAGCTCGAGCGCTCGATCCAGGCGTTCGTGCGCGAGCGCCTCGCGGCCCACGAATACCCGCGCCAGATCGCCTTCCTGGACGAATTGCCGCTGACCACGACCGGTAAGGTCCGGCGCCGCGACCTGCGCCAGCGCGAGCGTCAGAACCGGCCGGGCGCCTCGGATTGAGCGTCGCGGGCGGGTCTGGACAGCCTGGGCGGGCGCGCTCATAGTAGCGCCGATCGTGCCGCCGGCGGCTGGCCGGCAGGCCCAAGCGCACCGGTTGCAGGCCATGTATCAGGAACGTACCCGCTCGATTCAGATCTCGGTCGAGCCGTTCTATCTCGACGACCAGTCGGCGCCCGAGCAGAGCCGCTTCGTGTTCGGCTACCGCGTCCAGATCGACAACCAGGGTCGCGACGTGGTCCAGCTGGTCAGCCGGCACTGGCGGATCACCGACGCCCTCGGGCGGACCATGGAGGTGCGCGGCGCCGGCGTGGTCGGCCAGCAGCCGGTGCTGCAGCCGGGCGAGCACTTCGAGTACACCAGCGGCACGCCGCTCGCGACCCCGAGCGGGATCATGGTCGGCAGCTACGAGATGGTGACCACCGGCGGCGAGCACTTCGAGGTGGCGATCCCGGCCTTCTCGCTCGACGTGCCCGGGATGCTGACCTCACCCAACTGAGGCGGCGCCGCGGCCCGGCGCCGGGTCGCCAGGGCCGGTGCCCGGGCGGTCACGACCCGGTCGCGGCCACCGGACTTGGCGGCATAGAGCGCCTGGTCGGCGGCCCGCAGCAGGTCCTCGATCGAGCCCGTCTCGGGCCGCCATCCGGCCACGCCGATACTGACCCGGAGACCGATGGTCCCGGTCGCGGTCGGGATGCCCAGCGTCGCGGTCCGCGCCCGCAGGCGCTCGGCGACCGCGGCGGCGGCGCGGAGCCCGAGGCCGGGCAACAGGACCGCGAACTCCTCGCCGCCGATCCGGGCAAACAGATCCTGAGCGCGCAAGCCGGCCTGGCAGGCATCGGTGAAGGCCTGCAGGACCAGGTCACCGACCGCATGGCCCCAATTGTCGTTGATCTGCTTGAAGTGGTCGAGGTCCGCGAGCAGCAGCGACAGCGGTCGCCGGCCGGCCGCGGCCCCGCGCATGACCTGGTCGGCGTAGTCGAAGAAGGCGCGGCGATTGGCGCAGCCGAGCAGCGGATCGCGCGCGGCGAGGTCGTTGAGGGCGTGCTCCTTGCGCTTGAGCTCGCTGATGTCGGTGAAGCTGATCACGACCAAGGCGTCGGCGGTGCGGCGCGCGCGGGCGAGCAGCCAACGACCACCCGGCAGCTCGATCTCCAGCGGCTCGGCGAGCGGCCGCCGGTAGAGCGCGCGCCACGGCACCGGCCGCACCGTCGCGCCGCGCCTGACGACCCCGCCGAGCCGCGCCGCCAGCTCGTCGAAGCGGCAGCCGATCAGCTCGCTCAGGCCAGCGCCGCCGTGCAGCTGGCAATAGGGTTGGTTGGCGAACCTCAGGGTCTCGGTATGGTCGAACAGCGCAAAGGCGTCGCCGATCACGCCGGCCGCGCTGTCGAGCAGGCGATGTTGCTGGCGGGCGTCGCTCAGCGCCGCCTCGGCGTGCGCGCGGGCGCGCGTGACCTCGTCCAGCAGCCGCGCGAGCTCACGGCTCTGGGTCGCGAGCTTGGCCTCGTAGCGGATGCGCTCGGAGATGTCGGTGATCACGCCGACCAGATGCGGCTTGCCATCGGCGGTCACCAGACGGGTCTTGCGGGTGATGATCGTGTGCTCGGTGCCATCGGCGGCGGTCAGGGCCTCCTGGCACTCGTCGACCGCGCCGGTGGCGAGCACCAGCCGATCGCGCGCATTGAAATGCTCGGCCTGCTCGAGAGGCACGAAATCGCTGTCCCGGGCGCCGATCATCTGCGCCCGCTCGACCCCCAGCAGGCGGCACAGAGCCTCGTTGACCAGCTCGAAGCGGAGCTCGGCGTCCTTGACCAGGATCGGGTTCGGCAGCCGGTCGAGCACCGCGATGCCGAGATCGGGCGCGCCCTCCGCGACCGGCCCGCCACGCGGCCGGGACGCCACGCTCGGTCGGGCACGGTCCTGCGCCTCGGTCAACGACCCGGATCCACGTGCAAGCATTGCCTCCCTGGGCGGCGTTCGCTCGGTGCCCGCGCTCGAGTCTAGCTGCCGCTCGTTAAGTCGACGTGAGTCCGCCCCGGCGCCGCCGGCGGGCGGTGCGCCGACCGACCGGTCCCGCGCCACGACGATTGGCTGCCGCTCGGCTTCGACTGGCCGAGCGGCACCGTCTCTGTGGCGCTGCTGATCAACCGGCCACCCGCTCTTCGGCGGCCGGCGCGGGTTAGTTGCACTTCCGTCGAAATCTGTTAAGGAGGATCGCTTGTGCTTAGGGAGGTTAACGAGGTGCCCGATGCCCCAGATCATTCCAAGCTCGCCGAGCTGACCGCGGAAATCGTCTCGGCTTACGTCTCCAATAACCCGGTGTCGATCGCCGAGGTATCGAGCGTGATCAGCTCGGTGGCCGAGCATCTGGGCGCGCTGACGACCGAGCCGCCGGAAACCGCCGCACCGAAGCCCGAGCCCGCGATCGCGATTCGCCGTTCGGTCAGTCGGGATCAGATCACCTGCCTGGTCTGCGGCGGCAAGCACAAGGTGCTCAAGCGGCATCTGGCGGTCGCTCACCAGCTGACGCCACCGGACTACCGGGAGTTGTTCGGTCTCAAGCGCGACTATCCGATGGCCGCGCCGAGCTACGTCCAGGAGCGGGCGGAGATCGCGAAGCGGATCGGTCTCGGACGACCACGCAAGGCGACCCCCGGTCGGCGGCCCAAAGCGGCCAAGAGCGCGACCAAGTAGCGCCGCGGCGGCGCCGCCGCCGATACGCCGACCGCGGCCGGCGTCGAGGGGGTGCGTCTGGAGCGCTGAGCGCACGCGGACGCGGCGTGTCCGTCGGTGTGGTCGGCGCCGACCGGTTGCGAAGGCATTTGATCTTCGCGCCCAGGGCGGCTATGTCCCCGGTCTGCTCACGGCCGCCGGTCGCTCACCAGCTCGAGCCCGACCGACAGCGGCCAACCGGAGGGCTTGCGCGATCCTGCACCCCCCTCGCCATCGGCCTGCGGTCGCCGCCAGTCCCGCTCGGGTTGAATGAGCATGGCCAGAGCCCGCAGCTCCGTCTGGCCCGGCAAGCCCTATCCGCTCGGCGCGACCTGGGACGGCTCCGGCGTCAACTTCGCCCTGTTCTCGATCCATGCGACCAAGGTCGAGCTCTGCCTGTTCGACAGCAGCGGCCGGCGCGAGCTCGAGCGCATCGAGCTGCCCGAGTACACCGACGAGGTCTGGCACGGCTATCTCCCTGAGGTCGGACCCGGCCAGCTGTACGGCTACCGGGTGCACGGCCCCTACGAGCCGCGCCGCGGCCATCGCTTCAACCCCCACAAGCTGCTGCTCGACCCCTATGCCCGGATCCTGCACGGCTCCCTCAGCTGGACCGATGCCCATTTCGGCTACCGCATCGGCAGCCCGCGCGCCGACCTGTCGTTCGACCGCCGGGACAACGCCCGCGCGGTGCCGAAATGCTGCGTGGTCGACCCGGCGTTCACCTGGGGCGACGATCGCCCGCCGCGGGTGCCCTGGCCCGAGACGGTGATCTACGAGGCCCATGTCCGCGGCCTGACCGAGCGCCATCCGGACCTGCCGGCCCGCCTGCGCGGCACCTATGCCGGGCTCGGCTCGCAGCCGATGATCGACTATCTGGCCAAGCTCGGGATCACCGCGATCGAGCTCTTGCCGGTGCACGCGTTCGTCGACGATCGCCGGCTGGTCGAGCAGGGCCTCAGGAACTACTGGGGCTACAACACGCTCGCCTATTTCGCCCCCGAGCCGCGCTACGCCGCCGGCAGCAGCGCCAGCATCGAATTCAAGACCATGGTCAAGCGGCTGCATCATGCCGGCATCGAGGTGATCCTGGATGTGGTCTACAACCACACCGCCGAGGGCGACCATATGGGCCCGACGCTGAGCTTCCGCGGCATCGACAACGCCAGCTACTACCGCCTGATCCCGGGCGACGAGCGCTACCACATCGACGAGACCGGCTGCGGCAACACGGTCAACCTGAGCCACCCGCGGGTGCTGCAGCTGGTCATGGACTCGCTCCGCCACTGGGTCGAGGACATCCACGTCGACGGCTTCCGGTTCGATCTCGCCTCGACGCTCGGTCGCGAGGCCCATGGCTTCGACCCGGGCAGCGGCTTCTTCGACGCGATCCGCCAGGACGAGGTGCTGCGCACGGTCAAGCTGATCGCTGAGCCCTGGGACATCGGCCCGGGCGGCTACCGGCTCGGCGGCTATCCGCCGGGCTGGGGCGAGTGGAACGACCGCTTCCGCGACGGCGTCCGCCGCTACTGGCGCGGCGACGAGGGCATGCTGCCGGAGCTCGCGGCCAGGCTGACCGGGTCGAGCGACATCTTCGAGCACCTGGGCCGCCGGCCCTGGGCGAGCATCAACAAGATCACCGCCCACGACGGCTTCACGCTCCAGGATTTGGTCTCTTACGATCACAAGCACAACGAGGCCAATCTCGAGGACAACCGGGACGGTACCGACGCCAACTACAGCTGGAACCACGGCCACGAGGGGCCGACCGCCGACCCGGCGATCATCGCCTTACGCGAGCGGCAGAAGCGCAATCTGCTGGCGACCCTGCTCCTGTCCCAGGGCACGCCGATGCTGCTCGGCGGCGACGAGTTCGGGCGCAGCCAGCAGGGCAACAACAACGCCTATTGCCAGGACAGCGAGATCAGCTGGTTCGACTGGAGCGGGATCGGTCCCGACGGTGAGCAGCTGCTCGCCTTCGTCCGCGACCTGATCGCCGTGCGCAAGGCGCATCCGGCGCTCCGGCGGTCGCGTTTCCTGCACGGTCTGGAGCGCTCGGCGGACGGTCTCAAGAACATCACCTGGCTGGCACCCGACGGCGATGAGACCGGCGAGGCTTACTGGCAGGACGGCCACAGCCGTTCCGTCGGCCTGCTGTTGAACGGCAAGGCCGGGGCCTACCGCTCCTGGGACGGCCGGCCGATGGACGACGACGTGCTGTTGCTGCTGCTCAACGCGCACCACGACACGGTGTCCTTCCAGCCGCCGGCGGTCGCGCCGGCGGGCCGCTGGCGCTGCCTGGTCGATACCGCGGCGCCGGACCGGCCGGGCGCCGGCGAGCCTCATCTGGATGACCAGCCGTTCGAGCTCGCCGGCCGCTCGCTCGCCCTGTTCGCGCTCGAGCCGGCATCCGGCCAGCCGGAGGTGGCGGCGGCGACCGGCTCCGGGCTTCGCGCACGAGATGCCGTTCGGCGCCGAGCTGCGGCCGGACGGCACGGTCCGCTTCCGGCTCTGGGCGCCCGGCCAGGACCGCGTGACGCTGGTGCTCGACGAGCGCGATGAGCCGCTCGCGATGAGCCGGGACGAGGACGGCTGGTTCGAGCTGGTCACGGCCGCGACGCCCGGCAGCCGCTACCGCTATCAGCTGGACAACGGCCTCAAAGTCGCGGACCCGGCCGCCCGTGCCCAGGAGGGCGACGTCCAGGGCCCGAGCCTGGTCGTCGACCCGCAGCGCTACGTCTGGCAGAACCCGGGCTGGGCCGGCCGGCCCTGGTCGCAGACGGTCGTCTACGAGCTGCACGTCGGCACCTTCAGCGAGGAGGGCACGTTCGAGGGCGTGCGCCAGAAGCTCGCGCATCTCGCCGGGCTCGGCGTCAGCGCCATCGAGCTGATGCCGGTCGCCGACTTCGCCGGCCGGCGCAACTGGGGCTACGACGGCGTCCTGCCGTTCGCGCCCGATCGCGCCTACGGCGAGCCGGACGACCTGAAGCGCCTGATCGACGAGGCCCATGGCCTGGGGCTCATGGTCTTCCTCGACGTCGTCTACAATCACTTCGGGCCGGACGGGAACTATCTGCCCCTGCTGGCGCCGGAGTTCTTCACCGAGGACGTCCACACGCCCTGGGGTGCCGCGATCGATTTCGCCCGGCGGCCGGTGCGCGACTTCGTCATCGACAACGCGCTCTACTGGCTCGAGGAGTACCGCTTCGATGGCCTCAGGCTCGATGCCGTGCACGCGATCTCGGACCCGGGCGAGGTCCATATCCTGACCGAGCTCGCCGAGACCGCCCGCCGGGTCATCGGCCGCGAGCGCGACTTCCACCTGGTGCTCGAGAACGACGCCAACCAGGCGCGCTATCTGGAGCGCGACGCCGGCGGCCAGCCTCTGCATTACGTCGCCCAATGGAACGACGACTACCACCACGTCGTGCACACGCTGCTCACCGGCGAGCGCGCCGGCTACTACGCCGACTACGCCGAGCGGCCGGTCGAGCGGCTGGCGCGGGCGCTCGATCGCGGCTTCGTCTACCAGGGCGAGCCGTCCGCCCATCGGGGCGGCGTGCCGCGCGGCGAGCCGAGCGGAGGTCTGCCGCCGCTCGCGTTCGTGAACTTCCTCCAGAACCACGACCAGATCGGCAACCGTGCCTTCGGCGACCGCCTGACCACGCTCGCGGCGCCGGGCCGCGTCAGGATGATGCAGGCGCTGCTCCTGCTGGCGCCGCAGGTGCCGCTCCTGTTCATGGGCGAGGAGTGGGGGGCCGAGGAGCCGTTCCTGTTCTTCTGCGATTTCCACGACGAGCTGGCGGCGGCGGTGCGCGATGGCCGCCGGCGCGAGTTCGCCCACTTCCCGGAATTCGCGGACCCGGCGGCGCGGGCGCGGATCCCGGATCCCAACGCCGAAGAAACCTTCGCCGCCTCCAGGCTCGACTGGTCGAAGCTCGAGGTTGCGGCGCATGGCGAGTGGCTGGACGGAGTCGCGACGCTGCTCAGGCTGCGCCAGGAGCAGATCCTGCCCCGCCTCGGCGGCGCCGCGGTCGCGGGCCTGGGCGCCACCAGCTGGAGCGAGACCGCGCTCAGCGCCGGCTGGCGGCTCGGTGACGGGGCTCGGCTCAGCCTGGTCGCCAATTTCGGCAGCGAGCCCGCCGCGGGCTTCACCCTGCCCGAGGGCGAGCTGATCTTCGAGAGCGCGCCGGGCCTGATCGACGGGCTCGAGGACGGCCGCCTGCCGGGCTGGTCGCTCGCCTGGTTCCTGGCGCCGGAGGGCTGATGCGCGGACGCGATGCCTGAACCGCCCGCCGGGCTGCCCCGGGCCACCTATCGCCTCCAGCTCAACGCCGGGTTCGGCTTCGAGGCGGCGCGTCGGGTCGTGCCCTATCTCGCCGGGCTCGGCATCAGCCATCTCTACGCCTCGCCGCTGACCATGGCGCGGCCGGGCTCGAGCCACGGCTACGACGTCATCGACTTCAACCGCTTGAACCCGGAACTCGGCGAGGAGGCCGCGTTCGAGCGCCTGATCGCCGAGCTGCACGCCCACGGCATGGGCCTGATCCTCGATTTCGTTCCCAACCACATGGGCGTCGGCACCGACAATCCGTGGTGGCTGGACGTGCTCGAGTGGGGCCAGGAGAGCCCGTACGCGGGTTTCTTCGACATCGACTGGGAGGCGAGCGCGCGCGGCGTCCGCGACAAGCTCCTGCTGCCGGTGCTGGGCGACCAGTACGGCCTGGTGCTCGAGGCCGGCGAGTTGCAGCTCGGCTTCGATGCCACGGCCGGCAGCTTTGCCGTCCGCTACTACGACAACGTGTTTCCGATCGGGCTTCGGCAATATTCGCGGCTGCTGCAGGAGGCGGCCGACCGGCTCGGCAGCGCGGGCGGTGCCTTGACCGAGCTCGCCTGGCGCTTCGGGGCGCTCGAGGCGGGCGGCAGCTCGCGCGCGCGGCGCGGGGTCAGGCGCCAGGAGGCGATTGCGCTCAAGGCGGAGCTCGCGGCGCTCGCCGCGGATGCGAGCCCCCGGACGGCGCTCGAGGCGGCCGCCGCCCGGGTCAACGGCCGCCCCGGCCAGCCGCAGAGCTTTCGCGCCCTGCACCGGCTGCTCGAGGAGCAGGCCTACCGGCTCGCCTACTGGCGGGTCGCGAGCTCGGAGATCAACTACCGGCGCTTCTTCGACATCAACGAGCTCGCCGGCCTGCGCATGGAACGGCCCGAGGTGTTCGAGGCGACCCACAAGCTCCTGCTCCGCCTGATCGCCGACGGCAAGGTCCAGGGCGTCCGCCTCGACCACATCGACGGCCTCTACGACCCGAGCGGCTACTGCCAGCGGCTGCTGGCGCGGGTCGCCGAGGTGCTGCCGCGCGTCGGGGGCGCGCCGCCGGCGCTCGACGCCCGGGCCGGGCAGCCGATCTATCTGGTGGTCGAGAAGATCCTCGCGCGCCACGAGTACCTGCGCGAGGACCTGCCGGTCGCCGGCACCACCGGCTACGAGTTCATCGGCCTGGTCGGCGGCCTGTTCGTCGACCCGGGCGCCGAGCGCCAGCTGACCGCCGTCTATCACCGCTTCATCGGCGCCGAGCCCGACTTCGGCGAGATCGTGCTCGCCGCCAAGCGCCAGGTGCTGCGCTACGCGCTCAACAGCGAGCTGCACGTGCTGGCGCATGAGCTGCATCGCCTGGCGCAGCAGAGCTGGCGCACCCGCGACTTCACGCTCACCGGCCTGCGCGAGGCGCTGGGCGACGTGATCGCCTGCTTCCCGGTCTACCGCACCTACATCACCGCCGACGGCGCCCGCGCCGAGGACCGGCGCGATCTGGATTGGGCGATCAGCCAGGCGCGCAAGGCGAGCAACCTGATCGAGCTGTCGGCGTTCGACTTCCTGCACGCGGCGCTCAGCACCGATCTCGCCGAGAGCGGCCACTATCGCCGGCGCGACGTGATCGCGACCGCGATGCATTTCCAGCAGCTGACCGGGCCGGTGATGGCCAAGGCGGTCGAGGACACCGCGTTCTATCGCTACCTGCGCCTGATCTCGCTCAACGAGGTCGGCGGCGAGCCGCAGCATTTCGGCACCAGCCCGTCCGCCTTCCACACCGTGGTCCAGCAGACGCTGCGCTTCCATCCGCTGACCATGCTGGCGAGCGCCACCCACGACCACAAGCGCGGCGAGGACGTGCGCGCGCGCATCAACGCGTTGAGCGAGCTGCCGCAGGAATGGCGCCGGCGCGTCCGCCGCTTTGCCCTGCTCAATCGCTCGCGGCGCCAGGAGATCGCGGGCCGGCGGGTGCCGAGCCGGAACGACGAATATCTGCTCTACCAGACCCTGCTCGGCGCCTGGCCGCTCGAGGTTCTGGCGCCCGAGGACCTGGCGGCGAGCGACTTCGCCGAGCGGATCGTCGCCTACATGATCAAGGCGTTGCGCGAGGCCAAGCTCGAGACCAGCTGGACCGCGCCCGATGCCGCCTATGAGGACGGCGTGGCGCAGTTCGTGCGCCGGATCCTCGACCCCGTGAGCGGGCGTGCCTTCATCGCCGACCTGCTGCCGTTCGCGGACCAGATCGCGCGCATCGGCGCGGTCAACGGCCTTGCCCAGACCCTGCTCAAGCTGACCGTCCCGGGGGTGCCCGACAGCTATCAGGGGACCGAGCTGTGGGATCTGTCGCTGGTCGACCCGGACAACCGCCGGCCGGTCGACTTCGAGCTGCGCAGCCGGTGGCTGGCCGAGCCGCGGCCGGCCTTTGAGCTGGTCCGCGACTGGCGGAGCGGCCGGATCAAGCAGCAGCTGATCGCGCGCACGCTCGCCTTGCGCCAGCGGCAGCCGGCGTTGTTCAGGGATGGCGACTACCTGCCGCTGGCGTCGGCGGGCGCCCATGCCGAGCGGATCGTCGCCTTCGCGCGGCGCAGCGATCAGCGGCTGGCGATCGTGATCGTGCCGCGGCTGGTGACCCCGCTGTTGCGGGACAGCGAGCTGCCCCTGCCGCCCGCGGTCGCCTGGGAGGATAGCGAGGTCGAGCTTGCCGAGGGCGCCTCGGGGCCGCTTCTGGACGAGCTCACCGGCCGGCAGCATGCGCTGCCGCCCTCGGGCCGGCTGGCGATCGCGGAAGTTCTGGCCGAGCTGCCGGTGGCGCTGCTGTCGGCGACCGCGGCCACCTGAGCGCCGGAGAGTTGGTGCGCGCGGCAGGCCTTAGACGGGTGGGCCGGGCTGGTCAAGAGGCCCGAACAAAACCGATGGTCAGCAGTCCCCGCCGGTTGGGCTCGGATGAATACGTCAGGGCGGTTTTGTAGGCTCAGAAGGGAGAAAGCGGCCGATGCCTTCCTCATCAGCCTGCCGGGGCTTTCCCGCGAGCGACTACGAGATCGCCCTTCAAGGGCAACCGCGGTGGATCTCATTAGCCTCGATAGCCTCCGCCGCGTGGTAGTCGAGCCGAGCGTTCCAGGTCCTGCTATCGATCCACAATACGATGTAAACTATCGCGCCCGCCACGAGGGCTGGCAGGCTACCAACCCAGTGGCCCGGAAGCACATCGATTGTTCCGAAATCGGTCGACCTCGCACTAACGTCCGCCATTAGGCCGGCGAAGAAACCCGCCGTCGCAGCATGGACGGCTGGCCAGCCGCGTCGGCGACCCAGCTCGCGTTCGGTGGCCTCGTACGCAAAGCGAAACGGGTCCTTTATCTCACGCGAGAGCTGCTGATACCGCCATTCTAAATAGCAAACTCGGAACAGCTTATCGTCAGTTCCCGGCCCTCCCAACCACATCTTCATCATGCGCTCCCAATGTCCAGATCCTCATCGGCGTCTGCAACGCCTAGCAGGAGATCCGACGTGACCCGTGCGCGCTCACGCCATTTTTCCAAACACTCGCTTACCATCCGGCGTTCGGTTCCGGTGACGGCGCGGTGAATGTCCTCGTGAAGATCTGTCAGCTTGTAGAGGAGGTCGGCCACGGGCGTGGACTTCATCCCGTTGCGCGAACCAAGCGCTCCAACCAGGTTGTGGGCAATGAAGCCGTTTCTGCAATCTCGTAACTTGCGGGCTGCTTCCCCGTTCCTGAGTTCGTCAAGGCGTTTCCCGAAGGCCGATAAATCGCCTTTGTAGCGGACGGTTCTCATCAGGCGGAGCAGCTGGTCGAAGGTGGCCCTGTCGTTAGACGCTGCTTGGAGTGTCCTATCGACCGCCATCAACATTCTGAACGCAAGGGTTTCGACGATAAACTTCAGTCCGAACCCCGCTTCGGAGCCGTTCAGCCGAGCAAGCGTGTCGCGCCGATTTCCTAATTCGAACCGCATCCTATCGGCCGCATGGGCTTCGCAAAGATCCATGGCCAGCCGCTTCAGCACCTCATCGGCAGTCATCCCGGCTTCCTGATGGCGATTTAAGTTCAACCGGCAATCTAACGTCGAGAGCGAGGAATGCAAGCTGGACGCGATCGAGGGCGTGTAGCACCGCGTGGGAGAAAAGGTGTCAGGAACCGTTTCCCGCCTCGAGGGAGGGGAAAAGGAGCCCAGGAGCGCCCCCGGCCGAGGGAGAAAAGGTGTCAGGAACCGTTTCCCGCCTCGAGGGAGGGGAAAAGGAGCCCAGGAGCGCCCCCGGCCGTAGGTGGGTTTCCTACATAATGCCGCTGCTGTCGGCGATCTCTGCCGCCTGAGCGCCGGAGAAATGGTGCGCGCGGCAGGAGTTCGAACCTGCAAGCCGGCGGGTCGTCCTGCTCGGCTCTGATCCCTCAGCTGCGCGCCGCGTCACTAACGCGGTTTTACCACGGTCGATCCCGGGCAGCGGCCCGTCAGCGCCGATGGCGTACTATGATAGAGCTAGCCTGGCTCCGCGATCGCCAGCAGCTCGGCACCTTCGGCGACCTGGTCGCCGACCGCGAAGTTGACCCGCTCGACCACGCCGTCGAGCGGCGCGCTGATGGTGTGCTCCATCTTCATGGCCTCGAGGATCATCGAGCGGCGCTCCGACCGCCACCCGCTCGCCGGCCTCGACCAGGACGCGATGATGTTGCCGGGCATCGGTGCTGCGAGGCTGCCGCTCGCGACCTCCTCGGGCAAAGCCGCGTGCAGCGGGTCCCGGATCAGGAGGCGATGGCGGCCGGAGGCGCTGAAGACGGTGAGCTCGTCGTCCGAGCGGACGACCGTGGCGCTGCCCTGGACGCCGTCGAGATCGAAGCGCAGCCGGCCGTCCGGCGCCAGCTCGCCGGCCGCCTGGAGCGTGCCGTCCGGCAGCTCGAGCAGGAAGTGGTCCGGGCGGTAGTGGGCGGTGACGCTGACCTCGCGCGCGCCGTCGCCGAGCTCGAGCGTGTGATGATTGTCGTCGTTCAGGCGCCAGCCGGACGCCTGGTGCCAGGGCGAATGCGGGATCGAGCGAGCGCGCGGCCGCTGCCTTGGCCGCCTGCCTGGATCCGCAACAGCTCGCTCAGGGCCGCGATCGCCAGGACCCGGTCGGGCGCCGGCGTCGGTGGCGGCAGGAGCTCGGCCCGGTGGCGCTCGATGAAGCCGGT
Source organism: uncultured Alphaproteobacteria bacterium (assembly GCA_963730195.1). Classification (GTDB taxonomy): domain Bacteria; phylum Pseudomonadota; class Alphaproteobacteria; order Geminicoccales; family Geminicoccaceae; genus DATAOG01. The sequence continues at coordinate 36,227 of CAVSRN010000067.1, forward strand.
GTCGAGCGCGCCGGCGGCGAACGCCGGGTGCGCGGCGATCGCCGCGAGCAGCTCGAGGTTGGTCGCGAGCCCGACCACCTCATAGCCGGCGAGCGCGGTCCGCAGCCGACGGAGCGCGCCGGCGCGATCCCGGTCCCAGACGATCAGCTTGGCGAGCATCGGATCGTAGTGGATGCCGACCTCGTCGCCCTGGCGCACCCCGCTCTCGATCCGCACGTGCGGGCTCTCCGGAGGGGTCGCGAGATGGCGGAGGATGCCGGTCGCCGGCAAAAAATCCCGTTCCGGGTCCTCGGCGTAGATCCGGACCTCGATCGCGTGGCCGTCGACGCCGAGCTCCTCCTGGCGGCAGGGCAACGGCTCGCCGGCCGCGACCTTGAGCTGCCATTCGACCAGGTCCTGGCCGGTGATCATTTCGGTCACCGGGTGCTCGACCTGGAGGCGGGTGTTCATCTCCATGAAGTAGAAGCGGTCGTCTTCAGCGATGAACTCGACCGTGCCGGCGTTCTGATAGCCGATCGCGCGCGCCGCCGCGACCGCGGCTTCAGCCATCGCCGTGCGGCCCGCCCCGGTCAGCCCGGGTGCCGGCGCCTCCTCGACGATCTTTTGATGCCGGCGCTGGATCGAGCAGTCGCGCTCGAACAGGTGCACGAGGTTGCCGTGGCGGTCGCCGAACACCTGGATCTCGATGTGGCGCGGCCGCTCCAGGTATTTTTCCACCAGCATCCGATCGTCGCCGAAAGCGCTCGACGCCTCGCGTCTCGCCGCCGCGAGCGCGGCCGCGAAATCCGCGGGCCGCTCGACCACCCGCATGCCCTTGCCGCCGCCGCCGGCCGAGGCTTTGATGATGACCGGATAGCCGATCGCGTCGGCGGCCGCGGCGAGGCGCGCCGGGTCCTGATCCTCGCCGTGATAGCCCGGCACCAGCGGCACCCCGGCCTGCGCCATGATCGCCTTGGCGGCGCTCTTCGAGCCCATGGCGCGGATCGCCGCCGCCGGCGGGCCGATGAAGACCAGGCCGGCCGCCGCGCAGGCTTCGGCAAAATCGGCGTTCTCGGCGAGGAAGCCGTAGCCCGGATGGATCGCCAGGGCGCCCGCCTGCCGCGCGATCTCGATGATCCGCGCGGCGTTCAGGTAGCTTTCGCGCGCCGGGGCGGGGCCCAAGAGATGTGCCTCGTCCGGCGAGCTCGACGTGCCGCGCGCCGCGATCGGCTTCGGAAAAAACCGCGACCGTCCGGATGCCGAGTCTCCGGCAGCTGCGGACAATCCGGCAGGCGATCTCGCCGCGATTGGCGATCAGGATTTTTTCGAACATGGCGCGGGCTACATCCGGAAGACGCCGAACGTGGTCCTGGCGACCTTGGCGTTGAGCGCCGCCGAGATGCCGAGCCCGAGCACCATGCGGGTGTCGGCGGGGGCGATGATGCCATCGTCCCACAGCCTGGCGCTCGCGTAGTAGGGGTGGCCCTGGCGCTCGTACTGGTCGAGGACCGGCTGCTTGAAGGCGGTCTCGTCCTCGACGCTCCACGCCTTGCCCTGGCGCTCGAGGCCGTCGCGGCGGACCTGGGCCAGCACGTTCGCGGCCTGCTCGCCGCCCATCACCGAGATCCGCGCGTTCGGCCACATCCAAAGGAAGCGCGGGCCGTAGGCGCGCCCGCACATGCCGTAGTTGCCGGCGCCGAAGCTGCCGCCGATGATCACCGTGAATTTTGGGACTCCCGCGCAGGCGACCGCAGTCACGAGCTTCGCCCCGTCCTTGGCGATCCCGCCCGCCTCGTATTTGCGCCCGACCATGAAGCCCGTGATGTTCTGCAGGAAGATCAGCGGCAGGCCGCGCTGGCAGCAGAGCTCGATGAAATGCGCGCCTTTGAGCGCGGATTCGGAGAACAGGATGCCGTTGTTGGCGAGGATCCCGACCGGATAGCCGAAGATGTGGGCAAAGCCCGTGACCAGGGTCTGGCCGTAGAGCGCCTTGAACTCGTCGAACGCGCTGCCATCCACGATCCGGGCGATGACCTCGCGGACCTCGAACGGTTTTCTCAGATCGGCGCCGACGATGCCGTGCAGCTCGGAGGGCTCGTAGAGCGGCTCCGCCGGCGCCCGCAGCTCGAGATCCGGCCGCTTGACCCGGTTCAGATGGGCGACGATCCGGCGCGCGAGGCCGAGCGCGTGGGCGTCGGAGAGCGCGTAGTGATCGGTGACGCCCGAGGTGCGGGCATGGACGTCGGCGCCGCCCAGTTCCTCCGCCGTGACCACCTCGCCGGTCGCGGCCTTCACCAGGGGTGGACCGCCGAGGAAGATCGTGCCCTGCTCGCGCACGATGATGCTCTCGTCGGCCATCGCCGGGACGTAGGCGCCGCCCGCCGTGCAGGAGCCCATGACCACGGCGATCTGGGCGATGCCGGCCGCCGACATGGTCGCCTGGTTATAGAAAATCCGGCCGAAATGCTCGCGATCCGGAAAAACCTCGTCCTGGTTGGGCAGGTTGGCGCCGCCGGAATCGACCAGGTAGATGCAGGGCAGGCGGTTCTGGTGGGCGATCTCCTGGGCGCGCAGGTGCTTCTTGACCGTGACCGGATAGTAGGTGCCGCCCTTGACGGTGGCATCGTTGGCGACCACCAGGCATTCCTGGCCCGAGACCCGGCCGATCCCGGTGATCAGCCCGGCGGCCGGCACCTGGTCCTCGTACATGCCGAAGGCCGCGAGCTGGGAAAGTTCCAAAAAAGGCGAGCCGACGTCGAGCAGCGCCCGCACCCGGTCGCGCGGCAACAGCTTGCCGCGGCCGAGGTGACGCTCGCGCGCGGCCGCGCCGCCGCCCTGCTTGATCGCCGCGACCCTGGCGCGGAGGTCCGAGACCAAAGCATCCATCGCCGCCGCATTGGCGCGAAACGCCTCGGCGTGCGGGTCGACCTTGGTCCTGATCACGTTCATGACACGCGGGCCCGGTGACAAAAGCGCAGTTGCAACCGGGGATTAGACGGGAAACGTGTCGACCGCAATCGCCCCCTGGCGCGAGGCGCGCCGACATCGGCAAAACCGGCTCGCCCCGGGCCGGCGGGCGGGGTACATCACGGCGGTCACCGGGCCCCGTCGGCCTCGAACCACGGACCAAGGCTTCGCCCTCGATGTTCCTCGCGCGGCACCGCGATGCCCTGGCGCTGCAGATCAACCAGCGCCTGTTCTACGGCTGGGTCGTGGTCGCGGTCGCGGCGCTCGGCATGTTCGCGAGCGGGCCCGGCCAGTCGCACCTGTTCAGCGTCTTCATCCTGCCGATCAGCCAGGACCTCGGCCTCTCCCGGACCTCGATCTCCTCGGCCTACGCGCTCGCGACCCTGGCCGCGGCCTTCGGCCTGCCCTATGTCGGCCGCCTGGTCGACCGCTATGGCGTCCGGCGCGTCCTGCTCGGGATTGCAGCGCTGTTCGGCGCCAGCGCCTGCGCCTTCGGCATGGTCACCAACCTCACGCTGCTGGCGCTCGGCTTCGGCGCGCTGCGTTTCCTCGGCCAGGGCTCGCTGATGCTGACCTGCGCCAACCTCGTGGCGCAGTGGTTCAGCCGCAAACGCGGCTTCGCGCTCAGCCTGATGGCGCTCGGCTTCTCGGCCAGCGTCGCGCTCCACCCGCCGTTCGCCCAGTGGCTGATCGACCAGGTCGGCTGGCGCACCACCTGGCTCTGGCTCGGCGTCATCACCTGGCTCCTTTTGATCCCGATGGTGCTGCTCCTGGTCCAGAACAAGCCCGAGGATCTGGGTCTGCAGCCGGACGGCGGCGCGCGGCCCGAGCCGCCGGCCGCCGACGCCGGGACGGCCCGCGGCGGCCATGCCCCCGACCGCGCCGAGCTTGGGCTGACCAGCCGGCAGGCCCTCGCGACCTCGGCGTTCTGGATCATCGCCGCCTCGCTCGCGACCTTCTCGATGCTGGTGACCGGCCTGTTCTTCCACCAGGTCTCGATCTTCGAGAGCTTAGGCCTGAGCCCGCAGGTGGCGGCGCGCGTGTTTCCGGTCTCGGCGCTCAGCATGGTCCTGGCGATGCCGCTGATCGGCCGGCTGCTCGACCGTCTGCCGACCCGGCCGCTGTTCGCGGCCGCGATGCTGACGCTCGCCGCGGCGATGCTGGCCCTGCTGCTGGTCCGCGACCTGCCGAGCGCGCTGCTCTACAGCGTCGTGTTCGGGATCAGCAATGCGGCGGTCCAGACCCACATGACCTTCCTCTGGCCACGCTTCTTCGGCCGCCGCCATCTCGGCAGCATTCAGGGCACGGCCCAGACCATCGGCGTGCTCGGGGCGTCGGTCGGGCCGCTGCCCTTGGGCTTCGCCTTCGATCAGTTCGGCAGCTATCGCGGCGCGCTCCTGCTGCTTGCCCTGCTGCCGCTGCTGTGCGCGGTTGCGATCCTGTTCATGCGCGAGCCCAGGCTCGACGACGATCGCCGGCGCCGGCCGGCCTGACCTCAGCTCGCGAGCGCGCGCGCGATCGCCTGCCGCTGGCGCCAGAGCAGGCCGCAGGCGCCGACGCCCAGCAGAGCGCCGACCGCGAGCGGCAGCTGCAGGCCGACGAGCTCCGAGGCCGTGCCCATCACCAGGGCACCGAGCGCCGGCCCGCCGCGGAAGATCAGCCCGAACAGGCTCAGCACCCGACCACGCATCTCGTCCTCGACCGCGGTCTGGATCAGGGTCTGGGTGCCGACCCCGGTCGCGACCATGGCAAAGCCGGCGACCGCCACGCAGGCGATCGCGGCCGGGAACCAGGTGCTGAGCGCGAATCCGAGCGCGCTGAGCGCGATCAGCAACGAGTTGACCAGCACCACCTGGGCCAGGCGCGACTGGTCGCTGCGCTGGGCGAGCCAGAGGCCGCCCACGATCGCGCCGATGCCGACGGTCGAGCTCAGCGTCGCGAGCCCGGGCGCGCCGCGGCCGAACACCTCGTCGGCGAAGCCCGGCAACAGCTCGAAGAACGGCCGGGCGCCGACCGACAGCACGACGTGCAGGAGCAGGATCGGGCCGATGCCGGCGTGGCCCGCGGTGTAGCGCAGGCCCTCGCCGACCGCGGTCAGCACCGGCGGCGCCCGGCGTGGCCGGGCACTCGGCGCCAGGCGCAGGCGCGCCAGCGCGACCAGGAAGGCGATGAAGCTCAGCGCGTTGAGCGCGAACACCGTGCCGACCCCGACCCAGACGATGGCGAGGCCGGCGAGCGCCGGACCGATGAAGCGGGCGGTATTGAACACGATGGCATTGATCGCGACCGCGGTCGCGAGGTCCGAGCGCGGCACCAGGCTCGGCACCAGCGCGAGGCGGGCCGGCTGCTCGACGCCGGCGGCAGCACCGCCGAGCAGGACCAGCGTCAGCAGCCAGGGCACGCTGATCAGGCCGCTCGCGGTCAGAGCGAACAGGGTCGCCGCCTGCACCAGGCCCAGCATCTGGGTGATCTTGATCAGCCGCAGGCGGTCGAGGCGGTCGGCGAGCGCGCCGCCGAACGGCCCGATCAGGACCGTCGGGAACAGATCGGCGAAGGCCGCGAGCCCGAGCACCGCCCCCGAGTGGCTCAGCTTCCAGGCCAGCCAGCCGACCCCGATCCGCTGCATCCAGGTGCCGATCAGCGAGATGCTGATGCCGGCGACATAGGTGCCGAAATCGCGGTGCGCGAGCGTCCGCGGGATCGCGCGCAGCCCGGCGAGCATGGTCAGCCGGCGCCGGTCGGCCGGGGACCGGCCGCGTCGGGATCGGCGAGCAGACAGGCGGGGTCGGCCAGGGCGTCAACTCCTCGATCAGCCGGCTTGCGGGCGCAGCTGAGCATGGCATTGTGCAAGCCGGCGGGCGAGCCTGCCGCGAGCTTAGCACCAGGAAGGATCCAAGCAGCATCATGCGACGCAATCAGGCGCTGGTCAGGCAGCGCGCCGGCCAGACCACCTTCGGGCCGAGCCTGGTCTACGATTCGGCCGATCTGGTCGAGCAGGTTGCCCACCTCGGCTTCGACTGGGTGTGGCTCGACTGGCAGCACGGCCAGTTCACCGAGCCTACGCTGAACCAGGCGCTGGCGCGCTTTCTGGCGCTCGAGAGCGCGCCGATCGTGCGCGTCAAGGGCAACGAGCCCGGCACCATCAACCGCGTGCTCGACATGGGCGCCATGGGCGTGATCGTGCCGATGGTCCAGAACGCCGAGGAGGCCGCGGCCGCGGTCGAGGCCGCCTTCTATCCGCCCAAGGGCCGGCGCTCGGCGGGCGGCGTGCGCCTCGAGCTGATCGGCGGCTCGTTCGAGGACTATACCGACAGCGCCAACGACGAGATCATGCTGGTGGTCATGGTCGAGACCGAGGCGGCGGTGGCCGAGGTCCACGAGATCATGAACGTCCCGGGGGTCGACGTGGTGCTGATCGGACCGTACGACCTGATGACCGACGTCAAGGCCAACGGCCATGACGCGGCGCATCACGAGCGGCTGGTCGAGGAGGTCGCGGCCGCGTCCAAGGCGACCGGCACGGCCGCGGGCTATGTCTGCGGCAGCGCCGAGATCGCGGAGCGCCGCCTGGCCCAGGGCTTCCGCTTCATCAACTACGGCCTCGACCACTTCGTCCTCCTGGGTGGCATGGGCGCGATCCGCGACCAGACGCGCGCCTGGGCGAGCGGCCGCTGAGCGGGTCATCGGAGATGCCGGACCAACGCCGCATCGCGCTGATCGGGCTCGGCATGGCGGTGACCCCGCACGCCAGGAGCCTCCTGGACCTCGCGGAGCGGGTCGAGGTCGCCTATGCCTTCAGCCGGAGCGCGGCGCGAAGGCAGGCGTTCGCCGAGCGCTTCGCCTTCCCGCTCGCCGACGACCTCGAGCGGATCGCGCGCGATGCCAGCGTCAGCGCGGTCATGATCCTGACCCCGCCGGGCACGCATCTCGAGCTGGTCCAACGCTTCGCCGCGGCCGGCAAGCACATCCTGCTGGAAAAGCCGGTCGAGCGCACGACCGAGCGGGCCAAGGCGCTGGTCGAGGCTGCCGAGGCTCGGGGGGTGCAGCTCGGGATCGTGTTCCAGCACCGTTTCCGGGAGGCGTCCCTGGCGCTCCGCGCCCGAACTCGGGGCCGGTGAGTTGGGCGAGCTCGCCGCGGCCAACGTCATCTGCCCCTGGTGGCGGCCGCAGAGCTACTACGACGAGCCCGGCCGCGGCACGCTCGCGCGCGATGGCGGCGGCGTCCTGATCACCCAGGCGATCCACACCCTCGATCTGTTGCTCAGCCTGACCGGCCCGGTCGCCGAGGTCGCGGCGATCTGTGCCACCTCGCGCCTGCACCGCATGGAGACCGAGGACTTTGTCGGCGCCGGGCTACGTTTTGGCAACGGCGCCCTCGGCGCCCTGCTCGCCACCACCGCCGCTTTTCCCGGTTTTCCGGAGCGGATCGAGCTGATCGGCACCAAGGCCACCGCGGTGCTCGCGGCCGGCGTCCTCACCCTCCATCACCAGGACGGGAGAACCGAAAACATCGGCGAGGAGCAGGGCACCGGCGGCGGCGCGGACCCATGGCCTTTCCGCACGATGCCCACCGCGCCCTGCTCGCCGACTTTCTCGATGCCCTCGATCAGGGCCGGAGCCCGCGCCCGTCGGGCCGCGAGGCGCTGCGCGTGCATCAGCTGATCGACGCGCTCCTGCGCTCCTCGGCCGAGCGCCGGACCGTGGCATTGTCAACCGACTAGATTCTCAACGCTCGCGCTCGGACGGCGTGTATTGTGACCAAGAAAGGTCTGTGGGGAAAGGGTCAGTGAATTTTTCGCACGTCGTCCATGCGGTGATCGGGCTACTGGTGATCGAGGGGCGCCTTTCCTATCGAAGGCTGCAGGCTGAATTCGACCTCAGCGACAGCCAGCTCGAGGCGCTGAGGTTCGAACTGACCGAGGTCAAGCGCCTGGCCGTCGATCAACGGGGCGAGATCCTGGCGTGGGCGGGCAGCGGTGAGGCGATCGCGCAGCCAGCGCCGCGCCCGGCATTCGCGACGCAGCCGGCATCCAGGCTGGCCGACCCGGCGGCACAGCTAGGTGCAACGGAGATCAGTGCACCGCCGCTGCTCGAGGCCGCTCCCGCCGTCGAGCCGGTCGCGAGCGACGCCGAGCGGCGGCCGTTGACCGTGATGTTCTGCGATCTGGCCGATTCGACCGCGCTGTCGGCCAGGCTCGACCCCGAGGATCTGCAGGACGTGATCCGGGCCTATCAGGGCCGCTGCACCGCCATCGTCCGCGAGTATGACGGCTTCGTCGCCAAGTACATGGGCGACGGCATCCTGGTCTATTTCGGCTATCCCAAGTCCCTGGAGCGCAACGCCGAGCGGGCGGTCCGGAGCGGGCTCGCGATCGTCGAGGCGATGGCTCTGCTGAACGCCGGGCTGGGGCGGGCCAAGGGGATCGAGATCGCGGTCCGGATCGGGATCGCGACCGGCCTCGTGATGGTCGGCGAGGTCGTCGGCGAGGGGTTGGCGCAGGAGCGCACGGTGATCGGCGAGGCGCCGAACGTCGCCGCCCGGCTGCAGGGTCTCGCCGGGCGCAACGGCATCGTGGTCGGCGCGCTGACCAAAGAGATCGCGGGCGACGCCTTCGTCTACCAGGAGCTCGGCGCCCATGAGCTGAAAGGCATCGCCGGGCGGGTCAAGGTCTTCGGGGTGACGGGGCTGCGCGCCGAGCGCGCCGAGGAGGAGGACCAGGCGGAGACCGAAAGTGGCGCGGCGCCGCCGGCGCTGATCGGGCGCGACGAGGAGATCGGCCTGTTGCGCCGCGCCTGGCAGAGCACCAAGGACGAGGGCCGCGGCCAGGTGGTGCTGATCAGCGGCGAGGCCGGGATCGGCAAGAGCGTGCTGGTCGATGGGCTCAGGGCCGAAGTGCGCGCCGAGGGCCTGCCCCGGATCGCCTTCCGCTGCTCGCCCTACCACACCAACAGCGCGCTTTTCCCCGTGATCGAGCACGTCAAACGGCTGCTGCGCTGGCAGCCCGAAGATCCCGCCGAGACCCGGCTCAAATCCTTGGAGGCGATGCTCAGCAGCTCCAGCCAGCCGCTCGCGGAGGTGGTGCCGCTGTTCGCCTCGCTCCTGTCCCTGGCGCTGCCCGAGGGGCGCTGGCCGCCGCTGGCGCTGAGCCCGCAGCAGCAGAAGCAGCAGACCCAGGACGCGCTGATCGCCTGGACGCTCGAGGAGGCCGAGCGCCAGCCGCTGCTGACCCTCTGGGAGGACCTGCACTGGGCCGATCCCTCGACGCTCGAGCTGATCGGCCTCCTGATCGAGCAGGCGCCGACCGCGCCCTTGCTGATGGTGCTGACCTCCCGGCCCGAGTTCGTGCCGCCCTGGCCCGCGCGCTCGCACATGACGCCGATCACGCTCAACCGGCTGGAGCGCCAGCACAGCGAGGCGCTGGTGACCCGCCTCGCCGGGGACAAGCCGTTGCCGGCCGAGGTGGTCGAGCACATCGTGATCAAGACCGACGGCGTCCCGCTCTATGTCGAGGAGCTGACCAAGACCATCCTGGCCTCGGACATTCTGCGCGAGACCGCCGAGCGCTTCGAGCTCACGGGGCCGCTCTCCTCGCTCGCGATTCCAGCGACCCTGCAGGAGTCGTTGATGGCGCGCCTCGACCGCCTGCCGCAGGTGCGCGAGATCGCGCAGCTGGGCTCGGTGCTGGGTCGCGAGTTCGCCTACGAGATGCTCTCCGGCCTCTCGACCGTCGGCGAGGTCACGCTGCAGGAGGGGCTGGGCCAGCTGGTCGAGGCCGAGCTGCTCTACCAGCGCGGCCGGCCGCCGCGGGCGCGCTACACCTTCAAGCACGCGCTGGTCCAGGACGCCGCCTACCAGTCGCTCCTGCGGCGCACTCGCGAGCAGTACCACCGCCAGGTCGCCGAGCTGCTGGAGAGCAAGTTCCCGGAGGTCGTCGAGGCCCAGCCCGAGCTGCTCGCCCGTCACTACACCGAGGCCGGCAGCGCCGAGCGAAGCCGTGACCTACTGGCAGCGCGCGGGCGAGAAGGCGCTGCAGCGATCGGCCAATCTGGAGGCGACCGCGCACCTCGCCAAGGGGCTCGAGGTCCTTGGCGCCCTGCCGGATGGCCCCGAGCGGGCGCGGCGCGAGCTGGATCTGCTGGCCACGATCGGTCCTGCCCTGATCGCCACCAAGGGCTACGCCGCCCCGGAGGTGGAGCGCGCCTATCGTCGAGCGCTGGAGCTGTGCCAGGAGCTGGGTGACACGTCACGGCAGTTTTCGGCGCTGCACGGTCTCTGGTATTTCCACTACATCCGAGCCGAGCTCGACGCCGCCCGCAGCCTCGCCGAGCAGCTCGTCGACATGGCCAAGGATCGGCAGGACTCCAGTCTCGATCTCGGCGCCCACCGATCGCTCGGCTATACCCTGAGCTACCGTGGCGAGCTCGAGGCGTCTCGATCCTGCCTGGAGCGCGTCATCACCGCGTACGATCCCGCCGTCCATGGCGACTATGCTTTTCGCCATGGTGGTGCCGATCCCGGCGCGGGTTCCTTGTCCCAGGGCGCCTGGACCCTTTGGGCGCTCGGGTATCCCGATCGGGCCATGCGGCAGATTGAGGAAGGCCTCGCTCTCGCCCGCAAGCTGGCCCACCCGTTCAGCGAGGTGTGGGCGCTCACCTCGATGGCAGCCGTTCATCAGCTCCGGGGTGAGCCAGAGGCGACCCAGGAGCATGCCGAGGCCGCATCGGCGATCGCGGAAGAGAAGGGGTTTGCGCTTTATGTCGGCTGGACGGGCGCCATGCGCGGCTGGGCACTCGGCGAGCAGGAACCGAGCGCCGAGGCGATCGCCGAGATCCGTCAAGGTCTCGACGCATCACGGGCAACGGGAGCCGAATTTGATAACGCCCTATTGGCTGGCCTTGCTGGCGGACGTCCATGGCCGGCTCGGTCAGGCGGAGGAGGGGCTGGTCGCGACCGCCGAAGCGCTGACCGAGGTGGCCCGGACCGGCGAGCGGTTCTGGGAGGCCGAGCTCCAGCGCCTCACGGGCCAGCTGCTCCTGCAAGCCGATCCGGCGAACCAACCGGAGGCCGAAGCCTGCTTTCACCGGGCGATCGCGATCGCACGCTCACAGAAAGCCAGATCCTGGGAGCTGCGCGCCGCGACCAGCCTCGCCCGGCTGTGGCGCGACCAGGGCAAGCCGGACGCGGCCCGCGAGCTGCTGGCGCCCGTCTACGACGGGTTCACCGAAGGCTTCGAGACCGCCGATCTCAGGGCCGCGCACGAGCTCTTGAATGAGCTGGTTCCGCTGGCCGTCGTTGAGGTCGCCAGCTGATGGTCGGGCGACCTAGCTGTGGTTGCTATGAAGGTTGTTCATCCGGGGAAGTCCGGTCAGGCGGTCGGTTGCGACACTGTCAGCGCTGAGCGGGAGATGGCCCGGATGAACCTGCACAAGAATGCGCGTTTGATGGCGCAAGGTCAACTCCTGCTGGTGCAGCGGGTGATCGAGCAAGGCTGGACTGTGGGGTCGGCCGCCGGCGCTGCGGGACTGCCGCAACGACAGGCTTACCGCTGGCTCGCGCGCTATCGCGCCGGCGGGACGGCAGCGTTGAGCGACCGCAGCTCGGCGCCCAAGCACCGTCGACACGAGCTGCCGGCCGCGCGCGTCGCCATCGACACCAAGAAGCTCGGGCGGATCGCGGCGGTCGGCCATCGGATCACCGGCGATCGGCGCGACACTAAGCGCGGCGCCGGCTGGGAGGCCGTGCGCGTCTGCATCGACGACGCCTCGCGCCTGGCCTACAGCGCGCGCCGCTCCGGGCCGACCTCCGGTGGTCGGCCCTGGGAGCCAGGCGCGCCTCGCCGACGAGCGCACCGCCGCGTCGGCCCCCTGGCTCGACCACTACACCACCGCCCGGCCGCACGCCGCCCTGGCCCACCAGCCGCCCTTCACCCGACTTTCTCAACCGGCGTTCCTGGGTTCGACCGAGGGCACCGTTCCTCCGTCCCGACCTGCGATCCCCCACGACCGGTCCGCCGGGACGGCGCCAGGAGCGCCGCCGGCGACCGGCACCAGCCGGCGCGCAGCGTCCTTGCGCCGACCCGCCGGACCGGTCACGCTCGAACTGGAGCGAGCCCCATGCTCGTTCACCTGAACAACGTTCGTGGAAACGACAGCTAGGCCTGGGGGCGCGCCATGTCACCTTCGTCGCCGCCGGCCCTGCGGCTGCGCGCCACCGCCTTGACCCATCAGGGCGCGGTGCGGCCCGCCAACGAGGACACGATCGCGATCGGCGACCGGGTGATGAGCGAGCCGATGGCGGCGCCGGCATCGTTCGAGCTCGAGGTCGCCGCGCCGCTGATCTGTCTGGTCGCCGACGGCATGGGCGGCCATGCCGCGGGCGAGGTCGCAAGCCGCGTGGTCGCCGCGCGCCTGGCGGAGCAGGCGAGCCGGGTGGAGGGCGAGGCGGCCCTGGCGAAGTTGCTGGCCGAGGCCAACGCCGAACTGTTCGAGCTGATGCGGGCGCGCCCGGCGCTCGCGGGCATGGGGACGACGGTCGCCGGCGTCGTTCTCGGCCCGGCCGGCAGCCTGGTGTTCAACGTCGGCGACAGCCGGGTCTATCGGATCGAGGCCGGCGCGCTCGAGCAGCTCAGCACCGACGACACCCCCGGGCCCAAGCTCGCCGACGGTCGCACCGCCGCCATGACCAGTCACCTGATCACCCAGACCCTGGGCGGCGCCTACCAGGCCACCGCGATCGCGCCGCATCTGCTGGCCGTGCCGCCCGCCGCCCGCGAGCGCTACCTGATCTGCAGCGATGGCCTGTCGGATCTCGTGCCGCGCGCGGCGCTCGAAGCCGGTCTCGGCGCGGACGATGGCGCCTCGGTCCAGGCGCTGTTCGAGGCCGCGATGAACGCGGGCGGTCTGGACAACGTCTCGATCGTCATGCTGGACCTGCAGAGGTCATGAGCGGCGCGTCGGCAAGCTTGCGCGCCGTGCGACCGACGCGCCGGAGCCGGTGCGCCGCCGGCGGAGCAGCGGCCGCGAACCGCCGGTCGGGGTCGGGCCAGATCTCCGCCGGTGGCGGACCGCCGAACTCCCGCTCGTAGGCTGCGAGCGCGGCCCGATAGCTGGCTTGGCGCGCGCCCGGCTCGCCGATGTCGTCCGGCGGCTCGTAGTGCAGCGGCTGCCCGAGTACGCCCCGGCAGAGCGCCTGCGCGTAGGAGGCCGGATAGGTGATATGCAGCCGCCAGGCCTGGTCGACCGCCTGCGCCGGCGTCAGCGGCTGCCCGACGACGACGCTGAGATAAAGAAAGCGCCGATACTCATCGAACACGCGGCGCGCGAACTCGTGCGGCCAGCAGTTCTCGCGGGCGAGCCGCTTGACGAAGCTGAACACCGCCCCTTGCGGGCTGACCTCGAATTCCGCCAGCCGCCGCCAGAGCTCCGGATTGCTGCGCGCCATGACCCGCCCTCGCCATCTGCGGCGAGTTTGCGGGCGCGGGGTTAAGACTTTGTTAACGCGACTGCGGTCGCCCCGGCGCTTCCCGGTCGAACGGGTCGAGGTCGACCTGCGCAAGCTGCTGAGCTCCATGGGGCAAGCGCTGGCCCCTGGGCCGTTCGCGTTCCTCGCGCCGGCGCCCGTCCCGGTTCACCCAGGCTGACCTGACCCAGCCCACCGTGCACCTCGGTGCTGAGCCACGACGAATCAAGCGCTTCCACGAGCTGCGCGGGCGATTTTCGCCGTGATGACAGGATCGGTCGGACCGCTCGCCTGGGACCCAGGACCGACCACCGAGGTCGGTCCGGTCCGAACCTTTTGGAAGAGAAAAGGTGTCAGGGAGAAAAGGTGTCAGGAACCTTTTGGCCGTCAACGCAAAAGCGCAACGTTTCGACGGATCGCCGTCTCTTCACGGGCGCGAGGGAGAAAAGGTGTCAGGAGAAAAGGTGTCAGCGACTGTCTTGGTTAGTCAAGCTGGTTGTGGTGCGCGCCATGGCTGGCGGTCCCTGAGGATGGCGTTGAGGGTGACCAGGAGCTTGCGCATGGCGGCGGTGAGCGCGAGCTTCTTGGCTTTGCCGGTGGTGAGCAGACGCTGGTAGAAGGCGCGCAGGGTCGGGTTGTGGCGGACCGCGACCAGGGCCGCCATGTAGAGGACCGCGCGCACGGGTGCTCGGCCGCCCCAGATGGTGCGCCGACCCTTCATCAGGCCGCTGTCGCGAGCGAACGGCGCGACCCCGACCAGCGCGGCGACGGCACGGCGGTCGAGCTGGCCGAGTTCGGGCAGCAGACCCAAGAGCGTGGCCACCGTGATCTTGCCGACGCCCGGCACGGACGCCAGCAGCGCGGCGCGCTCGCGCCACGCGGGGCTGGCCTCGAGGCGGGCTTCGATCTGGCCTTCGAGTTCGGCGATGGCCGTCTGCAGGCAGCCGAGGAGGGCCTCGATCGAGGCCAGGACCGCAGGCTCTTCGGTGCGTCGGGCGCGGTTGTGTTCCGCCTCGACCAGCTGGGTGAGCTGGCGCCGGCGGAGCACCAGCGCCGCCAGCGCCTGGTCGGCCGCCGAGCGCGGCGGACGGGGCACCGGCCGCAGCCGCTCGGCGTAGAGCGCCAGCGCATAGGCATCGAGCCGGTCGGTCTTGGCGAGCAGCCCGGCCGCCCGCGCGAAGTCGCGGGTCTGGCGTGGGTTGACGACGGCGACCGCGATCCCGGCGCGTTCGAGCGCCACCGCCAGCGTCCGCTCCAAACCGCCGGTCGCCTCAACCACCACCAGCGACCGTTCCTGACTGGCAAGCCAGGCGACCAAGCGTGCGATGCTGCGCCGGTCGCGACCAAAGCCGGCACACTTGCCACCCGGCAGCAGGTGCACATCCAACCGCGCCTCGCTGACGTCGACGCCAACAAAGCACTCAAACTCGAGGTTTCGGGTCATCACCATCCTCGTATGCGGGCTTGCAGCCCGATCGACTGTTCGGCTTGAATGGCATCTCGCCCAGACAGTCGCCCGCCTCAACCACACATGTCGAGAGATACGAGGAACCTTTTGGCCGTCAACGCAAAAGCGCAACGTTTCGACGGATCGCCGTCTCTTCACGGGCGCGGGCG
>CAVSRN010000068.1:0-26223 GCA_963730195.1 uncultured Alphaproteobacteria bacterium
GGCGCGCAAGGGTGTGCCCGCGTAGCGGGCTTCAGCCCCCGCTGTGATCAGATCGGCCGATCGACCCAAGAGGCGGCGACTCGCGGCGGTGACGGCTGCGGTTGATCGATGGCCCGGGGGTCGCAGGCGCACAAATCCGGCCACGGGAGGCCCGCGTCTAGCTCGGGTTGAACCCTTCCTCTGCGCCCTACCGGCTGGTGGTATCGTTTGTCTGGAGTTCCATTTGGTCAACTTTTGATGACCGGCGGCGGCCCGGGATCGAGACGCGCCTCTGGGTGTATCGGTTTCCGGCAGTGCAGCCGGACGGAGGTCGAGATGCTCACGAAGAAACTGGCGATGCTGACGGCGAGCGCGATCGGGGGTCTCGTCATCGCCTTCTGGGGCGTGGATCTCGCGAGTGGTGGCGGAGGGTCAGCCGGCAGAACGGCGATGGCGGCGAACCCGCCGGAGCAGATCGCCCCCGGCCTGATCATGCCGGCCATGAACCCGGTCCGCGGCAAGAGGCTGTTTGCCGGCAAGGGCTGCGTCGTCTGTCACTCGATCAACGGTGTGGGCGGGGAGGACGCCCCCAAGCTCGA
This sequence comes from uncultured Alphaproteobacteria bacterium, assembly GCA_963730195.1. Lineage (GTDB taxonomy): Bacteria > Pseudomonadota > Alphaproteobacteria > Geminicoccales > Geminicoccaceae > DATAOG01. The sequence continues at coordinate 579 of CAVSRN010000068.1, forward strand.
CGCCTCGAGCATGGCCCCACAGATGTACTCCTTCGATTCCTCTGCGAAGATGTGGCGCGGCGCGACGCCGATGATCATGATGCAGATGCATGAGATCGGCCATCAGATCGAATTCACCGGCCAGGACCTCGCGGACATCGTCGCCTTCGTGCACAACGCCCAGGTCCAGAAGACCTTCACCGAGGACGACATCCCGGACAACATCAAAGAGCACATGGAAGGTGGGGAGGAAGGCATGGGCCAGGGGATGAAGGGCGGCGGCATGATGGGTGGTGGTGGCATGATGGGTGGCCCGAAGGAAGACGCCGCCATCGAAGGGGAACTGAAGCTCAGCGCAGCAGCGCGCGATGCGGGCAAGGGACGGGCCCGGCCGGGCCCGTCCCTGCGGTCGGCTCAGGATCAGTCCGAGTAGACGAACTTGCGGATCTCGGGGTCGTCGATGTTCGAGGCGTCCATGACCGTGAAGCCGGTGCCGATGTGGATCGGGACCGATTCGCCGGTCACCGCGGCGAAGGCGGTCATCACGCCGTAGTAGCCGATCTCGGCCGGATGCTGGGCGATCGCGAGGTCGATCAGGCCGGACTTGAGGTCGTCGATGATCCGCTGCGGCGCGTCGAACGCAACCACCCGGATCGCCCCGGTCTTGCCGACCCCCTTGACGCCGTCGGCGGCGCCGATCGCCGAGAACAGGTTGGCCCCGAACACGCCGGCGAGATCGGCGTTGCGCGCGAACACCGCCTGCAGCTGGGCGGCCGCCTTGTTGGCGTCATCGTCGTTGAACTGGGTCTCGAGCACGGTGATGCCCGGGTACAGCTGCTGCATCGCGAGCTTGAAACCCTCCTCGCGCTGATCGGTGGTCGAGATCCCGGGCTTGACGTTGGACACGTAGACCTTGCCCTTGCCGTCCAGCACCTTGCCGAGGGCGATCCCGCCCAGGAAGCCGCCGAGCACGTTGTCGGACGCGACGTAGGACAGCGGGAAGTCGCCGGCGCCGTCGCCGTCCTGGTACTTGCCGTCGTCGATGAAGGTGTCGACCGTGATCACCTTGATGCCGGCGTCGACCGCCTGCTTGAGCGGCCCGATCAGCTGCTGCTTGTCGGTCGGCGCGATCAGGATCGCATCGGGATGGCGCGCGATCACCGCGTTCAGGACCGGCACCTGCACGGTCGGGTTGAAGTCCGGCCCGCCCTGGAAGATCAGCTCGGCGCCGAGCGCGTCGGCGGCGCGCTGCGCCCCTTTGTGCATGGTGATGTAGAAGGCGTCGGTGGTCAGGCCCGGGATCAGCGCGATGACCGGCTTCTTTTGAGCCGACGCCTGGTCGGCCGATGCGCCGACCAGCAGGATCGCGCCGAAGGCCGCGGCGAGCAGCTGTCTCATTGGTGACCTCCCTGGATGCAGCGCCCTGTCCGCCGCGGTGCTCCAAGCAGCGCCGCCGCGAGGGTTGGCCCGAGACTATCGAACGCCCGATCCGACGGCAAGCGGCCGCGCATCGCACGATCAGAGCAGGCGGAAGCTGTCCAGCTCGGCGGCCTTACGGTCGAAGGTCGCGGTCGCCTCGCAGCCTGATCTTTGGTTGATGAGGCCGATCAGCACATCGGCGAAATCCGACCTTGCCTCGCCGATAGTCCATGAGCGCCCGCTCGACCAGATCGCCGCGCTCGACCGCGACTTGCGGCGCCCGGAGCAAAGCATCGATTGCGGCCGCGATCTGCTCGCGCGCAAAGCGATAGTGCGCCCTCAGCACCCAGACCACCTCGCAGAGCACGACCAAGTTGATAAATCCGGGCCGATCCGGGGCGCATTCCTGCTCGAGAAATCGCTCGGCTCGGCCGGCCATCTCCGGCTCGTCGTCGGTCAGATACCGGACCAGGACGTTGGTATCGATCCCGATCACGATTTCGTTCCTCTAAGATAGCGCTCGACGACGGCTTGGCCGATGGCTTCGTTCATCTCCTCGACGGTCGCGGACCGTTCGGGCCGTGGCAGGATGCCCCTGAGCTGGCGCAGGGTCAGATTGGCCGCGACCAGCCTGACCGAGCCGTCGGCATCGACCATGAACTTGATCTTGTCGCCGGGCTTCAGGTTGAGCCGGTCCCGGATGTCCTTGGGGATGGTCGTCTGACCCTTGCGGGTCAGGGTGGAGGAGCTCATCGCGGGTTCCTTACATCGATCACCGTGCATTACGGTAAGGCGTCGCGCAAGGGATCACAATGGGAGGATCACAATGTGGGTAGTGGGTCAGTTTCACTGCCCCTGGCACGTCGGGCCACCAGCCTTACGCCTACTCGGCCAGGATCTGCTTGATCCGGGCGATCGCCTCGTCGACCGCCTGCTCGGGGCTGATGCCGTCGGCGGCGACGCGATGGACCGCCTTAGCCCAGACAAGCTCCCGGATCACTAGCGCGTGTCGCGGATCGCCGGAGGAACCGAATAACGTAGGTGCGCGGGCGGGTCAGGAACTGCATCGCCGAGCGCCATGTGGTGGCGGGTCGCTCGGGTCGAGCCAGAACGGCTGCTCGAGCAGCTTCGGCATCGACGGCAGCATGCGCTCGTGCGGAGAAGTCGAGATAATGTGCGAGCCAACCGTCCGCCACTAGAAAGCGCACGAACTCCTTGGCCAAGGACACGTGCTCGCCAGCTTTGAAGACCGCCGCCGAATAGAAGCCGTCAGGATGGCGAGCGGCTGGCCGTCGGCGCCGTCCGGCCATTCGATCGTCGCCGTATTCTTGTAGTAATCCTCCGGGCGGTCAGCCTTTAGGGCATTCGGGATCGAGAGCGAGGTGTTCACGGTCATGACGATCGTTTGAGCCCAGGAACTGCCTCGTTGTTGTCGACGGTAGTCCCAGGCGCACGACATCCGGCGGCGTGCAGCCCTTGCGGTAGATGACCGTGTAGCTGTCCATCGCCCGGATCAGCCTGCGTCGGATCTCGGGGTCGTCGATGATCAAGCTCGCCGTCGCGGGTCACGTAGTTGGCCTCGTAGGCCTCCACGAACTGCTCGAATGCAATGTCCTTGTGTCGGACGCCTTGGCCGACATCGGCAGGCCAACGCCCCAGACATCGTCGCGGCCGGTCGCCCGGCGCACTGCCGGCTGGACCTCATCGCACCAGAAGGACCAGAACGCCTCCCACTGCTTTCGGGATGTCATCGAGGGTGAACCCGGCCTGCTCGAGCAGGTTGCGCCAGACGTGGACATGGTGGGTGGCCGAAGCCCATCGGCAGCGCATAGAGGGCGCGTCGCCCGGTGGTCGCGTCGAACAGCGTGGCGAAGGCGAGCGCGTCCGGGTCGAACAGGCTTGCGAACGGGCGGACCACATCCGAGAGGTCGACGAGCCGGTCGTCGTAGGCCCACTGGCCGTAGTAATAGTCGGTGTTCGTGCCGAACAGGAAATCGGGCGGCTCCCCGGCTTCGACCGCGGCCAGAACTTTGGCCTCCATGTGATCTTGCAATGGCTGTGAGTGACTACTTTTTTTTGCCTCATGGGTACGATCGCATCGGTGAGTTCGACGAGCCGTCCCTCATAGGCCCATTGGTCGCGGTCTTGGATGCCGATCACGGTGAAGAGGAAGTCGGGCGGGGGCCGTCCCGGCTTCGATTGCAGCCAACGTATCGTCGAGAAGGTTCTCGTACGTGTCGAGGACGAGCTCGACCTGCTTGCCGGTCTTCTGTTCGAAGGCGGCAATGATCTCCCTGACGGCCTCGTCTTCCTGAGCGTAGTACCCCTTCTCCCACCACACGACGAGGTCGGCGGCGCGGGCGCCGAGCGGTGTCAGGAGGAGGATCGCGACGAGAGCAACGGTATCTGTGCGCATGAGCCGCCTCCCCTGATCAAAATGCCGCGCCAGTGTGCTCCTGTGATGCGTGCGCAGCAACGACCATCGCCGGCGATCAGCGTTCAGCACTACAGACCGGCAACCGCGCCGAGATCGCGGCGGCTGCCAGTCCATGCCGACTGTCAGATTGACCCACTAGCCAATAGCGGCGATCGCTTGCTCATCAGCACGTAGTCGAGCTCGACCGCCGCCCGCACCGGCCAGCGCGCGAGGCGCAGCCGACGGTAGCCGAGCGCCTGGTAGAAGCGGACCGCGTTCAGGCTCGACCAGACGTCGAAGCGATGGCGCCCGGCGGCCGCCGCCGCGGCTTCCGCGACTTCGACCAGGCGGCGGCCGATGCCGCGGCGCACATGGTCGGGGTGAACGAACAGATAGCGGATCCAGGCGACCTCGGCCTCGAGGCTGTCCGGCGACCAGCCGCCGACGCCAAGGCGCTCTCCGGCCTGCTCGGCGACGAAGAACTGGCCGTCCTCGAGCAGCACGTGCTTGAACTCGTGGCCGACCCGGGCCCAGGCCCTGGCCTTGGCCTCGCCGTAGGCGGCGACCCCGTGGCGCAGGATCGAGGCCTCCTGGAGCGCCGCGATCGGGTCGACGTCGGCCGCGGTCACCGGCCGGATCGCCAGGAGCTCAGCCATCCTGGCCGCGCTGGTCGCGGCGCCCCGCTCAGCCCGCGAACCGACCGACCGACAGGCCGCGCACGCCCGGCTCGAGCACCAGGAGGCCGCCCGCGTCCGGCGCCCCGGCGAGGTCCTCGGGCGTCATCCCGATCGCCGCGGTGGTGACGTAGAGCTCGGCAAGATCCGGGCCGCCGAAGGCGCAGCAGGCCGGCTGCGGCACCGGCACCCCCAGCACCCGCTCGATCCGGCCGTCGGGCGCGTAGCGGGTGATCCGCGCGCCGCCCCAATGACAGCTCCAGACATGGCCCTCGGCATCGATGCAGAGGCCGTCCGGGACCCCGGCGTCCGCCGGCACCTGGGCGAAGATGCGCCGGTTGGCGACCGCGCCGGTCGCGAGATCGTAGTCGTAGACCCAGAGCGTCCGCCGCAGCGAATCCGTGTAATAGAGCAGGCGATCGTCCGGGCTCCAGCCGAGGCCGTTGGAGAGATGCACATCCGTGCACTGGACGTGCACCGAGAGGTCGGGCTCGAGCCGGTAGAGCGTGCCGGTGCACTCCACCTCGGCGTCGTCCATGGTGCCGGCGAGCAGCCGGCCGCGCCGGTCGCACTTGCCGTCGTTGAAGCGGTTGTCCGGCAGGTGCGTCTCCGGGTCGGCGATCGGCGTCAGGGCGCCGCTCTCCGGATCGATCCACTTGAAGCCGGTCTTGAAGGCGCCGATCAGGCCGCCGTTTTCCCGAAGAGCCACGCAACCGATGCGCTCGGGCATCGCAAAGGCGCGGTTCTCGCCGGTCGCCGGATCGTAGCGGAACAGCCGCGGCTGCTTGACGTCGATCCACCACAGCACCTGACGGCGATCGTCCCAGACCGGGCCCTCGCCGACCAGAGCCCCCGGGTTGGCGACCGTGCGGATTGCCGTCACTTGCGTGCTCCAAGCTTCTCGAAGATGCCGGTGGGCGGGGCGAAGTCGGGGGGTGGTGGCTGCAGGGCTTCGATCTCGCGCCGGACCCGCCCGATTGCCTCGGCGCCGTCGAGCACGGCAAGCCGGGTCCGGTACTCGCGGACCTCGCCATGCTCGAGGTGGATCAGCTCGCCCCGCTGCTCGGCGAAGGTGCGCCCCTGGACATGGTTGGTCGAGGGCTCGATACCGAGCACGTAGAGACCGGATTGCAGGCATTGCCACTGGATCAGGCAGGGGAGCGCCGCCCGATCGTAGTCCAGCCGGATGCCGAAGCCGCCCTGGCCGAGCTTCGGGTTGATCAGCGCCGCCGGCGCCATGCCGTTCGCCGCGGCCACGAGGTCGTGCTCATAGACCTGCTCGCTGAAGTCGGGCTTCGGCGGCCCCTGGAGCCGGTAGCCGATGCCCTGGGCGTGCAGATCCTGGTGCACCGCGTGCACCACCGCCCGGCTCGGCAGCAGGAGCTCGGCGCCTTCGTCGAGGACGGGAAAACCGAAGTTGTAGTGGTACAGCAGCATGTGCGGGGTCGGGCGGAAGCCCCGGTTCTCGACCCGGTCGGTGATGCTGATGGCGGTGCCGCCGAGTGCCGCCTCGATCCGCCGGGTCAGCACCAGGTTCTCGCCGAACACCGCCATCTGCGCGACCTCGGCCTCGGCATGGAGGGTGCAGGCCTGCCCGTCCCAACGTTCGCCATAACCGAGAAGGCGGGCCGGGATCTGCGAGATCCGGCCATGCAGCGGATAATCCCGCTCGGCGATGCCCGGGTAGACGTAGCCGTAAGCGCTCGCGGTCGCGGGCGCCAACGCGTGGTCGAGGCCGCAGGTCGCGAGCAGGCCCGTGAACGACCGGAGAAAACCCCAGCCGCGGCTGTCCTCAACCGAGGCGAGCGCCGGGTGGCGCGGCCCGACCGGCGAGCGCCAGCCGATCGGGATACCCCGGTAGGCCGCGGACAGGAGATCGAAGCCGCGCTCGAGGGCGACCTGGAAGCTCAGACCCGATCCGGTGCGGAACTCGAGCACCCGGACTCCGCGCTCCGGGCCGTCGGCGAGCTCGAGCAGCTCGACGCCTGCGACCTGCGCGAGGCTGCCGGTCCGCTCGGCCAGCTCGGTCCGCGACCAGGTTCGCCCGAACAGCTCGGTCATCTGTGCCTCCCGCTATCACCTCGTGGCAGGTGCTTGCCTCCGGATCGACTATAGCCTAGCGGAAGCGAGCGGGGCACCGCGAGCCCTTCGGTGCGGGCTGATCGGAAGGACCTCTGAGGTTGGGCATCTACGCGCGGCGGATCCTGCCCCGGCTGATCGACTTCGGCATGCGCCGCAAGCCGCTGCTGCGGCTGCGCGAGGGCCTGGTGGCGGCGGCCCGCGGCCAGGTGCTCGAGATCGGCGTCGGCTCCGGCCTCAACCTGCCCTTCTACCGCCGCGATCTCGAGGGGCTGTGCGGCATCGACCCCTCGCCGGGGCTCCTGGCGATGGCCAGGACCCAGGCGGCATGGGTGCATTTCCCGGTCAGCCTCGCCGAAGCCCGGGCCGAGGACCTGCCGCTCGATGACCACTCGGTCGACAGCGTCGTCATGACCTGGACGCTCTGCAGCATCGCCGAGCCGGAGCGCGCGCTCGCCGAGATCCGCCGGGTGCTGCGGCCGGGCGGCTGCCTGATCTTCATCGAACATGGCCGGGCGCCGGAGGCCGGGGTGCGCGGCTGGCAGGACCGGTTGACGCCGTTCTGGCGCCAGGTCGCCGGCGGCTGCCACCTGAACCGGCCGATCGACCAGCTGATCCAGGCCGCCGGCCTCCGCCTGACCGATCTCGAGACCGGCTATCTGGTCAAAGGGCCGCGGCCCCTGACCTTTCACTACCGCGGCCGGGCGCGCGCCTGAGAAGCGAGGACGGCAGCGGGGATCCCGCTGCCGTCGGTCGATCAGGCGCTGATCTCGACGCCACGGTTCAGCGGGACGCGAACTCCTGGTTGCCGGCACCGACGCCCGGCAGCCCGCCGATGTAGCCGATCGCGGTCGTGAAGCGGTCGGTCAGGCTGGTCACCTCGGCCTTGAGCGCCTCGTCCTTGATGTCGATGCGCTCGCCGGCGTGCTGGTAGTTGCTCATGACGTAGCCGTGGCCGTTGATGTTGTCGACCACCTGCAAGCCGGTCGCCTCGGCGCCCATCGGCACCGACAGGATGCGGGACAGCTTGCGCGTGTCGACGTTGAACGCCCAGACGAAGTTGTTGGCGTGCAGGCCGCTGTCCTCGCCGATGAACAGGGTGTGCATGGCCGGCGAGAACGACAGGTTGTCGGGGTTGGCGACCTTGTCGGGGTCGGCGGTGTTGCCCAAGGCATCCATGTCGGCGAGATCGACGCCCATCAGCTCGGGCACGCCGGCCATGCGGGTCGCCACCCAGTCGCTCTCGATCGGCTGGCCTTCGCTGTCGACGACGCCATCGGCGAGCGACAGCTCGTAGGTGCCGCCCGCCTTGAGCGCGGGGATGCGGACGTCGTCCTTCGGTCCGCCGTCGTTCGGGGTCATCGCCTTTTCCATGTAGGACATGGCGATGTAGACCTTCTTGTCCGCGGCGTTGAGCGTGACCCCTTCCATCTTGTTGAACTCGGTGGTGGCACCCCGCAGCGCGGCGTAGCGTCGGGCCTCGAGGAAGGCGGCCGCCTTCTCCTTGCCCGGCCGAACCTTGACGTACTCGTCCTTCTTGGTGCCGGCGCGGATCGCCGTGAAGCCAGGTTCCGCCTCGTCCGAGAACTCGAGAATCGTGCTCTCGGTGCTCGAGAGCCACTCCTCGTCGATCATCCGGGCGACCTCGTAATCGGTCGCGTGGCCGAGACGGATCCAGGTGAGCTTGGCGCTGCCGCCGTGCTGATCGCTGTCCTGGTCCCAGCGGGCGGCGTACAGCGTGCCCGCGCTCAGCTGGCCCGGCTTGTCGGCGACATACATGAACAGGCCGGTGTTGGTCCCGTCGTCGCCATAGTAGGCGGTCCGGCCGTCGGGCATGATCTGGGCCTTCTCCCAGCTCGCATGGCCCATGCTGTAGTGCTTGAACACCGAGGTGCCGCCGTCGGCGCGGACCGCGACCTCGACCGGATAGCCGTAGCCGTAGGGCCGTGCCTGCTGAACATTGCGCAAGTACAGCTCGCTCATGTCGGCCACGGAAGCGTCGACCAGGTCGCGGCGGAAGAAGTCGTAGTCCTCCTCGCCGGCCAGATGCGTGTTCCAGGGGGTCTGCGATGCGGCACACGGGATCCAGAGCCCGCCCACGCCCGAGAAGTCGACGTTGTACTGGTCCTCGGCGGTGAGCGCGCCGCTGGCCGGGTCCTGGGCGAGCGTGGTCAGGTTCATCGCCGACGGCGCCCGGCTGTACCAGCCCTTAGTGTCGGACGCCTCGCTGCCGTCGCTCAGCAGCCAGTCGTACTCGTACTGGGTCACCAGATAGAGGCTGGGGTCGCCGCTCGGGCTCGACGGCGCGCCCGGGACCGCGAGCAGGCTGGTGCCGTCCGGGGTCTCGTCGATCAGCGGCGCGCCGAAGGGGTCGGTGAGCGCGTTGCCGAAGGCGTCGTAAAGCCGCCCCGCCTCGTAGGGGTTGGAGCCGACCTTGTCGGTATTGTGGTAGAGGACGTGGTACTCGAGCGGCACGGTCTTCTGCTCGCCGCCCTTGTAGTGGATGACAGCGCTCGCCCCGCTGTAGGTGCGGGTCATGTCGAGGGCGGTGCTGGGTGCCGCCATGCCGACGAAGTCCACCGACTCGATGGCCGGATTCGGCGGCCCAGGCAAGGTCGCCGCCGCTCGCCGCGCACAGGGCGACGAGGGCAAGGGCGGCGGATGCGGTTGGTGCTGCGCAACTGCGCAGGAACAGAGGATGCCATGGCGGACCTCCGTGATGGTTGCGACTCGGGCGTCGGCTCGATCGACGCCTGGTCGGTGATGTTATTGATGGTCGAATTCGACCGTTTGATCATGCCGCCATCGGCGCGACTCCGCAAGCGCGGCGGCAAAATGCGCCCGACAACGCTACCGGTGATACCAAGGACGGCCCCGCAGCCGATCGGCGACCGGGGCGGCGGCGCGCCGACCTGGGGCTGGCCGCCCTCGCCGTTGCGCGAGCCCCGGCATCGTCTGATGCTACAGGTTGCGCGCACCGTGATGAGAGGGCATGGCGATGGCGGTCGAGAGTCTGTTGCTGGCGATCCACTATCAGAACGAGAACTGCCATCCCGAGGGCAGGGTCAAGATCGGGGTCGGCACGGGCGAAGAGGCCTGGCGGGCCGAGGTGCTGGCGGCCGCCGCCCGGCTGTTCGCGGGCGCGCGGGCGCAGCGCGTGCCGATCATCCACATCCGCCTCGCGGTCCTGCCCGACTACCAGGACGTCATCCAGAACGCGCCGGTCTTCCGGCAATGGATCGAGCAGGAGGCCTGGCGGGAGGGCAGCTGGGGGGTCGAATTCCTCGAGGAGTTGAGCCCGGAGGCGGGCGAGCTGGTCGTGACCCACATCCGCAACAACCCGTTCTTTGGCTCGCCGCTCGAGACGCTGATCGCGATGCGCCGGCCTCGGCGCCTGATCTGCGCCGGCGTCTCGACCGCCTATGCGGTCGAATCGACGGTCCGCCATGCGAGCGATCTCGGCTACGAGGTGGTGGTCGCGGCCGATGCCTGCTCGACCGCGACCCGTGCCGCGCATGCCCGCGCGCTCGAGACCATGGCGCTGCTCGCCACCATCAGCGAGGTCGACGCGATCGTCGCGAGCTTCGCCGGGGGGCGGTTCTGACCGGCGGCCTCGGACGCGAGCGCGATCGTGAACCAAGCCGTGGCCGCTCCCTACGGGCCGGCGCGCTTCGAATATCGGATCTGGGGCGCGGCGTTCCCCGAGCTGCCGGCGCCGGACCAGGTGCCGGCCAGCCCCGAGGTCTACCTGCTGCCGGCGGCGGTCGACGGGGTCAACGTCAAGATCCGGGGTGGCGCGCTCGAGATCAAGCGCCTGCTCAGTAGACGAGCGGGACTCCAGCACTGGCTGCCGGCGCTGCGCTGCCCCCTGCCGCTGCCGGCGGCGGTGATCGAGCGCCAGCTCTGCCCGGCGCTCGGGGTCGCGCCGCCCCCGCTCGTGCGGCCGAGCTACGACCTCGATCGTTTGCTCCACGAGGTGGCGAGCGCCTGGCCGGGCGTCCAGAGCGTCAGCTTGGTCAAGCGGCGGCGCGCGTTCGAGGTCGCGGGCGCGCGCGCGGAGCGCACCCGCGTCGAGCTTGGCACGCTCGCCATCGAGAGCATCGCGGTCGAGGCCGAAGCGTTCGAGGCCGCGCTCCGGGCGACCACGGAGCTCGGGCTGGCGCGGGCGCCGAATCTCGACTACGTCGCGGCGCTCCGGCGGCTGCTCGCCGGCGCGCTGCTCAGCAGCGGGCTCAGCCCTGCGGATTGAGCTGGCGGAAGGTGTGGACGACCCGCTGCATGGCGGAGACGGCGGTCAGCGCCACCAGCAGGTAGACCGCCTCGGGCAGCAGGCCGGACATCAGCCCGAAAGCGACCAGCAGGACCCGCTCGGCGCGGGTCATGATGCCGACCTTGCACTCGAGCCCGAGGCCCTCGGCGCGGGCGCGGGTGTAGCTGACCAGCACCGAGCCGAGGCGTGCCAGGACCGCGAGCGCGGCGTCGACCGACTGCCCCCGGCTCGCGAAATGATAGGCGATCGCCGCGAACACCACGCCCTCGGAGACCCGGTCCGCGGTCGAATCGAGAAAGGCGCCGAAGCGGCTCGCGAGCTTGGCCAGGCGCGCGAGCACGCCGTCGAGCAGGTCGAGGCTGACGGCCAGGATATACAGCACGCCGGCGATCGGCAGCTGGCCGTCGACGATCAGCGCGGCCGTCACCAGGGGTCAGCAGCATGCCCGTCAGCGAGACCTGGTTCGGGGTCACGCGGCACCATAGCAGCACCGTCGCGACCGGCGTCACGCCCCGATCCAAGAGCACGCGCAGGTACTACCGCACCGTTTCCGTCCCTGCCCCCGACCGTTGGACCGCCATCACCGGCGTCCTGACGGGAAACGTTCCGACACCGGGTTGCATTCCGCAACCCCGGCCTCACCCATAGCAAACGGCGCGACGCCGGCGGCGCGCAATCCTCGGGCGTCGCCGCCGCGGCGACCGCTGGAGCCGAGCTAACGGCGCTGCTCCGGATAAAATTCCGGGTCGCGGAAGACGAACAGCTCGCCGTCCAGCGAGACGTCGGTCTCGATGTGGTCGAGCAGGACGTTGGTGGCGTAGCCCTGCGGGTCGATCACGGTCCAGTGGCGGAGCTCGAAGGGCTGCTCGGCGAAGGCCATGATGATCGAGCCCTGGTTCGGCTCGTCGGTCCGGACCAGGGTGACCCTGAGCTCGCCGCCGCGGCGCTCGAGGTTGGTCACGGTGACGTCGCCGCTGAGCTGGATGTGCTTGGTCAACAGGAAGCCGAGCGGCGTCTTGCTGGTGAACAGGTGGCTCACCTGCTTGAGCTTGCGGTCCTGGTAGACCAGGTCCCAGCCGTTGGCGATGATCAGGAGCTGGCTCGGCGGGTCGTAGTCGAGGCGCATCTTGTCCGGGCGCTCGTAGTACAGCTTGCCGGTCGCCATGCTGCCGTCCGGATTGATCTGGACGAAGGTCGCGCGCAGGCTGTGCAGGCCGTTCAGATAGGCCTCGATCCGGGCCACGTCCTCGGCCCTGGCGGTCGCCGCATCGCGGATCGCCGCCCTCGCGGACCCGCCCGCGAGCCCGCCGAGCAGCAGGGCCACGACCGCCAGGGCGCGCCACCGGTGGCTGATCCGCATCTCCCGGGACGCTGGCCGCAGGCTCACCAAGGCGTGCTGTCGGGCTCGCCGTCCTGGCCGTCGCCGATCAGCACCTGGCGGCGGCCGACGTGGTCGGGATGGCTGACGTGGCCGTCGGCCTCCATCCGCTCGATCAGGCGGGCGGCGCTGTTGTAGCCGATCCGCATCTTGCGCTGCAGGAAGCTGGTCGACGCCTTGCCCTCGCGGGCGATGATCTGCAGCGCCTGGGCGTACTGGGCGTCCTCGCCGTTGGCGGCGGGCTCGCTGAGCCCCGGGCCGATCGGGGCGGAGGCATCGAGCGCCGCCTCGTCGGTCACCGAATCGAGGTACTCCGGCTCGCCCTGCTGGCGCAGGAAGGTGACCACCCGCTCGACCTCCTCGTCGGTCACCAGCGGCCCGTGGATGCGGGTGATCCGCTCGCCCGGCATCATGTGCAGCATGTCGCCCTGGCCGAGCAGCTGCTCGGCGCCAGGCTCGCCCAGGATCGTGCGGCTGTCGATCTTCGAGGACACCCGGAAGCTGATCCGGCTCGGCAGATTGGCCTTGATCACGCCGGTGAGCACGTCGACCGAGGGCCGCTGGGTCGCGACGATCAGATGGATGCCGGCAGCGCGCGCCTTCTGCGACAGGCGCTGGATCGCCAACTCGATCTCCTTGCCGGCGGTCAGCATGAGGTCGGCGACCTCATCGACGATGACCACGATCAGCGGCATCTTGCGCATCTCGATCGGCTGCTGCTCGAACACCGGCACGCCGGTGCCGGGCTCGAAGCCGGTCTGCACGCGCCGCGAGAGCGCCTCGCCGCGCTCGAGCGCCTCGCCGATCCGGCGGTTGTAGGCGAAGATGTCGCGCACCCCCAGGTGCGACATCAGCCGATAGCGCTCGTCCATCTCGCGCACGACCCACTTGAGCGCGACCACGGCCTTGTGCGGCTCGGTCACCACCGGCGCCAGCAGATGCGGGATGCCCTCATACACCGAAAGCTCGATCACCTTGGGGTCGATCATGATCAGCTTGCACTGGTCCGGCGGCAGCCGGTAGAGCAGCGACAGGATCATCGCGTTGATCGCGACCGACTTGCCCGAGCCGGTGGTGCCGGCGATCAAAAGATGCGGCATGCGCGCGAGATCGACCACCACCGGGTCGCCGCTGATGTCCTTGCCGAGGGCGAGCGTCAGGCGCGCCGAGGTGTCCTCGTAGGCGGGGCTGGCCAAAAGGTCGCGCAGATAGACGGTCTCGCGCTGGTCGTTGGGCAGCTCGATGCCGATCACGTTGCGGCCGGGCACGGTCGCGACCCGCACCGACATCGCGCACAGCGAGCGGGCGATGTCGTCGGCGAGCGCGATCACCCGGGCGGCGCGGGTGCCGGGCGCCGGCTCGAGCTCGTAGAGAGCGACCACCGGACCGGGCCGGACATCGACGATCTCGCCGCGGACGCCGAAATCGTCCAGCACCTTCTCGAGCGCTTTGGCGGTCTCGGCGAGCGTCGCGCGGTCCAGGGTGAAGCTGGCGCGCTGGCGCGGCTGGGCGAGGAAGTTGAGCGGCGGCAGCTTGAACTCGCTGTCCGGGACGAGCTCCGCGACCGGCTCGGGAGGCGCCGCCGGGGCCGCGGGCGCCGCCGGCGCGACCTCGGGCAGCTCGGCCGGGCGCGGCGGCGGCTCGGTCTTGCTCGCCGCCGGCCGGCGGCGGCGCGCGCTCTCGGCGGCGGCGATCGCCGGATCGACGGTGCGCATCAGGTCGGGGCGCGCCCGCAGGGTCCGCTCCCCCGATGGCCGCAGCCGGGCCGCCAGGCCGCCGATGAACTGACTGACGAAGCTGAAGCCCGAGGCCTGCGGTCGGCCGGCCTGCGCCCGGGGCGGCGGCGGGCCGTAGCGCTGCGCCATCGCCTGGGCCCAGCGGGGCTCGCTGCGCGCCGCCGGCGCCGCCTGCCGGCGGCCGAGCCGGAAGGGCAGCAGCGCCAGCCCCCATGCGAGCTGCCAGACCTCCCGCCAGCTCAGCCCGAGCGCCAGGATCACGCAGACCAGGGCAACCCCGCCGGTGATCATCGGATAGACGTCCGGGCCGATCGGGTGCTGCAGACGGTTGAGCATGAAATCGCCGACGAAGCCGCCGAGCCCGACCCAGAACGGCCAGCTCTCGGGCAAGGGTCGGGTCGCGAGCCAGGTCGCGGTCGCGAGCAGGGCGAGCGGCAGGGCGGCGACCGGCAGCCACGGCCAGTCGAGCGGCTTGGCGAAGATCAGACGCAAGGCCCACAGCGGCGGGATCAGCACGACCAGCCAGGCGGCGAGCCCGAGGGTCTGCTGCAGCACGTCGGCGATGCTGGCGCCGAAGATGCCGAGCGGATTGGTGCTCGGTCCGGCGGTCGCGTGGTTGAGCGAGGGATCGTTCGGATCGTAGCCCCAGAGCGCCACGGCCACGATCAGGGCCGCCGCCAGCAGGCCGAGGCCGAGCGCCTCGGCGGCGCGCCTGGCCAGAAACTCGGAGACGCCGGCCCGATCGGCGGAGCGAAGGGAAGGGGCGGCCATGATGCGCTGTGTCCTCCTCTTCAGGCCCTGGTCAGCTCAGGGTCGCGACCAGATCGGCGAGCGCCGCATCGGTGGTCGCCAGATCATGGACCAGGGCGACCCGGATCGCGCTGGCGCCCGGGTTGTGACCGCTCCGGTCCGGACGCCCGATGTAGCCACCCGGCAGGACCTTGATCGCGGCCTCGGCCCAGAGCCGGCGTGCGGCCGCCTCGCCGTCGCCGACCTCGAGCCACAAGAAGAAGCCGCCATCCGGCCGGTAATAGCCGAACCGGCGGCCGAGCCGGTCATCGGTCAGGTCGAACTTCTCCCGATAGAGGCGCCGGTTGGCGACCACATGGTCCTCGTCTTGCCACAGCGCGGTCGCGGCCGCCAGCACCGGCAACGGCTGGACCGCCGCCGCATAGCTGCGCAGGCGGGTGAACCCCGCCAGGATCTCAGGGTCTCCGGCCACGAACCCCGAGCGCAGCCCGGCCGCGCTCGAGCGCTTGGAGAGGGAATGGCAGACGATCACCGAATCCAGCCGCCCATCGAGCGCGAGCGCCGCCTCGAGGGCGCCGGCCGGCGGCGTCTCCGTGTAGATCTCGGCGTAGCATTCGTCAACGATCAGCAGGAAGCCGTAGGTCCGCGCCAGCTGGATCAGCCGCTTCAGGTAGTCGAGATCGGCCGCCACGCCCTGCGGGTTGGCCGGCGAGCAGATGTAGAAGGCCGCGGTCCGCTCGAGCAACTCCGCGCTCAGGTGATCGAGCATGGGCAGATAGCTGGTCCCGGCGGTGACCGAAAGCAACACCGGCTCGGCCCCGGCCATCACCGCGCCGCCCAGATAGACGTTGTAGAACGGATTCGGCAGCAGGACCGCCGGCTGCCGGCTCGCCTTGCGCTCGGGCACGACCGCCTGGGCGATCATGAACAGGGCCTCCTTGGTGCCGGCGACCGGCAGGACGTGGCGCTCGGGGTCGAGCGTCCCGGCCGGCAGATGGTAGCGCCAGCTCAGCCAGGCCGCGGCCGCCTCGCGGAACGCCGGCGTGCCGGCGACCGGCGGGTAGAGCCCCCAGAGATGCTCGTTGGCGCGCAGCGCCTCGATCATGAGCGGCGGGATCGGGTGCATCGGCTGGCCGAGCGCGAGATCGAGCGGGGTGCGGCCGCGAGGCGGCTCGATCGGCGCCAGCAGCCCGGCAAGCCGCCGGAAGGGGTAGTCGCTGAGAGTCTCGAGCCGCGGGTTGAGCATCATCGACCGCCGGTTGGAGCGTCCGGCGGAGGCTTCTGCACCCGCCGTGCCAGGTCACATTAACATTTCCGGACAAGATGCTTCAACCAGGCAAAAAAGCCGTCAAAGACCGCGCTCCCCCAAGGCTGCGACCGGATGCCGCACGAACGCCGGCGGCCGCGGCCGGCACACTGAGCGCCATGGCGCGCGCGGCGGCCTTCGACCTGGCGATCATCGGTGGCGGCATGACCGGCCTGGCGCTCGCCTGTGCCACCGCCGGCGCGGCGCTGCGGGTGCTCCTGGTCGAGCGCCAGGCGCTCGCCGCCACGATCGCACCGCCGTTCGACGGCCGCGTGACCGCGATCGCCCCGGGCTCGAGATGCCTGCTCGGGGCGCTCGGCGTCTGGCCCGAGCTCGCGGGCGCGGCCGAGCCGATCCGGGACATCCGGGTCGGCGAGCGCCACTCGCCGCTGACCGTGCACTACGACCATCGCACGGTCGGCGACCAGCCGCTCGGCCACATCGTCGAGAACCGGGCGATCCGGGGCGCGCTGCTGCGCCGGATCGAGCAGCTGCGGGCGACCACGCTGACCCTCGCGGCGCCGGACCAGGTCCAGGACCTCGAGCGCGGCCCGGCCGGGGCCCTGCTGCAGCTCGCGAGCGGCGGCCGCGCGCGCGCCGCCTTGGTCGCCGCGGCCGAAGGCCGGTCGTCGCCGACCCGCGCCGCCTGCGGCATCGAGGTCCTGCGCTGGGACTACGGCCAGACCGGGATCGTCGCCACCCTCGCGCATGAGCGGCCGCACCAGGGCGTCGCCGTCGAGCGCTTCTTCCCTGACGGCCCGCTCGCCCTGCTGCCGATGACCGGCCGGCGCTCATCGATCGTCTGGGCGGCCGAGGACCGGCTCGCGCGCGAGCTGGCCGCCCTCGACGACGCCGACTTTCTGGCCGAGCTCTCCGAGCGTGCCGGCGACCGGCTCGGCGCCCTGACGCTGGCCGGGCCGCGCTGGCACTATCCGCTCGCGATGGTCCAGGCCAAGCGCTACACCGACCGCCGCCTCGCTTTGGTCGGCGATGCCGCCCATGCCATCCACCCGATCGCCGGCCAGGGCTGGAACCTCGCTCTGCGCGATGTCGCAGCGCTCGCCGAGCTGGTGATCGACGCGAAGCGGCTCGGTCTCGATCCGGGCAGCGCCTCGGTGCTCGCCCGCTACGAGCGCTGGCGCCGGTTCGACTCGCTCGCCCTGATCGCGATCACCGACGGCCTGAATCGCCTGTTCGGCAACGACCTGTTGCCGGTGCGGATCGCGCGCGAGCTCGGCCTCGGCCTGGTCGAGCGCACCCCGCCGCTCAAGCAGTTCTTCATGCGCCACGCGATGGGCCTGCTCGGCGACCTGCCCCGGCTGATGCGCGGCGAGGCGCTCTGAGCCTGCCGACCGGCAGGTCCATCGGCGCCCCCGCGAGCTCGGTCCGGAGCGCGTTCAAGGCGTCGAGACTGGCGATGGTCGCCGCCGGCCGCTCGCTCGCGACCCCGACCAGCAGCGCCTCGATCAGCCCGAGCGTGGCGGTGTGCATGCTGAACAGGTCGGCGCGCCCGCGCGCGACCGGCAGGACCAGACCGACCCGCTCGCCGAGGCGCGCGCCGAGGCTGTCGGACACCAGCATGGTGCGGGCGCCGCAGCGCTCGGCCTGGTCGAGCAGCACCGCCAGCTCCCGGTAGACCCGGCTGTAGGCGAACACGATCAGCAGATCGCCCGCGCGCAGCTTCCGCAGGCCGTCGGCCAGGAGCAGGCCGGTCTGGGTCAGGCTCTCTGCCTCGAGGCCGAACCGGCCGAGCTGAATCGTGAGATAATCGGCCATGGCGCTCGACGGTCCGATCCCGAAGACGAACCGGCGCCGGGCCGCGACGATCGCCTGCACCGCGCTCCGGAACAGCTCGGGCGCGACATCCCGACGCAGGCTCTCGAGGGACTCCCGGTGGATCTCGAGCGTCACCTCGAAGGTGCGCCCGAGGTCGTCGCCGGTCTCGCCGAGCGTGCGGGCCAGCCGATCGGCGGGCGACAGATCCTGGCGCAACTCCAGGGCCAAGGCGCGCCGCAGCCCGGCCATGCCGGCAAATCCAAGCGCCTTGGCGGTCCGGATCACGGTCGCATCGCTGGTGCCGGCCTGCTCCGCGAGTGCCGCCGCCGACCCGACCAAGACCTCGTCCCGGTGCGCCTGGAAAAAGCGCGCGACCCTCCGTTCGGCGCGGCTGATCCGCTCCCAGCAGGCATTCACCCGCTCGTCGAAGGCGACTGTCGAGGCCATGACGCAAGTTCCCGGTTGACCTGATCCTGTCGTATACACTACACAATAGCCGCCTATGTAGCAAACACTACGAGAATCGCGATGGAGCCAGCAAGCTGGGGCGTCGCCGCGCCGGCGGTAGCCGCCGCCTTCACCGCCTCGGCGGTCGAGGTCGTCGAGGCGTTCACGATCGTGCTCGCGGTCGCGACCCTGCGCGGCTGGCGGCTCGCGGCGGTCGGGACCGGCGCGGCGCTGGTCGCGCTCGGGCTGCTGGTGGTGGCCCTCGGCCCCCTGCTCGACCGGGTACCGCTGCACCTCCTCCAGCTCGTGGTCGGCATCCTGCTGCTGCTGTTCGGCATGGGCTGGTTGCGCAAGGCGGTGTTGCGTTCGGCAGCGATCATCCCGTTGCACGACGAGGATGCCGCCTTTGCGGCCGAGACCCGCGAGCTCGCCGAGGCCGCGCGCCGGGCCACCTCGCTCGACTGGATCGCGGGCCTGGCGGTGTTCAAGGCGGTGCTGCTCGAGGGCCTGGAGGTGGTCTTCATCGTGATCGCGGTCGGCGCCGGGCGCGGGCTGCTCTGGCCCGCCTGCCTCGGCGCGCTCGCCGCTTGCGCGGCCGTGCTCGCGGTCGGCGCCGTGGTCCACCGGCCGCTCGCCCGCGTGCCTGAGAACACCCTCAAGTTCGGGGTCGGCGTCATGCTCTCGGCGTTCGGCGTGTTCTGGACCGGCGAAGGCCTGGGCGTGCGCTGGCCGGAGCAGGACCTGGCGCTGCTGGTCTTCGCCGCGCTGTTTCTCGCGACCGGCCTCCTGACCGCGAGCCGGCTGCGGCGCGCTGCCCCGGTGAGCGCGCGATGATGCGCTCCTTTGGGAGATCGCGGGCGAGCTGTTCGGCATGTTCGCAGCCGACGCCCGCCTGACCCTCGCGATCCTGGCCCTGGTGGCGATCGTCGCCGGCCTGATCCTGGCGCTTGGCGTCGACCCGCTGATCGCCGGCGGCGCGCTGCTCCTCGGCTGCCACCTGATCCTGGTCGAGGCCGCGCTCCGGGAGGCGCGCCGTCGGCGCCCGCAACGCTGAGGCAGCTCAGCGTACCCAGGCGATCCGCAACAGATTGGTCGAGCCGGGGGTGCCGAATGGCACGCCGGCGGTGATCACCAGGCTCGAGCCGGCGCTCGCGACGCCGCTCGCGAGCGCGTGCTGGCAGGCGCGCTCGACCATGTGGTCGATGTTGCGGGCGTCCTCGCAGACGACGCCGTGCAGGCCCCAGACCAGCGCCAGGCGACGCGCCGTCGCGAACTGGGTGATCAGCGCCAGGATCGGCTGATCCGGCCGCTCGCGCGCCGCCCGGAGCGCGGTCGAGCCGGTCGTGGTGTAGGTGACGATCGCCGCCGAGCGCATGGTGCTGGCGACCGCGCGGGCGGCGAGCGTGATCGCGTCGGCCGCGGTATGCTCGGCCTCGGCGTGAAAGGCGTCGAGATAGCTGCGGTAGAGCGGGTCGTGCTCGACCTTGGCGATGATCCGATCCATCATCGCGACCGCCTCGACCGGATAGGCACCGGCGGCAGTCTCGGCCGAGAGCATCACGGCATCGGCGCCGTCGTAGACCGCGGTCGCGACGTCGGACGCCTCGGCCCGGGTCGGGGCCGGCGCGCTGATCATCAATTCCAGCATCTGGGTCGCCACGACCACGGGCTTGCCGGCCGCGCGCGCGGCGCGGATGATCCGCTTCTGCAGGCCCGGCACGTCCTCGGGCGGCACCTCGACGCCGAGGTCGCCGCGCGCGATCATGATGCCCTCGGAGAGGTCGATGATCTGGTCCAGATGGTCGACCGCCGCGGGCTTCTCGATCTTGGCCATGATCGCGGCCCGGCCGGCGACCAGGCGGCGCGCCTCGGCGACGTCCTCCGGGCGTTGGACGAAGGACAGCGCCACCCAGTCGGCGCCGAGGTCGAGGCCGAACTGCAGGTCGCGCCGGTCCTTCTCGGTCAAGGGCGACAACGGCAGGATCACGTTCGGCACGTTGACGCCCTTGCTGTTGGACAGGCGGCCGCCGCTCAAAACCTCGGTCTCGGCGAAGTCCGGCCCGACCTGCTCGACCCGGAGCCGGATCTTGCCGTCGTCGAGCAACAGCTCGGTGCCGGCCGCGATCGCCCGGAAGATCTCCGGATGCGGTAGCGACACCCGCTGCTGGTCGCCCGGCTCGCGGGCGAGGTCGAGCCGGAAGCGCGCGCCGCGCGCGAGCTCGATCGCGCCGTCCCCAAACGACCCGACCCTGAGCTTCGGCCCCTGAAGGTCGATGACCACCGCGACCGGCCGCTGGGTCTCGGCCTCGACCGCGCGCACCGCCTGGTACCGGGCCTTCTGGTCGGCATGGCTGCCATGGGAGAAATTGAGCCGGAAGGCGTCGGCGCCGGCCTCGAACAGGGCCCGGATCTGCGCCTGCGACGAGGTCGCCGGCCCGAGCGTGGCGAGGATCTTCGCGTTGCGTCTGCGACGCATGGCCAGCCGTCTCCTGGCGTCGGCGGCGCGCTATAGCGCCAAGGACCACGCCTCGATAGACCGTGGCGCGCCGGATGTCACCACGCGTTCGCGCGGCGCGCGGCTTGACGCGGCCGTCGCCAGCCACCTATTGCTATGGTCTGAGCCACAGAGATCGAGGGTGCCGTGCTTCCCACACTGGTTGGCGGAGGGATCGCGCTGATCATCGCGATCTTCTTTCTCGGGACCATCCTGATCAAGATCCCCTCGATCGCGCTCTGGATCGTGGTGCTGATCGGCATCGCCCTGATGGTGGTCAGCGTCGTCGAGGCGGTCCGCGGCGGCGAGGACCAGTTCGGCAATTCCTAACCGCTAGCTGCGCTCGGCCGCGACCTCGGAACGCAGCGTCTCGACCAGCCAGCGCGCGGTGCGCAGCAGCCGGGCGTCGTCGCCCTTCTGGCCGACCAGCTGGACGCCGAGCGGCAGGCCGTTGCCCGCCTGCAGCAGCGGCAGGGTGACCGCGGGCATGCCGCAGAGCGTCCAGATCGTGCAGAACACCGGGCTGCCGGTCGATCCGAGCCCGTGCGGCGCCGGGCCGGTGGTCGCGGGCGTGAGCAGCGCATCAAAGCGCTCGAACAGCGGCTCGAGGGCGAGCCCCAGCCAGGGGATCGCATCGACCGCCCGGTTGTAGTCGACCGCCAGGCACCGCTGGCCGCGCTCGATCATCTGGCACAGCCGGGCGGTCAGCTGTTCCCGACCCCGCTGATATTCCGGCGCGAAGCTGCGGGCGAGATCGGCCTCCATGATCGTGCCGTGCAGCCCGACCGCGTGCTCGAACCCGGACGGCAGATCGACCGCGGTGATCCGCTCGTCGAGCGTCGCCACCAGCTCGTCGAAGGCCGCCCTGGTCTCGTCCTCGGCCTGATCCCAGACCGGGCTCCGCACGAAGCCGAGATCGGGCACGACCGGCGGTGGCTGCATCGCGACCTCGAGCAGGCGTGGCTGCGCGCTCGGCCGTAGCGCCGGGTCGCCGGCATCGTAGCCCATCAGGACCTCGGCGAGCAGTGCCAGGTCCGGCAGCGAGCGGGCCATCACGCCGACCGTGTCGAGGGGCCGCGACTGCGGCAGAATGCCCACCCGCGAGATCAGGCCGTGGCTCGGCTTGAAGCCGAAGACGCCGCAATAGGCCGCCGGCCGGATCACCGAGCCGTTGGTCTGGGTGCCGAGCGCCAGCGGCAGCATGTGGGCCGCGACCGCCGCCGCCGAGCCCGACGACGAGCCGCCCGGCGTATGCTCGAGGTTGTGCGGGTTGCGCGTCTTGTTGGGCCCATAGACGGCGAGCTCGGTGGTCACGGTCTTGCCGAGGATCACCGCCCCCGCGGCGCGCAGCCGGCTGACCACCGTGGCATCCGCGCGCGGCCGCCGCCCGGCGTGCAGCACGGTGCCGTTCTCGGTCGGCATGTCCTCGGTGTCGATGATGTCCTTGACCCCGACCGGCAGGCCGTGCAGCGGCCCGAGCGGGCGGCCGCGCTGGCGTTGCTGGTCGAGCGCCCGGGCCTGCCCGAGGGCGTGCTCCGGGTCGAGGAAGGCGAACGCCTGGACGTCGGGCTCGGCGGCCTCGATCTGGTCCAGGCAGGCCTCGGTCAGCTCGAGCGCGCTCAGCCGGTGGTCGCGGAGCAGCCCGGCCGCCGCCACGGCGGTCAGGCTCACGAGCTCGTTGGTGGCTTCGATCATCGCTCCCTCGCGCGGCATCGACCCCGCCTCAGCTGCTGTAGAGATAGTGCGGCAGCCACTGGACCAGCCCCGAGAAGTTGTAGACCAGGACCATGGCCAAGAGCACCATCGCGAGGAAGGGCATGACGCCGCGGAAGATGTCCATCAGCTGGACGTTGGGGGGCGCGATGCCCTTGAGGTAATAGGCGGACATCGCCATCGGCGGGGTCAGGAACGAGGTCTGCAGGTTGAGCGCCACCAGCACGCCGAAGAAGATCGGGTCGACGTTGAAATGGTGGAGCAGAGGCAGGAAGATCGGCACGAAGATGATGATGATCTCGGTCCACTCGAGCGGCCAGCCGAGCAGGAAGATGATGAACTGGGTGAGCATCAGGAAGGTGACCGTGCCCAGATTGAGGCTGAGCACCAGGTGCTCGACGACGTGGTGGCCGCCGAGATAGGAGAACACCGAGGAGAAGGTCCAGGAGCCGACGAACAGATAGCAGACCATGGCGGTGGTGCGGGCGGTCAGGAAGACCGCCTCCTTGAGCCGGGTCCAGGTGAGGGCCTGGTAGGCGGCGGCGAGCACGAGGCCGCCTAGCGCCCCGACCGCGGCCGCTTCGGAGGGCGTCGCGAGGCCGAACAGGATCGCGCCGAGCACGCAGGTGATCAGGATCGCGAGCGGGAAGAACGAGGTCAGCAGCTGGTAGACGACCTGGCCGAACGGGACGTTGGCCTCATCCTCCGGCAGCTTGGGCGCGAGCTTGGGATTGATCACCACCCGGCCGATCACATAGACCACGTAGAGGCCGGCGAGCAGCAAGCCCGGGAACATCGCCGCGGCGTAGAGCTTGACCACCGAGACCCCGGCGGTGGCGGCGTAGACGATCAGCATGATCGAGGGCGGGATCAGGATCCCGAGCGTGCCGCCGGCGCAGATCACGCCCGCCGACAGCTTGGTGTCGTAGCCGGCCTTGAGCATCGCCGGAAACGCGAGCAGGCCCATCAGGGTGACGACCGCGCCGACGATCCCGGTCGCGGTCGCGAACACCGCGCAGGTGATGAGCGCCGCGACCGCCATGGACCCGGGCACGTGCCGGGCCGCGAGCTGGATGCTGTAGAACAGGCGGTCGATGATGTTGGCGCGCTCGACGATGTAGCCCATGAACAGGAACAGCGGCACCGCCACCAGCACATCGTTCGACATGATGTCGAAGGTGTTCTGGACCAGCAGCTGGAAGATGTGATCGCCCATGGCGTAGTAGCCGAAGAACACGCCCATCGCCATCAGGGTGAAGGCGATCGGGAACCCCAGCATGATGATCAGGATGAAGAACAGCAGCATCCCGACGCCGATTTGGGGATCGGTCATCGAGGCGTCTCCGGCGCGGGCGTTCCGTGGGCGTGGGCGACTTCATCCTCATGGTGATGGAGGATCGCCAACTCCAGCTCCTCGACGTCGTGGTAGCGCGCCGGCCAGTAGCCGTCCCGGATGCAGCGGATGCAGCGGACCAGCTCCGAGATCCCCTGCAGGAACAGGACGACGCCGGCAATCGGGATCAGCGCCTTGAGCTGGTAGACCGGGATGCTCGCCGGGCTGTAGACGCTGGTCTCGCCGTAGCCCCAGGACTGGCGGGCGAAGGTGTAGCCGGAGTAGGCCAGGGCGGTCACGCCGGGGAAATAGAACAGCAGGTAGAGCGTCAGGTCGATCATCGCCTGCACGCGCTGCGGCCACAGCCGGTAGATGACGTCGCCGCGGACGTGGCCGTCGCGCGACACCGTGTAGGCGCCCGCCATCAGGAACAGACCGCCATACATGATGTAGCTGACGTCGTAGGCCCACGAGGTCGGATCGCGCAGCACGTAGCGCACGAAGACCTCGTACGATACGGCGAAGGTCAGGATGAGGATGCACCAGGCGAACACCTTGCCCATCCACATGCTGAGCCGGTCGATGAACATCAGGTAGCGCTCCACGGTCCCTACCTCCCCGTACGATTGGAGCGTGCGCCGTCCATCTGCTTATGACAGGGGGCGGTGCCCGTGAGCACCGCCCCGCCGCCGGTCTGCTGAGGCGTCGAGCCCGCCTAGAAGGTCAACGCGCCGAAGTAGTGCTCATAGGCCAGCTTGGTGTCGACGTTGTTGAACAGAACGTAGTAGCAGACCCGCTTCGCCCACTCGCGCTGCGAGGCGATCACCTTCGCGAAGAAGGCGTCGGACGACAGCTGGTCGACCACCTTGTCCCAGGCGTCGAGCTCGGCGGCGAAGACGTCCTGCGGCGTGCGGTGGACCGTCACGCCGTCCTCCGTCTGGAGGGCGTCCAGGTCCTTCGAGTAGCGGTCGAACGCCTTCCACAGGTTCGCCGAGGACGCCGCCTCGGCGGAGTACTTCAAAATCGCCTGCTGCTCCGGGGCCAGGCCGTCATAGATCTTCTTGTTGAAGATGATCTCGAAGAACTCGTTGGCCTGGTGATAGCTGCCCATCATGTAGTGCTTGGCGACGTCCGGCGCGCCCAACAGACGGTCCGAGGTCGGGTTGTTGAACTCGAAGGCGTCGATCACGCCGCGCTCCATCGCCGGGATGATCTCGCCGCCGGGGATCTGGGTGACCGCGAGGCCCATCGCCTGCATGACCTCGGTGGCGAGACCGACCGTGCGGTATTTGATGCCCTGGAGGTCGGCCATTGACTTGACCGGCTTCTTGAACCAGCCGAGCGGCTGGGGCGGCATCGGGGTCGAGAAGAAGCTGACGATGTTGAGGCCGAGGATCTTCTGCATCAGCTCGGTATGCAGGGCGTCACCGCCGCCGTTGTAGATCCAGGCGATCGCCTGGTGGGCGTCCCAGCCGAAGCACGGCCCGGTGCCGAACAGGGAGGCCGCCTTGTTCTTGCCGTAAACGTAGGCGGGCACCGTGTGGCCGGCGTCGAGCACGCCGTCGTTGACCGCGTCGTAGACGCTGAAGGCCTTCACGACCGAGCCGGAGACCAGATACTCGATCTTGAGCCGGCCGCCGCCCATGGCGTTGACCCGATCGACGTAGTCGGTCGCAAACTCGTTCAAGATGTCCTGGGGCGCCCAGGCCCCCTGCATCTTCAACGATACGGTCTGCGCCCGGGAGATGTTGGGCGCCGCCAGCGCCGCGGTCGCGCCGGCCGCGGTGACCGCAGCTCCTTTGAGGAACTTGCGCCGCGACGGCACCGGCGAGGGCTGGACCAGCCCGGTCGGCGTGGTGTGGTTTTCGCTGCTCA
>CAVSRN010000069.1:0-83694 GCA_963730195.1 uncultured Alphaproteobacteria bacterium
GGCGGGCCGGCGGCGCGCGCCGGCATCGCCAAGGGCGACGTGATCCTGGCGGTCGACGGCCGTCAGGTCGAAGATTCCAAAGCGCTCAACTTCCGGCTCGCGATCGGCGCGCTCGGCAAGGACGCCAAGCTCGAGGTCTGGCGGCAAGGCCGCGAAGCCAGCCTCAATCTGCCGCTCGAGACGCCGCCCTATCGGCCGCAGGTCGAGCAGACCACGCTCACCGGCCGTGAGGTGCTGGCTGGCGCGACGGTCGCCAATCTGTCGCCTGGTTTGAACCGGGACCTGAATTTCGACCTGTTCCAGCGCGGCGTGGTCGTGCTCAAGGTCGAGCCGGGCAGCCCGGCGGCCGAGCTGCGCCTGAAGCGCGGCGATCTCGTGACCAGGATCGCCGACCAGCCGGTCGAGGACGTCGATCGGTTGACCAAGCTCCTACAGGAGGTGCACCAGCCCTGGCGCCTGGAGATCGAGCGGGATGGTCAGCAGCTCGCCGTGGTGATCGGCAGATGAGCGATCTGTTCGAAGGTCCGGAGCTGCCGGTCGCCCCGCCGCCGGCGCGCGCCCATCAACCGCTCGCCGACCGGCTGCGCCCGAAGTCGCTGGCCGAGCTGGTCGGCCAGGACCATCTGCTCGGGCCGGACACGCCGCTCGGGCGGATGTTCGCCCGCGGCCAGCTCGGCTCGATCATTCTCTGGGGGCCGCCCGGCACCGGCAAGACCACGCTCGCCCGCCTGCTCGCGGGCCGGCTCGGGCAGCCGTTGACAGCCCTCTCGGCGGTCATGTCGGGGGTCGCCGACCTGCGCAAGGTCTACGAGGAGGCCAAGGCGCGCCGCCGCACCGGCCAGGCGACGCTGCTGTTCATCGACGAGATCCACCGCTTCAACCGCGCCCAGCAGGACGGCCTGCTCGCCCAGGTCGAGGACGGCACCGTCACCCTGATCGGCGCGACCACCGAGAACCCGTCCTTCGCGCTCACCGGTGCTTTGCTCTCGCGCTGCCAGGTCCTGGTCCTGAACCGGCTCGATCCGGCGGCCCTCGAAGCCCTGGTCGGGCGCGCCGAGACGGCGCTCGGCCACGCCTTGCCGCTCGATGCCGAGGCGCGGGCGCGCCTGCTCGAGCTCGCCGACGGCGACGGCCGCTATCTGCTCAACATGGTCGAGAACCTGGCCGACCTGCCGGCCGAGCCACGGCTCGACCCCGCGACCCTCGCCCACGTCCTGCAGCGGCGGATGCCGCTCTACGACCGCCAGCAGGAGGCGCATTACAATCTGATCAGCGCGCTCCACAAGTCGGTGCGCGGCTCGGATCCGGACGCGGCGCTCTACTGGCTGGCACGCATGCTCCAGGGTGGCGAGGACCCCCGTTACATCGCCCGCCGGCTGGTCCGGATGGCTTCCGAGGACATCGGGCTTGCCGACCCCGGCGCCCTGCCGCTGGCGCTCGCCGCGAGCCAGGCCTACGAGCAGCTGGGCAGCCCCGAGGGCGAGCTGGCGCTCGCGGAATGCACCCTGCACCTTGCCTGCGCGCCCAAGTCCAACGCCGTCTACCGGGCATTCGGGGCCGCCATGCGTGCGGCCAAAGAGAGCGGCTCGCTGATGCCGCCGCTCCACATCCGTAACGCCCCGACGCGCCTGATGCAGCAGTTGGGCTACGCCAAGGGCTACGCCTACGACCACGAGGCGCCGGATCGCTTCTCCGGCCAGAACTATTTTCCCGATGGCATGGCGCGCCCGAGCTTCTTCGAGCCGACCGGGGAGGGCGAGGAGGCCGCACTCCAGCGCAAGCTCGAGCGATGGCAAAAGCTGCGCCGCACGCGCGATCCGGCCGGATGACCGGGGTCGAGCTGCGCGCGGTCGCTCCGGACGAGGCGGAGA
The DNA here is from genome assembly GCA_963730195.1 of uncultured Alphaproteobacteria bacterium. Lineage (GTDB taxonomy): Bacteria > Pseudomonadota > Alphaproteobacteria > Geminicoccales > Geminicoccaceae > DATAOG01. Next base: position 1,872 of record CAVSRN010000069.1, read on the forward strand.
TCCGCCTCGATCGCTGGTTCCACCGGCATTTCCCGGAGCTCAGCCACGGCCGGTTGCAGAAGCTGCTGCGCGGCGGCCAGATCCGGGTCGACGGCCGGCGGGCGGCGGCCAACGCGCGTCTGCTCGCGGGCCAGAGCATCCGCATCCCGCCGTTCGCACCGCCGGCGGACGGCCCGGCGAACCCGCGCCCCGAGCCGGCGCCAAGGGCCGGGGATGCCGACTGGTTGCGGGCCCGGATCCTGCACCAGGACGCAGCCCTCCTGGTCCTGAACAAGCCGGCCGGACTGGCAGTCCAGGGCGGCACCAGGACCACGCGCCATCTCGATGGCATGCTCGCGGCGCTCGCCGCCGGCGGCGAGCGGCCGCGCCTCGTGCACCGCCTCGATCGCGACACCAGCGGGCTTTTGGTGGTCGCCAGGACCGCGCCCGCCGCCGCCAGGCTGACCGAGGCCTTCCGCCGCCATCAGGTCGACAAGCTCTACTGGGCGCTGGTGGTCGGCCGGCCGCCGGCGGCCGAAGGCGTGATCGACCGGCCGTTGGCCAAGCACGCCGCGGCTCGCGGCGAGCGGGTCGAGAGTGCTGCCGACGGCCAGCCGGCGCGCAGCCGCTACCGGACCGTCGCCCGGGCCGGCAAGATCGCGAGCTGGCTCGCCCTCCAGCCGCTGACCGGGCGCACCCATCAGCTGCGCGTGCATTGCAGCCTGCTCGGCACGCCGATCCAGGGCGATCGCAAATACGGCGGGCCGGCCGCCTGTCCCGCCGGCGCGCCCGCGGGCCTGATGCTGCATGCCCGGGAGATCCGCCTGCCGCATCCGGACGGCGGCAGCCTGGAGCTCAGCGCGCCGCTCGACCCCGTCGTGCGCGCCGGGTTCGCATGGCTCGGCTTCGAGCCCGATCCGGACCTGCCCGGCGCGCGGCTCGCCGACTTCGATCCGATCTGACGGGCGGGCATGGTCCGGCTGATCGTGTTCGACTGTGACGGCACCCTGGTCGACAGCCAGCACGTGATCGTGGCCGCCGCCGAGCGGGCGTTTCGGGCGCAGGGCCTGGTGCCGCCGACGGTCGCGGCCGTGCACGCGGTGATCGGCCTGTCGCTCGAGCTCGCGATCGCCCGCTGGCGGCCGCAGGCCGAGCTCGCCGAGCGGACGCTGCTGGTCGAGGCCTATCGGACCGCCTGGCGGGCGCTGCGCGCCGAGGACGGCGTGCAGGAGGCGCTCTATCCCGGTGCCTTGGCGACCCTGATCGAGCTCGACCGGCGGGGCTGCCTGCTCGGCGTCGCGACCGGCAAGTCGCGCCCCGGGCTTCTGGGCGTGCTCGACCATCACGGGCTCACGTCCCTGTTCGTAAGCCTCCAGACCGCCGATCGCCACCCCAGCAAGCCGCACCCGAGCATGCTCGAGGCGGCGATGTGCGAGACCGGCAGCGCGCCCGGGGAGACCCTGATGGTCGGCGACACCAGCTACGACATGGCGATGGCGCGGGCCGCAGGCGCCGGCGCGATCGGCGTCGCCTGGGGCTACCACCCGGTCTCGAGCCTGGTCGCAGCCGGGGCGACCACGATCCTCGAGCGCTTCGAGGATCTGCTCGATCTGGCGCTGGCGGGCGGTCCGTGAAACGCTTCTATCAGCGGGTCGAGGTCGCTGCGGAGGACGGGCAGCATCGCGTGCTGCTCGATGGCCGGCCGCTCCGCACGCCGGCCAAGCGGCTCCTCGTGCTGCCGACGGCGGCGCTCGCCGACGCGGTCGCGGCCGAGTGGCGGGCTCAGGCCGAGACCATCGAGCCGGCGACGATGCCCCTGACCCGGCTCGCGAGCACGGCCCAGGATCGCCTGCCCGGGCTGCGCGCCGCCGCGGCCCTCGAGGTGATCGATTACGCCGGCACCGACCTCCTCTGCTACCGGGCCGCCGCCCCGCTCGAGCTGGTCGAGCGCCAGGGGCAGGCCTGGCAGCCCTTGCTGGACTGGGCCGCGAGCGCCTACGGCGCCCGGCTGACCGTGACCACCTCGATCCTGGCGGTCGAGCAGCCGGCGGCCGCGCTCCAGCGCCTGCGGGCGGCGGTCGAGGCGCTAGGACGACTGGCCCCTGGTCGGCCTGCACGCGGCGACCACCGCGCTCGGCTCGCTGGTCCTCGGCCTGGCTCTGGCGGCAGGCCGGATCGACGCCGGCCAGGCCTTGGCCGCGAGCCTGCTCGACGAGCTGTTCGAGATCGAGCGCTGGGGCCGGGACCCCGAGACCGAACGCCGCCACGCGGCGTTGCGGCGCGATGTCGAGGCGGCGGCGGTCTTCCTCGCGACCGCGGTCACTGGCTGAGCCGGCCGGGCGAGGCCCGACGCCCGGACCACCTCGAGCCGCTCAGGGATCCAGCGGTGCGGCCCGCGGGGGCGATCGAGGCATAGCCGAGGGTTGGCAGGATCAGCGCCCAATCCCGCCCGCCTTGGCACGCGGCGGCCGAGGCATCGTCGGCCGATGCGTCGGCTGGCGAAGCGCAGCCGGTCGGCGTCGAGCCGCTCGCCGCGCCCGGCCCGAGCGGCGCCAGGGCGGCCGGCGCGGGACCCCGCTCGGCAGGGGGAAGCCCCCAGATCTCGGGCAGCTGCGGCAGCACCATGCGGCCGTTGGCCGCCGCCTCGCTGACCTCGCCGCGGCGGTCCTCCTTGACCGCGAGCATGATCTCGGCGGTGTAGCGGCTCTGCCGGTCGGCGGTCGCCTGAAACGGCATCGAAGACCTGGGTGCGATCTGGAAGCAGGCGCCGAGCAGGATCAGCGGTGCCAGGATGACGATGCTTGCGAACGGCTGGCCCATGCGCTGCGATCCCCTCGAGTCCCGGCGGCGACGTCGGTCGGGGAACTCATGGCCCGGTAGGGTTAATAAATCGTTGAGCCTGCTCCCGAGCCCCCGGCGGGGCCGCCCCGCTTCACGCGCGAGTTGAAATCACGGGGGATCTGCGCAAGTTTGCGCCCGCCATCCAGAGGTTGAATCGATGCCGGCGCATTCGTCGAGACTGGTGATCTATGCGGCCCTTGGCGCCAACGCGCTGATCGCGCTCACCAAGTTCGCCGCCGCCGCGATCACCGGCAGCTCGGCGATGCTGAGCGAGGCGGTGCACTCGGTCGTCGACAGCGGCAATCAGGGGCTCCTCCTGTATGGACTCTGGCGGTCCGGCCGCCCGCCCGACCACCGCCATCCGTTCGGCTACGGTCGCGAGCTGTACTTCTGGGCGTTCGTCGTGGCGCTCCTGATCTTCGCCGGCGGCGCGGGAGTTTCCCTGTACGAGGGGCTGCACAAGCTGGACGATCCGACGCCGGTGACCGACGCCTACGTCAACTACGTCGTGATCGCCTTCGCCGTGCTGTTCGAGGGGGTCAGCTGGATCTTCGCGTTCCGCGCCTTCCGGGCGACCAAGGGCGAGCGCAGCTATCTCGAGGCGGTGCGCCGGAGCAAGGATCCGGCGGCGTTCGCGGTCCTGTTCGAGGACAGCGCCGCCCTGCTCGGCCTGGTCGTGGCGCTCGCCGGCATCGCGTTTGGCCAAGGGCTCGAGCTGCCGGTCCTCGATGGCGTCGCCTCGATCGGCATCGCCCTGATCCTGGGGGCGACCGCCGCCTGGCTCGCCTACGAGTGCAAGAGCCTGTTGATCGGCGAGGGCGTGCTGCCCGAGGTCCGCCGCGGCATCGAGCAGATCATCGCCGGGCGGCCCGGCATCCTCAGGGTCAACGAGCACCGCAGCGTCCACCTCGGCCCCGACGACGTGCTCCTCAACCTCAGCCTCGACTTCGCGAGCGATCTCTCGGCCGACCAGGTCGAGGCGGCGATCAGCGATCTCGAGCACCGCATCAAGGCGGCCTATCCGGAGATCCGGCGGATCTTCATCGAGGCCCAGAGCTGGCGCGCCCACCGCGCGGCGCTGGCGGCGCCATGACGAGCCGCGGCTCCAGCTCGCCGGAGGACAGGACGATGGCGCTCGAGGATGGCCTGATCTGCGCCTGTGCTCTCGATGGCCGGGGTGGCGGCCGCGAGGTCGGCTGGCCGGAGATCCACCGCTGGCGACCCGAGGACGGGCTGCTCTGGGTGCATCTGGATCGGACCGGGGCGGCGAGCCAAAGCTGGCTGCGCGGCGATGCCGCCATCGACCCGGTGATCGTCGACGGGCTGCTCGCCGAAGACGTCCGGCCGCGCGAGCTGCCGGTCGACGACGCCCATCTGGTCGCGCTGCGCGGCGTCAATCTCAATCCCGGCGCCGATCCCGAGGACATGGTCGCGGTTCGGATCTGGCTGGAGCCGGCCCGCATCGTGACCCTGCGCCACCGTCGGCTGACCGCCGTCAACGATCTGCGCGCGGCCCTGGCCGAAGGCCGGGGCCCGCGCGGGCCCGGATCCTTCCTGGCGATGCTCAGCGACCGCCTGATCGCCCGCATGGGGCCGGTGATCGACCAGCTGGTCGACCGCATCGACGACCATCGAGGAGGCGGTGCTGCGCGAGCACAGCGCCGAGCTCAGGCTCGGGATCGCCGGGCTGCGCCGCGAGGCGATCGCGCTTCGTCGCTATCTGGCGCCGCAGCGCGAGGTCATGGCCAGGCTGACGACCAGCCATGCGCCCTGGCTCGGGGCGGGCGATCGGGCGGTGCTCCGCGAGGTCACCGATCGCACCACCCGCTTGGTCGAGGACCTCGATGCCGCGCGCGAGCGCGCGTCCGTGGTTCAGGACGAGCTCAACACCCGCCTGTCGGATCAGATGAACCGCACGATGTACCTCCTGACCGTGGTCGCGACCGTGCTCCTGCCGCCGAGCCTGATCACCGGCCTGCTCGGGATCAACGTCGGTGGCCTGCCGGGCGCCGAGCAACCCTGGGCGTTCCCGATCGTGATTGTCCTGCTCCTGGTTCTGGCTATCGTGGAGATCGTCGTGCTGCGCCGGCTGAAGTGGATCTGAGCCGTCCGGCTGCCATCGGGCCGGCCCCCGAGATGATGCAGATCGAGACCGAACGCCTGCTGCTGCGGCCGCTCGCCGTCGGCGACGCGCCGGCGCTTGCGCGCCTGCTCGCGGGCGACTGGGAGGCGATCAAGCAGACCGGCCGCATGCCCTGGCCGCCGAGTGAGGCGGCGCTGCAGCGGTGGATCTCGGCCTATGTCGCGCCGGCCAGTCATTCGTTCCTGATCGCGCGGCGGCGGGATCGCGCGGCGATCGGCGGCATCGGCTTCGGCGGCGAGGGTGCGACCGCGGAGCTCGGCTACGTGCTCGGCCGGCGGTTCTGGGGGCGGGGCTATGCGACCGAGGGCGTCGGCGCGATGGTGGCGCACGCCGCCCGGGTCGGCTATCGGGTGCTCGAGGCCTTCAGCTTCATCGAGAACCCGGCCTCGGTGCGGGTGCTCGAGAAGGCGGGGTTCACCGACCTCGGGGTGGTCGAGCGGCATTACCCGGAGCGCGGCGGCCTGCGCCGGGTGCGCCGCTTCACCCGGCGCCTGACCTCTGACCGCCGGCGGGCCTGAGGCCACCAGAGACCAGAGCCCCCCTTCGCGGGCGGCGACGATCTGGCTATGGTGACCCGCTCGAATGGGGGAGGAACTCATGGACTACCGCAAGCTCGGCCGCAGCGGCCTCAAGGTGTCGCCGCTCTGCCTCGGCACGATGATGTTCGGCGGGCCGACCGACGAGCCGGCCTCGGCCCGGATCATCGCCCGCGCCAGGGAGGCCGGGATCAACTTCATCGACACCGCCGACGCCTACGTCGAGGGCCGCTCGGAAGAGGTCGTCGGCCGGGCGATCGGGCCTGAGCGCGACCACTGGATCCTGGCGACCAAGATGTGCAACCCGATGGGCCCGGGGCCGAACCAGGCCGGGCTGTCGCGGCGCTGGATGATCCTTGCCTGCGATGCCTCGCTCGCCCGGCTCGGCAGCGACTGGATCGACATCCTGTACCTGCACAAGGAGGACCACGCGACGCCGCTCGAGGAGACGGTCGGCGCCATGGCGGACCTGATCCGAAGCGGCAAGGTGCGCTATTTCGGGGTCTCCAACTTTCGCAGCTGGCGGCTCGCCGAGATCTGCAATCTATGCGATCGCGCTGGCATCGACCGGCCGATCGTCAGCCAGCCCTATTACAACGCCATGAACCGGATGCCCGAGGTCGAGCATCTGCCCGCCTGCAGCTACTATGGGCTCGGCGTCGTGCCCTACAGTCCGCTGGCCCGCGGCGTCCTGACCGGCAAGTACGACCCCGACGCCCCGCCGCCCGCGGGCACCCGGAGCGCCCGTCAGGACAAGCGCATGATGCAGACCGAGTGGCGCCGCGAGTCGCTGGTCATCGCCCAGGAGATCAAGCGCCACGCCGAGGCCAAGGGAATCAGCCCGGTCCAGTTCGCGTTCGCCTGGGTGCTCAACAACCGCCTGATCACCGCGGCGATCGCCGGGCCGCGCACGCTCGAGCAGCTCGAGGCCTATCTGCCGGCGCTCGAGTACCGGTTCGACGCCGAGGACGAGGCCCTGGTCGACAGCCTCGTCACGACCGGCCATCCCTCGACCCCGGGCTTCAACGACCCGGCCTACCCGATCGAAGGCCGCCCGACCTGGACAGCTCCGGCCGCGTGATCGTCGTCCGTCCGCTCGAGCCGGCGGCGGTCGAGGCGCGCGGCGCCGAGTTCGTGCGGCTCCTTCGCGACGCCCTCAAGGAGGCGGGTGGTCACATCGGCTATGGCAAGCTGATTCTGGCGCTGGCGCTCGGGAAGTGCCGGCGGCTCGGGATCGAACGCCCGCTGGTCACTGTGTCGACGACAACCTCGCCTCGGTCCGCATCATCGAGGCGAGCAGCGGCCGGCTCGACCGCTTCCTCGACGATCCGGCGGGCCGCGGCCGGTTGCGCCGCTACTGGATTTCGCTGTAGTCACGGGCGTGCGCTACAGGCTTGCTGAGATCGCCCCCATCGGACCATCTCGCCTCCCATGAAGCCCTTGCCCGTGATCCTGGCCCGAGCCCTCGAGAAGTCGTACGGCCGGATCCAGGCCGTGCGCGGCCTCGACTTCGAGGTCGAGCCCGGCCAGTGCGTCGGCCTGCTCGGCCCCAACGGCGCCGGCAAGACCACGACCATGCGCATGATCATGGGCCTGACCACGCCGTCGGGCGGCGAGCTCACGGTGTTCGGGGTGCCGGTCGAAGCGATCCGGCGCGAGCACAAGGCCAGGATCGGCCTCGTGCCCCAGGACAACAACCTCGATCCCGACCTGTCGGTACGCCAGAACCTCGAGGTCTATGGCCGCTACTTCAGCCTGCCGTCGGCCGCGATCGCCGAGCGTATCCCGGCGCTGCTCGGCTTCCTGCAGCTCGGCGATCGCGCCGAGGCCGGGGTCAACCAGCTGTCCGGGGGCATGAAGCGCCGCCTGGTGATCGCCCGCGCCCTGATCAGCAACCCCGAGCTCGTGATCCTCGACGAGCCGACCACCGGCCTCGACCCGCAGGCGCGCATGATGATCTGGAAACGCCTCCTCGATCTCAGGAAACAGGGCAAGACCCTGCTCCTGACCACCCACTACATGGAGGAGGCGGAGCGGCTCTGCGATCAGATCATCGTCATCGACCAGGGCCGCATCCTCGATCGCGGCGCGCCCGGGGAGCTGATCGACCGCCACGTCAAAGGCCACGTCTTCGAGATCCAAAAGCCGCTGCCGGCCGGCTTTCGCGACGGCCGGTTCGAGCAGGAGGACATCGGCGACGCCATCCTCTACTATGTCGAGACGCCGAAGAGCTTCATCCAGGAGCTGCCCGAGGACCTGGTCTACTGGCACCGCCAGGCCAACCTCGAGGACGTCTTCCTCCGCCTCACCGGCCGCCAGCTGCGAGAGAACTGATGTCGGAGGTCGTCGCGATCGCGACCCATGCGCTCGCGGTCTGCCGCCGCCAGTATCTGGTCTGGCGCAAGCTGATCTGGGCGTCGCTGACCACCAACGTCGCCAATCCGCTGCTGTTCCTGTTCGCCTTCGGCTTCGGCCTGGGCGCCGTGATCAGCGACATGGGCGGGCTCAGCTACCTCGCCTTCGTGGTCCCGGGGATGATGGCCTATTCGGCGATGTTCGCGGCCAGCTTCGAGACCACGATCGGCTCTTACGCCCGCTTCAACATGCTCAAGACCTGGGACGCCACGCTCGCGACCCCGGTGAGCCTCCTGGAGCTCCTGCTCGGCGAGGCGGTCTGGGCGGCGGCCAAGGCGCTGTTCTCGGCGGTCTGCGTGCTCGTGGTCGGCGCGCTCTGGGGCGGCGTCGGCTCGCTCCCGGGCGCGCTCCTCAGCCTGCCCCTGATCTTCATCGCGAGCTTCGCGTTCGCCGCCTGCGGTCTCGCCGCCACCGCCCACGCCAAGACCTGGGAATTCTTCAGCTATTTCTTCACCTTCTGGGTGACGCCGATGTTCGTGTTCTCGGGCGTTTTTTTCGGGGTTGACCGCTTTCCGAGCTACGTCCAGCCGATCTCCTGGGTTTTGCCGATGACCCACCTGATCCAGGTGGTGCGGCCGCTGACCGCCGGCCAGCCGCTGGAGCTGTCCGCGAGCCTCGGCCACATCGCCTACCTGATCGCCCTCGGCGCCCTGGCCTTCGGCCTCGCCTACCGCCGCCTGCGCGTCCGCTTGTTCGACTGATCCCGCCGGCGAGGCTGAGCAAGCTTGATCGGGACGCCGGAGCCCCGATCGGCAACCAAAGGTTGCGCTCATCGAGATGCCGACCATGGACCGGTGGTCGAGGGCATCGAAGGGATCGAAGGGATCGAGGGATCGAGGGGGGCGAGGGGATCGAGAGGGGTGAGGCATCGAGGGGGGAGGCATCAGGGGGTGAGGGTCATGTCACCCGACGAGACGGTTAACCGGCGCTTAAGACTTGTCCGTCAACGTTTTCTTCGGCAGGTCCATGCGGCCTTGGGACTCCGTGCCAGGGCTCTCGGCGGGCGGACGAACTCCCAGGATCTCAAATGGATGGACCGTCGGTGAGGATGACGGCCGATGGTTGACCAAAGGTTAACGTCGCCAGACCGGTTCAGGCCTCGCCGGTCGGGACGATCAGGACCGGGCAGGGGGCGGCGCGCTGCAGCTCCTGGGCGGTGCTGCCGTGCAGCCAGCGCTCGAGCAGGCCGCGGTGGTGGGCGCCGACGATGATCAGGCCGCAGCCGAGCTTTTGCGCCTCGGTCGCGATCTTCTCGGCCGCGGGGCCCTCGATCAGGAGCGCCGTGGTCGGCACCCCCGCAGCTTCCAGGCGTTCGCGCCAGGCGTGCAGCGTCTCGTGCGCCGCGTGCGCCCGCTCCGCCGCCATGTGGCGATCGTAGGCATAGCCGACCTCGATCTTCTCCGCCCCGGCCGGGCGTGCCGCCTCGAGCGCCTTGGGCAGGCCGACGAACCCCGGCTCGGCCGGCATGACGTGGACCAGATAGAGCCTGGCGCCAAAGGCCTTGGCGTAGAGCAGGGCGACCTCGAGCAGCGGCCGGTCGTCATCCGCCATCTCGACCGCCAGCAGGATCGAAGCAACGCCCATAGGTTCGGCTTCCGTGGCTGGGTGCGACGCTCCAGGCTACTGCCGGTCGCCTTGACAAAGGTTGAAAGGGGCGCGGACCCGGCCCCCGAGCGGCGACAGGGGCGGGTGGAGCCTCTATATAACCTGGCGTGGGAACCGGGTGAGGGGAGCCGCCATGACCGCCTGCATCGTCGGCTGGAGCCATACGCCGTTCGGCAAGCATGAGCAGGACGACGTCGAATCGCTGATCGTCAGGGTCGCGAGCGAGGCGGTCGCCGATGCCGGGCTCGGCGCGGCGGACATCGACGAGATCGTGCTCGGCCATTATGGCGGCGGCTTCAGCCCGCAGGGCTTCACGAGCTCGCTGGTCCTGCAGGCGGACGACGCCTGGCGCTTCAAGCCCGCGACCCGGGTCGAGAACGCCTGCGCCACCGGCTCGGCCGCGATCCATCAGGGCCTGAAGTCGATCGCCGGCCGGCGCGCGCGCTTCGTGCTCGTGGTCGGGGTCGAGAAGATGACCGACCTGCCCGGGCCCGAGATCGCCAAGGCCCTGCTGTCGGCCGCCTACCTCAAGGAGGAGGGCGAGATCGAGGGCGGCTTCGCCGGCGTCTTCGGCCAGATCGCCCAGCGCTACTTCCAGCGCCACGGCGACCAGTCGGATGCGCTCGCCACGATCGCCGCCAAGAACCACAAGAACGGCTGCGCCAACCCCCTGGCCCAGCTCAGGAAGGACCTGGGCTTCGAGTTCTGCCGCACCGTCTCCGACAAGAACCCGCTGGTCGCCGGCCCTCTCAAGCGGACCGACTGCTCGCTGGTCTCGGACGGCGCGGCAGCGCTCGTGCTGACCGACGTCGAGACCGCGCTCGGTATGAGCAAGGCCGTTGTGTTCCGGGCCGCCGCCCAGGTCAACGACTTCCTGCCGATGAGCCGGCGCGACATCACGCTGTTCGAGGGCTGCGCCGAAGCTTGGCACAAAGCCTTAGGAAACGCCCATATCGAATTGGAAAACCTAGATTTCGTCGAGACCCACGACTGCTTCACGATCGCCGAGCTGCTGGAATACGAGGCGATGGGGCTGACCGAGCGCGGGCAGGGCGCGCGCGCCGCCCTCGAGGGCTGGACCCAGAAGGACGGCCGGCTGCCGGTCAACCCCTCGGGCGGCCTCAAGGCCAAGGGCCACCCGATCGGCGCCACCGGGGTCTCGATGCACGTGCTCTCCGCGATGCAGCTCACCGGCACCGCCGGCGACATGCAGATCCCGGACGCGAAGCTCGGCGGCATCTTCAACATGGGCGGCGCGGCGGTCGCCAACTACGTCTCGATCCTCGAGCCGCTGCGCTAGAAGCTTTGAAAGAAAAGAAAATAGTTGCCGCGCTGATCAACATCTTCAATCCGTTGCTCTTCGTGGCATCGGTGGATGACCTTGCGGCCCCCGACCTGATGCGGCTGCTTTGTGCTCCGTCTGCCGGCCGGGAAATGGACCTTATCGAGCGAAGCGGGAGGCTCTCAACCACGGCATCCGAGCCCGCGATAGTTCCACAACTTCCGGTCTTGGTGGACAGAATTATTTCTCCACTGATACGCGCTAAAGTAGAATTTATCGCTGGCCACCCGCTCGGCACGATAGCCTTGTGCGGGTTCGCGGCCGAGATGATAGCGCTCATTCGATATGAGATTGGTCGGGACGAAGGGCTGATTGGCGATGTGCCCCAGGATAAGTTTGAAGCCGAGTTCCAGAAGGATCGTGTAGAACGCCTTTTGAAGAAGGGCGTCATAGATCCTGCGACCAAAGATAAATTCGATCTAATTCGTAAGGCGAGAAACGAATATCTCCACTCGATATCCAAAGATCATTCCGATATATTCGACGACGCTGCGCAAACGTATTCCACTGCTGTATCGGTCCTTGTGGGACTAATCGGCCAAAAATTCGAGCATGGAGCGTGGGTTCCCGAGCCGTCGTTCGAACGGTATCTCCGTAAGCATGGTACCTTGTGAAGTTGGCTCATCCAGTTGACGTCACAGGTCGTCCGGTGTCGACGTTCGCAGCCAGGCTCGGCGTCGCCGCGGTCTTCTTCCTGAACGGCTTCGGCTATGGCAGCTGGGTGCCGAGGATCGCCGAGATCCAGGACGAGCTCGGGTTGAGCAACGGGCAGCTTGGGCTGGCGCTGTTCATGGTCGCGGTCGGCGCGCTGCTCGCGATGCCGTTGGCCGGCGCCGCCGCGCATCGCTACGGCAGCCAAAAGGCGACCACGGTCACGGTCGTGCTCTACGGCCTGAGCCTGCCCGGGCTCGCGCTGGCGCCGGGGCTGGTCGGGCTCGGTATCGCGCTGTTCTACATGGGGGCTGCCGGCGGCGTCTTGGACGTGTCGATGAACGCCCAGGGCGTGGCCGTCGAGAAGCACGTCCGGCGGCCGATCATGTCGTCGCTGCACGGCATGTTCAGCCTCGGCGCGATGGCGGGTGCCGGGGCGACCGGCCTGGTCGCGACGGTCGGGCTGGGGCTCCTGCCGCATCTGCTGACGGTCGGCCTGCTGATCGCGGCGATCGGCCTGACCGCCTGCCGGCCGATGCTGGGGGCGGCGGCCGAGGGCGGTGCCGCCGGCCCGGGCTTCGCGCGCCCGTCGCTGGCGCTTCTGCTCCCAGGCGTGGTGGCGCTCGCGGGGCTCCTGTCCGAGGGCGCCATCGGCGACTGGAGCTCGGTCTATCTCAGCGCCGGCCTCGGCGCCGGCACGACGACCGCGGCCGCGGCGTTTGCCGCCTTCTCGCTGATGATGGCGGGCGGCCGCTTCACCGGCGACCGGCTGGTCGCGCGGCTGGGCGGCGACCGGGTCGTGCGCGGCGGCGGCATGCTCGCCGCCTTTGGCCTCGGCCTGACGCTCGTGGTCGGCCATCCCGTGATCGCGGTCGTTGGCTTCGGCCTCGTCGGCGCCGGCCTGTCCTGTGTCTTCCCGGTGGTCCTCTCGGCCGCCGCGCGCACGCCCGGAGTGGCGCCGAGCGCTGCGATCGCCGCCGTCTGCACGGTTGGCTATCTGGGCTTCCTGATCGGCCCGCCCGCGATCGGCGGCCTCGCCGAGCTGATCGGCCTGCCGGCGGCGCTCGGGCTCGTGGTCCTCCTTTGCGGCCTGATCGCGGCGATCGGCAGCCGGGCCCCGGCCGCCGGCTCAGCCTGAGCCGAGCCCGAGCTGCAGGTCGCGGTAGGTCACCGTCCGGCTGCCGACGTCGATCGTGAGCAGGTCCTCGCCGATCACGACCGGGCCCGCGAAGTCGGCTCTGACCTCGGCGAGCAGGGCTTCGCGGTCGAAGTCGACCGGCACGAAGTGGTTGAGCAGGAGCATGGCCGCGCCGGCCTGGCTCGCGACCTTACCGACCTCGGAGGACAGGGTGTGGTAGGCGGCGACGTTGTCGAGGCCGCGATCGGCCCGCCCGCCGCGTCTTGCGAGCATCGCCTGGTGGAGAAAACACTCGTGGACCAGGAGATCGACGCCCGCGGCCGCGCGCACCAGGTTGGCGCAGACCCTGGTGTCGCCCGAGAACGCGACCCGGCACCCGGCCGTCTCGAACAGAAATCCGAACGCCGGCGCGACCGGCCGGTGGTCGACCTCGAAGGCGGTGATCCGGACGCCGTCCACATCCCAGATGACGCCCGCCTCGAACTCCACCACGTCGAGCTCGAGGCCGGCGGTCGAGGGCCGGCATTCCCAGGCGATCCGCTGCGCCCGCTCGCGCTCCCAGACCGCCATGGTCGCGCGGGCGAAGCTGCTGGTGCCCGCGGGCCCGAAGATCCGCTGCGGTCGGTCACGGCCCTGGTGCCAGCCGGAAACGATCAGCTGGTAGAGGTCGACCAGGTGGTCGGAGTGCAGATGGGTCAGCAGCAGCGCGTCGATCCCGGCGCCCGAGCTGCCGGCGGCGACCAGCCGTTGGCTCACGCCCGAGCCGCAATCGATCAGGAACCTCCGGCCGCCGGCCTCGACCAGGCTCGCCGGGCCGAAGCGGTGCTCGCTCACTTGCGGGCAACCGGTCCCGAGCAGGGTGATGCGCATGCGTCCATCCTAGCATTGCCCGGGCGCTGCGCCATATTGCCAACCACCGGCAGCCCGGCATCCACGACCGCGTGGGCGCAGCCCGGCGGCTGGCGCGTGAGGCATCGATGCGACTGTTGGGTTTTCTGATCGTCATGCTCGCGGGGATCGCGGCCCAGGCCGCCGAGGCGCCGCTGCGTCTGATCCAGACCATCCCGCTGCCGGACGGCCGCGGCCGGATCGACCACATGAGCCTGGACGCCGGCCGCCAGCGGCTGTTCGTCGCCGAACTCGGCAACGACAAGGTCGCCGTGGTCGATCTCGAGGCCGGCAAACTCGCCAGCCGGATCACCGGGGTCGCCGAGCCGCAGGGGGTGGTGTTCGCGCCCGAGTTCGACCAGCTGTTCGTGAGCAGCGGCGAGACCGGCTCGGTCGCCATCTTCGACGGTGCCAGCCTCCAGCCCGCCAAGGAGGTCGCGCTCGACAGCGACGCCGACAACATCCGCTACGATCCGACCGAGAGAGAGGTCTATGTCGGTTTCGGCAACGGCGGGCTCGCGCGACTGGCCGCGACCAGTGGGGCGCACACCGACGACATCCCGCTCTCGGGACACCCGGAGTCCTTCCAGTTCCAGTCGGACGGGCCGTTGCTCTTCGTCAACGTGCCCGACGCGCGCGACATCGAGGTCGTCGACCGTGCCGAAGGCTCGAAGATCGCGAGCTGGCCGGTCGCCAACGCGCGGGCCAATTTCCCGATGGCGCTGGACGAGTCCGACCATCGGCTGATCGTCGGCACCTGGGACCCGGCAGCCCTCCTCGTGCTCGACACCCGAAGCGGCAAGGAGCTGTCGCGGACCGCGAGCTGCAGCGACGCCGACGACATCTACTACGACGCCCGACGGCAGCGGCTGTACGTTTCCTGCGGCCAAGGCGTGGTCGACGTGCTGGCGCTCACCGACGCGACGCCCAGGCGGATCGCGAGGATCCCGACCGCCACCGGCGCCCGGACCTCCCTGTTCGCCCCCGACCAGGACCGGCTCTACGTCGCGGTCCCGCATCGCGGCGCGCAGCCGGCGGCGATTCTGGTCTTCCAGCCGACGTCCTGAGGATGGGCAACCCGCGGCGCCGCGTCAGCCGTGCCGGATCGCGACCGTCTTGAGCGCGGAAAAACCGTAGAGCGCCTCGAAGCCCTGCTCGCGGCCGAAGCCCGAGCCCTTCATGCTCCCGAACGACTGCTCGACGCCGCCGTCGGCACCATAGGTGTTGACGAACACCCGGCCGGCCTTGAGCGCGTGTGCCAGACGCAGCTGGCGGCCGCTGTCGCGGGGCCAGCCCCCGGCCACCAGGCCGTAGGGGTGCCGTTGATAATCCGGATCGCCTCGTCCTCGTCCCGGAACTTAGCGGAGCCTTAGTTATGTATCAGCGCATCAATTCGGGGCACAAAAATCGGACCTGCACGCCATTCTCTTCGAGGGCTTCCCGATGGTTCCACCAATCGGTGTCTGTTGCGTTGAAGACCTCCGCTGCAGGTTCGCAAGCGAGCGCGACAGCTACGAACTTCCGATCGTTTCGATCGAAGTTGGCGAGTCTGACATCCGCCGGGAATTCTGCGAAGCTACCGTCTTCAACCGGCGCGATCGTGACCAGCTTGCACGCGATCCCGTTGTATAGGTTGTCGTACAGATGCCGCAGGAATTCGTCGCCGACCCCCGGCTGGCCCGCGAGGGATGCGTGTCCGCGATACTCGCCGAGGATCAGAGACCGGTCGTCGAGGGCGACGACACCGGCCCGCCGCAACGCCGACAGTGCATCTATTGAGGCAAAGACGCATTCGGGCGACGCATGGTCCGCTGCCTGGTTGGCAGCGGCCAAGACGTTGGTGTCCACGACTGTGGCTCTCATGCTGCACCAGCTAGGCGCCGCTTCAAGCCAGCCTTTACCATTGCCTCGCGTTCGCCGAAGGCGTCGCCGAAGAAATCCTTAGGCCAATTTCTAATATTCCCAAGAAGATCGATATCAAGCTCCATTAGCTGAGACTTCTCCGCTAGGAAGACGGTCACAGAAATAGAGTGCAGTCGTTTCTGCTTTAATTCTTTGCTCTGCGACTTTTCTCTGAAGACGAAGCAAAAAATGCTCGCTGTGGCTTTCTACGATCAACTGGATGTTGCGATGCTCCGTCGCGTCGATCAAAACATCAGCTAGACCCGCCTGAACCGAGGGATGGAGGTGAAGCTCCGGCTGTTCCAGAACCACAATTGATCCTTCCGGTGCGTAGAAAACTAGAACGAGCACTGGCAGAACTTGGGAGACCCCAAAGCCGACATCCGTTAAAAGAACCTCCGCGCTGGTTACGCTTTTCCGCACCTTGACACGATAAAGATTGCTACCGGTAGCAATCTCCTCAACGTGGAAATATTCAACCAGCCCGAGATCCCTCAGCCAGTGAGCTACGTGTTCCTCGACAGTACGGCGCTTGATACCCCTTCCCATGGAAATTTCCGGGCCACGACGACGGGCGGAGAGCAACGCAGCGATCGCAGCCTCGCCTCGCCTGCCCATATCTGCGGGTTCGCTTCCGGCCCAGGGGTATTGTCGCGCCGGATATTCCCGGAGCGGACCGAGATAGTGAAGCGATCCCAGCATCTCCTCGAACATGAGCTCGAGATCAGAAAGGAATGCGGTATTCTGAAAATAACCACGGGCTTGGTCCGGGAAACCGTAGCACTTTAGGGGCGCTGGCAAATCCCAAGCGCGGCCGCGGGTCCGTTTTGCCTGGAAGGTTCCGGCGTCTTCGATCAGTAGATCATATTGGGGCTTCTTTCCGCCTCTTTTTCTGCTGCATTCCAAAACCTGCGCCGGCGAAACGATACAGCATGCGTTCGACACGGAGATTGCCGTCTGTGAGTCGTCGCACTTCGGCGTTGTAACGGACATCATTCCCGTCGAATAGCGTGCGCCGGCTGCTCTCCGGATCGGCGATCCGAAAGAAGGTGGGCAGAGTCCACGCAACACTCCATTTCAGTTCACTGAGAGGCCGCTCGTTGTCGTGGTCTATGCAGTGGCCTTCACGGAAAAGGATATCGTCGTACGTACCAAGCTCCACTAATGATCTTTCACCCCCAAGCTCGAATACCTGAGTTCGATCAGCGGAGGCCGCTGTTTGTTTGAGCATCAGGACGAATTGCAGCAAGCTCGTCTTACCGGAGCTGTTCGGCCCAAAGAACGCCGTGATCGGCGCCAGGCGAATCGGGCCGGTGTTCCGCCAAGCCTTGAAGCGCTCGATCCGTAGCTCGGTCAGCATCGAAGTGGCCTCCGGTGGTCAGCTCATGCGCATCCATCGCGTTGCGCCTCGCCCGTGCCGCGGCATCGTAAGGCCAATTACTCTGACGGTCACCCGTGCCGGATCGCGACCGTCTTGAGGGTCGAAAAACCGTAGAGCGCCTCGAAGCCCTGCTCGCGGCCGAAGCCCGAGCCCTTCATGCTCCCGAACGACTGCTCGACGCCGCCGTCGGCACCATAGGTGTTGACCAGCACCTGGCTGGCCTTGAGAGCGTGCGCGAGCCGCAGCTGGCGGCCGCCGTCGCGGGTCCAGACGCCGGCGACCAGTCCACGGGGGCTGCCGTTGGCGATCCGGATCGCCTCGTCCTCGTCCCGAAAGCGGATCGCGACCAGCACCGGGCCGAAGATCTCCTCCCGGGCCAGCGGGTGCTCGGGCGGCACGTCGCCGAGCAAAGTCGGCTTGACGAAGAAGCCGCCTTCGGGGGTGTTGGGCGCGATCTTGCCCTCGGCGAGCAGCAGCACGCGGTCGCGGTGCGCCTGGCCGAGATAGTCCTGGACGCGCTCCAGCTGGCGCGCGTTGATCAGCGGCCCGCAGTCGAGGTCGTGCTCGGCCGCGCCGACGTCCAGGATGTGGAAGCGCTCCGCGACCTCGCCGACGAAGGCGTCGTAGATCCGGTCCTCGACCAGGAGGCGGGAGCCGGCCGCGCAGCTCTGGCCGGCGTTCTGGATCGCGGCGTTGACGATTACCGGCAGCGCCTGCTCGAGCTCGGCGTCGGCAAACACCAGCTGCGGCGACCTGCCGCCCAGCTCCACGGTCACCGGACAGCCGTGCGCCGCCGCCGTCTGCTGGACCAGGGCGCCGACCGCGCGCGAGCCGGTGAACGAGACGTGGTCGATGCCGCGATGGGCGGCCAGCGCGGCGCCGGCCTCCTCGCCGTAGCCGGGCACGATGTTGAGCGCGCCGGGCGGCAGGCCGGCCGCGAGCGCGAGCCGGCCGACCTCGAGGGTGATCAGCGAGGCGTCCTCGGCCGGCTTGAGCACGCAGGCGTTGCCCATGGCGAGCGCCGCGCCGACGCTCCGCCCCAGGATCTGGATCGGATCGTGCCAGGAGATGATGTGGCCGGTGACGCCGTGGGGCGCGCGCAGCGTCAGCACCGTGGTGCCGGTCTGGGACGGGATCGTGGCGCCATGGACCTTGTCGGCGGCGCCGCCATAGAACTCGAAATAGCGGGCCAGCGCCTGGGCATCGGCGCGCGCCTGCCGGAGCGGCTTGCCGACGTCCCTGGCCTCGAGCCGGGCGAGCGCTTCGACCTCGTCCTGCACCCGCTGGCCGAGGCGCGCGAGGATCCGACCGCGCTCGAAGGCCGGCATCCGGCCCCAGTCGCCGTCCAGGGCGGCGTGGGCGGCCTTGACCGCGGCGTCGACGTCCTCGGCCGTGCCGCGGGCGAGCTCGGCGAAGGCCGCGCCGTCGCTCGGGTTGACCACGGCGATCGTCTGCCCGCCGCAAGGCTCCCGCCAATCGCCGTCGACCAGGATCTGCCCTTCGATCATCGCGCTCCAGCTCCCGTCGCCGGTGGGCTCGACCGGCCGCTCCGCCAGCTTCGATCGTAGTGCCCGCGACCGGACGGTGCCCTTGTGTCGGCCCCGGCCGACCGGGTCAAGCCGGATCGACCGCGGGCGAGCCCTCGGCACCAGCGCCGGTCTTATACCCAAAGAGCGAACAATCGCTTGTCCGCCCGGCGATTTTGTCGACCGGACCGGGCTGCCCCACAACGTCCTGGCCCTCGGCCGCGCGCGCCTCTATCCTGAGGTCGAGGAAGCGCGGTCGTGTGGCGCGAGATGAGGGCCACCAAGATGGCAGCCAAGGTCGTCTTGATCAGCACCGGCGGGACCATCGCCTCGCGCTTCGACGCGAAGTCCGGCCGGACCGTCGCCTCGGCCCGTGGCGAGGATCTGCTCGCCCAGGCGCCTGAGCTCGCGGCCATCTGCGACCTGGAGATCGACGACTTCGCGACCGTGTCGAGCTTCGACATGTCGGTCGAGTTCGCCTTCCGGCTCGCCCAGCGGATCAACCGCCAGCTCGCCCGCCCCGAGGTCACGGGCGTGGTCGTGACCCATGGCACCGACACCATGGAGGAGACCTGCTATCTGGCCGATCTCCTGCTCCAGTCCGACAAGCCGGCGGTGTTCACGGGCGCCCAGCGGGCGCACGACGATCCGCTCCCGGACGGGCCCAAGAACCTCCTTGGCGCGGTCCGGACGGCCGTGGCCCCCGAGGCCGCCGGGCTCGGCGCCGTGATCTGCTTCGCCGATCAGATCCACGCCGCGCGCGACGTCACCAAGGTCAGCGCCAGCGCGCTCGCGACCTTCCAGTCCTACGACAAGGGCGCGCTCGGCGAGGTCGACGGCGCCCGCGTGATCCTGCACCGGCGCCCGGTGCGCCGGCGGAGCTTCGCGCTCGATCAGATGCCCGAGCTGCAGGTGCCGCTGTTCCGGCTGACCCTCGGCTTCGACGTCCGGATCGTCGAGCTGACGCTCGACCTCGGCCTGGATGGCCTCGTGATCGAGGCCTTCGGCCGCGGCAACGGGTCCGCGGCGCTGGTGCCGGTGGTCGAGCGGGCGGTCGGGACCGGGCTGCCGGTGGTGATCACCTCGCGCTGCCCGACCGGGCGGGTCGAGCCGATCTACGGCAAGGGCGGCGGCAAGGACCTGCTCGACGCCGGCGCGATCTTCGCGGGCGACCTCAGGGGACCCAAGGCGCGCCTGCTGCTGATGGTGCTGCTCGCGGCCCCGGACACCAGGCCACGGATCCGCGAGATCTTCGCCGAGCTGGCGCCTTAGGCCCCGCCCGGCCGTTGAAGACGCGCCGCGGGCGCAGAATCTGGAGGAAAAACATGGCCGCGACCGCCGAGACCGCAAGCAAGCCCGCGCAACCGCTCGATCCGGGCTTTCCCAAGGGCGCGTTCACGATCGCCAAGGCCAAGGGCGCCAGGTGGCGGGTCGGCCTCAGGCCGCATTTCGAGTACCGTGATCTCGGCATCGACCAGGCGACCGGGGGCAAGGTCCTGGCCCAGGTGATCCGCGCCCGAAAGCCCTCCGAGGGGCCGGGGGACGCGCACCGGCACGAGCTCGACTTCCAGATGGTCTACATCCTGAAAGGCTGGATGAAGACCCGGTTCGAGGGCGAGGGCGAGCGCACCCTGGAAGTCGGCGACTGCATGTACCAGCGGCCCGGCATCGCCCATCGGGTGCTCGACTACGCGGACGACCTCGAGGTGCTCGAGATCACGATCCCGGCCGATTTCGAGACCGAGACCGTAGCGCCCTGATCGCCCCGGGACGCCGCCCTCGACCGCCGTCGACGATCGCCCGCCGCCACCCGCCTTCACCTTCGCGCCCGCTCGCTCTACTGTTCGGGTCAGCGATCAAGCAGGGGGTGGAGAAAATGGCAACGCTGATCAAGGGCGGCCGGATCGTGACCGCGGCCGACGACTACCAGGGCGACATCCTGATCGAGGACGGCAAGATCCGGATGCTGGGGCAAGGGCTGCCGGCGCCCGCCGGCGCCGAGGTCCACGACGCGAGCGGGCTCCTGGTCATGCCGGGCGCGGTCGACGTCCACACCCACCTCGACTGGGAGTTCGGCAGCGCGCGCACGGTCGACACCTTCGGCACCGGCACCATGGCCGCGGCCTTCGGCGGCACCACGAGCGTGATCGACTTCGCCAACCAGAACCATGGCGCAAGCCCGCTCGCCGGCCTCGAGGACTGGCATCGGCGCTCGGCCAGCCGCTGCGTCGACGTCGGCGCGCACATGATCATCCTCGACCCCTTCCCGCAGGCGCTGACCGACCTCAGAACCCTCGCGCGCGACGAGGGTGTCACCAGCTTCAAGCTGTTCATGGCCTACCCGAACGTGCTCATGGTCGATGACGGCGTCTGCTTCTACGTCATGCGCGAGGCCGCCAAGCATGGCGCCGTGGTCTGCGTCCACGCCGAGAACGGCTACGCGATCAACGTCCTGGTCCAGGAGGCCGTCCAAGCCGGCAACCGCGCACCGAAATACCACTACCTGACCCGCCCGCCCGAGCTCGAGGGCGAGGCGACCGCGCGCGCGATCACGCTCGCCGAATACGCCGGCGCCCCCCTCTACGTCGTCCACGTCACCTGCTCCCAGGCGCTCGCCGCGGTCGCCGCGGCCAAAGACCGCTCCGACCTGATCCACGGCGAGACCTGCACCCAGTATCTCTTTCTCACGAATAAGGAACTGGAGCGCCCGGGCTTCGAGGGCGCCAAATACGTCTTCACCCCGCCGCTGCGCAGCCAGACGCACCAGGACGCGATCTGGCGCGGCCTCGCGCAGGGCGATCTTTCCGTAGTTTCGACCGACCACTGCGCCTTCTGCTTCGACGAGCAGCCCTACGGCATGAAGTTCTCCAAACGCCAGGGCGAGCAGGAGGGCTTCCACAAGATCCCGAACGGCGGTCCCGGCATCGAGCACCGTTTTTCGGTCTTTTTCGATGGTGCTGTAAAGAAACGCGGCATGTCCTTGAGCCGCTTCGTCGAGCTGCTCGCGACCAACCCCGCCAAACTGTTCGGCATCTATCCGAAGAAGGGCACGATCGCGGTCGGGTCGGACGCCGACCTCGTCATTTTCGACCCGGAAGAGCGCTGGACGATTCGGGCGGCGGACCAACACTCCCGCATCGACTACTGCCTGTTCGAGGGCTTCGAGGTCCAGGGCCGGGTCAAAAAAACCTTCCTGCGCGGCACCCTGATCGTCGACGGCGACCGCTTCCTCGGCCACGAAGGCATGGGCGAATTCCTCAAGCGCGGCGAGAGCGGCAGGATTTAACCAACTGTTAACCTTTTGGTGTTGGCTTCTCCGACTGGTCCATGTGATCCTGGGAATCCGTCCGTCCGCCCAACCCCCAAGAGCTCGGATTCCCACGGTCGCATAATGAGATGGACGCCTCCCGCTGACGGCATCGAGGTGCCAAGGTGGCAGTCGTGAAACAACCACGAACGCGGGAGACGTCCGAGATGCAAGCTACCACGAGCGGGCTGGACATCGCCAAGAGCGTGTTCCAGGTGCATGGTGTCGACGCGCGGGGCCGGGTGGTGCTGAGGAAGCGGCTGGCGCGCGCCAAGGTGCTGGAGTTCTTTGCCAACCTGCCGCGCTGCGTGATTGGCTTGGAAGCCTGCGGCGGGGCGCACTATTGGGCCCGCGAACTGGCCAGGCTGGGCCACGACGCGCGGCTGATGCCGCCGCAGTACGTCAAGGCCTACGTCAAGACCAACAAGCACGACGCCGCCGATGCCGAGGCGTGCTGCGAAGCTGTGCAGCGGCCGAGCATGCGCTTCGTCGCGGTCAAGACCGAGGCCCAGCAGGCGACCTTGATGCTGCATCGCGTGCGCGACCAGCTGATCGGCCAGCGGACCGCGACCATCAACGCATTGCGTGGGCACCTGGCCGAGTTCGGGATCGTCGCGGCGCAGCGCCAGGCCGGTTTGCGGCAGCTGCTCGAGATCCTGGCCGAGCTTGAGGATGAGCGGATCCCGCCGCTGGCCCGTGAGGTGCTGCAGCTGCTGGTCGCTCACCTTCGCGACCTTGCCGACAAGCTCGCCGAGCTCGATCGCCGCCTGGTGACGATGGCCCGGACCGACGAGACCTGCAGATCGCTCGCCGAGGTCCCGGGGGTCGGCCCGGTGATCGCGACCGCGTTCGCGGCCACCGTGCCCGATGCGCGCGCGTTCCGTTCCGGACGCCATCTGGCAGCCTGGCTCGGGCTCGTCCCCGGCCAGCGCGGCACCGGCGGCAAGGAGCGCCTGCTCGGGATCAGCAAGCGCGGCGACGGCTACCTCCGGCGCCAGCTGATCCACGGCGCCCGCGCCCTGGTCAGGGTCAGCCGCGGCCGCACGGGCAAGCTCTGGACGTGGATCGAGGCCCTGCGGGCGCGCCGACCGTTCAACGTCGTGGTCGCGGCGGTGGCCAACAAGCTGGCCCGGATCCTCTGGGCGATGCTCAGCCGCGGCGAGGCCTATCGGGCCGCCTGAGACCGCTGACGCCAAACCACGGCGACTAACCAGCTGCGCGGGCGATTTTCGAGGTGATGACAGGATCGGTCAGACCGAGGCCAGCAGAACCCGTGATGGTCCACGAGCTTCGAGCTCGTTCGCATGATTGGGTGCTGGTCCGCGGATCTCATCAAGGCCAGCGGCTTACCCTGCCGCACCCACAGGCCGAATGGATGGCAGCAGCCAAGACCGCTTGCCAAAAACCCGAAAAAGCCCTTGCAGAGCGGGAGGCGTCCATGGATGGACCACCGAGCCCGGACAGTCTTGACCACAATGGTTGACAAAAGGCTAACAGACGGCCGTAGGGTCGATCTGGACCAGGGCGGGGAAGCAGGCGCATGCGGTATCCCGCGACCACCGAGCAGGACGAGGACGGTCAGTTCATCGTCAGCTTTCCCGACGTGCCGGAGGCGCCCACCAGCGGCGAAACCCTGGAGGAGGCGTTGGCCGAGGCCGTCGGTTGCCTGGTCGTGGCCCTGGACGGCTACGTGGACGAACGCCGCCCGCGGCCGGTTCCGCGGCCTTCGCAGATCCGTCCGGGAGAGCACGCGATCGCGGTACCACCCTTCATCGCCGCCAAACTGGCGCTCCATTGACAGCATGCGCGGCGCTGGCCTCGGCGCGGCGACGCTCGCAGAGCGGCTCGGCGGGTTACCGGACGTTCGCTCGCCGGCCTTCGAGGCCGAGGTGCACCGGCAGTCCCTCGCGATCGCTCAGAGCCCCCGGAGCGACGAGGATCGGGCCTTCATCGACACCGCTTCGGATCTTGCCGCTGCTAAAGAGTCCTGACCCCGTTTCCCCCTCGCTGCTAAAAGTCCTGACCCCGTTTCCCCCTACGCGAAATTGGTTCCTGACCACTGCTGTCCCACAGCGAGCTCAGAGGAGAACCAGTTGATTTTGTTGCCATTTTGGCACCGGTTCGCGGTCCTGGCCGGCGAGCAGGGCGGCGAGGTCGCGGCGCTGGAACAGATTGAGGTGCAGCAGACGCAAGATCTCCTGCAGTGACCGGCCGGTGCGACTGGCGAATTTCAGGTAAGCCAGCATCAGATACACGCAGATCGCCACCCAGATCTGGGTCAGGACGGCGTTGCGGCTGGTGCCGAGGAAGGTCGTGATGCGCAGGTTCTGCTTGAGCCATTTGAAGAACAGTTCGATCTGCCAGCGCGCCTTGTAGACCTCGGCGATCGTCCTGGCCGTGAGATGGCGGGCGTTGGTGAGGAAGACGTACTCTTTGTCGGTCTCGGGGTCGCGCCAGCCGACCCGGCGCAGGGGTCGAAGGCCGATCGCCCGGGGCTTGACGCCGGTCATGCGGACCGTCTGGTCGAACCGAACGTTCGCATGCTGCGGCTTGGCCTCGCTCAGGACCTCGAAGCTGGCATTGTCGCGCGCCCGCGTGACGAAGAAGACGCCCTGGTCGATCAGCGCCTGATACCAGGCGAAGTCGGTGTAGCCCTTGTCGCAGACCACCATGCTGCCGCGCGGCCAGCGCAGCTTGCGCGCCTCGGCAATGTCGCTGGTCTGACCGTCGGTGAGGCTCACGAACGCTGGTAAGTAGCCGTCGTGATCGAGGCCGACGTGCAGCTTGGCGGCGCCCTTGGTGGCCTTGTAGGTGGCCCAGGGGAAGACGCTGAGCGACAGTTCGAGGAAGCTCGAATCGAGCGCGTAGAGCTTGGGCTTGAAGCGGAAACCGTGGCGCGGAGCGAGCGCCGCGCAGCGCTCTCGGAGCTTGGTGCCGAGCGCCTCGTACAGGCTGTAGGGCTGGTCCCGATTGACCCGTGCGAGCGAGGCCCGCCGCGGTACACGCGCCCCGAGATGGTAGAGCCGTGGCTGTTGAGCCGCGAGGCTCGCCTCGAGGTCGCGGAGCGAGCCGCGGCCCGCGAGCTGCGCCACGACCAGGGCGACGAACTGGCTCCAGCGGGTCATCGTTCGCAGCGCGGCGCCATGGTGATGCTCCGCGGCCAGCCGTTCGAAACCGTGTCGCGACACGAGATGCAAGATCTGACGCAAAATCGTGCTACAGTGGCCCATGGCTCGGTTCCCGGTGTGATCTCAAGGGGTTGTGTCCAAAGCCCTTGTACCACGCCAGATCTGGAACCGAGCCATTTCTTTCGCCCCTATGGGACAGCAGTGGTTCCTGACACCTTTTCTCCCGAAATTGGTTCCTGACACCTTTTCTCCAATTGGTTCCTGACACCTTTTTCTCCAGTCTGACACCTTTTTCTCCGGTAGTCGATCAGCGTGCCGTCCTTGTC
The DNA here is from genome assembly GCA_963730195.1 of uncultured Alphaproteobacteria bacterium. GTDB lineage: Bacteria > Pseudomonadota > Alphaproteobacteria > Geminicoccales > Geminicoccaceae > DATAOG01. The sequence goes on from CAVSRN010000069.1 coordinate 26,980, forward strand.
GAACAGGACCGCCCGGATCGGCCAGGGAACCGGGCGCCCGCATCGTTCATCCCGCGCCCAGCTCACCTGTGCGGCCGCCGCCGCGCCACGCTCGTCTCTTCCGGAACCTGTCGCCGGCCTTGGCCGATGTCAGGCCTGGGAGCAGTCTCACTCGGCCGGTTGGCCTGCCGGCTGCGACGGCGGCAGATGCAGCCGCCTTGCGACGTTCGGATACAGCGGCCCGAGCTTGACGATGAAATCCCAGGCCATCAGCAGAGCTCCGACCGCGAACACGACATCGCCGGGCAGCCGCATCCATTGCCAAAACAGCGTCTGGTCGTAGAAAGTGACACTGCGCGCGTAGGCGTAGCCGTGTTCGAACACGGCGTTTAGTTGCGGCCAGCCGATCGGAAAGAAGTTCAGCAAAATCCAAAGCACCAGGCCAGCATTGTAGAGCCAGAAGGCCCACAAGCCGATGGTCTCTCCGAATGCTGCTCGGTCGGCGGCGACATAGCGCAGGCAGAAATAAACCAGGGCGATCGCCAGCAGCCCGAAGGCGCCGAAGAGCGCGGTGTGGGCGTGGTTCAAGGTAAGGAACGTGCCGTGCTCGTAATAATTGATCAGCGGGGCATTGAGCGTTCCGCCACCGAACACGCCAGCACCGACGAAATTCCAAAAGGTCGCGCCAATAATATAGGTGTAGGCGAGCCGATAATTGAACTCTTGATGAGCGCGGATGAGCCGATATTGCTGGATCGCCTCGATAATCAGGAGGACGAGCGGCAGCACCTCGATAAACGAGAACATGCTCCCCAGCGGAACCCACATGCTGGGTCCTCCGACCCAGTACAGGTGATGGCCGGTTCCGAGGACCCCGCCGAGGAAGATCAGGATCAGTTCGAAATAGACGGCGCGTTCCGCCAGCTTGCGTGAGACCAGACCGACCGCCATCAGCAGATAGGCGCTCATGCTCGCGGCGAAGAACTCGAACGATTGCTCGACCCATAGATGCACCACCCACCAGCGCCAGAAATCGGTGATCGTGAACGATTTACCGACCCCCGTCAGCGGAATCATGCCGAAGACATAGAGTACGGCGATATTGATCGTTGCAGCCCAGATCAGGTGTTCGAGCCGAATCCGTCCCGTCCAGAACTGACGGGTCGCGTGCCATAGGGCCGCGGCGGTCGGCCACAGCGCGCGGAATACCAGTGCGCTCCATATGATCAAGCCGAGGAAGAAGCCGATTTGCCAGAAGCGGCCGAGCTCGATATAGGATAGACCTTGATTGCCGAACCAGAACCAGCCGCGCTCGATGTACCCCATGATCCCGAGCCAGTCGCCAACCAGCGCGCCGACGACGATGAAGAGCGTCACCCAGAACAGGAAATCGACCAGAACGCCCTGGGCGCGCGCCTCGCGGCCGCCGGCTATGGCCGGGGCAAGGAACAGCCCGGCACCGATCCAGGCGATGCCGATCCAGACGATCGGCGTCTGGATGTGAACGGCGCGCAGGAAATTGAACGGCAGGTAATTGTGCAGATCGAGACCATAGAAGCTGCGCCGGTCGTAATAGGCGTGCGCCATGATCGTACCGGCCGCAATCTGCAAGAGCAGGACGGCGGCGACGACCAGGAAGAACTTGCCTACCTTGCGCTGGCTCGCGGTCAACGGCCGGAACTTGCCCAGGACCAATTCCATCGGCTCGTTGTCCGGAGTCTCCAACCAGAAGATGTAAATAAACAGCACGCCACCGAATGCCAGGAACGTAAAGCAGAAGCTCGCCCAGGTCCAAACGAAGGTGTTGGTCGTCGGCAGGTTGCCGACCTCCGGTTGGTACGGCCAGTTCTCGGTCCAGGACCACGTGGTGTTCGGGCGACGAGCGACGGTGGTCAGCGCGGAATAGATGATGAAGTCGGCGGTCTGCAGTCGTTCGGTCTCGTTGAGACTGTAGGCGGGCGTCCAACCCGTGGTGAGGTTGAACTCGCCGAGGTTGCCGGCCATCTGCGTGCGCAGCTCGGTGATCGCGCCGGCCAGCGCGTCCGGCAGCACCACCTCGGCCCTTGTCAGGTCGACGTCTTGCAGATTGCGCCGCATCACGTCGCGGACCGCCGCCTGTTCTGCGGGCGCAAGCGCGTCGACGGCCTTGCCAAACTGCGTTCGCGCGATCCCCTCCTCGGTCAGCTGGGCCAGCCGCACCAGCGCAGACGCGGTGTAGTCCTGGCCGAAATAGGAGCCCATACCGTAGAGGCTGCCATAGTCCATCAGGTCGGCCTTCTGAAAGCCGCCCTTGCCGGCAACGATGTCGTCGTTGGTCATCAATGTCTTGCCGCCCGCCGTGACGTAGCGGTCGGGTTGCGGCGGCGCCTGCTCATAGGTGCGGGCCGTCGCCCAGAAGAACAGGCCGAAGCTCACGACCGCGACGGCGAGGAGAACCCATTTCAGGACGTTGCTGACGCGATCGTCAGCGCCTGGAGTGAGGTTTTGCGATGCGAGCGCCATACATCCTCCCCGATCGGGCACGGAAGATCCTGGCACGTCGCGCCAGGGGCCGCAACCCAGAGCGAAAATTTCGCCGCCTCCAGAAAAAGGTGTCAGGAACCTTTTCGGAGCGGGTGGAAACGTCCAGAAAAGGTGTCAGGAACCTTTTCGGAGCGGGTGGAAACGGGGCCTGTGGACTTGTTTCGCGTGGAAACGTGGGAAAAGGTGTCAGGGGAAAAGGTGTCAGGAACCAATTCGCCCGGGGGAGTGAGAAACGGGGTCTGGACTCGGGTGAGAAACGGGGTCTGGACTCGTTTCGAGCCGACGAACACGCGGCTGGGGACCCACATGGACTTGTGGGAAAAACCACACCGAATTGTGTAGAAGCGCTCGTGAGCCATTCCGTAGGACGACCGAGCGCACGGAAGTGTCGCATGTGTAGCATTGATCCCTCCCATCAACTCCACGATTCGATCAATCCAAGCGCCCGAACGCTGCGGGTCGATGTCCATGTTCTCAAGGGGTTAGCCCGATCGCCTGCATTTGCCGCGCATCCGATGGACTGATATGGAGCTGATCCCCTTGAGCCTTCCGGCCGGGAAGTCAAAGAGGCCGCACTTTCGACGCATGAGCGTCCACTCCCTGGCGCGCGCCCAGTCAAGCTGCCTCAATCGATCAGGTCGATCTGGGTCAATCGCAAGCAGAACACGACGCTGATGGCGTGGAGCTGGGGCTCGTGACCAAGGACGGCTGATCGAAGGATGGTTGCTGACCTTCGCGGGATTTCAAGTGATCGCGGCAAGACCGGGCCGACCCGGGACTTGGCATAGTCGCGGTACGGAACATCGGTGCGGCCAGCCGAGCCGCAGAATGGCACGTCACCGATCAGGGCAAAGCGCGCCGGGGGGTTCGGGGCAGGACGTGGCGCCGGAGGCGCGGAGCGGTGGCGACGCGACCGCCGGCTCGGTGGGGGAGGCATGGGCAGCGGCAAAAAAGCTCTGGCCAACCCGGCGCTGCCGTGGGAAATGTCCGCGCACAAGGGCGCGCGGGACTGCGCATGGTTCGAACCGGTCATGCCGGGCTGTCGACGCCGCCCGCTATCTGGGAGACATGAACGTGACTGAAACCCCTGAGGCCTCATTGGACACGCGACGCTCGTTCTTCGGCAAGGCCGCGGCCGGCGCGGCCGGGGCCGTGCTCGGCGGGCTCGGCTTCGATCCGCTGATCGCGACCGCCATGGCGCAGGAGCTCAAGAGCTCCGAAAAGCCCTTGAAGGCGGCGTTCTCGAACGCCGGCCTGCAGGCGACCTGGTGCGCCCAGGGCAAGCAGGCGGCCGAGGCCTGGGGCAAGCTGTTCAACGTCGAGGTGACCTGGTTCGACGGCGAGCTCAGCGCCACCAAGCAGCGCGCCGCGATCGACAACATGGCGTCCCAGAAGTGGGATTTCGTCGCCATCCAGGCGTTCGGCATCGGCACGCTGACCGATCCGGTCAAGAAGATGATCGATGCCGGCATCCCGGTGATCGACATGGACACGCTGATCGCCCCGCTCGATCAGATCAAGGTCCACAGCTTCCTCGCGCCCGACAACGAGTTCATGGGCGCCTCGGTGACCCAGGCGCTGGTCGACGCGATCGGCGGCAAGGGCACCATGATCATGACCCAGGGCGCGCTCGGCCATACCGGCGCCCAGGGGCGCGCGCGCGGCTTCGAAGCGGTGGTCAAGAAGTTCCCCAACATCAAGGTGCTCGACACCCAGCCGGCCGATTGGGACGTCACCAAGACCGCCCGGATCTGGGAGTCCCTGCTGACCAAGTATTCCGACATCAGCGCCGCCTTCTTCCACAACGACGACATGGCGCTCGCGGCCTACAACGTGATGAAGGCGCACGGCCGGACCAAGATTCTGATCGGCGGGGTCGACGCCATGCCGCCGGCGATCGAGGCGGTGCTGGATGGCCGGATGTACGCTACGGTCCGCAACCCGTCGTGCCGGATCCACGGCGGCGCGGTCGTGGCCGGGGTGGCCGCGGTGGTCGGCGGCGAGAAGACCGGCAAGGACGGCATCCCCAAGCACGTGATCACCGACGGGCCGGTGGTCACCAAGCCGAACGCCGAGGGCATGCTCTGGATGGAGCGGCACTTCCTGATCTGAGCGACCGAGCGTCTGGTGGCGGCAGCGGCCGGGCCGATCCTCGAGCTCGAGGACATCGGCAAGAGCTTTGGCGGGGTGCTGGCGCTGGATGGCGTCGATTTCGCGCTCGCCGAGGGCGAGGTGCATGGCCTGATCGGCGAGAACGGTGCCGGCAAGAGCACGCTCATGAAGATCATCTCGGGCGTGCACACCGACTACACCGGCACCATGCGCCTCGCCGGCCGGCCGGTCCGCTTCCGCTCCACCCGCGACGCGCTCGCGGCGGGCATCGGCATGGTGCATCAGGAGCTCAGCATCGTGCCGAGCCTGTCGGTCGCCGAGAACGTGTTCCTCGGCGTGCAGCCGGTCGGCCGGCTCGGCACCGTCCGCTGGCGCGCGATGGCCACGGATGCGCGCGAGCATCTGGAGCGGCTCGGCATCGACGTCGATCCCGCCGCCGAGGCGGGTGCCTTGCCGCTCGGCCTGCAGCAGCTGGTCGAGATCAGCCGGGTGCTGTTCTCGGGCGCTCGGATCATCATCCTCGACGAGCCGACCTCGGCGCTCTCGCCGCCCGAGATCGAGCGCCTGTTCGCGGTCCTGCGCCGGCTCAAGGACGGCGGCACCAGCTTCGTCTTCATCTCGCATTTCATCGACGACGTGCTCGCGGTCTCGGACCGGGTGACGGTGTTCCGCAACGCCCGGCGGATCGCCACCGAGCCGGCGACCGCGGTCGACAAGGGGTGGCTGATCGAGCGCATGATCGGCCGCGGCCATGCCGGCCTCGAGGAGAGCTATACCGGCGAGATCGAGCTGGTGAGCGACCCGGATGCGCCGGCGGTGATCGAGGCCTCGGGCCTCATGCGCCGTGGCCTGTACCGAGATATCTCGTTCACGGTCCGGGCGGGCGAGGTGCTGGGCATCTACGGCTTCATGGGCTCGGGTCAGCTCGAGCTGGCGCGCGCGCTCGGCGGCAAGCTCCGGCCCGAGGCCGGCGAGGTCCGGGTCGACGGCCGGCGGGTGCGGCTGCGCAGCACCTCGGCCGCCAAGCGCGCCGGCGTCGTGCTCCTGCCCGAGAGCCGCCGCAGCATGCTGTTCGCCCACGAGCCGGTCTACAAGAACGTCTCGATCAGCATCCTCGAGCGGATCGGCGCGGTGCTGCTCAGGCCGCGCGAGGAGCGCCGGCTCGCAAGGCTGCAGGTCGAGCGCCTGCATATCCGACCGGCCTCGGTCGAGCCCGAGCTGCGGACGCTCTCGGGCGGCAATCAGCAGAAGGTGGCGCTCGCCCGCTGGTTGACCCACCTGCCGCGCGTCCTGGTCCTGGCGGAGCCGACCCGCGGCATGGACGTCGGCGCCAAGGACGACGTCGTCAAGATCGTCAAGGGGCTCAAGGAGCAGCGCATCGCGGTGATGGTGGTGTCGACCGAGCCGGAGACGGTCCTCGCGCTCGCCGACCGCATCCTGGTCATGCGCAAGGGCGAGATCGCGCGGGAGTTCGCGGGCATGGCGGTCAGCAAGGATCGTCTGCTGGCCGCGGCCTGAGGGGAGGCGAATGAAGGCGGCAGCGATGGCGGGGCGCGGGCCCTCGATCTGGGCGAGCGTGCGCGAGTGGCTCGCGCGTCAGCTGATCAACATCGCCCCGTTCGCGACCTTGCTGTTCCTGGTCATCGTGTTCAGCGCGCTCAGCCCGTCGTTCGTCACCCTCGACAATCTCGGCAACATCCTGCGCCAGGTCTCGGTGACCGCGATCATCGCGACCGGCCTGACCTTCGTGATCCTGACCGCCGAGATCGACCTCTCGATCGCCGCGATCGCCAACGCCACCGGCATCGTGGTCGCGTTCTTCACGCTGCAGGAGTCCTACGTCAACATCGCCAACCTGCCGTTGCCGGGCTTCGCCGCGATCCTCATGGCCCTGCTCGCGGCCTTCGCGCTCGGCTGCATCAACGCCGCCGGGCGTCACCCTGATCGGCATCCCGTCCTTCATCATGACGCTCGCCATGCTCCAGATCGGCGCCGGCGTCTCGGCGATGCTGGTGCGCGGCCAGATCGCCTACAACGTGCCGGACCTGATCCACACGCTCGGCAGCGGCGCGCTCGGGCCGGTGTCCTGGATCGTGATCATCGCCGCCCTGTTCCTGCTGGCGGGCCACCTCGTGCTGACCTACACGCGCTTTGGCCGCTACGTCTACATGGTCGGCGGCAACCGCGAGGCGGCGGAATATTCGGGCGTCAACGTCAAGGCGATCGTCGCCGCGGTGATGATCGTGAGCGCGGTCTGCTCGGGGGTCGCCGGCATGCTGGGCGTCGCCTATTTCGGCAGCGCGCAGCAGAACGAGTTCGACGACTTCCTGCTCGATGCGATCGCCGCGGTCGTGGTCGGCGGCACCAGCCTGTTCGGCGGCCGCGGCGGCATCCCGAACACGATCATCGGCCTGTTCGTGCTCGGCGTGCTCAACAACGGCCTCGACCACGTCGACATCGACAGCTTTTTGAAGATTCTGATCCGCGGCCTGATCCTGCTGATCGCGCTGATCATCAACGTCTACGCCCAACGCCTGCGCTCGACCCGCCAAACCATCTCGGCCCAGGAACGCCCGTCCCGCGCACCCTCGAACGCGGGTCGAACCGGGTCTTGATTCGACGTGCCATTTTTGGCACGATGCCGCAGAGGTCATGGAAAAGAGGATACGGTCGCCTTCTACCGGACCGCGTCCGGCGCTCAGCCTGTGCGAGACTGGCTCTTACAGCTCTCTGATCAGGACCGGCGGACGATCGGCAAGGACATTCAACGGCTCGAGTTCGAGTGGCCGGTGGGAATGCCGCACTGCCGTCCTCGGCAAAGGCCTCTGGGAAGTGCGAAGTCGCATCTCGGACGGGCGTACCGCCCGGGTCATCTTTTGCGCGAGCGAAAACCGCCTGTTGTTGCTGCACGGCTTCATCAAGAAGACCGCGAAGACCCCGCGACAGGATATCGAGCTCGCCTTGAGACGCTGCAGGAGGATCTGTCATGAACCCGGAGCATGTGGGACAGAGCTTCTCGGACTTCCTGGACGAGCTCGGAATCCGCGAGGACGTCGAGGCGCAGGCGATCAAGGAAATCCTGGCCGACCGACTGCGCGCCGCCATGCACGAGCAAGGCCTGACCAAGACCGCCATGGCGGCGCGCATGGGCACCAGCCGCCGCGCCCTCGATCGCCTGCTCGACCCCGAGAACACGTCGGTCACCTTGCACACCATGCAGCGCGCGGCCAGCGTTCTCGGCCGCCGCCTCCGCCTCGAACTGGTTTGATTATCTCTGTTAACACGTAATCGATATGCTCGAATTGAAATTAAACAGTCTAGGAGCCATTCATCAGTACGCAGGGCGCCGATAGATGCTGGCCCAGTATAAGAGATCGCAAAATATGCATCTTCACATACGGCGCATATGACCTTGTTTGCGTCGTCGTCAACACACTGCCCGTCTGTCGACCTGGTCAAACGGCGGTCGGACGCCTGCACCACTTTATCCGCTGTTAAGACTGTTATAAGCAAGGTCACTCTCATGTCCTCGGAGGAGTGGGTCAATTGGAATACAAGCACGGCCTCCCCACGCCTTATGCTCGGGTCCCTGAACGCCGATTGGGGCTTCACTCCTGCAGGAACGGGTTGGTGCGGCGTTCGGTGCCGAGGGTGGAGCCGGGGCCGTGGCCGCAGATGAAGGAGAAGTCGTCGCCCAGCGGGAGGAGCTTGTCGTGGATTGCGCGGATCAGGGCGGCGTGGTCGCCGTAGGGGAAATCGGTGCGGCCGATGGAGCCGCGGAACAGGACGTCGCCGACCAGGGCGAAGCGTGAGGTGTGGTCGACGAAGACCAGGTGGCCGGGGGTGTGGCCCGGGCAGTGGAGGACGGCGAAGGTGTGGGTGCCGAGCTGGACCTCGTCGCCCTCGGCGAGCCAGCGGTCGGGGAGGACGTTGCGCACGCCGGTCATGCCGAACCTGGCGGCCTGGGCTTCGAGACCTTGGAGGATGAATTGGTCGCGCGGATCGGGGCCTTCGATCGGGATCGGCGCGCCCGCTTCGGCCGCGAGGGCTTCCTTGAGCTCGGCGGCGCCGCCGGCGTGGTCGATGTGGCCGTGGGTCAGGAGGATGCGCTCAGGGCTGACGCCGAGCTTCTTGATGGCCTCCAGGATGCGTGGGACCTCGCCGCCGGGGTCGATCACCAGCGCCTGGTTGCCCGGCTCCTCCCAGAGGATCGTGCAGTTCTGCTGGAAGGGGGTCACCGGCAGGACCGCGGCCTTGAGCTCCGGCATGATCTCGTTCCCGGCGTCGGGTGGGCCTGCTTGAGACTTACACCGGCCGGCGGCGTTTGCCACGGGTCTGCAGATGGGTGCGGATCTCGGCAAGCGTGACCGGACGGAACTCCCAAAGATCGACGCCGACGTCGACCTGGCGGGGCAGGGGGGTGAGGCGGCCGTGGCTGTGGCCGTGCAGGTCGAGGGCACCCCGGGCCATCCGGTGCCAGCTGCGCAAGGGGTAGTGGCAGAGCACCAGCAGGGTGCCGTCCAGCTCGATCTCGGCGTAGGCCTGGACGCTCGCCCAGCCGGGCGCGCCGACGGTCGCGGCGCCGTCGTTGTTGCCGGTGATCAGGTGCTTTTCCCCGGCGAGCGCCGCGAGCAGCTCGGCGACCCGCGCCGGCGGACGGCGGACCGCGAAGTCGCCGAGATGCCAGACCCGATCGCGCGGCCCGACGACCTCGTTCCAGCGCGCGACCATCGCCGCATCCATCTCGGCAACCGAGAAAAACGGCCGCTGGAACAGGCCGCGCGCGCCGCCGTGGCCGAAGTGGTGGTCGCTGGTGAAGAACAGGGCCACCGGCCGGCGACCGCCGATGGCCCCGTCTCCTCGCGCTTACTTGCCGAAGGTCGGCAGCGCGCCCTCGATCGGCACCGGGTTGACGCCGGCGCCGGCGGCGGTCTCGCTTTCGCCCGGGAGCGCGAACACCCAGAGCGTGCCGCCCTTGGGCGCCTTGTAGTAGAAGCTCGGATCGCCACCCAGGCCCGAGAGCATGGCGATGTACTGGGTGCCGTCGAGCTCATAGGTGATCGGCGAGGCGTTGATCCCGGAGCCGGTCTGGAACTTCCAGAGCAGCTCGCCGGTCCTGGCGTCGAGCGCCTGGACGAAGCCCTGCTGATCGCCGGTGAACACGAGGCCGCCCTGGGTCGCAAGCAGGCCCGAGAACAGGGGCAGAGGGCTCGGCGTCGACCAGACGAAGGTCTTCTTGGCGACGTCGAACGCCTTGACCGCGCCGATGTTCTCGCCCAGCCGGTACATCTGGTAGTCGACCCCCATATAGGGGTCGCCCGCGACATAGTTGACCTTGTCGGCCGCCCAGCCGGTCAGCGCCATGGCCCAGTCGTTGGTCGCGAAGTAGACGTAGCCGAGGTAAGGATTGTAGGCCATCGGGAACCAGTTGGTGCCGCCCTCGAGGCCGGGCACGATCGGCTCGACCTTGGGGCCGCCGCTCTGCGGGCGCTTGCTCTCGTCGACCGCCGGCCTCCCGGTCGTCGGGTCGAGGCCAGTGGTCCAGTTGATGCCGTCGACGGTCGGCACGGCGTAGACGAACTTGCCGTTGGTCCGGTCGAGCACATAGAAGAAACCGTTGCGGTTCGACTGCACCGCCGCCTTGACCAGGTGGCCGTCGATCGTGACGTCGATCAGGATCGGGCCGTTGTTGCCGTCGTAGTCCCAGGCATCGTTCGGGGTGTACTGATAGCCCCACTTGATCTTGCCGGTGGCGGGATCGAGGGCGAGCAGCGAGCTGCTCCAGAGATTGTCGCCCTTGCGGAGGTCCGAGTTCCAGGGGCCGGGGTTGCCGGTGCCCCAGAACAGGGTGTCGGTCTCGGCGTCGTAGGCGCCCGGCTGCCAGGTGGCGGCGCCGCCGTGCTTCCAGGTGTCGCCAGGCCAGGTCTCGTTGCCGGGCTCGCCCGGGCCCGGGATGGTGTAGGTCTGCCACCGGAGCGCGCCGGTCTTGGCGTCGTAGGCCTTGATGTAGCCGCGGACGCCATACTCGCCGCCGGCGATGCCGACGATCACCTCGTCCTTGACCACCAACGGCGCGCCGGTCGCGGTGATCGCCTGCTGCCAGTCGCCGATCGTCTGCTGCCAGGCCACCGAGCCGTCCTTGCGGCTGAGCGCATAGAGCTTGGCATCGAGCGTGTTGACGTAGACGAGGTCATCCTTGAGCGCGAGCCCGCGGTTGACCGGGCCGCAGCAGAGCTTGGCGTCCAGGCCGTCCGGGTATTCGGGCTCGAACGACCAGAGCCGGCTGCCGGTCCTGGCGTCGATCGCGAACACCCGCGAATAGTCGGCCGAGACGTAGAGCACGCCGCCCTGATAGAGCGGCGTGGCCTCGAGGCCGGCGAACTGGCCGCTGGTCGAGAAGGCGAAGACCGGCCGCAGCTGCTTGACGTTGGCCGGCGTGATCTGGGCGAGCGGACTGAACCGCTGATTGCGGTAGTCGCGGCCGTACATCAGCCACTCGGCGCCATTGTCCTGGGCGTGGAGCAGATCCTCGGTGGTGACCGGCGCGGCCAGAGCGGTCGACGCGAGCAGCCCGGCGGTGGCGCTCAGCGCGATGCCGAGCGCACGCCTCGTCAGCGAAGACGCCATGCGGTGTTCTCCCGGTGTGCTTGTTTTCTGAATTGTCGAACGTCGGCCGCGGCGCGCGCGACCCTACGGCCCCGACTGTACGCCCGGCGCGGCGCCGCCTCAACCGCAGAAGCGGCCGGAAGCTGCCGATCTCGCCCGCGAGCGCGCCGGCCTGCCCCGCTCTCGCGCCGGCGCCAGGGGCGCGCATCTTCGGGCTCCCCAGCCGGTCGAGCGCGGCGCTGGCGAGCCGCGACCGAGGCGGGATCGCTTGACTCGACCGCTCCGCCCGGTCTGACTTCCCCGGGATTCGGGGGTGCGGATGGAGCAGCCGTTGGAGAGCGGAGCGGGCGCGGCGCCGGCCGTGGACGGTCCGCCGGCGATGGTCGAGCTGAGTGGGGTCAGCAAGCGCTTCGGCGCGACGGTGGCGGTCGACCAAGTGAGCTTCAGCCTCGGGCGCGGCCGCTTTCTGACCATCCTCGGGCCGTCGGGGTCGGGTAAGACGACGCTGCTGCGCATGATCGCGGGCTTCATCGAGCCGTCTGCCGGCACGATTGTGGTCCACGGCCGGCCGGTCGCGGACCTGCCGCCCTGGCGGCGGCGCATCGGCATGGTGTTCCAGCGCCTGGCCCTGTTCCCGCATCTGAGCGCCGCCCAGAACATCGCCTATCCCCTGAAGATGCGTGGCTACGAGCCCGGCACCATCCCGGAGCGGGTCGAGCGTTATCTCCGGCTGGTCCGGCTCGAGGGCCTGGGCGGCCGGCGCATCCAGGCGCTCTCCGGCGGCCAGCAGCAGCGGGTCGCGATCGCGCGCGCGCTCGTGTTCGAGCCCGATCTGCTCCTGCTCGACGAGCCGCTCGCCTCGCTCGACCGCCAGCTGCGCGAGGACCTGCAGCTCGAGTTCCGGCGCATCCAGCAGCAGCTCGGCGTGACCACGATCAACGTCACCCACGATCAGCGGGAGGCCCTGGTCATGTCGGACGAGGTGATCGTGATGGACCACGGTCGCCTGCAGCAGCACGCGAGCCCGATCGAGACCTATCGGCGGCCGGCGAACCGGTTCGTCGCCGGCTTCATCGGCGTCACCAACTTCCTGCCGGCGACGGTGGCGGCGGTGGCGGGAGCGCGGCTCACCCTGAGCATCGGCGGGCACCGCTGGCCGGGGCATGGCGCGGGTCCGGTCGTGGCCGGGGCCGAGGTGCTGGCAGCACTCCGCGCCGAGCGCATCCGGCTCGCCCCGACGCCGGCCGAGCTCGGCGCGCTCGACACCCGGATCGCCGCCTGGGTGCAGGACGCCATCTTCGAGGGCGACCGGACCGTCTACCTGCTGCGTCCCGAGGGCCTGGACGGGCTCGAGCTTCGGGTGTTCGACCACGCGCCCGGCCACGGTCGCAGGATCGACGTCGGCGCTGCGGTCGCGATCGGCTGGAATGCCGAGGACCTCAGCGCGTTCCCCGCTTGACCCGAAGCCCGGCTTAGCGATCTCTTGTCGACAATCACCGAACAATCCGAGGGAAGGGATCATGATGTCGGACGCGAGAAGGCGCGCGTTGACACGCCGCCAGCTGCTGGGGACGGGTGGCCGGCTGGCCTTGGGAGCGGCCACGGCGGCGGTGGCCGGCGAGCGGTTGCTCGGCGGACGCCCTGCCTTCGCCGAGGCCGAGAAGCCGGCCGAGCTGATCGTCCGCGCCTGGGGCGGGGTCTGGGTCGAGTCCCTGGAGAACGGCGTCTCGAAGCCGTTCACCGCGGCGACCGGGATTGCCGTGCGCCACGATCTGACCGAGGATAACGAGCTCCAGCCCAAGCTCTGGGCCGCGGTCGACCAGGGCCGGGTGCCGCCGGTGCACGTCAACTGGGATACCACGACCAACGCCACCAAGTCGGCGCTGCGCGGGGTGTCGGAGGACCTGGGCGACCTCAAGAACCTGGACGGCCTCCTGCCCTCGGCGCGGCCGATCGGCCTGGAGGGCTGGCCGATCGTCAACGTCTACAGCTACGTCTACGTGCTCGCCTACCGCGACCAGGCGTTCCCGGATGGCCCGCCGGACAGCTGGACGGTGATGCTCGACCCGAAGTTCAAGGGCCGGGTCGCGCTCTACGACGACGGCATCGGCTTCACCCCGGTGGCGCAGATCCTGGGCGGCGGCAGCCTGGAGGGCATCCCCGACCAGATGGAGCCGGCCTGGGAGGTCTACCGCAAGCTCAAGGCGCAGGAGCCGCTGCTCGGCGAGGACCCGGATTTCACCAGCTGGTTCCAGAAGGGCGAGATCGACGTCGCCTGCACGATCATCTCGAACGCTCGCGAGGCCAAGCTCGGCGGCGTCGCGGTGTCCTGGACGGTGCCCAAGGAGGGCGCCGACCTCGAGACCGACGCGCTCTGGGTGCCCAAGGGGCTGCCCGAGAACGAGCTCTACTGGGCCAAGCGCTACGTCGACTTCGCGCTGACGCCGGCGGCGCAGGAGACCTGGTGCAACGGCCTCGGGCTGCCGCCGGTGCGCCCGGGCCTGAAGCCGCCGGCAGACCTCGTGGGTGACCCGGCCTATCCGACCCAGCCGGGCGATTTCGCGCGCCTGCTGCGGGTTCCGACCCCGGTCATGGTCGAGCACGAGAAGGGCTGGTTCGCCAAGTTCAACGAGATCATGCAGGGCTGAGCGAGGGCGGCTGTGGCGAGCGTGATCGAAGCCGGCGCCGCGGTCGGGTCGGGGCCGCGCGGGCGGCCCTGAACCCAGCGCCCCGAGCGCGATCAGGCCTGGATCCGCGAGCGGCCGGAACAGTGGATCTGTGCCAAACGCCGCTGGCCGAAGGACGCCATCCGCGGGGTCTACGCCCGGCGCCGCACCGGGGACGAGCCGGTCGGCGCGGCCGCCGCCTGAGGGGTCGCGCGGGTCGAAGCGCGGCGCGCTGGTCGATGCTGCGACCATGGTGCGCTTGCCAAGGCCGAGCTTGGGCCCATTATGTCCTGGTGTCGCTTCTTCAGCCCCTCTTCGACCGCGATGGAGCGCCTCCCGGACATGAGATCCGAACGTCCGCCCAGGCTTCAGCTGCGCCAGCTGCTCGAGCACGAGGCCGCGAGCCACGAGCTGATCGGCTCGCGTGTGGTGCCGATCGAGGCGCCGTCCGCGGCGCACGCGCTGCTGGTCGGGCGCGTCCAGGAGGTGCTCTGCCGTCAGCTCCTGGGCCGACCGTGGCGCGTGCTGCGCGATGCCCAGCTGCGCGCCGGCGATGCGCACGTCCTGCGGCCCGACGTCATGGTCGCCTTCCAGGCGCCGGGCGACGCTCCCGGCGCGCTCCACCAGCCCGCGATCGTGGTCGAGGTGATGTCCCCGACCACCGCCGTGCGCGACCGCGGCGCCAAGCGCCTGGCCTATTTCCAGATCGCCGATCTGCAGCACTACGCGCTCGTCAGCAGCGGCCAGTACTGTCTCGAGATCTTCAGTCGCCGCGCGCCCGGCGAATGGTCGTATCGCAGCTATGCCGATGACCTGAGCCGCCTGGTCGAGCTGTCCGGGTTCGACATCTGCCTGCCCCTGATGGCGATTTACGAAGGCATCGATCTGGACGAGCAGGGGTGGCGGGACGAGTAGACCGACGGTCGGCGCCCGGCTGGCGCCGGCTCGACGTTCTCGAGACCCTCGCGGCCCGGCTCTGGCCCCGGCGCCTGCACCGGCTGACCGGCTGGCTGCTGCTGTTGCCGGCGCTCCTTCTGGTCGGCCTGTTGGTCGCGGGTCTGGTCCATGTCGCGGATTTCAGCCTGCGCGAGCTCGATCCGAACAGCTACCGGCTGGCCGACCGCTACTCGCTCGCCAACTATGCCGAGGTCGCAGGGCGCCGTGTCTACCTCTGGATCACGGCGCGCTCGCTGCTGGCGGCGCTGATCGTGACCCTGCTCGCGCTCGCGCTTGGCCTGCCCTACGCCTATGCGATGGTCCGGACCGGCTCCGCAGCGCTCCGCAAGCTGCTGCTGATCGGCCTGTTCCTGCCCTTCTTCATCGGCCAGGTGGTGCGCGCCTACGGCTGGCTGATCGTGCTCGGCAACCAGGGCCTGATCAACCAGCTGCTCGGCCTCGTGGGTCTCGGACCGTTCAAGCTGCTCTACAACTACCCGGCGGTGGTGCTCGGGCTGGTCCAGTACATGCTGCCGTTCGCCGTGCTGCTGCTGGCGCCGGCGATCGTCGCGATCGACCCCGAGGTCGAGCTCGCCTCGGCGAGCCTCGGCGCCAGCTGGCGGCGGACCTTCTGGCACGTGCTCCTGCCCATGGCGCGCCCCGGCCTGGTCGGCGCCGGGATCGTGGTGTTCACGATCACGCTCACCGACTACGCGCTGCCGGACATCCTGGGCGGCGGCACCAACGACTTCATCGCCAACGCGATCTACGACGCCTTCTTCGAGATCAGCGATGCCGGCCTCGGCTCGGCGCTCGCCGTGATCCTGGTCCTGCTCGGCTCGACCATCGTCGCCGTGCTGCTCGCGCTGGTCGGCGCCGGCACCATGGGTCTGCTGCGCGAGGACCGGGGGTGACGGGCACGCGCAGCCAGGGCCTGGTGATCTGGGGCGTGGTCGTCTTCGACCTGATCTTCCTCGCGCTGCCGACGCTCCTGGTCCTGATCGCCTCGTTCACCGCCGGGACGATCATCGACTTTCCGCCCGATGGCCTGTCGCTGCGCTGGTACCGGGCGCTGCTCGACGAGCCGGCGTTCGTCGGCGCCTTCTGGCGCAGCCTTCGGGTCGCGCTGGTCTGCACCCTGATCAGCCTGCCCGCCGGCACCCTCGCAGCGCTCGCGCTGGCCCGCTACCGGCTGCGCTTTGCCCGCACGCTCCAGATCTACCTGCTGCTGCCGTTCACGATCCCGCTGATCGTCTCCGGGATCGGCATGATGCTGGTGTTCGGCGATCTGCGGATCCTGGGGCAGCTGTGGCCGGTCGGGGTCGCCGCCTGCGTGATCAACCTGCCGTTCATGATCTGGGCGGTCGGCGCCAGCGTCAACGCGCTCGATCCCGACCTCGAGCACGCGGCCGCCAACTGCGGCGCGCCGCCGCTCGCGACCTTCATGACCGTGACCCTGCCCGCGGTCATGCCCGGCGTGATCACCGGCGGCCTGATCATGTTCATCCTGGCGCTCAACGAGTTCATCGTCAGCCTGCTGCTGACCGACGCCCGGATCGTGACCCTGCCGGTCCTGATCTACAACTCGATCCGCAGCATCCTGACCCCGGACCTCGCCGCGGTCTCGGTGGTCTACATCGTGATCGCGCTGGTCGCGATCTGGCTGCTCGACCGGCTGGTCGGGCTGGACGTCTTCCTGCGGTCCAGGTGAGCGTCCTAACGCAGGTGCCCGATCTTGAGCGCCTGCCACATCCAACCGAGGTCGGCGCCGGCCACATCTGGGTCACTCCCGACCTGCTCGGGATCGCGACTCTCCTGATATTTGAGCCACTGCGCCAGCTGGCGCCGGCCGGTCTGCGAGCGCGCGGCCTGTTGCGGCGACTTGCCGTCGAGCGCGGTCAGCGGCATGCTCAGGAGCGCCTCGGGCGCAGCCTCCTCGGACGGCGCCAGGGGCGAGCCGGCGTCGGCGAGGACCAGGCCGAGCCGCTGCTCGAGGGTTGCCGTCAGCCAGACGTGGGTGAAGATTGGCGCGAGCTCCCCGAGCAGCACGTCGTCGAGCGGGATCACCGCCTCGATGTCCGCGACCCGGACGGCGCTCTGCTCCGCCTCGCGCGCCATCCAGCGTCGCAACCGCTGGCGCAGACGCCTGATGTCCTTGACGAGGTCCGTGGCCTGGCGCGCGGACAGGTCGAGCATGCCGCCCGCCAGCCAGGTCTTGCCGCCGACCGGCAGCAGCCGCGCCGCGATCCGGTCCGAGCCCGCCAGGCGGGCGGCGTCCTCGACCCGGATCGGGTCGCCGCCGCGGATCAGGTCGCGCAGCACGGCATGGCCGCCGGGCGCCGCCAGCACGACCTGATAGATGCTCATGACCGAGCGCTGCAGGGCGCGCAGGTAGGTCTTGACCGGCGCCCGCTCCCTGTAGCCGCGGCGCTTCAGATAGTCGGCGACGATGCTGCGCTGGTCCGGCCCGAAATCGCAGGTCAGGAAGTCCTCGAGGACGCAGGCGAACAGCGGCGAGAACGCGTCCCCCAAGATCTCGGGCAGATCCTCGACCGGCAGGTCGACCAGACTGAGCACCGGGCTGAAATGGGCATCGATGATCACGTCGAGCCGCTCGCGCCACTCGCCCCGGCACGCCCATTTGGTGATGCCGATCGTAGCCTGCTCGCTGCCTGGCGCCGCCATGGCCGGATTCCGCTGGAAACAGCTCAAAAGCCCCGCTCACAGTATGGCAAAGGGAGGCCGTACCGGCTAGCGTGGGGTGGCGGTTATCCCCAGGGAAATGCCGTTATCCACTGAACGGATGCGGTTATCCACAAAGACCGGGAGCGGCGAGGATGAGTGGAACCGGATCGGTCAGCCGGTTCGAGCTGGCGCGGCTCGGCGCCGCCGGGCGGGCGCGGCTGCTCGAGCGCGCCGAGGCCGATCTCGGGCGCTTCCTCGAGGCCGCAAGGCCGATCATCGAGGCGGTCCGGGCCGAAGGCGACGCGGCGCTCTACCGCTTCGCGCGCGAGCTCGACCGGGCGGAGCTCGACGGTGATCTCAGAGCGAGCGAGGAGGATTTCGCCCGCGCCGCGGGCGAGCTGACGCCCGAGGTCGTCCAGGCGATCGACTACGCGGCCGAGAACATCCGGCGTTTCCACGAGGCCCAGATGCCCGGGGAGATGTGGCTGAAGGAGATCCGCCCCGGCGCCTTCGCGGGCGACCGTTACCGGCCGATCCCCTCGGTCGCCTGCTACGTACCGCGCGGCAAGGGGGCGTTCCCGAGCGTGACCATGATGACCACGATCCCGGCGGCGATCGCGGGGGTGTCGAGGATCGTCGTGGTGACCCCGCCCGGGCCCGATGGCCGGGTCGACGCCGCGACCCTGGTCGCCGCCCGCAAGGCGGGCGTCAGCGAGGTCTATAAATGCGGCGGCGCCCAGGCCGTGGCCGCGGTCGCGTTCGGCACCGGGACGGTGCCCAAAGTCGCGAAGATCGTCGGCCCCGGCAGCCCCTATGTGGTCGCCGCCAAGCGCCTGCTCGCCGACCGGATCGACACCGGCCTGCCGGCCGGGCCGAGCGAGGCGATCGTGCTCGCCGACGAGCAGGCGAGCGGCCGGATCGCGGCGCTCGATCTGGTGATCGAATCCGAGCACGGGCCGGACAGCTCGGCCTTCCTGGTGACGCCCTCGGCGCGGGTCGCCGAGGCGGCGGCCGAAGCACTGCCGGAGATCTGGGCGGCGCTCGGCCCGCAGCGGGCGGCTTTTTCCCGGGCCGTGCTCGGCGGGCCGCGGGGCGGCGTCGTGCTGGCGCGGGACATGGACGACGCGATCGCCTTCATCAACGAGTTCGCGCCCGAGCACCTCGAGCTCCTGACCGACGACCCGTTCGCTTATCTCGGCCGGATCGAGCACGCGGGCGAGATCCTGCTCGGGCCGCATACGCCGATCGTGCTCGGCAACTTCGTGCTCGGGCCCGACTGCGTGCTGCCGACGGGCGGCTGGGCGCGCAGCTGGTCGCCCTTGTCCGTGTTCGATTTCCTCAAGCGCAGCTCGATCGGCTACGTCACCGCGGGCGCCTATCCCGAGCTCGCCCATCACGCGCGCATCCTCGCGACCTACGAGGGCTTCGACGGCCACGCCCATGCGATCTCGCCGGCGCGGGACGAGGCCTGAGCCCCGCAGCTCAGCGCGGCGCCGCCAGACGATCGAGGCGCAGCCGGTGGCGGCCGTCGGTCAGCCGGAGGACGCCGCCCAGGATCGCGACCGTGGCGCCGAGGCCGGTCGCGCCGGCGATCAGGAACATGATCAGGAGCTGGTAGCGGACCGCCTGGCCGGGCTCGGCGCCGGCCAGGATCTGGCCGGTCATCATGCCCGGCAGCGAGACCAGGCCGGTCGCCGCCATGCTGTTGATGATCGGCATCAGCGCGCTGCGCAGCGCCGTCCGGGTCACCGGCAGGGCCGCCTCATGGCGGGTCGCGCCGAGCGCCAGGCGCGCCTCGACCGCCGGCCGCTCGCGGACCAGGCCGCCGGTCAGCCGGTCGAGGCCGAGGCTGATGCCGGTCATGGTGTTGCCGAGGATCATGCCGAGCAGCGGCAGCGCGTAGCGCGGGTGGTACCAGGGCTCGGGGTGGAGCAGGGTGGTCAGCGCGAGCAGGGTCACCAGGCCGGCGGCGACCAACATGACGCCGGTACCCAGGCCATAGGACCAGAACCCCGTGAACCGACGCTCCTGGCGCGCCATGATCTCGCGGCCGGCGAACAGGATCATGACCAGCGCCGCAAGGCCGGTCCAGAGCAGGTCGACGTGGCTGAAGAGCGTGGTCAGCACGACCCCGACCAGGGCGAGCTGGACGATCATGCGCAGGGTCGCGAGCGCGAGCTGGCGCTCGAGCCCGAGCTGCAAAGCGATCGACAGGCCGCCGTTGACGACGATCAGCAGGGCCGCGAGCGCCAGATCGCCGAGCCCGACCGGGATCGCGCTCAAAGCGGCGCCTCCACGGCACGGCCATGCTCGATTCTGAGGCAGCGCTGCGCCACCCGGCGCGCCTGGGCGTCGTCATGGGTCACCCAGAGCGCGCTCAGGCCACGAGCGATGCGCTCGAGCAGCAGCCGCTCGGCGCGCCGCCTGGCATCGTCGTCGAGCCCCGAGGTCGGCTCGTCGAGCAGGGCCACCCTCGGCCCATGCGCGAGGCCGCGCGCCAGGCTGAGGCGCTGGCGCTCGCCGGTCGAGGCGCGCGCGATCGCCCAGTCCCGGCAGTCCTCGGGCAGGCCGAGCGCCAGGACCAGCGGCGCCGCCGCCACCCAGTCGGCAAAGTGCTCGCCGACGGTGTCGGCCCACCAGGCAGGCTCGGCGGCGAAGTAGGTCACCAGGCGGCGCCAGCGCGGCGCCGGCATGGCCGCGCAGGCCTGGCCGTCGAGGGTCATCTCACCCTGGTTCGGATCGAGATCGGCGAGCGCGCGCAGCAGCAGGGTCTTGCCGGCACCGGACGGCCCGCGCACGGCGACGCAGGCGCCGTCGGCCAGGTCGAACAACTCGAGGATCACCCCCGGACGTCGGAGGTCACGGACGGCGAGCATCAGCGAGCGCCATCGCCGTCAAGACGCGCTCGGCCAGTTCCGCCGCCGGTGGTCGTCGCTGGCCCGTTGCCGCCTGGTTCAGCGGCTGAGGTCGAGGGCGTCGCAGAAGTCCTTGGCCGGCAGCATCAGCCCGATGCCGGTGTCCTTGTAGCGGTCGTAGGCGGCGCTCGCGGGGTTGCGCTCGGCCAGGATGGCGAGCGTGATCCCGACCACCCGCCCGGCCTCGTCGAACACCGGACCGCCCGAGGTGCCAAGCCCGATCGGGAAGCCGAGCGGCACCAGCTGGCCGGTGCCGATGCTCGCGGTGGTCGGCAGATGGCCACCGACCGCGACCCAGCGCGACTGGGTCGGGTGGCCGATCGAGACCAGCTGCTCGCCGACGCGCAGATTGTCGCAGTCGAGCTTGATCGGCGGGTAGCCCTCGGGAACGTCGACGTCGACCAGGGCGAGATCGAGCTTCTCGTCGAACCAGCTGACCCGGCCGCTGACCACCGGGCCGTTGAAGAAGGTGACCTCGAGCGGCGTCTCCTGGACCACGTGGTAGGCGGTCAGGACCGCGTGCGGGCTGACGATCGCGCCGGTGCCGTGGCCCTTGGCGTGCTCGATCAGCACCGTCGCCTGATCCAGGCTGTCGAGCGGCGAGGCGGGTGGCGTGCTGCATGCCCCGAGCGCGGCAGCAAGGCCAGCGCTCAACAGCAAGCGGCCAGCAGCACCCCACAACATCACAGCCCTCCAGGACCCGTTAACAGTCTGGTAAGGATAGCATTTGCCGGGCGCGGGGTGCCAGCCTTTTGCCGAAAATATGCAGTACCTTTGTGTTGCTTGGGTCGGGATCGTTCGCCGCCAGGGCGACCGCCGAGCCGCCGGGGCAAAAAAACCGCGGCCTTGTGAGCTGGTTCACACGCTGCTTGCCCGGGGTCCGGCATGGTGAGCCTGCCTCTCAGTTGAGCGGGCGATCGCATCTAGCGGCAGCCCGCTCTCCCGGATCTCCCTGGTGAGAACTTGCTTCGGCCCGGTCGGGCCGAAGCTTTCTTTTTCTGCGCGCCGCGACGATCTGGTGGGGCAGGCCGCGATCGGTGCCGGCTGGACAGCAAGGCTCTTGAGGCCAAAGCTGTGGCCGGGCTAGGTTGCCGGCGCGGGAACACCCGCAACAAGCGATCCTAAGAGGGGAAGCACCCAGGACATGCGTTATGAAGCCCCAGAGTCACTCGATGCGGCGGTCGGCCTGCTCGCCGGCGCGACGGGTCTGGCCCGGGTGCTGGCCGGCGGTACCGATCTTCTGGTGCAGCTGCGCTCGGGCCTGATCGAGCCGGATCTCGTGGTCGACGTCAAGAAGATCCCCGAGATGCGGCAGATCACGCCCGAGAACGGCGGCTTTCGGATCGGGGCGGCGGTCAGTGGCGCCGAGCTCGGCGAGCATGCGGGGGTCAAGCGGCTCTGGCCCGGCGTGGTCGAGGCGGTCGAGCTGATCGGCTCGACCCAGATCCAGGGCCGCGCGACCATGGTCGGCAACCTGTGCAACGCCTCGCCCGCGGCCGACAGCGTGCCGGCGATGATCGCCGCCGGTGCGGTTGCGAGCGTCGCCGGGCCGAACGGCCGGCGCGAGATCCCGGTCGAGGCGATCTGCATCGCCCCCGGCAAGACCTCGCTCGCCAAGGGCGAGGTCGTGGTCTCGATCCTGCTGCCGGCGCCTCCGCCCCATTCGGGCGATGCCTATCTGCGCTTCATCCCGCGCACCGAGATGGACATCGCGGTGGTCGGCGCCGGGGTCTGCCTGACCCTCGATACCGCCGGCGTCTGCCGGGCGGCGCGCTTCGCGCTGGGCGCGGTCGCGGCCCGGCCCTTGCTGGTCCCCGAGGGCGCGGCGGCGCTGATCGGCACCCCGGTCGATGACGCGGCGCTCGCCGAGCTGTCGGCGGCGGCCTCGGCCGCCTGCCGGCCGATCGACGACAAGCGCGGCACCATCGAATACCGGACCAGGGTCGCGGGCGTGCTGGCGCGCCGCGCGGCCCTGATCGCGCTCGAGCGGGCGAGGGCCAACTGATGGCCAAGGTTCACGTCACCACCACCGTCAATGGCGATGCGGTCGAGTTTCTGTGCGATCCCGAGCAGACCCTCCTGGACGTGCTGCGCGACGAGCTGGAGCTGACCGGCAGCAAGGAAGGCTGCGCGTCCGGCGACTGCGGCGCCTGCAGCGTGATGCTCGACGGCCGGCTGGTCTGCGCCTGCCTGGTGCTCGGCGCCGAGGCCGAGGGCCGGAGCGTCGAGACCATCGAAGGCATGGCCACCGGCGACGAGCTGCATCCGCTGCAGCAGAAGTTCCTCGAGCATGCGGCGCTGCAATGCGGCATCTGCACGCCGGGCTTCCTGATCGCCGCCAAAGCCTTGCTGGAGAAGCACCCGGACCCGAGCGAGACCGAGGTCCGCTACTGGCTGGCCGGCAATCTCTGCCGCTGCACCGGCTACGACAAGATCGTGCGCGCCGTGCTCGACGCCGCCACCGAGATGAGAGGAAGCTGACCATGGCCACCGTGCTCAAGACCGAGACCCCGGCGCCCGCGCATGACCTGAAGTGGGTCGGGACGCGGCCGATCCGGCCGGACGGCGTCGACAAGGTCACGGGCCGCGCCAAGTTCGGCGCCGATCTGATCCTGCCCGGCATGCTGGTCGGCAAGGTGCTGCGCAGCCCGCATCCGCACGCCAGGATCCGTTCGCTCGACACCTCGAAGGCCGAGGCGCTGCCGGGCGTCAAGGCGGTGGTCACCCGGGCCGACTTCCACGACCTGCCGTCCGAGTTCGTGCCGGCGGGCGAGATGCTGGTCAACTACCGCGACATGGTGCGCAACGTCATGGCGCGCGAGAAGGTGCTTTATGAGGGCCACCCGGTGGCCGCGGTCGCGGCGACCAGCGCCCACATCGCCAGGCAGGCGCTGAAGCTGATCGAGGTCGAGTACGAGCCGCTGCCACACGTGATCGACGTGGTCGAGGCGATGGCGGACGACGCGCCCTTGTTGCACGACGACCTGTTCACGGCCGGCGTCGAGCCGGTGCCGAGCAAGCCCTCGAACGTTGCCAAGCGGGTCGAGTTCGCGATCGGCGACATCGAGGCGGGCTTCGCCGAGGCCGATCTCGTCGTCGAGCGCACGTTCGACACCAAGGCCGTGCATCAAGGCTACATCGAGCCGCACGCCTGCGTCGCGAGCTTCTCCGAAGACGGCCAGGCCGAGCTCTGGTGCTCGACCCAGGGGCACTACATCGTGCGCGGCCACTGCGCCAAGATGCTCGGCATGGACATCTCCAAGCTGCGGGTGACCGCGTCCGAGATCGGCGGCGGCTTCGGCGGCAAGACCGTGGTCTACCTCGAGCCGCTGGCGCTGGCGCTGTCGCGCAAGTCGCATCATCCGGTCCGGATGGCGATGAGCCGCGAGGAGGTGTTCCAGGCGACCGGGCCGACCTCGGGCGCCAACGTCCGGGTCAAGATCGGGGTCAAGAGGGACGGCCGGATCACCGCCGCCGAGGCGGTGCTCAAGTACCAGGCCGGCGCCTTCCAGGGCGGGCCGATCCAGCCGGGCTGCATGGCGGCGTTCGCGCCCTACGACCTCGCGAATGTCAAGGTGGTGGGCTTCGATGTCGTGAGCAACCGGCCCAAGGTCGCGGCCTATCGGGCGCCGGGCGCGCCGATCTCGGAGTTCGCGGTCGAGTGCGTGATCGACGAGCTGGCCAAGGAGCTCGAGCATCGACCCGGTCGAGTTCCGGCTCAAGAACGCCGCCAAGGAGGGCACGCGCGCCGCCTATGGCCCGAAGTTCGGGCCGATCGGCCTGATCGAGACCCTGCGTCGGATCAAGGACAGCGAGCACTACCGGGCGCCGCTCGGGCCGAACCAGGGCCGGGGCGTCGCGTCCGGCTTCTGGTTCAACATCGGCGGCGAGACCTCGGCCTCGATCCTGGTCAACGAGGACGGCACGGTGACGCTGATGGCCGGCACGCCCGACATCGGCGGCTCGCGCGCGTCCTCCTGCCTGATGGCGGCCGAGGCGCTCGGGATCGACTACGACGACGTGCGCCCGATCATCGCGGATACCAGCTCGCTCGGCTACACCTTCCTCACCGGCGGCTCGCGCGCGACCTTCTCGAACGGGATCGCGGTCAGCGACGCGGCCCGGCAGGTGATCAAGGAGATGTGCGCGCGCGCCGCCAGGATCTGGGAGATCCCGGAGGACGCGGTCACCTGGGAGGACGGCATGGCCAAGCCGGCCGGCGCCAACGCCGGCGACTTCGAGCCCTTGTCGTTTGCCGAGCTCGCGAAGATGGCGGGCAAGACCGGCGGGCCGATCGCCGGTCATGCCCATCTCAACGCCCAGGGTGCGGGCCCGAGCTTCGGGACCCATCTGGTCGACCTCGAGGTCGACCAGGAGACCGGCCGGGTCACGATCCTGCGCTACACGGTGGCGCAGGACGCCGGCAAGGCGGTCCACCCGGCCTACGTCGAGGGCCAGTACCAGGGCGGGGCCGTGCAGGGGATCGGCTGGGCGCTCAACGAGGAGTACATCTACGGCGCCGACGGGCGCCTGCAGAACCCGGGCTTCCTCGACTACCGCATGCCGGTCGCGTCGGACGTGCCGATGATCGACACGGTGATCGTCGAGGTCGCCAACCCGCGCCATCCGTTCGGGGTGCGGGGGGTCGGCGAGACCCCGATCGTGCCGCCGATGGCGGCGATCGCCAATGCGATCGAGCAGGCGACCGGCATCCGTTTTACTCGAACTGCCGATGTCGCCGCCCAAGGTGCTCGAAGGCGCTCGAAGCGGCCAACGGCGCGGGCTGAGCCGAGGCCGCGGTGAGCGCGAAGCTCTGACGCCATGGCGCATGTGGTGCTAGGCCGCAACCTCGCCCAGTTCACGGGCGGCGAGAGCGAACTCGAGTTGGAGGCCGCGAACATCCGCCAGCTGCTGGGAAAGCTGGCGGCGCGCTTTCCCCGGCTCGAGCCGCATCTCGGCGACGGGCTCGCGGTCGCGATCGACGGCGAGATCTACCAGGACGCCTGGCTGGAGCCGATCCCGCCCGGCAGCGAGGTCCACATCATCCCGCGCATCGCCGGCGGCTAGGGAGCCGGCGCGACCACCACCGGTGGCGCAGGGGCGGGCTCGGCCGCTCGGCGCACGTGAACCGCGTTCTCGACCAGATCGACACGCTGCGCGAGATGTTGACCTTCGCGTTCGAAGCGACCCTGCTGCTCGAGTCCTCGCGCCAGGGCACGAGCGGCCGCCGGCTCGCCGGCTGGGCCGCGTTCCTGGCGGTGCCGCCGGCGATCGCCGGCATCTACGGCACCGGTCGTTGAGGCTCCGACCAACCCCCAAAACCTTAGCGCAAGCCCGCAGCTACTCCCGATAAGTCTTTGATTCGGGTGGTGGAGCCGAGCGGAGTCGAACCGCCGACCTCTTGAATGCCATTCAAGCGCTCTCCCAACTGAGCTACGGCCCCCCGGTCCCGACGCGCCGGCACTCGCGGCCGCGCGCAGCGGGCGACAGATAGGCAAACCGAGGCGACTTGGCAAGGTCTAATGCGACCCCGCACGCACCCCGGACCGGCTGGTTGAGCGGGCCTTTTGGGCGGGAGGGTGCCTGAGGCGCCGCGCGCCTCAGCGGTCCGTTTCGTCCTCGTCGAGATCGGTCTCGATCACGTCCGCCATGTCGTCGTCGCCGAGCTCGGAGACGTCCTCGATCGCGCTCTCGCCGTCGTCCTCGGTCTCGTCGTCGTCCTCCTCCTCGCCCTTGGCGGCGACGACCACGACCACCTCCTCCTCGTCGTCCTCGACCTCGACCTCCTCATCGGGCTCGGCGACCACCACGTCGTCGGGCTCGACGACCGCGGCGACCGCGGCCAGCTTGGGCGCCGCCCGCGACCGGCGCGGCCGGCTCGGGGCGACGGGATCGAGCACCGTCGAGCAGGCCGGGCAAACGATCGGCTCGCGGTTCATATCGTAGAACCGGGCGCGCGCAATTGAGGCAGATCCGCTTGCTGCCCCATTCGGGTTTGGCCACGCCTTGCACTCCAAAAAAGCTCGGGTCGGCCGAAGGGTGAAGCCAATTGCCATGATCGACCCAAGCTGTCAAAAGCAAATTCCGGGGACAATCGGGCACGCATGGGTCTGACCTTGACGATCGGCAAGCCGAACCGGCGGGCGGGGCGCGCAGCGCGGCGCGCGGCAGGGCGATGAGGCAGAGGGCCCATCCGGTCGCGGGCCTGCGGGGTCGGGCCCGGGTGCCGGGCGACAAGTCGATCTCGCACCGGGCGCTTTTGCTCGGCGCCCTCGCGGTCGGCGAGAGCCGGATCACCGGGCTGCTCGAAGGCGCCGACGTGCTCGCGACCGCGGCGGCGCTCGAGGCCCTCGGCGTCGAGCTCGAGCGGGAGCGCGAGGGCAGCTGGCGGGTGCAGGGCCGAGGCGTCGGCGGGCTCGCCGAGCCCGACCGCGTGCTCGACCTCGGCAACTCGGGGACCGCGGCGCGCCTGTTGCTGGGCGTGCTCGCCGGGCATCCGTTCACGAGCTTCATGACCGGCGATCCGTCGCTGCGCTCGCGCCCGATGGGCCGGGTGACCCTGCCGCTCGGCCAGATGGGCGCGCAGTTCCTGAGCCGCAGCGGCCAGCGCCTGCCGCTCGCGATCACCGGCTCGAGCGAGCTGCTGCCGATCCGCTACCCGCAGCCGGTCGCCTCGGCCCAGGTCAAGTCCGCGATCCTGCTCGCCGGCCTGCACGCCCCCGGCCGGACCACGGTGATCGAGCCGCAACCGTCCCGCGACCATACCGAGCGCCTGCTCGGCCAGCTCGGCGCCGAGCTCGAGATCGAGGCGCTCGGGGACGGCAGCCGGGCGGTCAGCCTCATGGGCCTGCCCGAGCTCGAGGCGGCCAGCTTCGCGGTCCCGGGCGACATCTCCTCGGCCGCCTTTCTCCTGGTCGCGGCCGCGCTCGGCGACGGCGGGGCGCTGCGCCTCGACGACGTCGGCGTCAACCCGCTGCGCACCGGTCTTTTGGACTGCCTCGCCGAGATGGGCGCCGGTCTCCGCCAGGGGGCCGTGGGCGAGGGCGGCGAGCCGCTCGCCTGGCTGGAGGTCGACGGCGGGCCGCTCCGCGGGATCGACGTCCCGGCCGAGCGGGCGCCCCGGATGATCGACGAATATCCGATCCTCGCGGTCGCCGCCGCCTGCGCGCACGGGCCCACCCGGCTCGCGGGCCTGGCCGAGCTCAGGGTCAAGGAGAGCGACCGGCTGGGCGCCATCGCCCGCGGGCTCGCCGCCTGCGGGGTCGCGGTCGAGGCCGGCGACGACAGCCTGATCGTGCACGGCGCCGGCGGGCCGGCCGCCGGGCGGCGGCGTGATCGATGCCCACAACGATCACCGGATCGCGATGAGCTTCCTCGTGCTCGGCACGCTCGCGCGGACACCGGTCACGGTCGAGGGCGCCGAGACCATCGAGACCAGCTTTCCCGGGTTTGTCGCGCTCATGAACCGCCTCGGCGCCCAGATCGAGACCCTGGAGCCGTGAGCCTGCCGGCGCCCTGCATCATCGCCGTCGACGGTCCGGCCGCGTCCGGCAAGACCACGCTCGCAAGGCGGCTGGCCAGCCATTTCGGTCTCGAGTTCCTCGACACCGGCCTGCTCTACCGCGCGGTCGCGCGTGCGCTGCTCGATGCCGGCCGGTCGTTCGACGACGTGCGCGCGGCCGCCGCGGCCGCCGCGGGGCTGCGCGCGGCCGACCTGAGCGGCCGCGGGCTGCGCGACGAGACCGTGAGCCAGGGCGCCTCCAAGGTCGCAGCGATCCCCGAGGTGCGCCAGGCGCTGCTCGCGTTCCAGCGTCGGTTCGGCGCCGCCGGCCGGGGGGCGGTGCTGGCCGGCCGCGACATCGGCACCGTGGTCCGGCCGGACGCCGCCCGCAAGATCTTCGTCACCGCCTCGGCCGAAGAGCGCGCAAGACGACGCTGCAAGGAGTTGCAGGCGGAGAAAGGTCCAATTATATATGAACGAGTTCTGGAGGACCTACGGGAGCGCGACGGACGCGATCAATCGCGTGCGGTCGCGCCGTTGCTGCCGGCGGACGATGCATTCGTGATCGATACGACCGACAAGGACATCGAGACCGCGTTCGCGATCGCGTGCGCCTACGTCGCGGACGCCAGCCCGGCGCCGGCAGCGCAAGATTCGTGCCGACCGGCATAGACCGCTGCTCCTCCGGCTGACTTCGTCCTCAACCCCAGCCGTCGGCCACGCCGCGGCCGACCGCCCGCGCACGGGCGCTGACATCTGGACCAGGGTATGACTGCAGCATCTGACATCGCCACCCCATCGATGCCCTCGACCGACGACTTCGCCGCCATGCTCGACGAGTCGTTCCTCGATCGGGATCGGATCGAAGGTTCCGTGATCACCGGCCGGGTGATCGCGATCGAGAACGACGAGGCGGTGGTCGACGTCGGGCTGAAATCCGAGGGCCGGGTGCCCTTGAAGGAGTTCTCGACCCCCGGGCACCCGGCCGAGGTTCAGGTCGGTGACCCGGTCGAGGTCTACGTCGAGCGCTTCGAGACCCGCAGCGGCGAGGCCCTGCTGTCGCGCGAGAAAGCCAGGCGCGAGGAGAGCTGGAACAAGCTCGAGCAGGCGTTCAAGGACACCGCCAAGGTCACCGGCTCGATCTTCGGCCGGGTCAAGGGCGGGTTCGCGGTCGATCTCGGCGGCGCGGTCGCGTTCCTGCCCGGCAGCCAGGTCGACATCCGGCCGGTGCGCGACGTCACGCCGCTGCTCAACAAGGACGAGCCGTTCCAGATCCTGAAGATGGACCGCCGGCGCGGCAACATCGTGGTCTCGCGCCGCGCGGTGCTCGAGGAGTCGCGCGCCGAGCAGCGCAGCGAGCTGCTCGCGACCCTCAAGGAGGGCCAGGTGCTGAGCGGCGTGGTCAAGAACATCACCGACTACGGCGCCTTCGTCGACTTGGGCGGCCTCGACGGCCTGCTCCACGTCACCGACATCTCCTGGCGCCGGGTCAACCACCCGACCGATGTCCTGAACGTCGGCCAGCAGGTCCAGGTCCAGGTGATCCGGTTCAATCGCGAGACCCAGCGCATCTCGCTCGGCATGAAGCAGCTCGAGGCGGACCCCTGGGAGGGCGTCGAGCTCAAATATCCGGTCGGGGCGAAATTCACCGGCCGGGTCACCAACATCACCGACTACGGCGCCTTCGTCGAGCTCGAGCCGGGGGTCGAGGGCCTGGTCCACGTCTCCGAGATGAGCTGGACCAAGAAGAACATTCATCCGGGCAAGATCGTCTCGACCAGCCAGCAGGTCGAGGTCATGGTGCTCGAGGTCGACCCCGACAAGCGCCGCGTCTCGCTCGGCCTCAAGCAGTGCCTGGCCAATCCCTGGGAAAGCTTCCAGGAGAACCACCCGCTGGGCAGCACGGTCGAGGGCGAGATCAAGAACATCACCGAGTTCGGCCTGTTCATCGGCCTCGATGCCGACATCGACGGCATGGTCCATCTGTCGGACCTCGACTGGCAGCTGGCGCAGGAAGAGGCGGCCGCCAAGTACAAGAAGGGCGACGTGGTCAAGGCGGTGGTGCTCGATGTCGACATCGACAAGGAGCGCATCTCGCTCGGCATCAAGCAGCTGACCGAGGACCCGTTCCAGGGCGCGGTCAGTGGTTTGAAGCGCGGCGCCCGGGTCACCTGCACGGTCAGCCAGATCACCTCGTCCGGGATCGAGGTGACGACCACCGACGGGGCCACCGGCTTCATCCGCAAGGCCGAGCTGTCGCGGGATCGGGGCGAGCAGCGCCCGGACCGGTTCGCGGTCGGCGAGAAGCTCGATGCCAAGGTGACCAACATCGACGCCGTCAACCGGCGCCTCACGCTGTCGATCAAGGGGCTCGAGATCGAGGACGAGAAGCAGGCGATGGCCGACTATGGCTCATCGGACAGCGGCGCCTCGCTCGGCGACATCCTCGGGCCCGCGATCAAGGGCCGCCAGCAGGAGCAGGACGAGCCGCAGGACGCCGGTTAGCGCCTTGGCAGGCTTGCGTTTTCGGGCTCGATGTGGCTTTGGGTGGGGGCGCTGCCGGAGGGATCGGGATTGCTCGAGCGCCAGTCATGACGAAATCGGATCTGATCAAGCGTCTCGCCGACGCCAATCCGCACCTCTATCTGCGTGACATCGAGCGGATCGTCTCGACGGTGTTCGACGAGGTTACCGATGCTCTGGTGCGGGGCGACCGGGTCGAGCTGCGTGGCTTCGGCGCCTTCTCGGTCCGCCAGCGGAGCTCGCGGGTCGGGCGCAATCCGCGCACCGGCGCCGAGGTCAGGGTGCCCGACAAGGTGGTGCCCTATTTCAAGACCGGCAAGGATCTGCGCGATCGGCTCAATGGCGGCCGCTAGGGATGACCGCCGGCCGCAGGCCGGCCGGTCCGGGAAGGGTCAATGATCAGAAGTCTGCGCCTGCTGCTCGGCCTGGTCGCGCTGATCGTGATCATGGCGTTCGCGATCGCCAACCGGACGCCGGTCGACATCAGCTTCGCGCCGCTGCCGGTGACCATCGAGCTGCCGGTCTACGGGGCGTTTCTGTTCGGCCTGGTGGTCGGCGTTCTGGTCGGCGGCATCGGGGTCTGGCTCGGCGGGCTCGCCGAGCGTCATCGCGCGCGGCGCCTGCGCAGCAAGGTCTGGGCGCTCGAGAACCAGCTGAGTCTCCTGAAGCAACAGGAAGACAAGGCCCAGGCCGAGCGCTACGTCGGGCAGAAGAACCTGGCGCTGCAGGCGGCGGGCGACTGAGCTGGCCGATCCGACCCCGGCGTCCGGCGATCCGACCGACGCCTTCTACGACCGCCTCGCGGCCGACTACCATCTGATCTACGCCGACTGGGACCAGGCGGTCGCCCGCCAGGCGGCGGTTCTCGACCGCCTGATCCGGGCGACCCTGGGCGGTGGGGCGACCGACCTTTTGGATTGCGCCTGCGGCATCGGCACCCAGGCGCTCGGCCTCGCCGCCCTCGGTCACCGGGTCACCGGCAGCGATCTCAGCCCGGTCGCGCTCGTGCGCGCCAAGGAGGAAGCGCGCAAGCGCGGCCTCAGCCTCCGGTTCGCGGTCGCCGATCTGCGGGCGCTCGATCGCCTGCTGCCGGGCGCGTTCGAGGTCGTGCTCGCCGCCGACAACGCCCTGCCGCATCTCCTCTCGACCGAGGATCTCCGGCAGGCGTTGCGCGCGATCGCGGCCAAGCTCCAGCCGGCCGGCGCGTTCCTCGCCAGCATCCGCGACTACGACGCGCTCGGCCGGCCCACGACCTGGCCCGCACGCCTGCTGACGGCTCCGCCAGGCGAGCGCCGGATCGTGCAGCAGGTCTGGGAGTGGTTGGACGAGCGCCGCTATCGGGTGCACATCCATATCACGCGCGAGCGCGCGGACGGCTGGCGCTGCGCCCATCACGTCGGCCTCTACCGCGCCCTGCCGCGCGCCGAGCTGACGGCGGCCCTCCGGGCGGCCGGCCTCGACCAGATCCGCTGGCTGATGCCCGCCGAGACCGGCTATCATCAGCCGATCGTGCTCGCCCGCAGGCCGGCCAGCCGCGGTCGAGGGGGGAGCGGGCAGTGCGGGTGATCATCGTCGGCGCCGGCATCATGGGCCTGTCGACCGCCTGGGCGCTGCAGCGCGCCGGCCATCACGCGGTGGTCTACGAGCAGGGCGCGACCATCCCCAACCCGCTCGCCTCCTCGACCGATCAGCATCGCCTGATCCGCTACACCTACGGCGCCATGACCGGCTACGCCCGCATGGTCGGGGACGCCTACGCCGCCTGGGAGCGCCTGTTCGTCGACCTCGGCCGGGACCATTACCGGCCGACCGGCACCCTGTTGGTCGCGAATGAGCAGGGCGGCTGGGTCGAGGCCTCGGTCGGCGGTCTGGAGGCGCAGGGGCTGCCGTACCAGCGCTGGACGCCCGCCGAGCTCGCCCGCCGCCTGCCTTTTCTGCAGCTGAGCTCGGCCCGCTTCGCCCTGTTCACGCCGACCGGCGGCGTCCTGCTCGCGGCGCGGATTCTCGAGGATCTCGCCTCTTTCCTGACCAGCCGCGGGGTCGTCCTGCACCGCCGGACGCCGGTCGCCGAGGTCGACCCGATCGGGGCGGCCATCCGGACCGCGGACGGGCGGCAGGACCGGGCCGACGCCCTGGTGGTCGCCGCCGGGCCCTGGACGCCGTCTCTGCTGCCGGCGCTGGCCGGCCGGGTCACGCCGTCGCGCCAGGTCGCCCTCTATCTCGAGCCGCCGGCCGAGCTGCGAGCCGCCTGGGCGGCGGCGCCGATGCTGCTCGACCAGCTCGAGGCGTCGTCGGGCGGCTTCTACGCCGTGCCGCCGGTCGAGGGCACCGCGCTCAAGGTCGGCGGCCATGCCTTCTCGCTGAGCGGCCATCCGGACCGCGAGCGGGCGCCGCGCGCCGACGAGCCGGCGACCGTCCTGGCGCTGGCCAGACCACGCCTGCCCGGGCTCGCCCGCTATCGGGTGCTCGAGGCCAGGACCTGCTTCTACAGCGTGACCGAGGGCGAGCGGTTCATCTGCGAGCGGCTCGAGAACGCCTGGATCCTGGCCGGCTTCTCCGGGCACGGCTTCAAGTTCGGCGCCCTGATCGGCGAGCGGGTCGCGGGGGCGCTGGCGGGCGAGCGGCCGGGCGGACGAGCTCGCCGCCTGGGCTGCGGGCGCGGTTTGAGCGCTTTGCCGGGCCGGCCGGCTCTGCTATAAGCCCCGCAACCCCTGGACCGCGCCGCATGATCGAACCCTCACCCGTCCTTTGCGCGATCGACCGGCCCGACCTGGACGGCGCGCTCGACCTCGGCCGCTCGCTCGAGGGCCTGGTCGGCGGCTTCAAGGTCGGGCCCGAGTTCGTCACCACCAACGGCCCGGACGGGGTCCGGCGGGTCGTCGGGCAGGGCTTGCCAGTGTTCCTCGACCTCAAGTTCCACGACATCCCGAACACGGTCGCCGGCGCGGTCCGCGCCGCCACCTCGCTCGGGGTCGCCATGCTGACCCTGCACGTCGCGGGCGGAGCGGCCATGCTGCGCGCCGCGGTCGAGGCCGCGCATCTCGCGGAGCCCTGCCCGAAGCTGCTCGGCGTCACCGTGCTGACCAGCCTGGACGACGCCGATCTCGCCGCCCAGGGCGTGCCCCACAAGGTGACCGATCAGGTCCTGCGCCTGGCCGAGCTGGCCTGGAGCTCGGGCCTCGACGGGGTGATCTGCTCGCCGCGCGAGGTGGCGCTCCTGCGCCAGCGCTTCGGCCGCGAGTTCAAGCTGGTCGTGCCCGGCATCCGGCCCAAGGCCTTCGGTCGCGGCGATCAGAAACGGACCCTGGGCCCGGCCGAGGCGATCGCGGCCGGGGCGGATCTCCTGGTGATCGGGCGACCGATCACGGAAGCGCCGGACCCGCGCGCGGCCGCCGCCGCGATCGCGGCCGAGATCCAGGCGCTGCGGGCCGCCTGATGGTCGACGTCAAGGTCTGCGGCCTGACCGATGCCACGGCGCTCGCCGCCGCGGTCGCCGGCGGCGCCCGCTATCTGGGCTTCGTCTTCTACCCGCCATCGCCCCGCTCGCTCGCCCCCGAGCAGGCGGCGCTGCTGGCATCGCAAGCGCCACCCGACCGCCTCAAGGTCGGCGTCCTGGTCGACCCCGACGACGCCGAGCTCGCCCAGCTGCTGAGCCGGGTGCCGCTCGATGCCCTGCAGCTGCACGGCGCCGAGACGCCGGCCCGGGTCGCGGCGATCAAGGCCGGGACCGGGCGGATCGTGATCAAGGCGCTCAAGGTCGCCGCCGCCGACGATCTGGCCGTGGTTGGTGCCTATGCCGAGGTCGCCGACCTCTTGCTGTTCGACGCCAAGCCGCCGCGGGCGCCCTTACCGGGCGGCAACGGCCAGAGCTTCGACTGGCAGCTCCTCGAGGGCCTCGACATCGCGCGCCCCTGGCTGCTCTCGGGCGGGCTGTCGTTCGACAACCTCGAGCTCGCCGTGCGCCTCTCCGGGGCGCGCGCGGTCGACGTCTCGACCGGGGTCGAGGACCGGCCGGGCCACAAGGACCCGACCCGGATCCGGCGTTTCCTCGAGGTCGCCGCCACGCTCGGCGCGCCGGCCTGACCGCGCCGCCGCCTCCGTGAGCCCATCGTGAGCCCACCCGCATGACACTTCTGAACACCTACCGCGGCGGCCCCGACGCGCGCGGCCGCTTCGGCATCTACGGCGGCCGGTTCGTCGCCGAGACCCTGATGCCCTTGATCCTCGAGCTCGAGCAGGCCTACGAGGCCGCCAAGGCCGATCCCGCCTTCAAGGCCGAGCTCGACGCCTGGCTCGCCGATTACGCCGGCCGGCCGAGCCCGCTCTACCTGGCGGAGCGGCTGACCGCGCAGCTCGGGGGCGCCAAGGTCTACTTCAAGCGCGACGAGCTCAACCACACCGGCGCCCATAAGATCAACAACACGATCGGCCAGATCCTGCTCGCCCAGCGCATGGGCAAGCGCCGGATCATCGCCGAGACCGGCGCCGGCCAGCACGGCGTCGCGACCGCGACCGTCGCCGCCCGCCTGGGCCTCCAGTGCATCGTCTACATGGGCGCCCGCGACATCGAGCGCCAGAAGCCGAACGTCTTCCGGATGCGCCTGCTCGGCGCCGAGGTCCGCTCGGTGACCTCGGGCTCGGCGACGCTCAAGGACGCGATGAACGAGGCGCTGCGCGACTGGGTCACCAACGTCGCCGACACCTTCTACATCATCGGCTCGGTCGCCGGCCCGCATCCCTACCCGGCCATGGTGCGCGACTTCCAGGCGGTGATCGGCCAGGAGGTCCGCGGGCAGATCATGGCCAAGGAGGGCCGCCTGCCGGACACGCTGGTCGCCTGCGTCGGCGGCGGCTCCAACGCGATCGGCCTGTTCTACCCGTTCCTCGACGACCCCGAGGTCCGGATGATCGGCGTCGAGGCCGCGGGCGAGGGGGTCGAGACCGGCCATCATGCCGCCTCGATGACCGCCGGCCGGCCCGGCGTCCTGCACGGCTCGCGCTCGTATCTGCTCCAGGACGCGGACGGCCAGGTGATCGAGCCGCACTCGATCTCGGCCGGGCTCGACTACCCAGGCGTCGGCCCGGAGCACTCCTGGCTCAAGGACCAGGGCCGGGTCGCCTATGTCCCGGTCCGGGACGACGAGGCGCTGGCGGCGTTTCGCCTCTGCAGCGAGCTCGAGGGGATCCTGCCGGCGCTCGAGCCCGCCCACGCGCTGGCCCAGGTCGTCAAGATTGCGCCGGCGCTGCCGGAAACCCATCTGATCGTGATGAATCTCTGCGGACGCGGCGACAAGGACGTCTTCACGGTGGCCGACGCGATGGGCGTGACCTTATGAGCGGGCGGATCGAGCGCCGCTTCGCCGAGCTCGAGGCGGCGGGCCGGGCAGGGCTGATCACCTTCGTCTCCGCCGGTGACCCGGAGGCTGCGACCAGTGCCGCGATCCTTGCCGGCCTGCCGGCGGCGGGCGCCGACCTGATCGAGATCGGCATGCCGTTCAGCGACCCGATGGCCGACGGTCCGACGATCCAGGCGGGCAATCTGCGCGCGCTCGAGGCGGGCATGACGCTCGCCGGGACGCTCGAGCTGGTGCGTGGCTTCCGGGCCGGGGACGACACGACGCCGGTGATCCTGATGGGCTACTACAACCCGATCTACAGCTACGGCCGCGAGCGCTTCCTCGACGACGCCAGGGCGGCCGGGGTCGACGGCCTGATCATCGTCGATCTGCCGCCCGAGGAGGACGACGAGCTCTGCCTGCCGGCGCTCGCGCGCGACCTCTGCTTCATCCGCCTGGCGACCCCGACCACCGATGAGGCCAGGCTGCCCAAGGTGCTGACCAACACCCGGGGCTTCATCTACTACGTCTCGATCACCGGCATCACCGGTGCCGGCGCGCCGGTCGCCCTGCAGGTGCAGGCCGCGGCCGAGCGCCTGCGGCGCCACACCGAGCTGCCGGTCGCGGTCGGCTTCGGCATCCGCACGCCCGACCAGGCGCGGGAGATCGCCCTGGTCGCCGATGCGGTCGTGGTCGGCTCGGCCCTGGTCGATCGGATCGCCCACGCGCTCGACGCCGACGGCCGCCCGAGGCCCGGCCTGGTCGAGGAGGTGCTGGGCCAGGTCCGAGAGCTGGCCTCGGGCGTGCGTGGCGCGAAGAGGGCTGCCGCATGAACTGGCTGACCGACTACGTCCGTCCCAAGATCAAGGCGCTGGTGCACAGCAACCGGCCCGAGATTCCGGAGAATCTCTGGATCAATTGCCCGTCCTGCGAGCGCATGATCTTCCATCGCGACCTGGAGACCAACCAGCGCGTGTGCTCGCACTGCCAGCACCATTTCCGGGTCGGGCCGGAGTATCGGTTCAAGACCCTGTTCGACGAGGGCAGCTGGACCAAGATCGAGCTGCCCAAGGTCGAGACCGATCCGCTCAAGTTCCGCGACCGGAGGCGCTATGCCGAGCGCCTCAAGGAGGCGCAGGGCAAGACCGGCCATCCCGACGCGCTCGAGGCCGCCCACGGCCGGATCGACGGCCTGCCGGCGGTGATCGCGGTCATGAACTTCGACTTCATGGCTGGCTCCATGGGCTGTGCGCTCGGCGAGGGCCTGCTGGCGGCGGCCCGGCTCGCGGTCCTTCAGGAAGCGGCGTTCATCGTGGTCACGGCGTCCGGCGGTGCGCGCATGCAGGAGGGCGCGCTCTCGCTCATGCAGATGCCGCGGACCACGATCGCGATCGAGGAGGTCAAGGAGGCGGGCCTGCCCTACCTCGTGCTCCTGACCGACCCGACCACCGGCGGGGTGACCGCGTCGTTCGCCATGCTCGGCGATATCGCGATCGCCGAGCCGGGCGCGCAGATCGGCTTCGCCGGCCGCCGGGTGATCGAGCAGACGATCCGCGAGAACCTGCCCGAGGGGTTCCAGAAGGCGGAATACCTGCTCGAGCACGGCATGATCGACATGGTCGTGCATCGCTTCGAGCTGCGCCCGACCATCGCCCGGATCATCCGTTTCCTGCTCCGGCCGAACCTCGATCCGGACGCCGAGCAGCCGGTCGAGCGGCAGCGGAGGCTGCCCGAGGAGGCGCCGCTCGCCCTGATCGAGGGCGGCGATGGTAGCGAGCCGGCCGAGCCGGTCGCCGTGACCGGTGGCGGCGAGGACGGCGGTGACGAGCTACGGCAGTGACCTGATCCTGGCCCGCCTGCGCGGGCTGCATCCGCGCCGGATCGACCTCTCGCTCGGGCGGATCGAGCGACTGCTCGCCAGGCTCGGACATCCCGAGCGGCGGCTGGCCCCGGTCGTGCACATCGCCGGCACCAACGGCAAGGGCTCGATGCTGGCCATGCTCGACGCCATGCTGCAGGCCGCCGGCCGGCGTGTGCAGCGCTACATCTCGCCGCATCTCGTGCAATTCAACGAGCGCTTCCTGTTCGACGGCCAGCCGATCGCCGAGCCGGAGCTGGCCGACGTCCTCGACCAGTGCGAGCGGGTCAATGAGGGCCTGCCGATCACCGAGTTCGAGATCATCACGGCCGCCGCCTTCGTGGCGTTCGCGCGCCACCCGGCGGATGTCCTGCTGATCGAGACCGGGCTCGGCGGCCGGCTCGATGCGACCAATGTGGTCGAGCGGCCGCGGCTGACCGCGATCGCGCCGGTGGCGCTCGATCATCAGGACTACCTCGGCCAGCGGCTCGAGCAGATCGCCTTCGAGAAGGCGGGCATCCTGAAGCCGGGGGTCGCCTCTGTCATCGGGCCGCAGCCGGCCGACGCGCTCGCGGTGATCGAGGCGCGCGCCGCCGAGCTCGATGTGCCGCTCACCGTGCATGGCCGCGACTGGCAGGCCCGGCGGGCCGGCGGGCGGCTCGAGGTCCGGATCGGCGAGCGGCGGCTCGACCTGCCCCTGCCGGTGCTGCCGGGCTGCCATCAGATCGACAATGCCGGCCTCGCCGTGGCCGCCGCCCTGGCGCTCGGCGATCTCGAGCCCGGCCCTCTGGCGATCGCCGCCGGGCTGCGCCAGGCGCATTGGCCGGCGCGGCTGCAGCGGCTGCGCCGCGGCCCGCTGGCCGAGCTTTTGCCCGCGGGCTGGGAGCTCTGGCTGGACGGCGGTCACAACCCCGCCGCGGCCCAGGCGCTGGCCGCGAGCCTCGGCGGTCCCGACGCCGATCCGCGCCCGCTGCATCTGATCGTTGGCATGTTGACCACCAAGGACGAGGGCGGCTTCCTCGAGCCGCTCGGGCCGCTTGCCCGCTCGATCACGACCGTGCCGGTGCCGGACGAGCCGGCGAGCCGGGATCCGCACGAGGCGGCGGAGCTGGCCGCGGCGCTCGGTTGGCTGGCGACCGCCGCGCGCGACGTCGAGAGCGCGCTGGGCGCGATCGTCGAGGCGGAGCGCCAGCCCGCCCGGGTGCTGATCTGCGGCTCGCTCTACCTCGCGGGCCACGTCCTGCGCAGCAACGGCTGAGCGCCCGCGGCCGGCGCCGGGTCACGTGATCTTGCTTGGCACGCGGCCGCAGATTGCCGTACAGCTCGATATGGTCGACGGCTGTGGAGGGGGCTGATGATGACGGGCACCTCGATCCAGATTGGGGGAGCGGGCCTGCTCGCGCTCCTGTGGCTGTTCACCCCACCGATCCAGGCGGCGCGGACGCCGGGCGAGGCGGGCCCGACGCCGAGCCTGGTCGGGCATCTGCTGGTCGCGACGCCCGATCTCGACGACCCCAATTTCCGCCATACGGTCGTCTACATGATCCAGGACGACAGCTCCGGCGCCATGGGCCTGGTGGTCAACCGGGTGCTCGGCAAGGGGCCGGCCGCCGAGCTGCTCAAGGGCCTGGGCCTGGACGCCAATCCCAAGGCCTCGGGCGAGATCGAGGTCCACTACGGCGGCCCGGTCGAGCGCGGCCGCGGCTTCGTCCTGCACAGCCCCGAGTACCACGGCCAGGACACGGTGGTGCTGTCCGATCTGGCCGCGCTCACCAGCTCGCCCGACATCCTGGAGGACCTGGCCGCCGGCAAGGGGCCGCGCCATAGCCTGTTCGCGCTCGGCTACGCCGGCTGGGCGCCCGATCAGCTGGCGGCCGAGATCGCCGCCGGCGCCTGGGTCGTGATCGATGCCGACGAGAAGCTGCTGTTCGGCGACCAGGAGGACTTCGAAATGGCAGCGGGCGCTCGACCGCCAGGGCATCGAGCTCTGAGACCTCACACCGTGGCGAGGTACCAGGCGTATTCGGCGGGCGTGACCAGGTCGGCGAAGCGGTCGCGCTCGGCGGCGCGGCAGACCCGGTACAGGCGGCAGAACCCGGCCCCGAGGTAGTCCGGCAGGACCGCCGCCGCCGCGAGCGCGTCGATCGCCCGGTCCCAGCTCAGCGGCAGGCTCGATTCGACCTCGGCATAAGCATTGCCGGTGATCGGCGCATCCGGCTCGAGCCGGCGGGTCAGGCCATGGTGGATGCCGGCCAGCACCGCGGCCAGCACCAGATAAGGATTGGCGTCGGCGCCGGCGGTTCGATGCTCGATCCGGCGCGCGTCCGGCGGCCCGAGCGGCACGCGCAGCGCCACGGTCCGGTTGTTGTGGCCCCAGGTCGGCGCGGTCGGCGCATAGCTCCGCGGCCTAAGGCGCCGGAAGCTGTTGGCGTTCGGCGCGAACAGCAGCATCGCCTCGGCCATGGTCGCCTGCAGCCCGCCGATCGCGTGCCGGAGCGCTGCCGGCTCGGCCGCGAAGTGGTTGGCGCCGCCGCGGTCGACCAGGCTGACATGGACGTGCATGCCACTCGCCGCCCGCCCGGTGAACGGCTTGGCCATGAAGGTCGCCTGCCGACCCGCGACGCGCGCCGCGGCCTTGATCGCGCGCTTGAGCAGGAACGCCTGGTCCGCGGCCCGCACCGGATCGGCGACGTGGCCGAGATTGACCTCGAGCTGGCCGGGCGCGTATTCCGAGACCGCGCTCTTGGCCGGCAGGCGCTGGCGGGCGCAGTAGTCCCGCAGGCGCTCGAGAAAATCGTCCTCGGCGTCGAGCGGCTCGAGGCCGTAGACGGCGCCGCATTCCATGCCTGGACGACCCCTGACGCGCGGCCGGCGGTCGCGGCCAGGTCGGCCGTCGAGCAGGGTGAACTCGAGCTCGAGCGCGGCGACCGGGGAGAGGCCCAGCGCCTCGAAGCGGGCCGCGACCGCGGCCAGGAGCGCGCGCGGATCGGCGAAGAACGGCCGCCCGTCCGGCTCGCCGAGCCCCGCCAGCACCTGCGCGCCACCCGGCCGCCAGGGCACCGGGGCGAGCGTCGTCAGATCGATCCGGCAGGGCCGGTCGGCGTCGCCCTGCTCCCAGACCAGGCCCGAGGCGTCGACGTTGGCGCCGGTCGCATCGAGGCCGTAGAGCGAGCTCGGGAAGGCGAGCCCGCCGCCGAGCGCCGCCTCGAAGGCGTCGGCGGTGAGCCGCTTGCCGCGGGCGATCCCGACCGGATCCGGCAGGATCAGATCGACCGTCCGGACCTCCGGACAGCGCTCGCGAAAGGCCTGCCAAGCGGGTCCTGCCGCCTCGCTCAAGGCGACATCTCCAGGCATGGCGCTGTCTCGGGGCTGGCCGGCAGGATCGCGGACGATCAGCCCGGGCCCGGGAGGGCGGATCGGCCGGTCAGATCGAACTCCTCGACCCATTCGTACAGCTTGGTCTTGGGCAGCGCGCCGACCTTGGTCGCGGTGATCTCGCCGTTCTTGAACAGCATCAGGGTCGGAATGCCGCGCACCCCGTATTTGGTCGGCGTCAGCGGGTTGTCGTCGATGTTGACCTTGGCGATCCGGACCCGCTCGCCCTTGTCGGTCGCGAGCTCCTCGAGGAACGGGGCGATCATCTTGCAGGGACCGCACCACTCGGCCCAGAAGTCGACCACGACCGGCACGTCCGACTTCAGCACGTCCGCTTCGAACGACGCGTCGGAAGATTGGATGATCGTCATCGTCAAACCCCAGTTGGCTGCCTCGACAGCGGTTCGGCCCATGGTCCGCTTGTGACACTAGGGGGATCGCGCCGAGAGCGTCAAGCGGACTTGGGGAGATCGGCGGCGCTTGTCAAGCCTGGCCAGGCCGCCAGGGGGCGAGGGCCGTGTCGTCGAGCGCCATCACGCGCGGGCCCTCGGTCCAGAGCAGGGCAGGGCGCACCGGACGATCGGGCCAGATCGCCTCGAGCAGCGCCCGATAGGCCGCCATCTGGCGGAGATAGGCGCGCGGCACCTCGGCGGCGGTCGAAGGCGGCGTCCGGTTGGTCTTGTAGTCGAGCAGCAGCACCGCGTCCGGGGTCACCGCCAGGCGGTCGACCTGGCCGAAGATCGCCTGGCCGCCGACCACGCCGGCGAGCGGCACCTCGGCCCGCGATTCCGGGCCGAACAGAGGCGCGAGCGCCGGCAGCGCGAGCACGGCCAGGACCTCGGCCGCGATCTCCGCCTGCTCCGCCCCGGTGAGCCCGAGGGGCGGCTCGGCCAGATAGCGCGCGAGCGCCGAAGCCCGATCGGCCGGCGGGCGGTCCGGCAGGGTCTGCAAAAGGCGATGGATCAGCCGGCCGCGGCGGAAGCGGCCGGCCATGGCGCCGAGCAGCGGCGAGGCGGCGGCCGGGGCTTCGTCCTCGACGGCGTGCGAGGGGCTGAGCGGCGCCGCGCCCGGCGCCTCGTCCGGCGCCGGTTGTCGGAGCCATGGCGGCGGCGGGGGCTCGGCGGGCGCCTTCGCCGGCAGCGCCAGACGAAGCTGGGCCGGACCCCGCGCCGGCAGGCTGCCGTGGCAGAGCTTCTCGCCGGTGACCTCGGGTGCGAGCGCCGCCGGCACCCGGAGCGCGCCGAGCCGCGCCATGCCCGCCTCGATCAGCTCGTACCAGCTTGACCCGCTGCCCGGCCGGCCGCGCTGCCAGCCGGTTACGATCAGCCGCTCGCGCGCCCGGGTCAGCGCGACGTAGAGCAGGCGCCGGTGCTCCTGCTGCTGGGCGTTCCAGGCGCGCTGATCGGCGGCCCGGCTCTGGCCGTCCTGGAGCTCGGCCTTGACCCGCCAGAGCGGCAGGCCGTCCGCGCTCCAGAGCAGGCGGTCGCGGGTGCCCGGCACGAAGCCGGCATCCGCGATGAACACGATCGGCGCCTCGAGCCCCTTGGCGCCGTGACAGGTCAACACCCGGACCTCGTCGCGCGGCCGGTCGGGGTCGCGGATCAGCTCGGTCGCATCCGCCCGCAGCCAGTGCAGGAAGCCCTGCAGCGAGGGCGGATGGCCGCGCTCGAAGGCGAGCGCCTGGGCGAGGAAGGCCTCGATCGGCTC
The DNA here is from genome assembly GCA_963730195.1 of uncultured Alphaproteobacteria bacterium. Classification (GTDB taxonomy): domain Bacteria; phylum Pseudomonadota; class Alphaproteobacteria; order Geminicoccales; family Geminicoccaceae; genus DATAOG01. The sequence goes on from CAVSRN010000069.1 coordinate 69,702, forward strand.
GGCCGCCGCCGGCCCGAGGCGCTCGAGCAGCCGCCGGCGGCCGCCGCCGGCACCCAAGAGGCGGGCATAGAACTCGAACGGCGGCGCGAAATCCGCTTGGCGCAGGAGCTCGGAGAACCGCTCATAAACCTCGCCAAAGCGGGCGCTTTGGTGCCGGAACGCGCGCAGGCGCTCGATCAGCGTCGCCTCACCACGGTCGTGGGCGAGCTCGAACAGCTCCTCCTCGCGCAGTCCGAGCAACGGGCTCCGCAGGACCGCGGCGAGCGTCAGGTCGTCCTCGGGCAGCAGCAACGCGTCGCCGAGCGCCATCAGGTCCATGACCGCGATCTCGTCGGTCAGCGCCAGCCGGTCGGCGCCGGCGACCGGGATCTGCTGGCGCTTGAGCTCGCGGATCAGCAGATCCTGGATGATGCCGCGCCGCGGCAGCAGCACCATGATGTCACCCGCCCGGATCGGCCGGCCGGTCGAAGCCAGCGGCACGTCATCGCGGCGCCATTCGAGGATCTGCCGCGCGATCGCCCTGGCGAGGCGGATCTCGCCGCGCTCGCTCGCCTCCGCCCGGTCGGGCAGCTGCCAGCCCTCGGCCCTGGCGGCAGGCTCGCCCTCGACCAGCGGCCAGACCTCGACCAGGCCGGGCGCGCTCGTCCGGAAGCACTCGTGCGCCGGCCAGTCCTCGCCGCTGACCACGCCGTCCCGGGCCTCCGGGTCGGCGAACACCGCGTCGACCAGGTCGAGGATCGGCCTGGCCGAGCGGAACGAGCGCCCCAGCGGCTCCTCCCGCCAGGGCTGCCGGCCGGCCCGCGCGCGCGCCTCCAGCTCGCCCCGGAAGCGGCGATAGGTCGCGACGTCGGCGCCCTGGACGCTCATGATCGACTGCTTCTCGTCGCCGACCACGAACAGGGTCCGGCGGATCGGCCGGGCGCCTTCGCCGGCGAAGAACTCCGCGCACAGCGCCTGGATGATCGCCCATTGCTCGGGGCTGGTGTCCTGGCCCTCGTCGACCAGCAGGTGATCGATCTGCTGATCGAGCTTGTACTGGACCCAGGACGCGATCCCGGGCTGGTCGAGCAGCCGCCGGCTGGCGGCGATCAGGTCGTCGAAATCGAGGGCCGCGAGCTCGCTCTTGCGCCGGTCGTAGGCCTCCAGCACCGCCGCGCCGACCCGGAGCAGCGCCGCCGTGCGTTCGGCGACGGTCGCCGCCTTCTCGCGCTCGACCCAGGCCAGCAGGCGGGCCTGCTCGGCGAGCAGCGCCTGCTCGGCGGCCGGCGAGGCGGCGGCGCTGGCTTTGGTGATGATCGAGCTGGCTTGCTTGGATTCGCGCTTGGTGGTCAGGAAGACGGCCTCGTAGGCCGACCAGCTCCGCAGCCGCTCATTCTCCTCGGCGCCGAGCCAGTCGGCGATGGTCGTCGCGCGCTCGGCCTCCTTGTCGGTACCGGCGGCAAGGACCGGTGCTGCGGTCAGGAGCGCGCGCCGGTCGATCTCGGGATCGCGGCAGGCCACCTGCGCGGACCTGATCGACGTCTACGCCGACGGCCAAGCCCGAGGCGCCATAGATCCTGGCGACCAGCGGCTCGACGCCGCCCAGGTCTGCGAGCAGCGCGCCGAGCCGGAGGCGGTCATCGCGGAGCGCCGCCAGGCCTTCGGCGAGGGTCGTCTCGCCGAGCAGCACGGCCAGACGATCGAGCGCGGCCTTGATCGCGACGCTGCGGCTCGTCAGGACCTCGGCCTGCGCCTCGCGCAGGAGGTCGGCGGCGCTGCGCGGGTCGAGGACGTCGAAATGGGGCACGACGCCCGCCTCGAGCGGAAAGCGCTTGAGCAGCGACTGGCAAAAGCCGTGGATGGTCATGATCGGCAGGCCGGCGGGCAGGTCGAGCACCACCGCCAGCAGGGTCCGCGCGCGCGCGAGCTCGTCCGCCGAGGGCGGCCGGCCGGCAAGCTGGCGGAGCTCGGCCTCGAGCTCGGCTGCGGGCAGGACGGCGAATCTCGAAAGATCCTCCTCGACCCGCTTGACCATCTCGGCGGCGGCCGCCTTGGTGAAGGTCAGGCAGAGGATCTGGCGCGGATCGGTGCCGGCGAGCAGCAGGCGCATGACCCGGTCGGCGAGCACCCGGGTCTTGCCGGTGCCGGCCGAGGCGGTGACCCAGATCGAGCCGTTCGGATCAGCCGCGCGCCGCTGCTCGGGCGTCGGCGAGGGTCGTCGAGCGGGCGCGCTCAGCTGGTCCATTCGCCGCGCCGCGCCAGATGATCGTAGTCGCCCCGCCAGGCGACCTGGGGCTTGGACCGGGCGGGATAGGTGGTCTCGGGCCGGTCGTAGTGGGCGACCAGGCGGCGGAGGCCCTCGAGCGCCCTGGCCGCGAGCTCGGCCGGCGGAACCGCCGCCGCCGGCGGCTGCTGCTCGCCGCCGGTCTCGTCGCCCTTGAGGCGCCAGAACAGAAGCTCGGCGACCTCGGCGGGTCCGAGATCCCGGAACGCGCCGGCCTCGACCATGGCAGCCTCGAGCGGCAGCTGGGGGGCGAGGCCCGCGAGCACGTCCGCAGGCTTGGGCAGGCCCCCGGTCTTGTAGTCGATGACCGTGATCCGGCCGTCCGGAAGGCGCTCGAGGCGATCGGCGCGCGCCTTGAGGCGGAAGTCGAGGCCGTCGAGCTCGAGCCGGCCTTCGACCTCGGTCCCGATTTCGAGGCCCGGCGCGCGACGGGCGTATTCCTGCTGGATCACCCAGCGGGCGATCTGCTCGAAGCGCGGCCACCAGAGCGCCTGGACCTGCGGCCGGTGGATGAAGTCCTCGAACAGGGTGCGGCCGAGGTCGAGCAGGCGGCGCTCCGCGTCGGCCGGCAGATCGCCCGGACAGGCCTTGACGAAGCGCTCGAGCACCCGGTGGATGACGGTGCCGCGCTCGAGCGCGCCGGGGTCGGCCTCGAGCGCCTCGAGCGGCCTGAGCTTCAGGATGCGCCTGGCATAGAGGGCGTAGGGGTCGCTCATCCAAAGGGCGATGTCGCTGACCGAGAGCTCGCGTGGCCGGGCCTCGAGGGGCGGCGTTGGCGCCGGGCGCGGGTCCGGGCGGGTGACCGGCGCGTCGTCGAGCAGCGCCCAGGCCTGCGCATCCGGGCTGACGAGCTCGATCCCGCCGCTGCCGGCGAGCAGGGTCTTGAGGCGCACGAGCCAGCGCGAGGGCACGGTCGGGCTGCCCTCGGCGTCCTTCTCGGCGCGCGACAGCACGACCGCGCCGGCCGTCGCGGCGGCGGCGAAGTCGTGGGCGGCGAGCCCGATCCGGCGCTCGATCGGGGCGAGGCCGAGGGCCACGCGCATGCTGCCGCTGAGCCAGGGGCCGGGGTCGACGAAGTGTGGCCAGACACCCTCGTTGAGGCCGCCGAGCAGGAGCAGGTCGGCGTGCTGCAGGCGGGCCTCGAGCTGGCCCCAGATGTGCAGGCGCGGATGCTTGGGCGCCCGCGGGCGGACCGGGCGCGCGGCCAGCAGCTGGGCGAGCGCGGCCGGATAGGCAGCCGGCAGGATCGGCGCCGCGCCCGCGGCCGCCTCCAGCAGCTCGGCGAGCAGGGTCGCCGCGGCCTCGCCCGCCTCGCGCGCCCAGAGCCCGCCGGTTGGCTCAGCCAGCGCGTCGGCGAAGCCGAGATGCGCCCGGACCAACGCCGCGAGCTCGACCGGGCGGGTGCCCGCGAGCTCGGCGAAGGGCCGGGCGGCGTGCTCGATCCGGCGCACGAACGCGGCGAGAGTGACGACCCGCTGCAGCCTCTGTGCGTCGCTTCCGGCGCGTCGGCGCGCCCGTTCCAGCTCGACCTGGATGCCGGCGAAGCCGCCGGCCAGCCGCGGCCCGCGCAGGCAGGTTTTCTCGAGGTCGCGGGCGAGGCGCCGCAGGTCGCCGCGCTCCAGGCCGGCGGCGGCCAAGGGATGCTTGAGGGTCGCGAGCAGGGTGACCGGATTGACGCCTTCGACGATCAGGCGCGCGCTGAGCAGCAGAAAAGCGCCGGGCGGCGTCTGGTCGAGCGGCGTGCCGGCGGAATCGTCGACCTCGACGCCCCAGCGCTGCAGCTCGACCGCGACCCGCCGCGCGAGATGGCGATCGGGCGTGACCAGGGCTGCCGTCCGGCCCGGGATCTCGAGCGCGCCGCGCATCCTGAGCGCCAGCGCCAGCGCCTCGGCCGGCAGGTCCGGGTGCTCCTCGACGACCAGATCCCGGATCGCAGCCGCGGGCGGCGGCGCCAGATCCTGCCAGGCGCCGACCGTGGCGCTCGGCCGCATGACCTCGGACAGGAAGCGCGCGCGCGCCGGATCGCTGCCGCGAACGCCGCCGGCCGGCCAGGTCTCGACCGCGGCGCGCTCGGTCGCGAGGGCGTCCAGCAGCTGCTTCAGGCCGTAGTGCGGGTGGCTCGCCTCGAGCTGTTGCCAGCTGGTCTCGTCGAGCTCCCGATCGAGCCCCGGCAGGACCACCGTGCCGCGCGGCAGGCGGGCGATCACCCGGAGCAGCGCCCGGGTCGCCGGGATGCTGCCGGTCGAGCCGGCGGCGACGATCCGCCCTGCGGGTGGGGCGGCACGCCAGCGCTCGGCGAGCGCGCTCAGCAGACGGTGGCGGCGCTCGGCGGGGTCGAGCGCGCCCTCCTCCGCCAGCACCCGGGGCCAGGCCTCGGCGATGATCGCGAGCACCCGGCGGCTCTTTTGCCAGTGCTCGGCGAGCGCGTCCGGGACCAGACGGTCGAGCGCCTCGAGCGGCACCCGTTCGGTCTGCAGCTCGTCCAGGAGCGCTGCCAGCTCGCCCGCCAGGCGAAGCGCATGCTCGAGCGGCCAGTCGAGGGGCGAGAGCAGGCGGGCGAGCAGCAACTGGCGGCGGAGCGGCCCGATCGCCGGCGGCAGCGCGAGGTCGAGGGTGCCGTCCAGGAGCAGCTCGTCGGCCTCGATCTCGCCGATCGGCTGAATCCGCGGCAGCAGCAGGGCACGGCCGGCCGCGCGGCGCAGAAAGGCTTCGCCGAGGCTGCGGCAGGCCCGCCGGGTCGGCAGCAGGACCAGCATGTCGGCGAGCGCCAGGCGATGGTCGCCGACCTCCGCCAGCAGGCCGGCGGCGAGCGCGTCGACGAACGGCAGTCCGGCGGGAATGGTGGCGACGCCCATGATGCTTCAGTCTACCACAAGTGGAGCATCGTGGTACGAGTCTACGCCATCGTCCCGATGTCGCGCGCTCCGCGGGGGTGAACATGGATCAGTTGCTCGATGGCTGGCCGAGCTGGCTCCGGTTCCTCCAGGGCTGGCATACGTGGCTGTGGGCGATCGGCGTCGCGCTCGCCGCCGTCGCCGCCGGCCTGGTGACCAACTACGCCGTCTTCTCGGCGATCGGACGGGTCGCCCGCCGCACCCGCAGCGTTGCGGACGATGCGCTCGTCCGCCGTCTGCGCGCCCCTGGCCGGCTGCTCTTCCCGCTGCTGGCGCTGCTCCTGGTGCTGCCGCTCCTGCCGCTGCCGGCCAACGTCCTGACGGTGCTCGGGCGGGGTCTCGACCTCGGTCTCACGGGCGCGATCGGCTGGCTGATCGTCCGCTGCGTCGAGGGTGTCGCCGAAGTGATCGAGGCCCGCTTCGGCAGCGATCCTGCCGACAACCTGCGGGCGCGCCGGGTCCGGACCCAGATCCAGGTGTTCCGGCGGATCGCGATCGGCATCGTGGCGGTGATCACGCTCGGCATCATCCTGATGTCCTTTCCGAGCGTCCGCCACCTCGGCGTCAGCCTGTTCGCCTCGGCCGGGATCGCGGGCCTGGTCGCCGGCTTGGCCGCCCGGCCGGCGCTCTCCAACCTGATCGCCGGCATCCAGATCGCGCTCACCCAGCCGATACGGATCGAGGACGTCGTGATCGTCGAGAACGAGTGGGGCTGGATCGAGGAGATCGGCACCACCTACGTCGTGATCCGGATCTGGGACCTGCGGCGGCTGGTGGTGCCGCTCTCCTACTTCATCGAGCAACCGTTCCAGAACTGGACCCGGCGGACCACCGACCTCCTGGGCACGGTGATCGTCTACGCCGACTATACCGTCCCGGTCGAGGAGGTCCGCCAGGAGCTGCGGCGCATCCTCGACGCCTCGGGCCTGTGGGACGGCAAGGCCTGGGGGTTGCAGGTGACCGATGTCACCGAAAGCACGGTCCAGCTGCGGGCGCTGATGAGCGCGCCCGATTCCGGGCGGGCCTGGGACCTCCGCTGTCATGTGCGCGAGCGCTTGCTCGCCTTCCTGCAGGAGCGCCATCCGCAGCACCTGCCCAAGACCCGCGCCGAGATCCGGGCGCCAGCCCTGCGCCGCTCGGGCGCGTGACCGCTACTCGTGAGGGGCTGCCACCAGCTGCAGATGGTCCGCGCACCAGCGAGCGAGCGGCGCCAGCAGGGGATGGCGCAGGTCGTGGGCGAGGTGGCCGCGCACGCGCGGCAGGAGATCGAGGTAGCGGGGCTTGCCATCACGCCTGGCGAGGCGCGCGAACAGCCCGAGAATCTTGGCGTTGCGCTGGGCGCCGAGGAGAGCGTAGGCGGCGCGGAAGGGCTCCGGGTCGAGCTCGGGGCGGGCGGCCAGATAGCGCTGCACCATGGCCTCGGCAAGGTTGGGGGCGACGTCCCGGCGGGCGTCCTCCAGCAGCGACACGAGGTCGTAAGCGGGCGGGCCCAGGCGCGCGTCCTGGAAGTCGAGCAGGCCGACCCGGGCGAGCCCGGCGCGGGCCGGCAACCAGAGCAGGTTGTCGGCGTGATAGTCGACGTAGACGAAGCCCTCGCCCCCGACCCGGGCCGCCGGTAGCAGATCCCGCCAGATCGCCCGGTAGTCGGCCGCGGCGGTGGCGCCCAGGTCCGGCGCATACCATTCGACCAGCAGCGCCGCCTCGCGCAGCAGCCAGGCGTCGTCGTAGCGCGGCAGGCCCGGATCGGGCGCCAGCCGATGGAGGCGCGCGAGCAGATCGACCGCGGTCTCGTACAGGAGAGGCTCCTGCCGCTGGTCGGCGACCACCCGGCTGAACAGGTCGTCGCCCAGGTCCTCCAGCAGCACGAGGCCCGCGCTCGGCATCGGCCGCGATCACCTCGGGCGCGCTCAGGCCGGCCGCGCGCAGCCAGCCCGCGACCCGAAGAAACGGGCGGACATCCAGGGCCTCGGGCGGCGCGTCCATCAGCACCGCCGGCCTGGGGCCGCCGGTCAACCGCTGGTAGCGGCGGACCGAGGCGTCGCCCGCGAGCGGCAGCCGTCCGGCAGTGCCGAAGCCATGCCCGGCGAGAAAACGCCGGATCGTCAGCTCACGCGCGGTCATCTCGAAGCGCCGCCAGCCGGTCGATCCAGCCCGGTCCGGCGAGCAGGCGGGCGATCCGGGCATCCGGCTCCGGTCCCTGCGCCAGATCGAGGTCGAGCCGGTCTTCCGGCAGCAGATCGCCCGCCCGCGCCGGCCACTCGATCAGCCAGACCTCGTCCGGCCCTGGCGCCTCGAGGCCGAGCTCGACCAGCTCGGCCGGGTCCTCGATCCGGTAGAGGTCGATGTGGCGGATCACGAGGCCGCCCTGCGGATAATCCTGGATCAGGGTGAAGCTCGGGCTCGGCACCTCGACCGGGGCGCCGGCGCGGGCGCGGATCAGGGCGCGCGCGAGCTCGGTCTTGCCGGCCCCGAGCGGGCCGCTGAGCGCCACCACGTCGCCACCCCGCACCACGCCGCAAGGCGCTGGCCGAGCGCATGGGTGGCGCCGAGATCCGAAAGCTGAAGCTCGGCCCACCTCGCCACGGCCGGGCGATCATCCCTAGTAGCGGTAGGCCTCGGACTTGAAGGGGCCGGCGATGTCGACGCCGATATACTGGGCTTGCTCCGGGGTCAGCGTCGTGAGCCGGGCGCCGAGCTTGTCGAGGTGGAGCCGCGCGACCTTCTCGTCCAGCGCCTTCGGCAGCACGTAGACCTTGTTCTCGTACTTGTCGGCATGCTGCCAGAGCTCGAGCTGGGCCAGCACCTGGTTGGTGAACGACGCGCTCATCACGAAGCTCGGATGGCCGGTGGCGCAGCCGAGGTTCACGAGCCGGCCCTTGGCCAGCACGATGATCTTCTTGCCGTCGGGGAACTCGACCTCGTCGACCTGGGGCTTGACCTCGTCCCACTTCATGTTGCGGAGCGCTTCGATCTCGATCTCGGTGTCGAAATGGCCGATGTTGCAGACGATCGCGCTGTCCTTCATCGCCCGCATGTGGTCGAGCGTGATCACGCCCTTGTTGCCGGTCGCGGTGACGAAGATGTCGCCGACCGGGGCGGCGTCCTCCATGGTCACCACCTGGTAGCCTTCCATCGCCGCCTGGAGGGCGCAGATCGGGTCGATCTCGGTGACCATGACCCGGGCGCCCTGGCTGCGCATCGATTCCGCCGAGCCCTTGCCGACGTCGCCGAAGCCCGCGACCACCGCGATCTTGCCGGCGATCATGACGTCGGTCGCGCGCTTGATGCCGTCGACCAGGCTCTCGCGCACGCCGTAGAGATTGTCGAACTTGGACTTGGTGACCGAATCGTTGACGTTGAACGCCGGCGCCTTGAGGGTCCCGGCCCGCTCCATCTCGTAGAGCCGGTGCACCCCGGTCGTGGTCTCTTCCGAGAGGCCGCGCACGTCCGCCATCAGCTCCGGGTAGTCATCGTGCATGATCTTGGTCAGATCGCCACCGTCGTCGAGCAGCATGTTGGGCCGCCAGCCGCTCTCCGCCTCGATCGTCTGGCGGATGCACCAGTCGTAGTCCTCCTCGGTCTCGCCCTTCCAGGCGAACACCGGCACGCCCTGGTCGGCGATCGCGGCGGCGGCGTGGTCCTGGGTCGAGAAGATGTTGCAGGAGCTCCAGCGGATGGTCGCGCCGAGATGGCGCAGCGTCCGGATCAGGACCGCGGTCTGCACCGTCATGTGCAGGCAGCCGGCGATGCGCGCGCCCTTGAGCGGCTGGCGGTCGCCATACTCCTCGCGGAGCGCCATCAGGCCCGGCATCTCCTTCTCGGCGATGGCGATCTCTTTGTGTCCCCACCCGGCGAGGCCGAGGTCGGCGACCTTGTAGTCGGTGAAGTCGGTCATCTGGTTTCCAGCTGCCTTGGGAGGGCACGGGGGCGTTCGGTCCACCGTCGCCGAGCCTTTAACCACAGGCCGAATGGGCGGGCAAGACCGCCCGGCGCCTGCAGGCGGCCGCCCCGCCGATGGTCGCGCACCTTGCTCAATCCTCGTCGAAGCCGCGCTCGACCAGGGCTGCGAGCGCGTCGAGGGCGGGCGCCGCCTCACGCCCGCGGGCGCGGATCTCGAGGGTCGAGCCGGCCGCCGCCGCGAGCATCATCAGACCCAGGATCGAGGTGCCGCCGACCACCAGATGATCCTTGGCGACCTCGATCGCGGCGACGAACTGCTCGGCGACGTTGACGAACCGGGCGGCTGCCCGGGCGTGCAGGCCACGCCGGTTGACGATCGTCACCCGGCGCCAGAGGGACCCGTCCGGCGCTGACCCGCCGGCCGGATCGGGGCCTGCGGGCGGCCGGCTCATTTGCGACCGGCACCCTTGCCGACCTTGAGCAGGGTGCTGGCGACGTTGATGTATTTGCGGCCGGCCTCCTGGGCGCTGGTGACCGCCGCCTCCAGGGATTCAGCGTCGCGCACGCTGGCGAGCTTGATCAGCATCGGCAGGTTGACCCCGGCGATGACCTCGATCTGGCCCTTGTCCATGATCGAGATCGCGAGATTGGACGGGGTGCCGCCGAACATGTCGGTCAAGAGGATCACGCCGGCGCCGTCGTCGACCGCCTCGACCGCCGCCAGGATGTCGCGGCGGCGTTGCTCGATGTCGTCGTCGGGACCGATCGAGATCGCGCGCATGTTGGCCTGGCTGCCGACCACATGCTCGGTCGCGGCGATGAACTCCTCGGCGAGCCGGCCGTGGGTGACCAGGACCAGGCCGATCATGGACTCTCGCTCCCGAAAGCTGAAAACGGCGCAGGGCGGCCCGGCATCGGGAGCCGGCGGGCGTCAGGAGGCACGGGCCGGGGCCTCGGCGACCGCTGCCGGGCTGGCGCGGCCGGCGTCGGCTGTCTCCCGGTTGGCCTCCGGGCTGTCGCGGTGCTGGAGCGCCACCACCCGGCCGGCGTTGCGCAGGCGCGCGGCGAAGCTCTCGGCGACCACGACCGAGCGGTGGCGCCCACCGGTGCAGCCGAAGGCGATCGTGAGATAGCTCTTGCCCTCCTTCTGATAGAGCGGCAGGAGCGGCATCAGCAGCGCCTCGAGGCGCGCCATCAGCAGCGGGAAGGCCGGATCGGCCTCGACGTGGGCGCGCACCGGCGGATCGACGCCGGTCAGCGGCCGCAGGTCGTCGACGTAGTGCGGATTGCCGAGGAAGCGGACGTCGAACACCAGATCCGCCTCGCGCGGCACGCCGTTGCGGTAGGCGAAGGAGATCACCGACAAGGTCGGTTGGACGGCGGTCGAGTGGCCGAAGTGTCCGACGATGAGCTGGCGCAGGCCGGCCGTCGACAGCTGCGAGGTGTCGATCACGAGATCGGCGCACTCGCGCAGCGGCGCCATCAGCTGGCGCTCGCGCAGGATGCCGTCGGTGACCGGACGATCGGGGCCGAGCGGGTGGCGCCGCCGGGTCTCGGTGAAGCGCCGCCTGAGGATCTCGTCGTCGCAGTCGAGGAACAGCAGGCTGAGGCTCGAGCCGCGGCTGCTCGCCCGCTCGGCGAGCTGCCGGCGCAGCTTCTGCGGATCGAACGCGCGCGTCCGGCAGTCGATGCCGATCGCGACATCGCGCTCGATCCGGTTGCCGGGTCGGACCAGGGTGCCGAGCAGGGTCGCCGGCAGGTTGTCGACCGCCTCGAAGCCGAGATCCTCGAGGTCCTTCAGCGCGGTGGTTCGGCCCGCGCCGGACATGCCGGTGACCAGGACGATGCGGCTCATGGGCGGCTCATGGGCGGCTCATGGCCAGCTCGAGGGCAGGCGCTCGGCGGCCAGCGCCAGCCGGATCTTGGCGGCGGCCGAGGGCGCGCGCGGATCCAGCCGCAGATGGGGCAGGGCGAGGCCGAGCAGCTGGTAGCGGTCGGGCTCCGGCAGGCGCGGCAGCGGCCGGTCGGGCACAAGCTCGACCGCGAGCCCGAGCCGGCTCTCCGGACACCAGGGCAGCTTGACGATGCCGAAGCCGCGCACCTCGAGCAGGCCGGCCAGAGCCGGGGCCGGTCGGCCGAACAGGCGCTCGCCCCGGCGCTCGATCGTCAGCCGGTCGTCGGCGACCAGGCGCGCGCCGGCGTCGATCAGGCGCAGCGCCAGGTCGGATTTGCCGCTGCCGGAGGCGCCGAGCAGGACGACGCCGGTGCCGCCGAGCTCGACGCAGGTGGCGTGCAGCCGGACCAGAGCCGCGCCGGAGCTGGCGATGCTGGCTCGGCCCTGGGGTTCGACCAAGCCGATCTCCGCGGCATCACGCCGCATGGCACTCCGGCTTCTGGGTCAGCAGGCGATAGACCGCGTCGCGGTCGGCCTCCTGGCGCAGCCGCTGCCGGAGCCCCGGGTCCCGGAGCAGCCGCGAGATCCGGGCGAGCGCCTTCAGGCTGTCGGCGTCGGCGGAATCCGGCGCCAGCAGCAGGAAGATCAGGTCGCTCGGCTGGTCGTCGAGGAACTCGAAGTCGACCGGCTGCTCGAGGCGGGCGAACAGGCCGACCAGCCGATCCAGCTCGGGCAGGCGGGCATGGGGGATCGCGATGCCGTGGCCGATCCCGGTCGTGCCCAGGCGTTCACGCTCCATCAGGGCGTCGAGCAGCTGCTGCGGATCGATCCCGAGCGCGCTCGCGGCCTGCTGCGAGAGCTCCTTCAGCACCTGGCGTTTGCTGCTGCAGTTCCTGAGATCGAGGACGATCCCATTGGGGGCGATGATGTCGGCAAGTTCGACCATGCGATGACCGAAGCGCTCGGCTCTAACCCTTTGGACGCCAGATCACCGGGGCCCGAAGCGGCGGACCCGCTGGTGACCGACCCGGCCGCCGCGGCAAGGGCATGACGGCGACCGTCGTCGGTCGACCGTGGCAGCATGGGCGCCAACCTGGTTCCGTCGGGGGCCAAACGGGTGCATCTCGGCAAAGTTCCCATTCGCCGGATCGCGGCCTCGCACTGGCAAAAGATGGCCTCCCCGGCACGTCTTCTGGCGCCCAACGTGTCACGGTCTGACCGTCGGCGAGGATGAGCCCAAACGCGGCGTTAAGCAAGCCTTAATGCCTTCGTACGGCGACGTTGCACCGACGACGGGATGCCCAGCGACTCGCGATATTTGGCGACGGTGCGGCGGGCGATCGCGACTCCGCCGGCGGCGCGCAGCGCGGCGACCAGCTGGTCATCGGACAGGATGTCGTCCGGATCCTCGCGCTCGATCATGGCCTTCATCTGCTGGCGGATCGCCTCCGCAGAGTGGCTGGCATCGCCATTGGTGCCCGGCAGCGCATTGGAGAAGAAATATCTGAACGGAAAGTTGCCGCGCGGGGTCGCGACGTATTTGTCGGCGGTCGCGCGCGAGACCGTACTCTCGTGCAGCTCGGTCGCCGCGGCGATGTCGCGCAGCACCAGCGGCCGCAGATGGTGGACGCCGCGCTGCAGGAACGGCAGCTGCCGGGCGACCACGGCCTCGGCCACCCGCAGTACGGTCCGGGCCCGCTGGTCCAGGGCCTTGACCAGCCAGTTGGCCGACTGAAAGCGCTCGCTGACATACTCGCGTGCGCGCTTGTCGGTGGTGTGGCGGGCGAGTTCGGCGTGATACACCCGGTTGACCAGGACCTTGGGCAGGGTGGCGCCGTTGAGCTCGATCCGCCAGCCGCCGCCCGGGGTCGGCAGGACGAAGATGTCGGGCACCACGGCCTCGATCGGGTCCTGGGCGAAGGCGAGGCCCGGCTTGGGGTTGAGCGCCTTGATCTCGGCGATCATCTCGGGCAGGTCGTCGGGCAGCACCCCGCAGACCTTGATCAGGGCCTGAAACTCCGCCTGCGCCAGGAGGTGGAGGTGATCGAGCAGGGTGACCATCGCCGGATCGAGGCGGTCGCGGTCGCGCAGCTGCAGGGCAAGGCATTCCTTGAGGGAGCGGGCGAGCACGCCCGGCGGGTCGAACAGCTGCAGGCGGGCGAGCACCGCCTCGACCTGCGCGCTCGGGCAGCCGAGCCGGCCGGCCACCGCGTCGAGGTCCTCCCGCAGGTAGCCGGCGTCGTCCATCAGGTCGATCAGATGCAGGCCGATCAGCCGCTCGGCGCCGGCCGGAACGTCCAGCTGGAGCTGCTCGATCAGATGCTCGCGCAAGCTCTGCGGCCGGCTCAGACGCGCCTCGAGATCGCTCAGCTGATCGCCGAAATCGGCGCTGCCGCCGCGGCCGTAGGGGACCACGCCGCTGACGTCCAGGCCCGCGAGCTCAGGTTGCGCCACCGGCGCCGCCCAGCCGTCGTCGGTCGATCCCGACCAGCCATCGCCCGGTTCGCTGCCGGCGGTCATCTCGGGGCTGCCGTTGAGGGGGCTCGCGAGCTCGACCGGGGCCGGCTCGGGCTCGGCGGCCGGGCCCGGCTCCTCCTGGCGCTCGAGCAGCGGGTTCTGCTCCAGCTCGCCCTCGACGTAGGTCGCCAGCTCGAGGTTCGAGAGCTGCAAGAGCTTGATCGCCTGCTGCAGCTGCGGCGTCATCACCAGGCTCTGGCTTTGACGCAGATCGAGGCGAAGGGACAATGACATGGGCGGCCGGCCTAGAGCGAGAACCGGTCCCCGAGATAGACCCGCCGCACGCCCTCGTGCGCGACGATCTCGTTCGGTGCACCCTCCATCAGCACCTGGCCCTCGTGCAGGATGTAGGCGCGGTCGATGATGTCGAGCGTATCGCGCACGTTATGGTCGGTGATCAGCACGCCGAGCCCGCGGTCCTTGAGATGGGCGACCAGGGAGCGGATCTCGGCGACGTTGATCGGGTCGATCCCGGCGAGCGGCTCGTCGAGCAGCATGAAGCTCGGCTCGGAGGCGAGCGCGCGG
>CAVSRN010000070.1:0-25530 GCA_963730195.1 uncultured Alphaproteobacteria bacterium
CCCCCATACTCTGATAAGATATCATCATGCGGAATCTCGGCCAGGGAACACGACGTCGCCGGCCATGGCGCGCGATGCGCGCGCCGATCTTGGCCAGCTTCTCCACGTCAAATACCGCTTCGGGTCACGACCAGCCGCTCCGCGGGTCCCCGGCGGTGGGGATGCGGGCAGGGTACCATCCGTCAGATTTCGACCACCAGGAGCAAGCGCAGGCAGCCGCTCGCGGATCGGCTCCTGGCGGCGGCTCATCGCGTCGGTTGCTGATCGTCGCCCGTGGCTTTAACCGTTCGGTGTCTTGCGCCGCCGGGGACATGATGGCAAAGGCGAAGCGTGCGCCGCTGCTTCGGCGCCAAAAGGGATCGAACAACCGGCCGAAGCGAGCCCGCGCGAGCCAAGGATGGGAAGGACGATGGCATTGATCGAGCCGCACGGCGGCACGCTTCAGGTCCTCTATCTGCCGGACGACGAGGCCGCAGCCTTGCAGCGCAAGGCGGGAGCCTACCCCTGCTGGGACCTGACCCAGCGCCAGCTCTGCGACCTGAAGCTGCTGCTGAACGGCGGTTTTTCGCCGCTTCAGGGCTTCCTCGGCCAGGCGGACTACGAGCAGGTGCTGGAGCGCATGCGCCTCGCCGACGGCACCCTCTGGCCGATCCCGGTGACGCTCGACGTGACGGCGAAGTTCGCCGGTGGGCTGCGCGCCGGCGATGCCATCGGCCTGCGCGACCCCGAGGGCTTCATGATCGCGGTCATGACCGTCGAGGACGTCTTCGAGCCCGACCGGCGGCGCGAGGCGGAGGCGGTGTTCGGCACGCTCGATGAGACCCATCCGGGGGTCGACCATCTGCTCAACCGCACCCATCCGGTCTATCTCGGCGGCCGGCTCGCCGGCCTCGCCCGGCCGACCGAGTACGATTTCAAGCCGCTGCGCGACGAGCCCGCGGACCTCCGGCACAAGTTCGAGCAGTGGGGCTGGACCCGGGTGGTCGCCTTCCAGACCCGCAACCCGATGCACCGGGCGCATCAGGAGCTGACCCAGCGCGCCGCCCAGATCGCCGAGGCCAACCTTCTGATCCACCCCGTGGTCGGCCTGACCAAGCCCGGCGACGTCGACCATTTCGCCCGGGTGCGCTGCTACGAGCACCTGCTCAAGACCTACCCCGAGCAGACCACCCACCTCAGCCTGCTGCCGCTCGCGATGCGCATGGCCGGCCCGCGCGAGGCGGTCTGGCACGCGATCATCCGCAAGAACCACGGCTGCAGCCACTTCATCGTCGGCCGCGACCACGCCGGCCCCGGCAACGACCGCGCCGGCAAGCCCTTCTACCCGCCCTACGCCGCCCAGGAGCTGGTCGCCGAGCTGGCGCCCGAGCTCGGGATCGGCCTCGTGCCGTTCAAGGAGATGGTCTACGTCCAGGACCGCGGCCAATACGCGCCGGTCGACGAGGTCGAGGCCGGCGAGACCGTGCTCAGCCTGTCCGGCACCGAGCTCCGCCGGCGGCTGCGCGAAGGCATCGAGATCCCGGCCTGGTTCACCTATCCCGAGGTGGTCGAGGAGCTCCGCCGCAGCTACCCGCCGCGCCACCGCCAGGGCTTCACGGTGCTGTTCACCGGCCTCTCCGGCGCCGGCAAGTCGACGCTCGCGCATGCGCTGATGGCCAAGCTGATGGAGCTCGGCAGCCGCTCGGTCACGCTCCTCGACGGCGACCTGGTCCGGAAGCACCTCTCCAGCGAGCTCGGCTTCTCCAAGGAGCACCGCGACCTCAACGTGCTCCGGATCGGCTACGTCGCGAGCGAGATCACCAAGGCGGGCGGGGTCGCGCTGTGCGCCCCGATCGCGCCCTACGCCTCGATCCGCAGGCGGATGCGCGAGCTGGTCGAGGCCTATGGCGCGTTCGTCGAGATCCACGTCGCGACCTCGCTCGCGGTCTGCGAGCAGCGCGACACCAAGGGCCTGTACGCCAAGGCGCGGGCCGGGCTGATCAAGCAGTTCACCGGCATCGACGACCCCTACGAGCCGCCCGAGCGACCCGGACGTGGTGATCGACACCGAGGCCGAGGCCCCCGACGTCGCCGCCCAGCGCATTCTCCTCAAGCTCGAGGGCCTGGGCCTGATCAAGTGAGCCGCGACGGCCGATCAGGCGGCGCGCGGCCGGACGTCGCTGCTCGATCCGGGCGCCGGCCTCGGCCACGGTCAGGGACAGGTCGTAGGCGGTCTGCAGATTGAGCCAGAACTCGGGCGTCGTACCGAAGTAGCGCGCGAGGCGGAGCGCGGTGTCGGCGGTCACCGCCCGCGGCTGTCGTCCCGGATGATCGCCCCGATCCGCGTCGCCGGCACGCGCAACGCGAGCGCCAGAGCATTGGCGGACAGACCGAGCGGCGCCATGAACTCCTCCCGCAGCACCTCGCCAGGATGGGTTCGAACGCGGCCGATGCCCATACCGCTAGCGATGGTAGTCGACGATCTCGACATCTTCGGCGCCATCCTTCCACACGAAGCAGATTCGCCACTGATCGTTGATCCGGATCGAGTGCTGTCCGGCACGATCTCCTTTGAGGGCTTCGAGTCGGTTGCCCGGCGGTTGTCGCAAGTCGCGTAGACCCGCCGCGGCGTCGAGCATATCGAGCTTCCGACAGGCAACCTTGGCGATGCTTCGGAACTTGCCCGATGGCCTGCCCTCGAAGAGCGCCCTGGTCGCCTGGTCTCGAAACCCCTTGATCACACGCCGAACATATTACGCTTCACGTATGACTACAAGCGTTAACTCAGGACCGGTTGCTGACGCCGGCGGCCTCGAAGGTCGCCATGCCGGTGTGGCAGGCGAGCGCGGCGCGGCAGAGCAGCACGGCCAGCGCGGCGCCCGAGGCCTCGCCGAGGCGCATGTCGAGCTCGAGCAGCGGGCGCAGGCGCAGGCGCTCGAGCAGGCGGGCATGGCCGGGCTCGGCCGAGCGGTGCGCGGCCTGGACATGGTCGAGCGCCGAAGGCTCGAGCGCCTGGAGGACCGCGGCCGCAGCGCCGGCGGCGAAGCCGTCGAGCAGGACCGGGATGCCGAGCTCGCGCGCGGCCAGGATCGCGCCGGCCATGGCGGCGATCTCGCGCCCGCCGAGCCGGCGCAGGATCTCGAGCGGGCGGCCGAACGCCTCGGCGTGGCGGGCGAGGCCGCGCCCGACCACGGCCGCCTTGTGCGCAAGCCCATGGGCATCGAGCCCGGTGCCCGGCCCGGTCCACCAGGCGGCCGGGCCGCCGAACAGCGCCGCGCACAGGGCCGCGGCCGCGGTGGTGTTGGCGATCCCCATTTCCCCGACAGCAAGCAGGTCGAGGTCCGATGCGACCGCCGAGAGGCCGCGGTTGAGCGCATCGAGACATTCGGCGTCGGTCATGGCGGGCGCGGTGCAGAAGTCCGCGGTCGGGCGCTCGAGGTCGAGGGCCAGGACCCTGAGTTCGGCGTCCGCGGTCCGGCAGAGCTGGTTGATCGCCGCCCCGCCGGCCTCGAAGTTGGCGACCATCTGGGCGGTGACCGCGCTCGGATAGGCGGAGACGCCCTGGGCCGCGACCCCGTGGTTGCCGGCGAACACCAGGGCCGCGACCCGGTCCAGCGCCGGCGGCTCGCGGCCCTGCCAGCCGGCGAGCCAGATCGCCAGCTCCTCGAGCCGGCCCAGCGCGCCCAAAGGCTTGGTCAGCCGCGCCTGATGCGCGCGCGCGGCCGCCGCCGAGGCGTCGTCGGGCCCGGGCAGTTGCCGAAGTCGCCGGCAGAGGTCATCAAGGCTCGAGACCGGGTTCGCCGGCGGCATGTCGGGAATCCTGCAAGCGACGGTGGCGGGTCTGGGGCGGCGATGGTGCGCGCGGCGATCGAGGAGTGCAAGGTGGCGCTCCAGTTTCTGACCCGGCTGCCGGTCGGCGCGCCCGCGCGCTCGCCGCCGGACGCGCTGGCCGCGAGCGCACCGATGTTCCCGCTGGTGGGCGCGCTGATCGGCGCGGCCGGCGGCCTCGTCTTCGCGCTTGCCACCTGGCTCGGCCTGCCGCCGATGCTGGCGGCCCTGCTCGCGGTCGCGGCCCAGATCCTCCTGACCGGCGGCCTGCACGAGGATGGCCTCGCGGATGTCGCCGACGGCTTCGGCGGCGGCCGGACGCGGGCCGACAAGCTCCGGATCCTGCGCGATTCGCGGCTCGGCAGCTTCGGCGCGCTCGCTCTCCTATTGACCGTGCTCGCCCGGATCGCCGCGCTCGCCGCCCTGGCCAACCCGCCGCTGGTCGCGACGGTCCTGATCGCGGCCGCAAGCGCCTCGCGCGCCACGCTGCCCGCCATCATGGCGGGCCTGCCGCCGGCCCGGAACGAAGGCTTGGCCCACGGCGCCGGCCGCCCGCACCCGCTGCGTGCGCTCGCGGGCCTGGTGATCGCGACCCTGGCGGCCCTGGCCCTGCTGCCGCCCGTGATGGCGGCGGCCGGGCTGATCGGCGCCGCGGCCGGCGCGCTGCTCATCGGCAACCTCGCCCGGCGCCAGATCGGGGGCCAGACCGGCGATGTCCTGGGCGCCGCTCAACAGCTCGCCGAGATCGGTTTTCTCCTGGCTGCGCTAGCTCTTCGTTCCCCACTTTAGCTCTTTTGGACAACAAATTGTATTTACGACCACATACCCCGCTCCAAGCCGCCCTCAAGTTGCCCCTCACGAGGGGCATGTCGATCTCATCCAGTGCCGTCAGGTTAACCTTCCATCAACGATTGCGCGCCACGCTACCGACTCGATGGTCCATGAGATCCTGGGAATTGGATGGACCGTCCGAAGAAACGGTTACCCGCCGAATGGTTAAGCTTTGGTTAATGTCGCCGCCGACATCGTCGGCTCCCGCGCTCGAAGGATCGGGCCGCAAGCTGTGCGCCGCCTCGGTACCCGATCACGCTCCACAGGGCCGATCCGGGCCGCGCTCGGGTCGGCACCCGACGTCGCCCGGCGGCCGGGCGGCGAGCCGGATCGGGCGCCGGGCCGCCCGCCAACCCTCAGATCGAGGCCAGATAGCCGCCGTCGACGTAGAGGATCTGGCCGGTAACGTAGGCGCTCGCGTCCGAGCAGAGGAAAACCGCGCTGCCGAGCAGATCGTCGAGCCGGCCGAACCGGCGCATCGGGATCTTCGCCAGCATCGCCTGCTGCCAGGCCTGGTTCTGGTAGAACGGCTCGGTCAGCGCGGTCCGGAAATAGCCGGGTCCGATCGCGTTGACCCGGATGCCCCGCTCCGCCCATTCGGCCGCCAGCGCCCGGGTCATGCCCAACAGCCCGCTCTTGGAGCTGGTGTAGGGGACCGCGGTCGGCACGCCGACCGCCGAGGTCAGCGAGCAGACGTTCAAGATCGCGCCGCCGGCCCCGGCCGCCATCACCCGGGCGGCGGCCTGGCTCAGGAAGAACGCGCTCTTGAGGTTGGTATCCAGGAGCCGGTCCCAGAGCGCCTCGGTGACGTCGAGGCTGTCCGCGACCTGCTCCTGGCCGGCGTTGTTGACCAGAATGTCGAGCCGCCCGAGCGCCTCTGCCGCCGCCTCGACCACGCCCGCGATCCGGGCGACCTCGCCGACATCGAGCTCGAGCACCAGCGCGCGCCGCCCGAGCGCGCGGATCTCCGCCGCCGTCGCCTCGAGGGCCGCCTTGGAGCGCGCGGCGAGCGCCAGATCGGCGCCGGCCTGCGCCAGGCCTTGCGCCAGCGCCCGGCCGATGCCCCGGCTCGCCCCGGTCACCAGCGCGACCCGGCCGTCGAGGCGAAAGCTCGGGCAGGCGAGCTCGGGCTCAGCCATCGGGGCTCGGCCGGCGGCGGTCCATCGACCCGCTCAGCCGAGGCCGAGGTCGGCGGCGTAGGCGAACAGCGCCGGGGTGCCGCCGGTGTGCAGGAAGACCACGGTCTCGCCGCGGCCGATCCGACCCTTGCGGATGTGGTCGATCAGCCCCGCCATCGCCTTGCTGCTGTAGACCGGATCGAGGATCACCGCCTCGGTGCGCGCGAGCAGCCGCATCGCCTCGCGGCCGCCTTCGCTGACCACGCCGTAGCGCTCGCCGATGTAGTCGTCGTGGCTCTCGATCTCGGCGGGCGCGATCTGGAGGTCGAGGCCGAGCCGCCGGGCGGTGGCGTTCGCGATCCGGGCGATGTCGACGGCGCGCGGCTCGCTCCAGCGGATCGGCGTGATGTTGACCAGCTGCGTGCGCCGGCCGAGGGCGCGCAGCCCGAGCAGCATGCCGGCCGGCGTCATGTTGGCGCCGCAGAGATAGAGATAATCCGGGTCGATCCCGGCGTCGTCGAACTGCCGGTCGAGCTCGAGCGCCGCGTCGACGTAGCCGACCGCGCCGAGCGCCAGCCGGTCGACCGCGAACGGCGCCAGCAGGTAGGGCTTGCGGCCGGCGCGCGCGAGCTCCTCGGCCTTGGCCTCGAGCAAGGGCGTCAGGCGCTCCATGCTGTCGAGCTCGACCACCGTGACCTCGGCGCCCATCAGCCGGTCGAGCAAGAGGTTGCCTTGAAGCGCCGGGCCCTTCTCGCCGTGCAGCAGCACGAGAGCAACCTCGAGACCGAGCTTCCTCGCCGCCGCGGTCATCTGCCGGCACCAGTTGGACTGGGTGTAGGCGCCGGCGACCACGGTATCGGCGCCCTGCGCCAGGACCTCGGCGAACACGAACTCGAGCTGGCGGGTCTTGTTGCCGCCGAACGCGAGCCCGGTCAGGTCGTCGCGCTTGAGCCAGATCTCGGGGCCGCCGAGCGCCGCGCTCAGCCTCGGGCAGGGCTCGAGCGGGGTCGGCAGATGAGCCAGCCGCACCCGCGGCTGCGCATCGATCTTCGCCTGCAGCGCCGCCCGCGCGGCCGAAATTCCGGTCATGGTTGGCAAGCCTCCCCTGCTCCGCTAGTCCAGAGCCATCCTAGGCGACCCGCAAAAGGCGCGAAAGCGCAATGCCCGAGCTGCCGGACATCACCCTCTACCTCGAGGCGCTCGAGCCGCGCGATCCTGGGCCAGCCGCTCGAGCGGGTCCGGCTCGCCAGCCCGTTCCTCCTGCGCACCGTCGAGCCGCCGCTCCAGGCCGTCCAGGGCCAGCGCGTGCGAGCGCTCCGCCGCCTCGGCAAGCGGATCGCGCTCGGCCTCGAGGCAGAGCCCGGCGAGGATCAGCTCTGGCTCGTGCTCCACCTGATGATCGCCGGCCGCCTGCACTGGCGGGAACCGGGCGCCAAGCTCGCCGGCCGCTACGCGCTCGCCGCGTTCGATTTTCCGAACGGCACGCTGACGCTCACCGAGGCGGGCGCCAAGAAGCGGGCATCGCTGCACGTCGTCCGCGGCGCGGCCGCGCTGGCCGGGCACGATCCGGGCGGGCTCGAGGTCCTCGAGGCCGATCTCGAGGCCTTCCGCGCCGCGCTCGTGCGCGAGAACCACACCCTCAAGCGCGCGCTCACCGACCCCCGCCTGTTCAGCGGCATCGGCAACGCCTACTCGGACGAGATCCTGCACCGGGCGCGCCTCTCGCCGCTGGCGATGACCGAGAAGCTCACCGACGACGAGACCCTTCGCCTGTTCGAGGCGACCCGCGCCGCGCTCGCCGACTGGACCGAGCGCCTGCGCCGTCACTACGGCCAGACCTTCCCCGAGAAGGTCACCGCGTTTCGCCCCGACATGGCGGTCCACGGCAGGTACCAGAAGCCCTGCCCGGTCTGTGGCACCGCCGTGCAGCGCATCCGCTACGCCGACAACGAGACCAACTACTGCCCGCGCTGCCAGACCGGCGGCCAGCTGCTCGCCGACCGCTCGCTCTCGCGCCTGCTCAGGAAGGACTGGCCGCGCACCATCGACGAGCTGGAGCGGCTTGCCGGCCCACGCGGCGCCGGGAGGACGCCATGACCCGGCCAGGCGATCCGGCGATCCGGCCGCTTCCGGCCGACCGCCCGCCGGGCTGCGGGTTAACCGGTCGTTAACCTCAAGCTGCCAAGCAGCCTCGAGGACGGCGCCGGACCCGGTCACGCTCTGCAACCACGCCTCTGCAGCTGGCGATGGGCGAAGGCGCCCTCCTGCGCCGTTCCTCGACGCCTTGATCGGACGTGCTTCAGACGCCTGCGCGCCGGGCCATGCCGGGACCGCGAGCCGACGATGCTTTGGACGACCCTACCATTGGTTGTGTGTTGACTCGAGTGACTAGCGCTGTAAGTTTCATACGGGGCGCTTGTGGCGACGACCGGATCAGGAGACGTCGATGCGGGTGCGGCATCTGATCGTGAACGCGGCGCTGGCCGCCACCCTCTGCAGCGTGGCCCCGGCAGCCGCCGGCGGAGCGAAGGATCCGAAGGTCAGTGACTCGCGCGAGCACGGCGCGGTGACCTCCGGGCTGGACGACTAGAGGTTCGTCACGACGCCGAGCTGGCAGGACCCCTTCGAAAGCTTCCGCTCGGACGCGCACGGCAAGGACCAGGACCAGAATACCCGGGATCGGGACCGGGAGACGCGCCAGATCCACGATCTGCGCAAGTTCGCCCAGGTCGCGGTCCAGAAGGGCCGCTGCCACCCCCGCGGCCACGAGCGCGACGACGACCACCTCGGGTCCGGGCGCTACCTCCCGGCCGGGTTCTACGGCGATCACGACCAGCACGGGGGCCATGACCATCACGGGCATCCGCCGCACTTTCCGCACGGGCCGCCGTTCTGCCCGAGCCCGCACTGATACCGCGGCCGGCGCCGGAACCTGAGCCGGGACACGGTGACGCAGGCGTCGGTGCCGCTCAGGGTTGGTGGCGTGGCGGGGTCCGGCAGCCGGCGTGACCGGCCGCGGCCGCCGCAGCGCTGGCGTGCCGTGCCGGCGCGCTCGCGCCTGGTCGCAACTGGCGCGATGCTGATCGCCGGGGCCCTCCTGCTGGCCGCGGTGCCGCGCGTCGTGGCGGCGTTCTGGCTCTGGCTGCGGGCGCCGGTCATGGACCTCGTGACCTACCAGGAGCCGGTCCGCAAGGGTGATCTGTACGGCCTGATCGCGTCGCGGGAGCTTGCGCTCGACTGGGTCGATGCCGGCGCGACCCACGACGAGATGGCGGCGGCGCTCGCCGTCCTCGCCGCGCTCGAGGAGCCGGCGAGCGGGGCGGAGCGAGCCCTCCTCGGGCGCGCCCTCGCCGAGACCGAGGCGAGCCTGGCGCGCGCGCCGGCCGACCCCCGCGGCTGGGCGCGTCTGGCGTATCTGCGCAGCCTCCTGACGGCGGCGCCCGACCCGCAGGCGGCGCGCGCGCTGCAGCTGTCGCTGCGCACCGGGCCCTACGAGCGCCCGGACTTTCTGACCCTGCGCCTGTACCTGCTGCTCCTGAACTGGCCGGTCATGACCGGGCCCGAGCGCGCCCGGACCGCAGGCCAGATGCAGCTCCTCTGGCAGGAGGCGCCGGACGAGCTCGTCAATCTCGCCCGCGAGCCCGGCTTCACCGATCGTATGGTCGCCGCGCTGGCAGCCGCGCCACCCCGGCAACCCGACCTCCTGGAGGCCATGCGCGGCACGATCGGGCCGAAGTAGCGGGCCTCTTTGCCCCCGACCGCTTCGCCTCGACGACGTCCGCGGCCAGGGCCCGGGCGCAGCCCAGGCCCAGCAGCAACGCACAGGTCACGGCGTTGGCCGGCATCTCCAGGCTGAAGTCGACCAGCGAATGCACCGCGACCAGGGCCGAGCCGGCCAGCACGGTCGCCAGATGTGCCCGGTCGCGCCGGCTGGCGAACAGCCCCTGCCAGCACCGGAAGACCAGGCAGCCGATGGCCAGGAAGAGCGCGAGCGCGGCCGGCCCGCCGAGCTCCATCAGGAGTTGCAGATAGCTGTTGTGCGCCTTGTCGAGAAAATAGGTCCCGGTCCCGGGATCGTTGTAGGCCATGAACGCGTCGGCAAAGGTGGCGTAGCCGGTGCCCAGGAGCGGCCGGTCCTGCAGCGCGGTCCAGGTCGCGCGATCGTAGGCGATCCGGTCCTCGAGGTTGGCGCCGGCGGCGGCGAAGCGGCCGAGCGTCGCCTGGCCGGAGGTCCCGATCAGGACGCCGGCACCCCCCAGCATGAGCGCCAGGAGCAGGGCGTAGAGGGCCGGCGAGCGGATCACGGGCGTATGGCGCAGCAGCCACAGATAAAGGACCAAGCCGACGGCGACCGCGACTAGCGCGCCGCGCGACCGGGTGAGGAGGAGCGCCGCGGCGCAGGCGACGCAGCCGAGGATGGCGGCGGTCATGGTGAAGTCGAGCCGGGCGAGCGCGTGCCGGAGGCTGCGGCCGAGCGATCGCCCGCGCAGGGCCTCGCGGCCCAGCCGCTCGACCACCAGACCGAGGCCGCAGAACAGGGTGAGCCCGGCGTAGGTGGCGTAGGAGTTGCGGTTGACGAAGGTGCTGGTGACCGGACCGCCCTGGCCGAAATAGCCGTAAAGGCCATAGCCCGCATAGGCGAGGCCGCCCAGCGCCAGGGCGAGCAGCGCCTGGTGCGCGCGCCGCCGGTCGGCACCGAGGTGGAAGGCCAGCCAGAAGACGCCGGCATAGGCGAGCAGGTTCTGCAGCCGGGTCCAGGTCGCCTCAGGGTTGACACTGATGGCGCCGGCCACCGGCTGGTTCAGGACCGCGCCGGCCGCGGCCCAGTCGGGGTGATGCAGGAACGCCGGCGTGAGGCTCGAGGCCTGAACGCACGCCCAGGCGACGGTGGCACCGAACAGGGCGGCGGCGGGCAGGAGGCGCCGCAGGCAACCGTGGGGCCGCACGACCCCGAGCAGCACGCCCGCCCCCCAAGCCAGGACCAGGGCATCGATCGCAGCCCCCAGCAGGCTCGCCGGCAGCGGCCGGTCGCTGCCGAGCGGCAGGGGCGACAGCAGCACGACCGCCAGCAGGGCCCAGAAGACGATCGACTCCCAACGGGGCATGCGACCCGGCACCTCCCGCGCGGTGGACCGGCGGCGCGCGCCGGCGAGGTGCAGCCCTCCTCGGGCCGCTCCGGCAACGCCGCCGCGCTGATCGGCAGGGCCCGGCACGGTCCACGGGCGCGGGCCGGCCGGCGGCCCTGCTCGATCGCCAATATGGCTAATTACCGCATGGAATATTTATACTTACAGTTGCTAAAATCAAGACGGCGCGCTATGGCTGGTGATGACGCGAGCCCCCGCACTTGCGCGGTCGGGGATGGCTGAGTCTTCGGTTGAACGAGGTGGCGAGTTGGTGGACTGGGCGGAGCGGCAAGGCATGTCGGAAACGTCGTCTCGACCAGCCTCGATGGCTTCCCCCGCCCTGCCCGGACGCGGCGAAGCCGGGCTCCCTCTGCGCGAGCTGATCGCGATCCTGCGCCGGCGGCGACGGGTGGTCGTCTGGGTGGTCGTGCTGATCACCGGCATCGCCACCCTGATCGGCCTGCAGGTCGACAAGACCTATACCGCCGCCTCCCTGGTGATGATCCAGCCCCAGGAGAACCGGGTGGTCGACGTCGGGCAGGTCGCCCGGGGCCTGTCCGCGGACAACGCCGCGATCCAGACCCAGATCAAGTTCATCCAGTCGTACGAGAACCTGGCGCACACCGTCGAGCTCCTGAAGCTCGACCGCGACCCGGCATTCGCCGGGACCGGCGCGCCGGCCGGGGCCTTGAGCGCGGTCGGCGCCATCCTCCCGGACAAGTGGCTGATCGCCGCCGGGCTCGCCGACGCCCCGGAGGTCGCGCCCGACCAGGCGGAGATCGTGGCGCGGGCGGTCGGAACCTTGCGCAAGAGCCTCAAGGTCAGCCAGTCCGGCGCTTCCTACGTGCTCGAGCT
Organism: uncultured Alphaproteobacteria bacterium; assembly: GCA_963730195.1. Taxonomy (GTDB): domain Bacteria; phylum Pseudomonadota; class Alphaproteobacteria; order Geminicoccales; family Geminicoccaceae; genus DATAOG01. Next base: position 11,738 of record CAVSRN010000070.1, read on the forward strand.
CAGCTACACGGCGCCGGGCGCGAGCCGGGCGGCAGAGCTCGCCAACGGCATCGCCAAGGCGTACGTCCAAGGGCAGCTCGACGACAAGCTCGCCGCCACCCGCGGCGCCAACGACTGGCTGACCCGGCGGGTCGACGAGCTGCGCCTGGGGCTGTTGGCTTCCGAGCGCTCGGTCGAGGACTACCGGGCGGCGCACGGGCTCGGCGGCGCCGACATGGACGCCCAGCAGATCGCCGCGCTCACCGCCGAGCTGATCGACGCGCGCGCCGAGCAGACCGCCCGCGAAGCCAAGCTGCGCAAGATCCGCGACCTCCAGGCGAACGGCGATCCCGATTCGGTCCTCGCCGACCTGCTGAGCTCGCCGCTGATCATGACCCTGCGCGAGCAGGAGCTCGACCTGCAGCGCCAGGAGGCGCTGCTGTCGCGCGAATACGGCGAGCGCCACCCCCGCATCGTCCAGCTGGAGGCCGAGAAGGAGCGCCTCACCAAGCGCATCGACCTCGAGATCGGGGCGGCGATCCGGAACCTCCAGAACGAGATCGCGGTCGCCCAGAACCGGGCCGAGGGCATCCAGCAGCGGCTGGCCGAGGCCCGAGGCGAGTCGGCGCTGAGCGGCCAGGCGGGCCTCGAGCTGCGCGAGCTCGAGCGCGAGGCGGCGGCCAACCGCTCCCTCTACCAGACCTTCCTCGTCCGGCTCAAGGAGACCGAGGAGCAGCAGCAGCTCGTCCAGCCGGACGTGCGCGTCATCTCGCCGGCCGAGGTCCCGGGCGCGCCGAGCTCGGCCTCGCCGCTGCGGTTCGCCTTCGTCGGCTTCACCGCCTCGACCGTGATCGGGGCCGCGCTCGCGCTCCTGATGGAGCAGCTCGACACCCGGCTGCGCAGCACCCGCCAGGTGGAGGAGCTCCTCGAGGTGCCCGCGCTCGGCCTCGTGCCGGACGTCGCCGGGCTTGACGTGCCGCTGCACCAGTACCTGACCGACCGGCCGGAATCGGCCTACGCCCAGGCCGTGCGCGCGCTCTATGTCCAGCTCCGGCCGACCGGGCTCGAGGGCGCGGGCCGCGTCCTGCTGGTGACCTCGGCGCTGCCCGGTGAAGGCAAGACCTCGCTCGCGGCGAGCCTCGCCACCTGCGCGGCGGAACTCCGGCAGCGCACCGTCCTCCTCGACCTCGACCTGCGGCGCCCGAAGGTGGCGAGGGAGTTCGGCTTCGAGCCCCGGATCGGCGTCGTCGAGCTCCTGGAAGGCGAGATCGGGCTCGAGGACGCCCTCTGGCACGACGCGGACGGCGGCGTCGATCTGCTCCCGGTCGCCGGCAACCACCCCAATCCGTTCTCGCTGCTGACCCCGCCGCGGCTGACCGACCTCCTGAAGCAGCTCGAGACCCGCTACGACTGCATCATCCTCGACAGTCCGCCGGTGCTCGGGGTGCCCGACGCCAAGACCCTCGCCGGCGTCGCCGGTACGATCGTCTTCGTGCTGCGCTGGGACCGGACCACCCGGGCCGCCGCGCAGGCCGCCCTCAAGGAGCTCCGGCCCTTCGCCGCCCCGGTCGCAGGCGCGGTCCTCAGCCGGGTCGATCTGAAGAGGCATGCCCAGTACGGCTATGGCGACGCCGGCCAATACTACAGGCAGTACAGCATCTACTACCGGGACTGACCAGGCCGAGTTGGGCCATGGGCGCCGCCGGGCGCCCGCGCGTGAAGGGAGCAGGATTGTGCCTTTTCTAGTCGACTGCCGATCTGCGGTTGACCAGCGCGGCGCCGGGCGCCGGGCGGCCGGGCCTCCGATAGCGGATCGAGAGCGGGCTCAATCGATGCCGGCCGGGCTGCCGCGAACCGCCATCATCTTCCTGCACGATGTGCTGATGGCCGGCCTGTCTCTGGTCTTGGGCGCCTGGCTCAGCAATGGCGGCGATCTGCTGCCGCGGCACTTGCACAGCCTGGAATACGGGGTGCCGGCCGGGGCGCTGCTCGCCGGCGCCTGCTTCTACGCCTGCGGCCTGCACCGCCGGCTGTGGAGCTACACCTCGCCCACCGACCTGATCGCGATCGCCCGGACCTCCGCGCTTGCCGTCCTGATGCTGGTCTTCCTCGCCTCGGCCTTCAACGGGCTGCAGGCGATGCCGCGCTCGGGGCCGATCGTTCAGTGGCTGGTCCTGGTCGTGCTGCTGAGCGCGGCGCGCCTGCTCTATCGCGCGACCTGGACCGGCGGGCTCGCGCCACGGTGGCCGGCGCCGGCCGGCGACAAGCTGCCGGTGCTGGTCTATGGCTGCGGGCCGCTCGCCTCGCTGTTCGTCCGCGCCGCCCAGGCGACCCCGGGCGCCGGTCTCCAGATCGCCGGCATCATCGGCGACCGCTGCGGCCGCTCCCTGAACGGCGTGCCGGTGCTCGGCCCGGCGCGCGACCTCGAGCGGATCCTGGTCGGGCTCGCGGTCCAGGGCGTCCACCCGCAGAAGATCATCGTCACCTGCGCCCGCACCGAGATCTCCCCGGCGCCGGAGGTGCGGGCGGCGATCACCGCCGCCCCTTGGCGCTACGGCCTCGAGGTCGAATACCTGCCGGACCTGTTGAGCCTCGGCGCCGGGATCGCCGCGCCGCTGCACCACCCCGGCGGCAGCGCCAGGCGCAGCTATTTCCGCCGGCGCCGCCTGATCGACCTGACCCTCAGCGCAGCGGCGCTTCTATTCTTCCTGCCCGTGTTCGCGCTGGTCGCGCTCGCCGTGCTCGCCGACGTCGGCCAGCCGGTCCTGTTCCGCCAGCTGCGCCCCGGCCGCGGGATGCGCTCCTTCACCCTGTACAAGTTCCGGACCATGCGCCCGCCGGCGGTCGCGGCGGCGGCCGGGCGGGCCGGCGACCCGGCCCGGACCTCCGCCCTCGGCCGCCTGCTGCGGCGCTCGCGCCTCGACGAGCTGCCCCAGCTCTACAACGTGCTGATCGGCGACATGGCCCTGATCGGCCCCCGCCCGCTCCTGCCGCGCGACCTGCCGGCGGCGGTCGCGTCCGAACGCGCCCTCGTGCGGCCCGGCCTCACCGGCTGGGCCCAGGTCCACGGCGGCGATCTCCTGAGCGCCGAGGAGAAGCTCGCCCTCGACCTCTGGTACCTGCGCCACGCCGGCCCGCTGGTCGATGCCCGGATCCTCTGGCGCACCCTCGGGACCGTGGTGGCCGGCGAGCGCGTCGAGCGCGGGGCGGTCCTCGCGCGCGCGTTCGAGGAGACCTCATCGACGCCGCGCCGACCGGCGCCGGCCGCCCCGGCGGGGCCGGCCGCCGCCGCCGCCGCGGCGCGCCCGCCGCAGCTTCTGGTCGTCAACCGCTACTTCCACCCCGACCGCTCGGCGACCGCGCAGCTGCTCACCGACCTGGTCGTGACCGCCGTGCACGAGGGCATCGCCACCACCGTGCTCACCAGCCGCCAGCTCTACAACGAGCCCGACGCCGAGCTGCCGGCGCGCGCGACCCATCTCGGCGCCGAGGTGCGCCGCCTCTGGACCACCCGCTCCGGCCGCTCGCCGCTCGCCGGCCGCGCCCTCGACTGCGCCACCTTCTGCGCCAGCGCCTTTTGCGCCCTGCTCGCCAGCGCCCGGCCGGGCGACGTCATCCTCGCCAAGACCGACCCGCCCCTGCTCTCGGTCGTGGCCTGGGCAGCCGCCCGCATCAAGGGCGCGAGCCTCGTCTGCTGGTGCCAGGACCTGTTCCCCGAGGCCGCCGCGGCGGCCGGGGTGCGCCTCGCGCGCGGTCCCGCGGGGCGACTTCTGCGCGCGCTCCGCAACACCTCGCTCCGGGGCGCCGCCATGAACGTCGCCGTGTGCGAGACCATGGCCGAGCGCCTGCGCGCCCAGGGCATCCCGGCCGCGCGCCTGCGCGTCATCCACAACTGGGCCGACGGCTCATTCATCCGGCCGCTGGCCCGCGACCACAACCGCCTGCGGCGGCAGTGGGCGCTCGGCGGACGCTTCGTGATCGGCTATTCGGGCAACCTCGGCCGGCTCCACGACGTCGAGACCCTGATCGAGCTGATCGACCTCCTGGGCGACGAGCCGGAGACCGTCTTTTTGCTGATCGGCGCCGGCGCCGGCTACCAGAGGTTGAAACGGCGGGCCGGCGAGCGCGGTCTCGACAATGTCATGCTCCGGCCCTACCAGCCGGCGGAGCAGCTCGGCGACAGCCTGACCGTGCCGGATCTGCACATCGTGAGCCTGCGGCCGGACTGCGAGGGCCTGGTGATGCCGAGCAAGCTGTACGGGGCGCTCGCCGCCGGCCGGCCGGTGCTCGCGCTCGGCGACCCCGCGGGCAGCCTCGCGCGCATCGTTGGCGCCCATGACGCCGGCCTGGTGGTGGCGCCGGGCGAGGTCGCCAAGGCCGCCCTCGAGATCCGGGCGTTGCGCCGGGATCCCCTGCGCCTGGCGCGGATGGGGGCGAACGCGCGCGCCGCCTACGACCGCGGCTTCAGCCGGGAGGCGAGCCTCGCCGCCTGGACCCACTGCCTGCGCACCGCCCTGCCGGCCGAGATCCCCGCCCTCCACGCGGTCGCCGCGGAGTGACCATGGACCTCACCGCTCACAAGCGCCGCGCGCTCGCCGAGATCGACCTCGGGGCGTACCGGCGCCCGCTGATCGCCGGCAATCGCAGCCGCGCCTGGCGGATCGCCTGGCATGCCTGCAGCGCGCTGCTGTTCCAGAGCGCGATCGTCCTGCCGTCGCTCTGGAAGGCGGCGTTGCTACGCGGGTTCGGGGCGCGCGTCGGACGCGGCCTGGTCATCAGGCCACGCGTCACCATCAAATATCCCTGGTTCCTGGCCCTCGGCGACCATGTCTGGCTGGGCGAGCAGGTCTGGATCGACAACCACTGCCTGGTCACCGTCGGCTCGAGCGTGTGCATCAGCCAGGGCGCCTATCTGTTCACCGGCAACCACGACTACGACGACCCCGGTTTCCGCTTCTTCTGCAAGTCGGTGACGATCGAGGATGGCGTCTGGGTCGGCGCCAAGGCGATCGTCTGCCCGGGCAGCCTGCTCCGGCGGATGAGCGTGGTCGGCGCGGGGGTCCTGTGGAGCGGCGCGGCGGCGGCGCACAGCGTCTACGCCCACTCGGCGCGGCCGGAACGCGCCGCGAGCCGGGTGGCGGTCGAGCGTCATCATGGCTGCGCCGCCGCCAGCACGGTCCGCAGCGCCGGCGCCTGGCGACGCAGCGTGTAGCCGCAGGCAGCTCGGCCCCGATTGCCCAGGACACCCATGGCGCTCGCAGCAGAAAGCCTCGTCCTCGACCCTCCGGCGACCGGGTCCGGGGCCGCCTCGATCACCGGCTACCTCGCCAGGGGCCTGAGCGCGACCCTGGTCCTGCGGCTGACGACCACCGGCCTGTCCTACGTCGCCTTGATCCTCCTGAGCCGTCTGCTCGGGCCCGAAGGCTATGGTCAGTACGCTTACCTGATGGCCACCGTCGCGATCTTGAGCCCGCTCGCCGCCGTCGGCCTGCCGACGGTCGTCGTCCGTGAGGTCGCGGCCTGCCGCACGCTCGGCAACTACGCCCGATTGCGGGGGGTCGTGGTGTTCGCCTTCCTGGTCGCCGGGATCTCCCTGGTCGGCCTCGCGCTCGTCTATGGGTTGCTGCATCGGCTGGCCGGCACATGGTCGAGCGCGGCGGCGGACGATCCCCTGCTCCTGGTCCTGGCTCTGCTCCTCCTGGCCACCCTGGGCGGTCCCCTGGGCGCCATCCAGGGCGGGCTCAAACGCATCGTTGCGGCGCAGGTCGCCGGCCTCGTCCAGCCCCTGGCGACCGTCCTCCTGCTCCTCCTGGCCTGGTCGGCCTGGCGCCATCCGATCGACGTCCGAGATACCCTCCTGCTCGCCGTGCTGGCCGCAGCCATGGGGCTCTCGGTCACCGTCGTCCTGACGCGGCAGGCGTGGCGGCAGGCGATCCCGCGCGCGCCGGGCGGCTGTCGGTTCGAGGCCCGGCGTTGGCTCGGCGCCGGCTTGGCCCTCGCCGTCCTCGGCGTTCTGAGCACGCTCAACGCGCAGGTGGACATCGTGCTCCTGCGCTGGCTGGCCGGGGCCGAGCCCGCCGGCATCTTCCAGATCGCGACCCGCAACGCCCACCTGTTGGCCCTGCTGCTGGGCGCCCTGATCGCGCCCCTCGGGCCGCTGGTGGCCGAGCTCCACGCCCGCGGCGACCGCGCCGCGCTCCAGCGCGTCGTGCGCCGGAGCATCCGGGTCGTGTTCCTTCTCACTCTGCCGGCGGCGCTGGTGATGATCGCCGCCGGCAATTTCTATCTGGCGCTGTTCGGCGACGGCTTCGCCGGCGCCCGCGCCGCTCTGGCCATCCTGGCCCTGGCGCAACTGGTCAACGTCGGCGCCGGACCCGTGCAGCTGCTGCTGGTCATGACCGGGCACCAGGCGCGGGTGATTCCCGCCATGGCCTGGAGCGCGCTCGCCAACATCGTCCTCAACCTCGCGCTGATCCCGAGCTTCGGCGCGACCGGCGCCGCTTGTGCCACCGCCGTCAGCATCGTCCTCTGGAACCTCGCCCTCAGCCACCAGGTCCGCCGGCATCTCGGCATCGATGCCAGCGTCCTCGGCACGCGGCGCAGCCAGGCGCCACCATGCCCGCCTCGCCCGGCAGCAGCGCCACCCGGATCCGGACCATGAGCTCGCGCCTCCTCAAAGCCGCCCGCCGGCCGCGGTTCGCCCTCCAGAACCTGCGCTACCACATCGGCCTCGAGCCCTCGCGGGAAGAACACATCTTCGTCATGGGGCCACCACGCAGCGGCACGACGCTGGTGCGGCAGCTGCTGCTCGCCCACCCTCTGCTGACCGGGCCTGACCAAGAGACTTTCTTTTTTCTGCGCTGGAACTTGTCCGACTTCGTCATCGACGAGATTCCGGCCGATCAAATGGCCGAGATCACCGCGCACAATTCCGACAGCATAAGCCTGTTCGACAGCATCGCCCGCTGGATGAAGAACGCTTACAACGCTCGCGGTTTTGTCGAGAAATCGCCGCAGCACGCACTCCGGCTTGTTTTTCTCCGACGATACTTCCCGAGATCGCGGTTCGTCTTTGTTTATCGGGACCCGCGAGACGGTTTCCTGTCGGCGAGACGCAACCCTCACATGGAAGGCGTGACCGCGACCACCTACGCCAAGCTATGGTCGGACTGCGTGCAAACGCGACTCGATCAACCGGATTCGGATGGCATTTTCGATCTACGCTACGAGGACCTGTGCGCAGCGCCGGAGCAACATCTGCGAAACCTGATGGCGTTCCTGGGCTACGACGCCGTTCCCGAGCAGCTGGCGCCGTGCGGTTATCGCAGCACCGCCTTCGCGCGAAGTCCGGGGCATGCCCGGCTCAATCAACCGATCGGGAGCGAGACCGTGGGTGCTTGGCGTACGGGGTTGACCGCGCTGGAGGTCCGACGATTCCTCGCGATCGCCGGCTCCCAACTTCGAAACCAGGGCTATGAGACGTGATGCTTGATCAGCAAGACCGCACTCGCGAGTACATCAAGCTGGCTGCAACCCGCATGCCTCATCTCGGCGGGCCCTACTCCGGCTTCTGTCGTCTGAGAAAAGGCTTGGCAGCTCACGGGATCGCCTTGCGCTGGCTGGGTGCCGGATCTGGGGCGGCGCCGATCATGCAAGATCCCGCATGGGCGCATGAGCATTCGACCGGCGAGGTCGTGGCCCCGGCGCTAGCTGATGACGATGACGCCAGCGCAGCACGAATGGTTGTCGAGCATCTCGAACGGGAGCAATACGACGGCGTCCTGGTCAGTGTCCTCTGCGGCAGACTGCTTACCAACCTGACGCGATATCTACCGAAAAAGTTCTTGCGTCTGCTAGTCGTCCATAGCACATCAGTGGGTACCTACAAGGTGGCGAGTACAATAAGAGATTACGTGCCAGTGACCATTTGCGTCTCGACCCGGATTCGCCAGGATCTCATCGCGCGCTACGGCTTCGATGAACGACGGACCTTCGTCATCGCTAACGCAGTCGACCTGGAGCTCTACCAGGACATCGAGCCGCGTAGCGATCGGTGCCAGGGATTGAAGGTCATTTTCCTGGGCCGCCTGGAGGAAGAGTCCAAGGGAATCCTCTGGCTACCCAAAGTGTTTGCCGCACTCGGTGACCTCGACGTCACGCTGACGATCGCAGGTGACGGACGCGATCGGACGCGCTTGCAGGAAGCCTGCGCGGCAATGGGAAGCCGGGTGACGTTCCTGGGACCTGTGCAGCCAGGTGACGTGCCGCGCGTCCTAGCTCAACACGACGTCCTTTTGATGCCCTCGCGATACGAAGGTTTCGGTCATTCCCTGATCGAAGGAATGGCGGCTGGCTGTGTCCCGGTCGCGTCGCACCTACGGGGCGTTACCGACACCATCGTCTGCCCGGAGGAGGATGGCTTCCTATTTCCGGTCGGCGACACCAAGGCCGCGGCGGACGTCATTCGAAGGCTGGCGCGAGATCGGACCATGCTGGAGCGGGTGTCCGCTGCGGCGCGACGGACCGCGCGCAACCGTTTCTCCATCGAGTCGATGGCGTCAGCGGTACGCGGACCTCATCAGGCTGGCGCGCGCGGCGCCGGCAACCACGGCAAGGCCATTGCCCCTCGATCGTTGGCGCTATCCGGCCGGGCTCAGGCCTGGCCTGCGCACCTACCTGCCAACGCCGGTGAAGGAGACCCTCAGGCTCTGGCGCGAGCGGTTGGCGACATGAGGATCATCGTCGCCCAACTCGGTGGACGTATGCATTATGCCGTGCCGCGCATCTTTTACGAAGCCGGCATGCTCGGGCGCCTGTACACGGATACCTACATCGGCAACAAGCCGTTGCTGGAACTGGCGCTTGGCCTGATACCGGCGCCGCTCGGGCCGGGTGGTGCAAGGCGGCTGCTAGGCCGCAAAGAGGAACGCATCCCGCCCGCAAAGATCACGAGCTTCGATGCCTTCGGACTGCAATATGCAAGGGCTCAGCGCAGAGCTAGAGGATCACTGGAACTAACCCGCATCTATGCGGACTTCGCCCGCACGTTCTGCGAGCGGGTCGTCACCTGTCGCCCGGAGGCCGACGCGGTCTGGGCGTTCAACGGTGCGGCCTTGGAGTTGTTCCGATGGGCGAAGATGCGGGGCAAGCGCTGCCTGCTGGAACAGACCTTGGCGCCGCGAAAGGTCGCATGCCGCCTGCTCGCGGAGGAGTCGGAGCGCTGGCCGGGCTGGGAACCGTCCATGCCGCCGCCGGCCGGGTCGGATCCACTGGCCGAACGCGAGGAGGAAGAGTGGGGGTTGGCGGATCGCATCGTCGCCGGCTCGGCGTTCGTCACCGACGGCATCCGCCAGTGCGGCGGACCGGCGGACAAGTGTGCGGTCGTCCCCTACGGCGTCGATCCCAAGCGCTTTTCGTCAGCTGCGTCAAACGTCGAGCAACGCTCCGCACGCCGGCTTCGCGTCCTCTTCGCGGGTGAGGTCGGTCTGCGCAAGGGGGCCCCCTACCTGCTAGAGGCCCTGCGCCAGCTTGGTCCTAAGAATGTCGAGGGACGCTTCGCAGGACGGATCGCGCTCGCGCCCGAGAGGCTCGCAGCCTACCGGGACCTTGCCAGCTTCCTTGGGTCAGTCCCCCGATTGCAGATGCCCGCTCTCTACTGCTGGGCAGATGTGCTCGTGCTCCCGTCGGTCTGCGAAGGCTCCGCGACGGTCGTCTACGAGGCGCTGGCGGCCAGCGTCTACGTGATCGCCACCCCGAACGCCGGTTCGGTGCTCTCCGGCACCTCGGCCTTCGGTGAGATCGTGCCGATCCGCGACATCGACGCGATCGCCAACGCGCTCCTTCGGCGCCGTGATTTGGGGAGTGATGCCAAACGAGAAGATCACGACACGCCACGCGTGAGCCTCAGAGACTATCGCGGTCGCCTGCTTCGCGTTGTCGAGGAGGCGCTGTGAGTAACGGACACCAGATTCTCGTCGACACGCTGCAGTTGCTCCTGCTTCTGCCGCTAATCTGGCAGCTCTGCCGTTTTCTAGCGGACCCCAGAGAATTGTTCTCGCCGAAGACCGTCGTCTCTGGAGGCTTTGTCGGCTTGTATGTCGCCAGCTATTACTTCGTGAGCAGCGACGATCGCGAAGCTTTCATGACCGTCGACGGATATTTCAATCTCCTGCTGCTCGCAGCCCTGGCAGAATACGCCTTCTGGATCGGGTTCACCCTCGGCAACGGCACTGAAACGCCGCGCTCACGCCCCTTCCATGGTCAGACGGCCCGCTGCTATGCGCTCGCACTCATCGGCATCGGCTTCGTGGCCCAGACCGCCTTCATCGTCAAGTCCGGCGGCTTCGCCGCTTTCTATGGCGCGCCTCACGGTGCAGGCGGCGCCTGGGCCAGCACCTCTGCCTATCTGTACTCGCTTTCGGGCTTCATGTTTGTCGCCATGTGCCTCCTTTGGGCCATGTTGGTGCGCGCCGGTCTGCGCGGCTTGCTCGCCCGGATGGCTTTCCTTGCGGCCCTGATCTACAGCGCTTTCACAGCCTTCGCCTTTGGCAATCGGGGCGATACGATCCGTTTGTTCCTCCTTTTGGCTTTACCGCCTCTGTTCCTGGCCGGCCGCATGCGCGTCCGGCGGGGCACCATCCTGTTGGCTACGGCCGTCACCATGACCGCCGTTCTCCTTTTCCCGTATCTTCGGGGAGCGCTCTACCTCGGGGCCGAGAAGAGCTTGGTCCAGGCCGTCGGCGATCTGCTCGTCGACGAGGCGGTCAGCCCCGGTCGCTCCAAGGTTAGCGGCCAGGAGCTGTTCTACGCCGCAGCCGTGGTCGAGGCCGCCTCGGAGCAAGAGGGCTATGACTTTGGCTACGCTTGGATCTATCCCTTCATTAACCTGATACCGCGCGCCTGGTGGCCGGACAAGCCGTATCACAGCGACTGGTCGATCAACCGGCGCCAATTGGTCCAACAATACGCGGGCTGGACCGTCGCGGGCGGCGCCGCCACGACCGGCATCGCAGATGCGTTCCTCGACTTCTCGTGGTTCAGCATTGTCGTCTGGCTGATCTTCGGCTGGTGGGGCGGCGTAATTTGGCGGCGGGCAACCACGACGAACTGCGCGATCGACGTCGCTTGCTTATGGGCCTTCCTGGTAATGGCCGTCTACTTCGTCACCCAGGGTTACGATGCGGCCTGGCACGCTTGGCTTTTTTGTATGGTCCCGATCTGGTTCCTGAACTTTCTGATGTCGACAATGGCGGCTCGCCCAGAGCTTGGGCAGGTCGTGTTGGGCTCGCTCCGTGCGCGGGCGGCTCATAAGCTTCAGAGCCCGGCACCATGAGCCGATCCTCGACGCCACGGATCGCCATTTGTTTCCACGGGCTGGGACCTTACCACCATGCGCGCTTGGCGGCGGCGGCTGCCCGGTGTGGCGTCGTTGCTGTGGAGTTCTCGCGGCAGGACAACGTCAATCTGTGGAACTACGTTCGGGGCGCGTGCGGCTTCGTCCGAATGACCGTCTTCAACGACGATGTCGACCTGGATGACCGCGAGCCGGCAGAAATCAAGCGTGAGGTGCAGCGTACTCTCGACCAAATCGATCCGGTAGCATTGGCAATTCCGGGCTGGTCTCACCCTGGTGCTCTCGCCGGCCTGGACTGGTGCGTGCAACGTCAGCGAGCAGCGGTTCTCTTGTCCGACAGCGCCGCGCATGACAGGCCGCGCCCCTTGTGGGGGGAGGCGGTGAAACGGCGAGTGGTGGGTCTCTTCGGCGCTGCGCTCGTGGGAGGTGCGCCCCATCGGGCCTATGCCCGCTCGCTTGGTATGAGCGATGATGCCGTGTTTTACGGCTACGATGCCGTCGACAACTCGCATTTCGCTGGTGGGGCCTCGGCAGCCCGCGCCACTGCCGGAACCTGGCGCGAAGCGCTCGGACTGCCGGAACGCTTTTTCCTCGCCGTAAGCCGTTTCGTCGAGAAGAAGAACTTGATTCGGCTTCTCGACGCCTATGCGTGCTATCGACGAACCACGACGGGACCCTGTTGGTCGTTAGTCGTGCTTGGAGATGGAGCACTCAGGTCGACCATCGAAGCGCAGGTGCGCGGCCTGAGGTTGGACGAGCACATTCTCCTCGGGGGTGTCAAGCAATACGACGAGCTGCCGATTTACTATGGCTTGGCGTCCGCCTTCGTGCACGCCAGCACGACCGAGCAATGGGGGCTCGTCGTCAACGAAGCCATGGCGAGCGGGCTGCCGGTGCTCGTCTCCGAGCGCTGTGGGTGCGTCCCGGACCTCGTGCGAGACGGCGTCAACGGCTTCAACTTCGATCCCTACGACGTCGAGGCCTTGGCCGGACTGATGCAGCGGGTCGCCGCCATGACCGACGAGCAACGCCACGCGATGGGGCAAGCCAGCCAGCGGATCATCGCCGACTGGGGGCCGGAGCGCTTCGCCGATGGCCTGATGCGGGCGGTGCAGGTCGCGATGAGCCGGCCGCCGCCGAAGGCGTCGTGGCTCGACAGGTCGCTTGTCTGGGCGCTGGTGCATCGATGAAGCTCGGGCTGCTCACGGCGCACGCCTCGCGCCGCGCCGCCGGCGTCTGGCTCAGCGTGGAGCGCCTGGGCAGGGCCTTGGCCCAGAACGCCGTCGAGGTGGAGATCTTCGGCCTTGTGGACGCTTCGAGCGGCGTCGATGACGGGCAAGCGGGCGCGCCGCCGCCGAACCTGCACCCCGTGATCGGGAGCGCTGCCTTCGGCTATGCGCCAGGCCTTGGCGCCGCGCTCGAGGCCGGGCGTCTCTGCCTGCTCCACGCCAACGGCATCTGGATGTATCCCTCGCTCGCGAGCCTGAGGTGGAGCCGGCGGCGGGGCGGGCGGCGACCCTACGTCATCAGCCCCCATGGCATGCTCGATCCTTGGGCGGTGCGCAACGCCGCCTGGAAGAAGCGGCTGGTCGGCTGGTGGTTCGAGGATGCGCATCTGGCAGGTGCGGCATGCTTGCATGCCCTCGCCGGATTCCGAGGCGCGCGCGATCCGCAGCTACGGGCTGCGCAACCCGGTTTGCGTCATCCCGAGCGGCGTCGATCTGCCGGCAGATGACCCGCCGGGCCCCCCCGCGTGGGCGCCCGAGGCGGGCGGTCACCGCGTGCTCCTGTTCCTCGGCCGCCTGCACCCGAAGAAGGGGTTGCTCAACCTGGTCCGCGCCTGGGCCAAGGTGCAGGCCGATCGTCCGGCCGGGGCCGCGGACTGGGTGCTGGTGATCGCCGGCTGGGATCAGGGCGGCCACGAGGCGAGGCTGCGGCGCCTGATCGACGAGCTCGGCGCCGCCGGGACGATCCGCCTGGTCGGTCCGCAGTTTGGCGACCAGAAGGCGGCGAGCCTTGCGTTCGCCGATGCCTTCGTATTGCCCTCCCTCAGCGAAGGACTGCCGGTGGCCATGCTGGAGGCATGGTCCTTGGCTTGCCGGCGCTCATGACCGACGCCTCCAACCTGCCGGAGGGCTTCGCCGCCGGTGCTGCGTTGCGCACCGAGCCCGATCACGTGCCGATGGCCGAAGCCCTGCGCAGTCTGCTGGCGATGTCGGACGTCGACCGGCAGGCGATGGGCGCCCGCGGTCGCGCCCTCGTGCAGGAAAAGTTTCAGTGGCGCGAAATTGCGCGGCAGTTGATGTCCGTCTACGAGTGGGCGCTCGGCAGCGGGCCGCCGCCGGCATGCGTCGTGACGGATTAGGCGCGATGATCAACGCGCTTACCGTTATCATCCTGACCCATCAGGAAGAGCACAACCTGCCGGCCTGCCTCGCGAGCGTCCGGCCGCTCGACGCCG
>CAVSRN010000071.1:0-25600 GCA_963730195.1 uncultured Alphaproteobacteria bacterium
GTTCCGGGCGAGCATGGAGGGCAACTACCAGATCGCCTCGATCACCGCCCTGATCCTCCTGATACCCTCGGTCGCCTTCATGCTGGTGATCGAGCGTTTTCTGCGCGCCGACGTACTCGCCAAGGTCGGCAGCTGAGGGCGAGCGACTGACCGTGAGGTCGAAAGCGAAAGCGAGCGCGGGAACGCCCGCGGTCCAGGCCCTCGAGCAGGCGGGCGTCGGGTTCAGGTTGCACGCCTACGACTTCGGCGGCCCGCCGGGCAGCATCGCGCTCGAGGCGGCCGGGCTGATGGCGCGTCGAGCCCGCGCGCGTACTGAAGACGCTGATGGCGGTGGTCGACGAGCGGAGGCTCGTGGTGAGCTTGGTGCCGGCGGATCGCGAGCTGAACCTGAAGGCGCTGGCGGCCGCGGTCGGCGGCAAGCGCGCCGGCATGGCGGACGTCAGACGGGCCGAGCGGGCGAGCGGCTACGTCAAGGGCGGGATCAGCCCGTTCGGCCAGCGCCAATCTGCACCTGCGGTGGTCGACGGCTCGGTCCGGGCGCACGCCAGCGTGTTCGTCAACGGCGGCCGCCGCGGCCTCGAGATCGAGCTGGCGCCGGACGATCTGATCAGGGCGCTCGGCGCCACGGTCGCAGCGATCGCGCGCTGAGCCTCAGTCGCGGTCCCAGGCCGGCGCCAGGCCCCCGGGGTTGACGATCCGGCTGCCGTTGCGCGCAAGCGCGAAGATCTCGGCCATCTCGGCGTCCGACAGGGAAAAATCGAAAATCTCGAAGTTGGCCTTGGCGTGGGCCTCGCGCGAGGAGCGCGGGATCGCGCTGACGCCGTCCTGCTGGAGCAGCCAGCGGAGCGTCACCTGGCCAGGCGTCTTGCCGTGGCGCTCGCCGATTTGCCGGAGCACCGGGTCCGAGAACACCTTGCCCTTGGGCGACCGGTGAGTAGGCGGTGAGCGCCATCCCTTGGGCGCGCAGCTTCCGCGAGCACGGCGCGCTGGCTGAGATAGGGGTGATACTCGACCTGGTCGACCAGCAGCGGCGCCTCGCTCGCCGCGACCAACTCGCGGATCAGCGCCGCGGGCGAGTTGCTGATGCCGATGTGCCTGGTCAGGCCGCGCCGCCTGGCGTCGTTCAGCGCCCGGATGGTCTCGGCGCGCGGCACGTTCGGGTTCGGCCAGTGGAGCAGGAGCAGGTCGGGCTCGGTCTTGAGCCGGCGCACGCTCTGCTCGGCGGCGCGTTGCAGCTCGCCGTCCCGGAAGTGGTCGGGCCAGATCTTGGTGGTCAGCCAGATCTCGCCCCGCGGCACGCGCGGACGCCGCGATCGCCTCGCCGACCTCGGCCTCGTTGCCGTACATCTGGGCGGTGTCGATGTGCCGGTAGCCGATCTCGAGCGCATAAGTGACCATCCGGCGCGCGACCGCGCCATCGAGCCGGAAGGTGCCCAATCCCAGCGCCGGAATCCGGACCCCGTGCACCTCGACATACTGCATCGCGTTTCTCCCGGTTTGCTCCGGGTCAACATAGCCGACCACCGGCGCCCGCCAACCCCTCGGATTCCCGCCGGCGCCCGCGACGGTGCTGGTCGCAATCAGGTCCGTGGGCGAGCGGCCGAATCAGATCAGGCGCTGCTTGTCGAAGAACGCCTTGCGCCAGCGCACCACCTCGATGCCCGCGAACAGGCCGGCCTTGGTGAACGGGTCGTTCTGGATGAACGCCTCGGCCTCCTTGCGGTCCTCGGTGTCGACGATGATGATCCCGCCATAGCCGCCCTGACCGTCGTCGGCGACCTGCGCCCCGGCGGCCAGCAGCTTGTCCTTGTTGGCGGTCAGATAGTCGACATGCACCTGGCGGGTATCGTTGCGCAGCTGCAAGGAGTTCGGCTTGTCGCGGGTGATGATCGCATAGGGCATCAGGTCTCTCCCGGCTTTTTGGAATTCTCAGACGGTGTCGCCCGGACCGCAGAGCTTGCTGATCGCCGCAACCAGCACCTCGGCGTTCTGTGGCGCCGCCCGAACGTCCTGCGGTTCGGGCGAGGCGAGATCGTAGTCACCCTCCCGCCTCAGCTCCAGGGTCTTGTTGAGCGCCCGCCCGAGCGCCGGATCAAGGGGACCGTCCTTCACGAACGTCCTCCCGAAGCGACCGATGATCGCCCCGTGGCGCTGGCCGCCAGTGGCGATGCCGCGCATCTCCAGCGCCGCCCGTGCGGCGTGAAACATGGCGTAGTAGGCTCGGCTGCTCGCGCCATTGAGACGACCGGCTCGCAGATCGGCTTTGGCCGAGGCCAAACTCTCGCGCGCCTTGGCCATGAGCGCTTTCGCCGCCTCGTTCACACGTCGATGCCTTCCCGCAGGATGGCGCGCACGAGGTGCGGGTAGGGTGAGGCCTCCGGCTCGTCGAGCCAGGCTTCGCAGAGCGGCCAGGGCTGAACGATGATCCCGCTGTCGAGAAACAGATCGTAGGTGGCGTCGATCACCTCGCACTTGACCGCAAACGGACGCCCGATCGGTGGCTCGAGGATGATCGCCAGATCGGCGTCGCTGGCTTCGGTGCAATCACCGCGCGCCCGGCTGCCGAACAGGATCACCCCCTTCAGCCGAGATCCGTAGAGCTCCGCCAGCCGGGCTTTCACCGCCCGGACCAGCGCCTGCGTGGCTGGAT
Organism: uncultured Alphaproteobacteria bacterium; assembly: GCA_963730195.1. GTDB lineage: Bacteria > Pseudomonadota > Alphaproteobacteria > Geminicoccales > Geminicoccaceae > DATAOG01. The sequence goes on from CAVSRN010000071.1 coordinate 2,651, forward strand.
CGACCGGCCGCGCCGACTCCAAAGACGCGCGCGCTCCTTTCGCACCCATCCGCTCTAGGGTAGCTGACCCATGGACACGAAGCACTTGGGATCGAGCTTCGAGGACTTCCTGCGCGAGGAAGGCACCCTCGAGGAAACGACCAACCGCGCGATCAAGCGCGTCCTGGCCCGTAAGCTGCGCCAGCTGATGGCCGAGCAAGGGCTGTCGAAATCCGAGATGGCAAGGCGAATGCAGACGAGCCGCCCGGCCCTGGAGCGCCTCCTGGACCCTAACAACGGTTCGGTAACTCTGAACACCCTGCAGAAGGCGGCCAAGGCGGTCGGGCGGGAGCTTCGGCTGGAGCTCATCTGAAGTCCCATCGATCGCCGTGCCGGCCGAGATGACCGGCCGAGGCGAACCGAACCCCGCACGCGTGCGCGCCAAGCCGTAGCCTCGTAGGCCAGTATGACCGGAACGCGGTAAGAGTTTGATTTGCTTGCCCGGTGCACGTGGCAGTGGTAACTTCATCTAAACGTGGGCCGCGTATCAACCATGTACTTTGACGCGAGCTTAGCCTGACAGGTCTGATGGGTTGGGGTTCGATTCCCCTCGGCAATGCCTGTCTCGGTGGCCTTCTTGCGTTCCTGGGGCTGTCAGCCCTTCGCTATGTTCAGGAACAGCCTCACAAGTTGAGGGGAAAGGAGGTGTACATGAGGACAGGCAACGCACGTTTTACTTGGTGGTCGCGTGTAACGGAGTCTTTGATTCAGACTGCGTGGGCCATCGGGACGGGCATGTGGTCTGGTTTGGCCCTGTCAGGCTAAGCTCACGCATTGGAACTCGATGTTTTTCTGAATTAACTCAAGCGGTTACCCCTGTCTCGACCCACCGGCCGGATCTGGCGGACCGGAGGATCGCGTCGCAGACGCGCTGGGTCGCAAGGGCGGTGCGGAAGGTTGGTTCGGCGGGGGTGCTGGTCTCAAGGCCGTGCAGGAAATCGGCGAGCGTGTGGATGAAGCTGTGCTCGTAACCGATTGACAGGCCTGGCACCCACCAGTGGGCCATGTAGGGGTGCTCGAAGCTGGTGACGTGGATCTTGCGCCAGCCGGCGGTGTGGCTCTCGGCTTTTTCTCCGCTCGCGGGATTGCGATATTCGAAGAACTGCAGCCACTGGGCGTCGTGCAGGTCGAAGGCAAGTGAGCCGTCGGCGCCGTTGAGCTCGAAGGTCTTGAGCGCCTTGTGGCCGCGGGCGTAGCGGGTGCTCTCGAACAGGCCCATGGCACCGTTGGCAAAGCGCGCCATGACCATGCACGCGTCGTCGATCCCGACCGGCTCGAGCCTGCCGGTTTCCTGGTGCCGGCGCTCCTTCACGAAGGTCTCGGTCTCGGCCATCACGCGCGTGATCGGGCCGTTGAGCCAGATCGCGGTGTCGATGCAATGCGCGAGCAGGTCGCCGGTGACGCCCGAGCCCGCGGCGTTGACGTCGAGGCGCCAGAGGGCGGGGCCGCCCTGGGGCACCTCCGGCGCGATCGTCCAGTCCTGGAGGAACTGCGCCCGGTAGTGGAACGGGCGCCCGATCCGGCCTTCCTCGATCAGCTGCTTCGCGAGGGTCACCGCAGGCACGCGGCGGTAGTTGTACCAGACGAGGTTCGGCACGCCCGCGCGCTCGACCGCGGCGACCATCGCTTCGGCCTCGGCCGCGCTGATCGCGAGCGGCTTCTCGCAGGCGACCATCTTGCCGGCCGCGGCGGCCGCGAGCGCGATCTCCTGGTGCAGATGGTTCGGCACGCAGATGTCGACGAGGTCGATGTCGGCGCGCGCGACCAGACGGCGCCAGTCGGCCTCGACGCTCGCGTAGCCCCAGACCTCGGCAAACTCGGAGAGCTTCGCCCGATCGCGTGCGGCCACCGCCTGCAACCGCGGCCGGTGCTCGAGCTCGGGAAAGAAGCGGCCGACCTGGCGCCAGGCGTTGGAATGCGCCCTGGCCATGAAGCCGTAGCCGATCATGCCGACGTTCAAGGCTTTGGCCATCGCGGTTCAGCCAGCCGCCGCCCAGCCGTCCCTGATCGTCTGGATGCCGACCTCGTACACCTCCTCGGGCGCCGGAAAAAAGGCGCGCCAGACCTTGGTCGCGGCGGCGAGCGCCGGCAGCGCCTGGCCGAACGCCTCGATCGTCAGCCAGCCGTCGTAGCCGACCGCGCGCAGCGCCTTGAAAGTGGCGCCAAAGTCGATGTGGCCCTTGCCGGGCGTGCCGCGGTCGTTCTCGGAGATGTGGACGTGGCGGATCACGTCGGCGGTCGCCGCGATCACGCCCAGCGGGTCCTGCTCCTCGATGTTGGCGTGGAAGGTGTCGTAGAGGGCACCAAAGTTCGGGTGCCCGACCCGCTGCGCATGCGCCCTGGCATCCGCCATGGTGTTGAGGAAGTAGCACTCGAAGCGGTTCAGCGGCTCGATCGCGAGCACCAGCCCGGCCGCGGCCGCCAGCTCGGCCGCCTGGCGGTGGACCTCGGCCGCGCGCGCCTTCTCGGCCTCGGTCGGTCCGGTCCCGGAGAACACCGCCAGCGGCTGGTGGAACGGCCCGCACAGGAGCTCGCTGCCGAGCGCGACCGAGCAGTCGATCGCCCAGCGGAAATGCTCGAGCGCGCCCGCGCGGCTCCGGGGGTCGGGGCTGATCGCGCTGTGGGCGTCATCGGGCAGCACGGTCACGGTCGTGCAGGCGAGGCCCTGGTCCGAGACCGCCTGCGCGAGCTTTTGAAAATGCCGGATCCCGCCCTCGAACAGCGGGATCTCGACGCCGTCGTAGCCGACCGCCTTGAGCTTTGCGAGCAGCGGCAGATGCGCGTCCGTGACGTGGGTCGTCCAGAGCAAAAGGTTGAACCCGGTCTTCATGGCCCCTCGCAGCGACGCCTCGCCCCCGGCCGGCGCCGGCGCCGGCGGCGTCCCGGCCGCGGCTTCCGATCGATCGCCGGCCGGCTTGCGGTTAGCGCATTTTTTGGCGCGTCTGAAGGCGCAAGCAGGTGCGTGGGCTTGCCGAAACCACGGCGCGGGCGCAGGATCGAGGCGCGGGAGGGAGCCTCTGGAGACAGGGCGGCCGCGGGTGCAGGCCACGCGCAAGCGGCTTCACGCGAGCGGGCCGGCGCGCCCGGCGCAGCGCTGACCGTCGCCCGGTGATCCTTTTCCGGTGAGTGCAGATCGTGCCGGCCGGCAACCGTGTCCTGGTATTTTGCCGCCCGGTATTCACACGGCCTGGCGGGCCCGATCGCGGCGCTCCGCCACGACCTGGACGGCCTGAGCCTGCAGGATGGCCTGCGCTACAGCATCGCCTCCCTGGACCGGCTGGGCCTGTTCTGGGCCCAGAGGTCGTGGCTCTCGGTCGGCGCCGAGCGGCGCGATGCCAGGATCTTCCGCTACGAGGACTTCGCCGCGGACAGTCGCGGCTTCCTCGAGGGCCTGTTCGCCTATCTCGGGATCGGGCTGCCCGCCGACCAGCTCGCGGCCTTGCATGACCGCCACCAGTTCAAGAAGGTGGCGGGCGGTCGGGAGCGCGGCAACGAGGACCCCCGCGACCACTATCGCAAAGGGGTCGCGGGCGACTGGCGCAACTATTTCGATGCCGCGCTGACGGCGTATTTCCTGGACGTGACCGGCGATCTTCTGGACGTGCTCGGCTATCTGGCCTGAACGCCCGCATGCCGCGGGAGACCGCGGTCGAGGGCTCGCCCGGCCGGCTGCCGGGAGCGCCTCAGTGGATGTGGTCGGTCTTGAGCCCGACGTAGGCGCCGTCGCGCAGCTCGTCGAACACCTCGCCGACCTGGGGATGCTCGACCGGATCGCCCGAGTTGTCGACGATCAGGTTCTGCTCCGAGACGTAGGCGACGTAGTAGGCCTCGGCGTTCTCGGCCAGCAGGTGGTAGAACGGCTGGTCCTTGGGCGGCCGGATCTCCTCCGGGATCGCCTCGTACCATTCCTCGGTGTTGGCGAACTCGGGATCGACGTCGAAGATCACGCCGCGAAACGGGAACAGGCGGTGCTTGACCACCTGGCCGATTGCGAACTTGGCAACCCGCTGCGTCATCATCGCGACACGTTCGGTCGTCATCGCCACACGCTGGATCATCACCGGCGCTCCTTTGCCCGCTCCTAATGTAGGGACTTCCCCCGGGCGACGCCAGCGCGGCCGACCACGATCCAGGCCCGGGCGGGCCTCAGGGCTCGACATAGACCTGATCGAGTGGCTGCCCGAGCACACCGCCACCCCACGCCCCGAGACCGCAGCCGAGCGCCGCCGCCGGCGCGGTGCCGGCGAGTGCCGCCCCGCCGGAGGCCAGCGCGGCGCCGAGGCTGAGCGTGGTCGCGGCGATCGAGCCGGCGAGGCAGCCCATCGCGGCGCCCGCGACCGCGTGCCGGTGGCGATAGAGGACCACGCCACCGACCACGATCGCCCGGCGCGCCTCATCCAGCAGGTTCTGCTCGGTGCCGCGGGCCGCGCTCAGGCCGTCCTGCAGGACCTCCGACCAGGCGGCCTCGGCGCGCCCGGACGCCAACGCCACCACGAGGCCTGCGAGCAGCCCGAGGCTGCGGAGCCTACGCCGGTCCCGATCCATCGATCCCCCCCTTCCTCACCTCCCGCCCGACCCCTTGACCTAGCTCGAATTGGCCGGCCGCCCAGCCCGGCTCGCTACACAGCCCGGCTCGCCGGTTGCGTCGCCCGCTGGCTTGCGCGACACTTCCGACCCGCGCCCACCTGCGGCCATCCACCGCGCCCGGAGACCCTGCATGTCGCTGCCGCTCGAACCCGTCCTGGCTCAACTGAACGCCAACCGTGCGTCCGCGATCGAGCGCTGGCGGGAGCTGCTGCGGATCCCGAGCATCGGCACCGATCCGAGCCGCAATGCCGACACCAGGCGGGCCGCCGAATGGGTCGTGGGCCAGCTGCGAGCGATCGGCTTCGAGGCCGGCTTGCGCGAAACTTCGGGCCAACCCATGGTGGTCGGACACCACCCGGGCCCGGACGGCGGCGGCCGGCCGCACGTCCTCTATTACGGGCATTACGACGTCCAGCCGGCCGAGCCCCTCGAGCTCTGGCAGAGCCCGCCGTTCGAGCCGACGCTCGTGACCACCGGGCGGGGCGAGCGGATGGTCGCGCGCGGCGCGGTCGACGACAAGGGCCAGGTGATGACCTGGCTCGAGGCGCTGCGCGCCTGGCACGAGGTCCACGGGGCGCTGCCGGTCCGGGTCAGCGTCTTCCTCGAGGGCGAGGAGGAGTCCGGCAGCCCCAGCCTCGAAGGGTTTGTCGAGGCGCATCGGGACGAGCTGCGGGCGGACGTCTGCGTGGTCTCCGACACCGGCATGTGGGACATCGATCAGCCCGCGATCTCGACCATGCTGCGCGGGCTGCTGTACGTCGAGCTGAGGCTCAAGGGGCCGGCGCGCGATCTGCATTCGGGCATCTACGGCGGCGCGGTGCCGAACCCCTTGAACCTGCTCTGCCGGGTGCTGGGCCAGCTCCACGACGGCGCCGGGCGGGTCCAGGTTCCGGGCTTCTACGACCAGGTCCTGGAGCTGGAGGAGGCCCGGCAGTGGGCGGCGCTGCCGTTCGACGAGGCGGATTTTCTGGGCAGCGCCGGCGTCCGGACGCCGGTCGGCGAGGCCGGGCGCACGACGCTCGAGCGGGTCTGGTCGCGGCCGACCTGCGACATCAACGGCATCTCGGGCGGCTACGCCGGGCCCGGCGCCAAGACCGTGATCCCGGCCGAGGCCTCGGCCAAGCTCAGCTTCCGGCTGGTGCCGGACCAGGACCCCGGGCGGGTGCTGGCCGGGCTCGGAGAATTCCTGGATGCGCGCATGCCGGCCGATTGCCGCTACGAGATCCTGGTCCACGGGCACTCGCCCGCGATCCGCCTGCCGGCGGATTCGCCCTACGTCCGGGCCGGCGCCCGGGCGCTCGAGGCGGTCTACGACCGGAAGCCGTTCCTGATCGGCATGGGCGGCTCGATCCCCGCGGTCGAGGCGATCAAGCGCCTGCTCGGCATGGACTCGCTGCTGATCGGCTTCGGCCTCAAGGACGATCTGGTGCATTCGCCGAACGAGAAGTTCGAGCTGCGCTGCTTCGAGGGCGGCATGCAGACCCATGCCCGGCTGCTGGCGGAGCTCGCGCAGCTCGGTTGCGGAGAGGGAGGGTGCTGAGCGAAGCCCAGATCGAGCAGTTCTGGCGGGACGGCTGTCTGGTGGTCGCGGACGCGGGTGCACCGCCGTCGAGCTCGAGGCGATGCGCGCCGAGATCGCCTCCTGGGTCGAGGCGAGCCGCGCCCATAGCGCACCCTTCGGCCCGCCGACCCTCGATCAGCGGCCGCGCTTCGACATGGGCGCCGAGCATTCGGCCGAGCGGCCGGCACTCCGGCGGGTCAACAACCCGTCCGACATCTCGGCCGCCTTCCACGCGGTCATGGAGCGCTCGGCGATGGTCGACATGGTCTGCGACCTGATCGGCCCCGACCTCAAGTTCCACCACTGCAAGATCAACCTGAAGCTGCCCGGCTCGCACACCGAGGTCGGCTATCACCGATAGGAGCTCGCCTATACGTCACCGCGACCAACGACGACGGTCGGGTCACGACCCAGTTCGACGATGCCGGACATGACGATCGAGTAAGGATCGCCGCCAGGTTCGTGCCCGGCTCGCGCAGGGCGCCGGGAGCTTTTCCCCTGTTCGGGCGGCGAGCGCTTCAGCCGGGCACGATCGCGCGCTCCCGAGGTCGTCGCCGAGCTCGGCGTCCGGCCGCGTCGCCCCGGTCGGCGTCGGCGCGTGCCGGCAGCCGTCTGCCGTCGATGCACAGCCCGCGAATGGCCCCGGCTCGGGCGCGAACCGTTCTTCTCGATGGCGGCGGGCTCGACAACAGCGTTACACCCATACTATCCGGCAGATCTTCTCGCGGGTCGCCGACCGTGAAGTCGACCGCAAGCTGGTCTACGTGGAGCCCGACCCCGAGCACTTCGAGCAGCGGGCGGCGACCGACCCCAACTTCCTGCAGGCAATCCTTTTGTCGCTGATCGGGATCCCCGGCTACGAGAGCATCGCCGACGATCTGCGTCTGCTCGCCGAGCGCAACACCAAGCTCGAGCAGTACCGCCGCCTGGTCGGACGGCTGCAGCCGTTGACCCGCGAGGCCCGCCGGGCGCTGCCGGACGAGGCGCTGACCCTGTACCGGCGCAGCCCATGGTCGCGCTCAGTCAGCGCTGGTGCACGGCTTGCTCGCCGGCAGCGGCGACCGGATCGAGCTGACGCCGGCAGAGAGGGCGCACGCGGCGCGTCTGGTCGAGAGCTTCGATCGTCTGGTCGTCGATTCGAGCGATCGCGCCCAGATGATCGTCGTGTTCCGCGACTTCGACGTGTCGTATCGGCAACGGCGGATCAACCGCGTCGTCTACCTCCTGCACGACCTCCTGTTCGGTCCGGCTATCGGACTCCGCGAGCGACGCGGCGACTACCAGACGCTGCTGCAGGTGCTGAATCGCCAGAGCAAGGCTTACGAGATCGTGCTCGCCGCGATGGAGAGCCTGGTCGATGGCGCCTCCCTCAGGCTCGACGACGAGGCGAAGGTGACGCCGGAGGCGATCTGGCTCGGGGTCAGCAGCTGGTTCCACACGCTCTGACTGACGACGACACGATGGCCGCGATCCTGCCGGACCGGTTCGGGGCGCCGGCTCGGCGCTCTGCGTCCGATGACGTGGACCTAGCGGTGGGCTGGCTGCCCCAGCAGCAGCTGAGCGAACTCAATCGCCTGTGACGGAGAGGTCGCGCAGCTCGCGGACGGCTGATCGACACGGCCCCGAAGGCCGGGGCGCGGCAGCCTGCTCGATCGGCTGATGCCCGAAGGGGCGATCCTCGAGACCTCTGCCCGATCCCGACGATCCGGTCGCGGCGCGCCTACGGCGCGTTCGAGACCCTCGATGCTCAGGGCTATCCGCTCGAGCTGGTCGGCGGACTGGAGGAGAAGGACATTATCGAGACGGTCCGGATCAGCCCGCGCGACGCCCAGCAGGGCTTCAGCCACGTCCCCCTGTCGGACAAGGTCGCGGGCGACACCCTCTATCATTTCGCCGGCTTCTTCAAGCGCTCCTGGCGCTCCAACGACATCCTCTGGGGCCGGCTGGAAGGCGCGTGCCAGCTGGTCGAGATCCTGATGGCGCGCGATCGCATCGCAAGCCTGATCGCCGAGGACAGTGCAGGCCGCGATCGCGCCCGCCTATCGGCAGGAGGGCCTGCGGCGACCGCAGCTTCCGGCGATCCTCGATCCCAAGGTGCTGTTCGCGCGCGCGGGCCGCGGCAGCCAGAACAGATCGCGAGTGGCTCGAGCGGCTGCTGTCGGACGACCCCGTTGCGCGGACGCGGCGCTCGAGCCCGGCGAGTTCGAGCGCATGACCGAGCTCCTGATCGAGGCCGAGCAGCTCGAGATCATCGGCGAGGAGCTGCCGAACGTGATCTCGGACGAGCTCGTCGAGGAGCGCGAGTGGAACCGATTTCGCAACCCCAGGCCGCTTCGAGCCGGCGTCGGAGCATTCGACCCTTCCTCACCTCGCTCGCCGCCGCTCTGCGGGCGCGGGAGAGTTCCTGAGCGAGCCTCGATCCCCTGGACACGCCAGACGGGCGCCGGCCCGACCCAGGGCCACGCGGCTCGGCCGCTACTTCCGGAAGTCCTACAAGGTCGGCAGTGAGGAGCTGCTGCGCGACATCCCGACCCAGGCGCTGCTCGAGATCCTCGCGGTCGCGCGGTTGATCGTGCGCAACTGTATCCTCGGCGTGTTCCCCCAGAACGCGGGCAGGGTCAAACGCAATCCGCTGTATCGTTTCGTGCTCAACCCGCTGCTCTGGGTCTTCTACCTGCTCGTGGTGGTCTCGCGGCGGGCGCCGCGGCGGGCCTTGTGGCTGCTGTTGGGCGGCATGGTCGTCGCGGCGTTCCTGCTGCTGCTGGCCTTGCTCTGGCAGTCGACGGCGGTGTCAATTCTCGCCGGCGTATGGTTGTTGTTGAGTGTGCTGATCGGAATCGGCTGGCTGTGCCTGGCCGATCCCCATCATCACGTACCAGGAGACGACCTCGACCCCTTCCGGCGGGAACTTCTTCCAGAAGCCCGTCTGCTCGAGCTTCTGATTGATCTCGGCGAGGTTCATGCTCTGGCGGTGCTTGAGCAGGATGGTCAGCAGCATCTCGCCCGCGGCGGCGTCGGTCATGGCATCGTCTCCGTGCTTGCCGGTATCAGGCCGGGGTCAAGCGCCGGGTCCACGCGGTGAGCGACACCAGGAGCTTGCCGACGATCTCCCGGGTCGGCGCGTCGGTGAGCCGGCCCTGGTCGTCGAACATCTGGGCCGCATTGCCGATCAGGACCTCGGGCTGGGCGACCAGATGAGCGTTCAGGAACACGAAGGCCGCACGCAGGTGCTCCTGGGCGCGCACGGTGCCGAGCCGGCCCGGGCTCACGCCCATGATCGCGATCGGCTTGTCGTTGAACGGCTGCGCGGGCGGCCGCGAGGCCCAGTCGATCGCGTTCTTGAGCACGCCCGGGATCGAGTGATTGTATTCCGGGGTTACGATCAGCAGCGCGTCGGCGGCCCGGATCTTTTCCCGGAATTCCTGGACAGGGGGCGGAAAACCGCGCTGCTTGACATCCTCGTTGAAAGGCTCGATCGGCGCGATGTCGAAGGTCTCGATGGTCATGCCCGCGGGCGCCAGCTCGATCGCGGCCCGGAGCGCCATCTTGTTGTACGAGCCCTGGCGCAGGCTGCCCGCGAAGCCCAGGACGTTGATCTGATCCGCCACCGGCTCTTCCCCCGTTTTCGATCGACCCGCTTGTGATAGGCCACCGGCGCCTGGTAAGCCAAGGCGCATGATGACGCTCGCCGAGGCGACGCCGGCCGAGCCCGGCTTCGGGCTCTACGTCCACTGGCCGTTCTGCCGGGCCAAGTGCCCCTATTGCGACTTCAACAGCCACGTGAATGCCCCCGGGGCACCCGCGGTCGACGACGGCCCGCTGGCGGCGCGCGCTGCTCGCCGAGATCGACCGCGCCGCCGACGAGACTCGGCCCGCGGACGCTCGCCTCGATCTTCTTCGGCGGCGGCACGCCGTCGCTTGATGGCGCCCGCGACCGTCGCCGCGGTGATCGAGCGCGCGAGCGCCCGTTTCGCCGTGGCCGAGGGCCTCGAGATCACGCTCGAGGCCAACCCGACCTCGGTCGAGGCCTCGCGCCTCGCGGGCTTTCGCGCCGCCGGGGTCAATCGGGTCTCGCTCGGCGTCCAGGCGCTCGACGACCAGGCCCTGGGTCGGCTCGGGCGCGAGCACAGCGCCGCCGAGGCGCTGGCCGCGGTCGACCTCGCCGCCCGCCTGTTTTCTCGGTTTTCCTTCGATCTGATCTATGGCCGCCCGCAGCAGACGCTCGCCGGCTGGCAGGCCGAGCTCGACCGTGCGCTCGAGCACGCCGACGGCCATCTCAGCGCCTACCAGCTGACCATCGAGCCCGGCACGCGCTTCCACCTCCTGCACCAGACCGGAAATCTCAAAATGCCGGACGACGACCTGCAGGCGGATTTTTACGAGTTGACGCAGGCGAGCCTCGCAGCCGCCGGCCTCGCCGCCTACGAGATCTCGAACCACGCCCGCCCGGGCGAAGAATGCCGGCACAATCTGATTTACTGGCGCTCGGGCGAATGGGCGGGCATCGGCCCCGGGGCGCACGGCCGGCTCAACCTCGGCGGCCAACGCGTTGCGACCGAGGCCTGGCGTCTGCCCAGGGCCTGGCTCGAGCGGGTCGAGGCGGGCTCGGGCGAGCGGACGCGCAACGTCCTGACCCCTGGCGAGCAGGTCGAGGAGCTGCTGGTCATGGGGCTGCGCCTCGCCGAGGGCATCGACCTCGCCCGCCTCGAGCGCCTGGCGCCGCTCGAGCAGATCCTCGATCGCGGCGCGCTCGAACGCCTGGTCGCGGACCGCCTGCTCAGCCTCGCCGGCGGCCACCTCGCCGCGACCGCAAACGGCCACCAGCGCCTGAACGGCCTGCTGGCGACGCTGCTCCGCTGAAATCTATCTGGCTCGCGGCGATGCTGCTCCTGATCCCGCGGCAGGATCTCGAAACGCCAGGTAGTCTGCGTACCGTTGCCGCCTCAACCCGCCAGCGCTGGACGATAGCGGGGGGCCGGGATCGGGATCTGGCGCTCGCGCGCGGTCTCGAGCCAGGCCGCCACGGCGATCTCCAGCTCGGCAACCGCCTGCGCCGGCGTCTCGCCATGCGCCGAGCAGAACCGGAGATCCGGCACGTCGGCGATCCAGCACTGGTCGTCGTCGCTCCAGAACACGTTGATGTGGTACCGCGATGTCGGCTCCGATCGCTTCATCGTTGCAACGGTAAAACTACAGTGGAAGAGAAGGCGACGTGAGCTCAGCCTGACAGGGCCAAACCAGACCACATGCCCGTCCCGATGACCCACGCAGTTGAAGCTAAGGACGTCTTCATACGTGGCCACCAAGTAGAACGCGCGTTGCCTGTCATGCACGCCTCCTTTCCCCTCAGTTTGTGAGGCCGTTCCTTAGAGCAATTAAGGGCTGACAGCCCTAGGAACGTCAGAAGGCCACCGAAACAGGCAATGCCCAGGGGAATCGAACCCCAACCCGCAGGACCTGTCAGGCTAAGCTCACGACAGAAAGGTAAACCTATCGGTTACTCTACCAGAATGTAGTGGCGCCCGGGCGTCCGCGCCAGCTCGAAGCCGAATGTAGGCGAGGCGAAGCAGATCATGGAACCGGAGATCGAGATTGCCGCTTTCAATCCCGCCCACGTCTTGCGCCGAGCCACCGCCCTACTTGAACTTGGAGACCGCGACCTCCTTGGAGGTGATGAACTCGAGCAGCGCCGGCTGGCCTGCTCGGTCGCGGCGATGCCGCGCTTGATCGCGGGCACGATCTCGGCGGGCTCGGTGATCCGCTCGCCGTAGCCGCCGAAGGCGCGCGCCATGGCCGCGTAGTCCCCGGAAATGTCGGTCGAGCGGTAGCGCTCGGTCGAGACCGGCATCACCTTGAGCTCGATCGCCATCGAGAAGTTGTTGAGCAGGATCGAGAGGATCGGGATCCGCTCGCGGACCGCGGTCTCGAAGTCCATGCCGGTGAAGCCGATCGCGGCATCGCCCCAGACGTTGATGCAGAGCTTGTCCGGGTGCACGAGCTTGGCCCCCATCGCGAGGCCGAGGCCATAGCCGAGCTGCGTGGTCTTGCCCCAGCCGATGTAGGAGAGCGGCACGGTCGAGACCCAGAACGGCGAGATCTGGTCGCGCGGGCTGCCGGCATCGTGGGTGATGATCGTGGTGTCGAGGTCGACCGTGCGCGCGAGCTCGGAGATCACCCGGTAGGGGTTGAGCGGCACCTCGTCGGAGGTGAGCTTCGGGCGCCATTCCGCCAGCCAGGGTTCCCGCACGGCCTTGATCTCGTCGACGACCGCCGAAGGATCCCGCGGTGCCGAGACCATCGGCTCGATCTTTGCGAGCAGCGCCTCGAGGACGAGCTTGGCATCGCCGATCAGCGCCAGCTCGCACGGCGACGTCCTTGTTCAGGTCCATCGGGTCGAGGGTCGCGTGCACGATCGCCTTGCCGGCCGGCATGTCGACGCCGAAGTTGGTCTTGGTGAAGCTGCAGCCGATGCCGAAGATCAGATCGGCGTTCTTGAGGAAGTGGTCGACGGTCGCCGGGATCGCATTGCCGCCGGAGCCGAGCGCGAGCTTGTGGTTCTCGGGGAAGGCGCTCTTGCCGCCGAGGCTCGAGGTGACCGGCGCCGCCAGCAGCTCGGCGAGGCGCTTGAGCTCGGGCCAGGCGCGGGCGTAGTGCACCCCCTGGCCGGCGTAGATCACCAGCCGCTTGGCGTCCGCGAGGCGCTTGGCGACGGCGCCGACGGCGTCGGGATCGGGGCCGATCCGGGGCAGGGTCGCGGGCTGGTAGGCGAGCGGCTCCGCCACCTCCTCGTCGAACACGTCGACCGGCACCTCGACCAGCGCCGGCCCGCCACGCCCGGTCTTGAGGCGCGTGAACGCCCGCCTGAGGATGTTCGGCACCTCGGCGCCGGACGTCACGGGCTCGGCCGACTTGGTCACGTGCTGCATGTTGAGGACCGAATTGTAGTTCGGCTGGACGTGCGCGATCCGGCGCGGATAGCCCATCGGCAGGACCAGGATCGGCACCGCCTCGCCATAGGCCTGCGCGACCCCGCCGAACGCGTTCTCGGCGCCCGGCCCGTGCTGCATCGCGAACACGCCGATCTTCTTGCCGCTGGAAAGGCGCGACATGGCATCGGCCATGTGCACCCCGATCCGCTCCTGGCGCACGATGATCGGCCGGATGCCGACCCGCGCCGCGAGCTCGAGGATGTGGTTGACCGGATAGCCGAAGATGATCTCGACGCCCTCGCGCTTCAGGATCTCCGCGATCGCCTCGCCTGCCTTCATGATGCCTCTCCCTGGTTCCGCCTGCGGCCATACATCCGCACCCCAGGCCTTGTCCAGGGTTCAGGGCGCCTGGAGCTTTACCGCCGCATCCCCGGCAGCGGCGCCTCCGACGACAGCATCCGCCGCAGAACGCCGTCCTTGCGGACCAGGTGATGCTGCAGCGCGCCCGCGACGTGCAGCAGCACCGTGACGTAGAGCACGAACTGCAGCGTCAGATGCGCCCATTTGAACACTCCGGCCACCGGCTTGTCGACCGGCACCCACTGGGCGAGGTCGTAGACCATGAAGAACGGCACCGGAAAGCCGCCCATCGCGGTGTACAGAAAACCGGTGATCGGCATCAGGAACAGGACGATGTACAGCAGCGCATGGGTGCCGTGGGCGAGCTTCGCCTGCCAGGCGGGCAGGTCCGCGGGCAACAGCGGCACCGGGTTCGACCAGCGCCAGCCCAGCCGGACGAGCGCGAGCAGGAAAATCACGATGCCATTGGTCTTGTGGATGTCGTAGCAGAGGTTCTGGACCAGGCCCGGCCCGTGCCAGACCATGGTGATGCCCGCCGGCACCTGGACCAGCAGCACCAGCGCCGCGATCGTCCAGTGCAGACGGATGCTGACGCTGCCCCAGCGCTCCGGCGTGTTCCCGCGCATCCCTTTTTCCCCAGTTTGCCCATGAGTACAGGCTCGCCAGCCCGGTTTCCAGCCGGATCTCCGTCATCCGGGGCCCCCTCCGGCCCCGGGCTGGTGCGGTTGATCCAGCTCAATGCCGGAGCCCTCGGGAGGTGCTCGGTTGCTGCCCTGCGATCATTGGCGGCCCCGCCGACCGGCGGCTCTGCCCGATGATCGACAAGGGCGAGCAGAGGCAGCCTCGATGACCGACCGACCGCTACGGCATCCTCGCGGCGCGGCAATCTCAGCCTCAACAGGCCGGTCATCGGGCGGATGCCTGTTCAAAGCCTGCCCGCCAAAGGGCACGTGAGGCGCACCCACAGTCTCAGATCGCACGAGGAACCAAAATGCAACTTCTCCTGAAGAAACTCCTGCTGCCGGCCGCCGCCCTGGTCATGGTGGTCGCGACCGCTGGTCCATCCCAAGCCGCGGGGTCCGTGGTCAACGTGGCGCTCTGGGACAAGGGCGTCGACGTGCCGATGGCGACCAACCTCGGCCTTGGCATGGGCGGCGACATGTCGAAGGCGACGATGGGCATCAGCGCCACGCCGGAGACCGTCAAGCCGGGCATGGTGACCTTCGAGGTGGTCAACGCGTCGAAGGACCAGATCCACGAGATGATCGTGGCCAAGCTTCCGGATCCGAACAAGCCGCTGCCTTACATCGCCGACGAGAACCGCGTCGACGAGGACAAGGCACTCGACCTGGGCGAGGTCTCGGAGCTCGAGCCGGGCAAGTCCGGCGCCCTGCGAATCGAGATGAAGGCGGGTACCTACATCCTCTACTGCAATGTCCCGGGCCACTACGTGACCGGGATGTGGACGATCTTCACGGTCCAGTAGCCGTCCGCTCACGCCGTCCGCCCGGATCTCGCCTCGGGCGCGCCGGCACCTCGCCGCCCGGCCGGGCCGCAGCTCGAGCCCGCGCCGAGCGGCGCGGTGGCGGCGGCAAGCCAGGCCGCGGTGGCGGCATCGACGAGCGGGGTCAACGTCTCGAACGGGGGAAGGCGTCGACGAAGACATCGCGGGACCGGATCACGCGCGGACGCGGCAGGTGGCCGCGTCCGAACACGGGGGAAGTGTCATGACACGGACGTCGCTCTGGGCGGCGCTGCCGCTTGTGATCGGATACCTGGCGCTCACGGTGCCGGATGCCCGGGCGCTGCCGAGCTATGCCCGCCAGACCAGCCTGCCATGCACCGCCTGTCATACCAACTTCCCGCAATTGACGGCCTTCGGTCGAAGTTTCAAGTTGAACGGCTATCTGCCGAGCAGCGGCGAGAGCAAATGGCCCCATCTCGCCTTCATGGCCCAACCGGGCTTCACCCACACCGGCAAGGGGCAGGACCCGAAGCCGGCGTCGGGGTTTGGCGACAACGACAATTTCGCCCTCAACCAGGCGAGCATCTTCTACGGCGGGATCGTCGTGCCGGACTACGTGGGCGCCTTCGTCCAAGGCACCTACGACGGCGTGGCCCAGGAGTTCACCTGGGACAATGCCGACGTCCGGTTCGCCCAGACCACGGCGATCGCCGGCCAGGGGATCGATTACGGCCTCACGGCCAACAACAACCCGTCGGTGACCGACCTCTGGAACACGACCCCGGCCTGGAGCTTCCCGTTCTCGACCTCGGGCTTCGCGCCCGGGCCGACCGCGGCGCCCCTGCTCCAGGGCGGGCTCGCCCAACAGGTCGTCGGCCTCGGCGCCTACGGCATGTGGAACGATCAGGTCTACGTCGAGGTCGACGGCTACAAGGGCCTGTCGCGCGACACGCAGGACACCTTGGGGGTCGACACCGAAGGCGAGCCCGAGGTCTCCGGCATCGCACCCTACTGGCGGATCGCCGGCCAGCACGACTGGGGCAACCACTATCTGGAGCTCGGCACCTTCGGCCTGTACGCCGCGACCCACCCCAACCGCGACAACAGCCAAGGGAAGGATGGCACGCTCGACCTCGGCCTCGATCTTCAGTACCAGTATTCCGGACGATCGCAACGACTTTTCCTGGCTGACCTCGTGGATTGTGGAACAGAACGACTTGAGCGCCAGCCAGCAACTGGGTCTCTCCAGCCACTCGAACGATACCCTCTACGCCTTCAACACCGCCGGATCTTACCTGTTCGACAAGACCTACGGGCTGACCGTCGGCTATTTCTCGCTATGGGGGGACAGCGACGCCGCGCTCTACGGCACCCGGACCGGGTCGCCCGACAGCAACGGCTTCGTGTTCCAGCTCGACTGGCTGCCTTTCAACAAAAGCGGGGGACCATCTTTCTGGCCGTACAGCAACGTCAAGTTCTCTTTGCAATACACCGCCTACACCGAGCTCGACGGCTCCAGCCACAACTTCGACGGCGCCGGCCGCGACGCGGCCGACGACAACACCCTCTACCTGCAATCGTGGATCGCCTTCTGAGAGACCAGGAAGGCGCCAGCTCAGACTGACGCGAATGGCGGTTCGGGCGCTGGGTCGTCCGCAGAATGGCGATGCGAGGCTCATGCGTCGGAGCCGCGTGGCAGCCGGTCAGGTCCGGTCCTCAAGGCCCTTAAGGAAAGGAGCCGGCCCCCTTACGGCTGCCCGGCACCTGGACCAGCAACGCCAGCGCCGCGATCGTCCAGTGCAGTCCGATGCTGACGCTCCCCCACCGCTCCGCCGGATTCCCCCGCATCCCTTTTCCCCCACTTTAGGTATGAGTACAGGCTCACCAGCCCGGTTGGATTGAAAAGACAATCGCCGAGCCTGGCCCACAAAGCTCAGCTGCCAGGAAAGCGGACGATACTCTGGTCCAGCGGCAGATCGTTCGCATGCGCTCCCGGGACCTCGACCGGCACAATCTCGAGAGGCTCGCCGCTTGCCTCGGCCCGATCGAAGGCCTCGGTGGAGGGTGCCCGCCCGAGCAGATCGTAGCCGTCGATGACGTAAGGAAGGCCGTTGGAAGCCAGTCCTGACGGCGTGGACATGACGTGCAGGTGCAGATGCGGCACCAGGGTGTTGCCGGAATTGCCGACCAAGCCCAGCACGTCGCCGCGTCTGACCCGGTCGCCCTCAGCGACCGTGATGCTGCCAGGGATCATGTGGGCGTAGAGCACGAAGCGCCCGTCACCGAGGTCGAGAACGACGTGATTGCCATCGGCTTCGTCGAGCGGGATGACCGACGGCAGCGCACCGGGCACCTGCTCCTTCAGGCCGTCGAGCACCCGCGCGACGCGGGCGTCGGCGACCGCCAGCACCGGCTCGCCATAGGCGAAGTAGCTCTTCAGGGCTCTTTGGTCGCCGACATAGATGCGACCCTCGTCGTCCAGGCGCTCCCAATCGATGGCGAAGCGCTGGGCGTCCCACAGCTCGCCGTTGATCGTCAGCAGGGCGCGGACGTGATGGGGAGCGACACAACAGCCATCAGCGGCGATCCAGCGGCCGCCCCGCAGCGGCGGGCCCAGCACGGCCGGCGCCTGATCGGCCACCGTGGTAGGGCCGCCGACGTCTTCCAGAACCGTCGCGTCCGGTGGCAGACCGGCGAACACGCGAAGTGGCTCGGGAAGCCCGCCCGGCAGGCTGAGGGCTAGCCGATGGACCAGGTGGTGCGGCACGTCGGCGTCGGGCTCGATCGGCAGGTGGATGAAGACCAGCGCGCTCTGGCCCGGCGCTAAGGCAGTCAACGCCGAGCGATCGCCGAGCGACTGGACCTTGGCAGCGACCTCGTCGCCCTCGATCACCAGCAGCACGCGCGCTGGATCGTCGCCATCCAGCACCTCGATCGTCTCGATATGCCAGTCAGCGACCGAGGCGTTGGTGATCTGGATCTCGTAGACCAGATGGGTGCGACCGTCGGAGCCCGTCACGGGGTGCGGCGGCGCTAGCACTGACATTACCACCGGCGTGAAGCGCGGCTCCTCGGCCATGGCGGAGGTAGGCGCGCCGGGCTCGACCGCGAGCGCGACCCGCAAGCGGTGCCCCAGCTCGGCAGCCTCGGCCGAAGAGCCGCAGTCGGCGCGCCCCAGCCTGCGCTCCAGTCGCGCGTCGCAACGCCAGAGATGAGGCTCCGCATCATGCCAGAGCGCCCTGATCTTCGCATCGGCAAGACAGGCGACGTAGGTTCTTGCAGCAGCGAGGGTTGCAACCTCGCATGTGTTCGAGCTTTGCGCCACGGCCTCGTTGCCGCCAAATACGACCAGCAGCGCCAGCCCGAGCCCCCTTGTCGACACCAGCTTCCTCCACCGATAGTGCGCCAGGCCAGGTTTATTCTCCGATCGGTTCATTGCCCGGGCCAAAAGGGAAAGGAAGGCGCTGGTCATGGCGCCTTATAAATCAGGTCGACGGCGGCCTGGAGGACGTCGATGATGGCGGCCACATCCAGGGCCTGCTTGCTGTCATTGAAGGCAACCGTCAGCGTGAAGCGGCGGCCGTCGTCCCGCTCGAGAAGCCAGTTGCCGGCGAGGACCCCGAGCTCGGAGCCGCCCTTGAAGCCGACATAGGGAAAGTGCTCGCGATCGATCCCGATCTGGTCCTCGAGCGTCAGGATCTCGAGCACCGGCCGCAGGCGCGGATCCTGGCCGAGCTCGTACAATGCCAGCAGTGCCCGGCACATGTCGAACCGGTCGGCGAACCACTCGACCGTGTCGATCCGGACCGGCACGATCGGAGCCGGCAAATCACGCAGCTCCTCGTAGCCGCGGGTCTCGTGACGCAGGATGCGCCGGCGCTCGCGCGTCGGGGCGTCGAGATAGCTTTGGAGCTCCGCGTCGGTGTAGAGCAGCTTGATCACCGCAAACTCGCGGGTCGAGAACAGCGGCACGTTCAGGCTCGGATCGTGATGGCCCATCTCTGCCATCCGGCGCTCGACGTTCCTGCGCCCGAGCAGATACAGCAGATGATCAGTCGCGGTGTTGTCGCTGCGTTGGATCATCTGCTCGGCGAGGTAGCGCACCGTGAAGACGGTGCCATCGGGGACGAACAGGAGGGGACCATGGGGAACCGACTTGTAGCGCGCCTCGATCGCCACCGGCTGCTCCCAGGGGCCGAGGCGCGGGTCTTCCGGTAGGTTCGAGCGGAAGCGGCCGCGCCGGATCTGATGGCCCAGCTCGCCCAGGATGTAGAGCTTGAAGCCGGAGCCGATTGCGGCCGTTTGGTCGGCATTGAGGTCGTGCACCGGTTCGCAGCGGCCCTCCGTGATGTCGGCTGCGAGGAACGACACGCTTTCCGCGAGCGGCGTCGCTGCGCTATCGAATTCGGCCCAGGTCTCGCGCCGTGTGCCCTCGGTCTCCGATCCGGCTGCGAAATCGCAGAACTTCTGGGTCTCCTCGCTCAGGCCGGAGCGCTGGCAGAGGTCGGGGGTGCGGGCGATGAAATCGCAGCGCGCCTGGGCCTCCGGGCTCAGGTTTGAGTTCTGGCACTCACTGGGGAGGGGCACATTTGCGGCCCCTGCTTCGGACGGCAGGCACGCCAGCAGCGCGAGGGCGACGAGCAGAATCGTTGCGCGCAAAGCTTTCATCGTAACGCTCCCTGAATTGGTCTTTGTTCTCCTCCGCCCACGGATTGAAATCCCCCTCCTCGGGCGGGCCGCGCCTCCCCAGGCGGAGCTGTACTCCGGGATTTCACCGGATGCCGGCTCCTCGACACCAACTATGCGCCGCTCCGGCGCCGCAGGCAACCTTGCGATGATCAGTGTTGTGGCAGCCAGCGCGGAGGTTGCGCGCCGCACCGCCTTGCCCCGCCGCGCTGAAGGTCGATCATCGTGGCCCAGCGCGCCGAGGCGAGCAGATGGCGGCCTCGGTGCGGGCCTACGAGGCCCTGATCCAGGTGATCGCACGGCTCAAAAAACAGAAGCTCTACAAAGACAATGCCGTGCGCACCCCCGCGAACCGTCCAACACCGGGTTTCGGGTAGCCAAGCCATGACGCTCCACTGAGAAGCGGACCGACTGGCCCTCCCCTCCACAGAAGCGCATAGCAGGACCTTATGGGATGGGAAAAACACCAGGGACGATAAAAATACACACCTTACCCCGTTGTTTTGCCCCGGCATCGACTTCGCCACGATGGAGCCTGGTCCATTGAGATCGAGCGCGCTGCCCTCGATCGTGAGCGCGGAGCGCGGGATTGGTTGTGCATACGAGATCGCGGTCGATCGCCGCGGCGGTGGTGATGACATCGCCGCATTTGACCGCCTGGGCCCGCCCGGCGCTCAGAAGGAGGAGCAGCGTTACGACGATGGGCAGTCCGAACACCCGCCCGCGGGATCCGCCCGGCAGTTTTCGACCCTCATCGTCCCCTCCCGGGATGGTTGTCCGGCCATATGTGGTCACCGTGGATTGGAGCGGCTGGGCCGGATCGCCGCCGAACGCTCGTCGTGAAAATCAGCGGGGAACGGCGCCAAAGGGTGTCAGCGACGAACGCGTCGAGCAGCCGCGCGACCGCTGCCGGGTCGCGGGCCCGCTGATGAGCAGCGAGCGCATCACCAAGGGTTGGCCGGAGCATCAGTGCTTTCTTTATCGCTTCCGCCAGCTCGGCGAGGCTGCCGAACACCGCTCCGACTGCCGCGGGCGCGCTCAATTGCAGACGCATCAGCGGGAAGTCCGGACAAACCACCGCCGCGCCGCGGGAGAGCGCATCGGCCACGACCCCGCTCGGTCGGTACAGGTAGCGCTCCCGCTGGTAGTTCAGAACCACAACGTCGCACAGATCGAGGGCTGCCAGATAGGCCGCGTGGCTGCTGGTATCGATGACCTCGAAGCCCTGGCACTGCCAGACGGCGCGCACGTTGGCCTCGGGGCAGCCGAGGACCAGGCGGACCGGCAAACGGCCGTGTTCGCGGAGTTGCAGGAGCGCCTCGAGGATCGCCTCGGAGCCCTTCTCCGCGCGCACCGCGCCGATCACGCCGACTACAAGCTCGCCCGCAGGTGGCGTCGACGGTCGCGTGACGATCGCGCCCGCGAGCGGATGCGGCAGGACCAAGAAGCGCTCGGCATCGGGAACGATTCCGATCTCCGTCCAGCCGGCCGTGCTCTCGAAGCAGGCGAAGCAGCCGCCGGTCCGGTACAGCAGACGCAGCACAAATCGCTCGAGGCGGCGACGATGAGCCTCCTGAAGGTTGTGGTTGATCAGGAAATAGACCCGCCGGCGGTGCGGCCAGATCAGCGGCCAGACCACCAGCAGCAGCGCCGTCAGGAACTCGCGGACCAGGATCAGATCGTGGTCACGCCGGCGCCAGATCTGCCTGACCAGACGGGCGTGCGGCACGAGAAAGAGCAGTGCCTTGACCAGCAGCTCGAGCCGCCACGGCAGCCGCGGCCAGCCCTGCCAGATCATCGGGACCGGCAGCACCGCGGTTTTGGCGTGGGTCTGCGATGCCGCCTCGATCAGCGGCCATAGGGCGCGATGCGGATCGGCGGCCGCGCCGATCGGCTCGTGCTTCGTACGATCGACCACCACCGCCGGCCCGGGGCTCGGCTCGAAGATCGGCGGCGCGGCGACGGGTTGCGGAGTTGATCGACCTTGGTGATCGTCCAAGGACGCATCCTTGGGCGGCTCGGGCGGCGCGGTGGCGACGGCGATCTCGGTGCGCCAGGTGGTCGCCCTGGCCGGCAACCAAGCCATGTCCAAGCGCGCCGGCTCGTCGAGACCGAGCTCGCGGCAGAGCCCCGCGCCCAGCTCGTGCAGGTCCCGCAAGCGGCCGTTGGCAGCCAAAACCTGGTCCAGTGCCCTGTCCAGATCGAGCGCGGCCCCCAGGTATTCCAGGCGCCAGCGCTCGGACGCTGCTTCGAAGATCGGCCTCGTCCTCGCCATCGCGCCTTCGCGGGCGGCGTACAGCCCGTTAGCGGCGCGCTGGGCGTCCTCGGCCGCCTCGCGCAGCCGGGCCCGATGCTCGCTGAGCGCGGGCGATCGTTCGCCCGCGACGATAGCCAGGTCGGCCTGCTGCTCGGCGTCGCGCAGCGCCGCCGCCGCGGCTTCCACGGCCGCTCGGCAATGTTCGAGGTGCTGCGCTGCCCGCTCCAGGATGAGATCGATCTCGGCCAGCTGCCGACGCTCTGCATCGGTCAAGAAAGTTTTGCGAGGGCCAGGGGCCAGCACCGCCGACAGCGCGGCCAAGTCGCCGCGCACCCCACCGAGCATCACGCCACCAGCTTTCCGAATGAGCCGCTCTCAGCTATTTTCGGCAACTTCGCCACCTCGGTCATGAGCGCCGCTGCGGCCGTGCACCCCGGCCAATTCAGTTGCGAATGACGAAGCACCTGGCATTGTGCCGCTTGATCTCGTCACATCGAGCCTCGGCCTCGTCGAGGTTGTCGACCGGCCCGATCTGGAACTCGATAGAAGACGCCGCTCGCAGTTTCGGCGCGCTCGATGAAGGGCTGCATCCCGGACAGCACCGGGCCGAGGTCCTCCCGGACCAGATCCCAAGCGCGGCGGGCGTTGACCTCCTCGCGGACCGCGGCGAGCTGGATCCGATAGCTGCCCCCCAGCGCCGCAATACTGCTCGAACCCGACGCGATCGCGGGGACTATGGCGATCCCCACCGCCTTGGCCGATGGCGGCTCCAGCTCGAGCGCGGCGGCCGGCACCGCCACTCCCGAGGATGGGGGCGGCACCAAGGCGACCTCAGATGGCCTCGCCTCAATGGTCGCGGCGGGGGTATCGCTTGGTGCCTGGGGCGACGCGTCGCCCGGGCTGCTGCCGGAGCTGCTATCCGATACTTCAACCGGCGGGAACGCTTCGACGGTCTCGACCGGTGCCGGCGGCCCATCCAGTGGCGGCAAGATCTGCTCCGGCTGATCGGTCGGCGGTGTGTCGCTCAATGGATCATATCCCTCGCCCTGATTCGCGCCCGCCGGAG
>CAVSRN010000072.1:0-40077 GCA_963730195.1 uncultured Alphaproteobacteria bacterium
GGTCATCGCAGCTGCCCGCGCTGATCGAGCAGCAGCTCCGGTCGGAGTGACGCCATGCCGGCGAGCAAGGCCGAGCAGGTGCTGGAGGCGATGAAGGTACTGCTCGAGACGGTCCCCGGAGCGGTCGTCGAGCGCAACAGCGTGCTGCCCGAGAAGATCCCGACTGGCGGCCTGATCATCCTTCGGGACGGCGACCCCGGCGAGCCCGAGCAGGCGCTCGGCGGCTTCGGGAGCGCCTACTACCAGCACGCGGTCGAGATCGAGACGTACATCGAGGAGGGCGACGCGGTGGTCCGGGACACCGCATTCGACGAGCTGCTGCAGCAGATCGGCGCAGCGCTGGATGCCGACCCGACCCTTGGCGGCCTCGCCTTCGGCCTGACCTACGGCCGGCCCGAGACCTCGATCGAGGCGGTGCCCGGCGCGCCGGCGATCAAGAGCGCGACGCTCACCGTGACCGTCGACTACGAGACCGACGCACCCCTCGCCTTGGGAATCCTACGTGGGATAGGACCGTACCGCGTCTCACGGCCCACCAGTGGCTTCGGCACGCGGTAGCCTTCAATCCCCTTACGCAGCCAAGTCGCGCGTGCTTTGTCGCGGTGGTTGTAGCTAATGAAGGCCGGATATGTGCAGCCGCCGGGCACAGCCATCGACGCTACCATGCGCTCTTTCCGTCGCCCTCAAGTTTCTTTCAAATGCTGCCACCGCCACTGTAGCGAAGCAAGAAATTTTTGCCGAGTAACCTCCATTTTTACAGCCATTGATCTGTAGAGCCTTGCGGCGACCGCCCGACCCCGTCAGCTCGCTTTTGCGAGCGCGAGATAGGATCACGACGAGCCGCGATCTCCCCGATCGTGCGAGCCATTGGCGTCGCGATCGACGCGCAGGCGCTCGGAGAGAAAAGGTGTCAGCGAACCTTTTCAGCCCACCCGACCCTCTCTCGAAAAGGAGAAAAAGTGTCAGCAGGAACCTTTTCAGCCCACCCGACCCTCTCTCGGACGGGTCCGTCGCCTGGCCCGGCATGCCGGGGCCGCGCAACGACTCCTGTCGCGACGATGGATGCGACGTTGATGCTTCACAAGTGCGCGCTCCGCCATTCGCGCCCAATTGTTCTGGCTTTTCAATAGCTTGAGGCAATCGAGCGCAGCGCGCCCGGATTGGCCGGGGTACCTTCAGCAATGGCACCCGAGAGGGAAATCCAGCGTGCCGACAATAGGTTAGGCCGGACTCAGCCGAATCTCCATCCGCCTCCAGCCTCAGCATTACATGGCAGCGGTCGCCGCACTTCTGTGTACTGGCAAGCAAAAGATGCGCTACTCGATGCGACACCCATGCGCCACTTCGAGTGCATCGCAAGCACCGGCGGCGGTCGTCGACGTTGGCTCGTCTTCCTCCAGCACGGCGTAACGGGATCTGCATTGCCAGCCATCCGGGACCGGAGCCAGTCGTCATGTCCAGATCGGCTCTC
Organism: uncultured Alphaproteobacteria bacterium; assembly: GCA_963730195.1. Lineage (GTDB taxonomy): Bacteria > Pseudomonadota > Alphaproteobacteria > Geminicoccales > Geminicoccaceae > DATAOG01. Next base: position 1,472 of record CAVSRN010000072.1, read on the forward strand.
GTTCGGGTCTTTCTGGGGTTCGACTTGGCAGGCGGCCGCCGCGGGTGGGGGCTGTCTCGGGCGGCGACCGGCGCCATGCGTGGCCGGATTGATCCCGGGCGTTGATGCCGCGGGCGGCGCGCCGGGCCCGGCAGTCAGCTGCGGTCCTGCTGCTCGCGTTGGGCGGTGACGAGCTCGGAGATCTGTTGTTGCAGGACTTCAATTTTTTCGTGCAGGCCTTTGATCTGGCTGGAGGTATCCCGGTTCACCGGTGTTTCGAAAGGGGCCGGGTGCTCGGAGTTGACGGTGTCTTCGGCGCCGGGCAAGGGCGTGAACATGGTGGCCGCGCGTTGGAGCAGCTCCATGTTCTGGCGGGCCATGTCCTCGAACGGGCCGATCGGGAAGAAGCGGCCGAGCGTGCCCTCGATGTAGCGCCGGATCTGGACCTGGTTGCGCGCGAAGTTCTCCATGCTGAGCTCGAGATAGCGCGGCAGGAAGGCGCGCAGGCTGTCGTCGTAGAAGCCGATCAGCTGGCGCAGGAAGTTGATCGGCAGCAGGTTCCGCCCCTTGCTGTCCTCCTCGAGGATGATCTGGGTCAGGATCGACCGGGTCAGGTCATCGCCGCTCTTGGCGTCGTAGACCACGAAGTGCTCGCCGAGCCGGACCATCTTGGAGAGGTCGTCGAGGGTGACGTAGCTGCTGGTGGCGGTGTTGTAGAGGCGGCGGTTGGCGTATTTCTTGACCACCGCGACCTTGCGGCTGCCGTCCTGGTTCTTGTCCTTGACCTCGACCATCGCCGCCGCCGGCCCCTGCATGAGCGCTCCGATTCGGCGCTGAACCTAGCGCACAAAGGCGGCGCCAGGCCAAGTTTTTTTTGCAGCGCGAAAGCCCGCGCCTACGCCGGTTGCGCGAACCGTTGATAGAGGTAGCCGCTGAGGCCGCCGAGCAGCGTCCAGGACAGAAGCGTCGTGAGCATCACCGCGACCACGAACCGGTGCGAGAGCGCCTCCGGCAGGTTGGTCGGGGCCGGCGCGGGCACGGGCGCGCCGATGACGTGCGGGGCGGCGATCAGCAGGATCGCCAGCGCCGCCGCGAGCGGCGAGGGCCGGAAGGCGATCAGCCAGAGCCCGACCAGGGTCACCAGGGCGGTCGCGAGCCACCAGAGCTGGCGCGGCGTCAGCGGTGCCACCGGTACGCCCGGCAGTTCCGGCGGCAGTCCCAGGCTCGGCGCCAGCACGAACGCGGCGAAGCCGGCGAGCCCGAACAGGAAGCCTTCGCGCCAGGTCACCGGCCGGCGCAGCAGGACCAGGAGGCCGGTCAGCATCAGGCCGAAGCCGATCCAGTCGAGGACGTTGAATAGCGCCGTGTAGGCGTTGCGCTCGAAGCCGTTCGCGGGCTGCCAGGCGCCGGCACCGTGGTCGTGCTCGCCGCTCGCCGCCGGAGGCTGGCCGGCCGGGGCTGGCTGCTCGGCCGCCGCCTGCTCGTAGCCCTCCGCCTGCAGGATCAGCGGGACGGTGCCGAGCTGCTGGGCGAGGGTCACGAGAATGCCGACGATCAGGCCCGCGAGCGCGGATGAGAAGATGATCGCCCGGAAGGCCGCCATGGTCCGCCCCCTCAATGACAGGGAAAGCCACCGGAATGGCGGGTGTCGTGCGCGGCGTTGTGGATCACGTCGAGGCGCGAGAACCCGGCCATGCCGACGATCAGCAGCCCGAGCAGGATCGCCAGCAGCGGCGGCAGGGCGGTCGCGAGCGACCGGCTGGCGGCGGCCGGCAGGGCGGGCCGGGCGGTCGACGAACCAGGCGGCGACATGGGCGGGTCCTCCTCGCAAGCTGAGGGCAGAGCTGCCGCGGCGGGGGCGAGGGGCCGCATCGAGCGGTTGGGGGCGTCGGGGCCGAGGGCCGGCCGTCCGGACGCGCGCCGCCGTCTGCCGCACCTCTCGGGCCACCCCGCCCGGTCGAAGGCACGTGCGGCGACGGCAGGTCTCCTGGCTCGCGGGTCGTCGCCGGGACCGGCCTTCCCGAAGCAAACGCTTCAGTGGCACGCGTGGGTCGCGGCTCGCCACCTACAGTTGCGGGGGCAGCGCCGGCCTGGGATCCGAAGATCCGCACCGGCTTCCCTTGTCAGCCCGGTCGGGCACCGTCGCGCGCCGACTATGCCGCGCTTCGCGCCCGGGCTCAAGCGCGATCTGGCGCGGCGGCGACGGGTTGCCCGGGCGCCGCTAGAGGCCGAGCGCGGCGAACTCGTCCTCGGGCTCGGGCGCCTCGGCGGCCGCCTGCTCGGCGCGCTCGGCGGCCTCGGCCTGGGCCGCGGCGACGGCGAGCTCGGGATGGGCCTGCATCTCGGCTTCCTCGAGCGAGCGCGCGATGTTGACCTCGACCGTGACGTGGACCTCGGGATGCAGGGCGACCCGGACCCGATGGATGCCCAGGGTCTTGAGCGGGCTGGTCAGCCGGACCTGCTGCCGGTTGAAGGTGACGCCGGCCTCGGTGAACGCAGCCGCGATGTCGCGGGCATTGACCGAGCCGTAGAGCTGGCCGCCCTCGCCGGCCTGGCGCACGATCACGACCGAACGGCCGTCGATCCGGGCGGCGGCGGCGGTGGCCTCCTCCTTGCGCTGCAGGTTGGCGGCCTCGAGCTGCACCCGGCGCTGCTCGAACCCGGCCAGGTTGGCCTTGGTCGCGCGCAGCGCCTTGCCGTGCGGCACCAGGTAGTTGCGCCCGAAGCCGTTCTTGACGGTGACGACGTCACCCATCTGACCCAGCTTCTCGATCCGCTCGAGCAGGATCACTTGCATGCAGGCACCCTCCACAAGATTACAGGAACCGTTGGCGCATATGCGCCCAATCCTCGACGAAGCCCAGCAGCAGGAGCGCCAGGACCGGCCAGCCCAGAAGCATGATCCCGCCATAGCAGACCACGAGCGCGAGCCGTCGATGCGACCAGTGGCGGGCGAGCGCATGAATCACCGCCAGCCCCAGGAAGACGTAAGGCACGACCAGCACGATCAGGAGCGCGCGCCCGAGGAAGCCGGCGCCGCCGTCGCCGATCACCGCGAGCGCCGCGGCGACCCCGATCGCGGGCCACAGCCAGCCCGGCAGCTCGAGCTCGCTGAGCGCGGGGCTGGGGCGTCGGTTCCAGCCCAGACGCACGGCGAGCGCCTGGGCGAGCACGCCGTTGACCACCACCATCACCAGCCAGGACGCCGCCATCAGCCCCGGGAACAGGAACATCCAGCGGCCGAGCCCGGTCTCGACCGTGACTCCGGCCGGGGCGGCACCGATCTCGGCCAGCGCCGAGCTCAGGAAACCGCTGATGGCGCCCTCCAGACCGCCTGGATGGGCGAGCATGAAGATGAAGCTGGCGGTGATGCCGAGCGCCGCGAAGGCGGTCAGCTGGGCCAGCACCCGGCCCGCCGGATACCACTCGAGCCGGCCGTTCTCCTGGCGCGCGAGCAGGGTCTGGCGGATCACCATGACCGCCGGGATCGCCTGCACCATCAGGAACATGCCGGCGCCGACCAGGCCGGCGAGCAGGCCGCAGACCAGAATTGCCCCGACCGCCGCGATCACCGACGCCGCCAGCCCCAGGCTCAGGCCGATGAACAGGAGCGGCAGCTGGACGAAATAGGCGAGCAGAACCATGCCCGGCAGCCCGCTCGACAGCGACAGGAACAGGGTGCTGCTGATCAGCCCGGCGAGGACGGCGAGTCCGATGACCTGAGGCATGATGTGCCGCGGCGCGCCACGAGCCCGACCCCCGGCTCAGCTGACCACGAAGGGCAGGAGCGCCAGCAGGCGCGCGCGCCGGATCGCCTGCGCGAGGTCGCGCTGCTCCTTGGCCGTGACCGCGGTGATCCGCCGGGGCACGATCTTGCCGCGCTCGGAGACGAAGCGCTGCAGGAGCTTGATGTCCTTGTAGTCGATCTTGGGCAAGTCCTCGGTCGCGAACGGGCTGGTCTTGCGCCGCCGGAAGAACGGCCGCCGGATGGTGATGGTCGGCGGCTCGCCCGAGCGGGACGGCCGCCCGCCCCCGTAGCCTTGACCGCCGTGCCCGTGGCTGCCGCCGGCGGCCGGCGTCGATCCCGAATCCGTCATGCTCGTCGTCTCCAATCACTCGGCCCGGTCATTCGGCGGTCTCGGCCGCGGCGCTCTCGGCGGCGGCGCCGCCGCTCGGCTCGGCCGAGCGGCGCGGCCGGTCGCCATCATGCGACCGCCTCGGCCCATCGTCGTGCGAGCGCCTGGGGCCATCGTCGTGCGAGCGCCTGGGGCCATCGTCATGCGAGCGCCTGGGGCCATCGTCATGCGGCCGGCGCGAGCGCTCCTCTCGGGTCGAGCGCACCTGCATGATGATCGACGGGCCGTCGTCGAGCTGATCGACGCGTACGGTCAGATAGCGGATGACGTCGTCGCTCAGCCGCTCCTGGCGCTCGAGCTCGTCGATCGCCGCGGCCTCGGCGCGCAGGTTCAGGTGCAGATAGTGGCCCTTGCGGTTCTTCTTGATCCGATAGGCCAGGTTGCGCAGGCCCCAATACTCGTTCTTGGTGACCTCGCCGCCGTGCTCCGTGATCACGCCGGCGTAAGCGTCGGCCAGAGCCTGGGCCTGCTGGGGCGACAGATCCTGGCGCGCGATGAAGGTATGCTCATACGACCGCATGGCGGTTTGCCAACTCCTCAAGATCGACCGGGTCCAACCCATACCAAGCGCGAGCCGCACGCCTTTTGCAACGGCTCCCGCAAGCCCGTCAGGCGGGCATTCGGCTCCAGGGGACCGGACCGGGGGCGCACTATACAAAAAAAGCCCCGCCCGACAAGCCCGCTTGACAGGTCGGGACGAGCCGCTATGACCTGCCGGCGCTCCGAGCGATCCTGCCGCCCCTGACCTCAGCCGCTCATGACCGCCGCCTGCATCTTCCCCGGACAAGGCTCCCAGGCCGTTGGCATGGGTCAGGCGCTGTATGCGGCCGAGCCGGCGGCGCGCCAGGTGTTCGAGCAGGTCGACGAGGCCCTCGGCCTGGCGCTCAGCCGGCTGATCTTCGAGGGTCCGGACGATCGCCTGCGGCTGACCGAGAACGCCCAGCCGGCACTGATGGCGACCTCGCTCGCCGCCCTCCGGACCCTCGAGGCGCGCAGCGGCCGCGGGCTCGCCTCGCTCTGCGACTGCGTCGCCGGCCATTCGCTCGGCGAGTATTCGGCGCTGGCCGCGGCCGGCAGCCTCGGGATCGACGATGCCGCCCGGCTGCTGCGCCTGCGCGGCCAGGCGATGCAGGCGGCGGTGCCGGTCGGCGAGGGCGCCATGGCCGCGATCCTCGGCCTGGAGCTCGAGGCGGTCGAGGCGCTCGCGGTCGAGGCGGGCACCGCCGGCGCCTGCGACGTCGCCAACGACAATGCCCCCGGCCAGGTCGTGCTCAGCGGCGCCCGCGCCGCGGTCGAGCAGGCGGTCGGCCTCGCCAAGGCCAAGGGTGGCCGCGCCATGCTGCTCGCGGTCAGCGCGCCGTTCCATTGCCGGCTGCTGGCACCCGCGGCCGAGGCGGTGCGCGTGGCGCTTGCCGGGATCACGCTGGCGCCGCCGGCGGTGCCCCTGATCAGCAACGTCAGCGCCGCGGCCGAGCGCGATCCGGCGGTGATCGCCGGCCGCCTGGTCGAGCAGGTGACGGCGCGGGTGCGCTGGCGCGAATGCCTCCTGACCATGGCCGGGCGCGGCGTGCGGACGACCCTCGAGCTCGGCGCCGGCCGCGTCCTGTCCGGTCTGACCAGGCGGACGCTGCCCGGTGTGACCGGCGTCGCGCTCGGCACGCCCGGGGAGATCGACGCCTACCTCCAGGCGGCACCGGAGGGCTGAGCCATGGGGAGACCCGCGCAATGTTCGATCTGACCGGCCGGACCGCGCTGGTGACCGGGGCCTCGGGCGGCATCGGCGGCGCGATCGCCCGCCAGCTCCATGCCCAGGGCGCCAAGGTGGTCCTGACCGGCCGCCGGCGTGCGGCTCTGGACGAGCTCGCCCGGGCGCTCGGCGAGCGAGTCGCGGTCGAGGCCGACGATCTCGGCGATCCGCAGGCAGCCGACCGGCTGGTCCGGGCGGTCGAGGCGGACGGCGGCCTCGACATCCTGGTCAACAACGCCGGGCTGACCCGCGACAACCTCGCGCTCAGGCTCAAGGACGAGGACTGGCAGACGGTGCTCGACGTCAACCTTAGCGCCGGCTTTCGCCTGATCCGGAGCGCGCTGCGCGGCATGATCAAGCGCCGCTTCGGGCGGATCCTCAACATCACCTCGATCGTCGCCGTGACCGGCAATCCGGGTCAGGCCAACTATGCCGCCGCCAAGGCCGGCCTGATCGGCATGAGCAAGGCGCTGGCGGCCGAGGTCGCCCTGCGCGGGATCACGGTCAACTGCATCGCACCGGGCTTCATCGAGACCGCGATGACCGAGGCGCTCGGCGAAGAGCAGCGCGCCCGCCTGCTGCAGCAGATCCCGCAGGGTCGCCTGGGCAGCGGCGCCGACGTGGCCGCGGCCGCGGGCTATCTGGCGAGCGTGGAGGCCGCCTACGTGACCGGCCAGACCTTGCACGTCAACGGCGGCATGGCCATGATTTGAGGCCGAACTCGGCGGAACCTTCGCCTTGGTGAGTGGCTTTAACGCCTAGTCAACCTTGACGGGACTGTGATAGGAAGCAACGCGCCGCGATGTCGGTCGGTGGCGGCCGTAGCCGGGAACCCCTTCGAGTCAGGCCAGAGCAACTGAGGAATCTCTCCGATGAGCGACACTGCCGAGCGCGTCAAGAAGATCGTCGTCGAGCACCTTGGGGTCGACGAGAGCAAAGTCACGGATAACGCCAGCTTCGTCGACGATCTGGGCGCCGACAGCCTCGACACCGTCGAGCTGGTGATGGCGTTCGAGGAAGAGTTCGGTTGCGAGATCCCGGACGAGGCGGCCGAGAAGATCCTGACCATCAAGGATGCGATCAGCTATATCGAGCAGCATACCTGAGCGGCAGGCAAGAGGGTCGCATGGCTCGTCGGGTCGACGGTCGATCGCCGTGAGACGGGCGCCATGAGACAGGCACCATGAGACGGGCGCCATGAGACGGGTGGTCGTCACGGGCATGGGCCTGGTGACGCCGCTGGGCTGCGGCGTCGACGTGGTCTGGCGCCGGCTGATCGAAGGCCAAAGCGGCATCCGCCGGATCGATCGCTTCCCGGTCGACGACCTGCCGGCAAAGATCGGGGGCCAGGTGCCGACCGAGGGCGAGGGCGCCTTCAAGATCAACGAGGTCGTGGCGCCCAAGGACGTGCGCAAGAACGACCTGTTCATCATCTACGGCCTCGCGGCCGCGATCGACGCGGTCCGGGACGCCGGCTGGCAGCCCGAGGACGAGGCCGCGCGCATCCGCACCGGCGTGCTGATCGGCTCCGGGATCGGCGGCCTCAGCACGATCGCCGACACCGCGGTCGAGCTCGAGCAGCGCGGCCCGCGCCGGGTCAGCCCGTTCTTCATCCCGGCCAGCCTGATCAACCTGGTCAGCGGCCAGGTCTCGATCCGGTTCGGCTTCAAGGGCCCGAACCATTCGGTCGTGACCGCCTGCTCGACCGGCGCCCATGCGATCGGCGATGCCAGCCGGATGATCGGGCTCGGCGATGCCGACGTCATGGTTGCGGGCGGGGCCGAGGCCGCGATCTGCCGGCTGGGGGTCGCGGGCTTCGCCGCCGCGCGGGCGCTCTCGACCCACTTCAACGATCAGCCCGAGCGCGCGTCGCGCCCCTGGGACGAGGACCGCGACGGCTTCGTCATGGGCGAGGGCGCCGGCATCGTCGTGCTCGAGGCGCTCGATCATGCGCGTGCCCGGGGGGCGCGGATCTACGGCGAGCTGGTCGGCTATGGCATGTCCGGCGACGCCTATCACATCACCGCGCCGAGCCCCGACGGCGACGGCGGCTACCGCTCGATGCAGGCGGCGCTGGCGCGCGCCGGCATGAGCCCGGACGCGATCGACTACGTCAACGCCCACGGCACCTCGACCCCGCTCGGCGACGAGATCGAGCTCGGCGCGGTCAAGCGCCTGTTCGGCGACGCCGCAAGGCGCCTGTCGATGTCGTCGACCAAGTCGGCGATCGGCCATCTGCTCGGCGCCGCCGGCAGCGTCGAAGCGATCTTCTCGCTGCTCGCCCTCCATCACCAGATCGTGCCGCCGACCTTGAACCTGGACCGGCCGTCGCCCGGCTGCGACCTCGATCTGGTGCCCTACGAGGCGCGCCGACGGGAGGTCCGGGCGGCGCTGTCCAACTCGTTCGGCTTCGGCGGCACCAACGCGAGCCTGATCTTCGTCCGAGCCCCCGAGCGCTGACCCTTCGAAGTGCACTGAACCTCCGACGCCATGAGCCCGCGCGCGCTGAAGCTCCTCGCAGCGCTGTCGATGCTGGCTGCTCTCTCCGGGGTCGTCGTGATCGCCGGCCTGACCCAGCTCAACGCCTATCTGGTCCGGCCGGGACCGGCCAAGGAGGAGACGGTCGTGATCCTGCCGCGCGGCGCCGGGCTCGCCCGGATCACGGCGCTGCTCAACAACGCCGGCGTGATCGACCATCCCTGGCTGTTCCGTCTGGCGGTGCGCGTGGTCGGCCACGATCGCGATCTCAAGGCCGGCGAGTACGCCTTTCCGGCCGCGATCACCCCCGCCAGCGTCCTCAATCTCCTGGCCAGTGGCCAGACCGTCGCCCATCGGCTGACGGTCGCCGAGGGGTTGACGGTCGCCGAGATCTACCAGCTGCTCGAGAAGACCAAGGGCCTGGTCGGCGAGCTGCCGCCGCCGCCGCCCGAGGGCTCGCTCCTGCCCGAGACCTATTTCTACGCCATCGGCGACCGCCGGGCCGACCTGGTCAAGCGGATGCAGCGGTCGATGCAGGACCTGCTCGATCAGCTCTGGCCGGAGCGCGCCCAGGGCCTGCCGTTCGTGCGGCGCGAGGACGCCCTCACGCTGGCCTCGATCGTCGACAAGGAGACCGGCCAGGCGGACGAGCGGCGCAAGGTCGCGGCGGTGTTCATCAACCGGCTGCGCCGCGGCATGCGGCTGCAGGCCGATCCGACCGTGATCTACGGCCTGACCGCGGGCGAAGGCCACCTCGGCCGCGCGCTCACCCGCGAGGACTGGGCGACCGACAGCGCCTACAACACCTACCAGATCGACGGCCTGCCGCCCGGACCGATCGCCAACCCGGGCCGCGCGTCGATCGAGGCGGTGCTCAATCCCGCCAATGTCGACTATCTCTATTTCGTCGCCAACGGCAGCGGCGGCCACAGCTTCGCGCGCACGCTCGCCGAGCACAATCGCAACGTCGCCGCCTGGCGCCGGCTGCAGGCGGGCGAGGCGGTGCCGGAGCCGCCGCCGCCGAAGCCCAACTCGAAGGCCCAGTCCGAGCCGAAGCCCCGGCCCGAGCCGAGGCCCCCGGGCTGAGCTTGCCCTGGCTCACTCCTTGTCCGGCACGCGCGCGAGCCAGCGGTCGGCGAGCCCGGCCGGCAGCGCCTGCAGCAGGCGCACGCCCCAGTAGAGCGGCAGCGGGAAGGCGATCCGTGCCCGGCGGCGCAGCAGGCCGCGCCTGATGATCGCCGCCGCCCGCTCGGGCGCCATCATCAGCGGCATCGGGAAGGGGTTGGCCGCGGTCATCGGGGTGCGCACGAAGCCGGGGCAGATCACCGAGACCGCGATCCCCTGGCGCCCGAGCCGGCCGCGCAGGCCCTCGCCCCAGACCAGCACCGCGGCCTTGCTGGCACAATAGGCGGGCGCGCTCGGCTGGCCGCGCAAGCCCGCGAGCGAGCTCATCAGCGCGAGCTGGCCGCGGCCGCGCGCGGTCATCGCCGGCAGGACCGGCAGGATCGTGTTGAGCACGCCCTCGAGGTTGACCGCGAAGATCGTCCGCGCCACCTCCGGGGCACCCTGACCGCCGGGCCCGCCGATGCCGGCGTTGGCGATCACCAGATCGAGCGGCGTCTCGCGATCGACCGCGAGCAGCCACGCCGCCATCGCCGCCCGATCGGTCACGTCGACCGCGGTGCCCTGGGCGAGCGCGCCCTGGCGCCGGCAGCCCAGGGTCACGGCCTCGAGCCGGGCCCGGTCGCGGCCGCCGAGCGCGAGATGGACGCCGGGCGCGGCGAAGGCCAGGGCGAGCGCCGCGCCGATCCGGCCGCTGGCGCCGGTGATCAGGATCGAGCGCGGCGCCGGCTGGCGCCACCGCCCTGTCGGGCCGATCGAGCGGGCGACAGTCATTGATTGGCAACCATTCCAAGGGCAAGAATGAGAGCGACTCGACCATTCGTTGAATGGCGGCCGGATTCGTCCGGCACGCCACCGAGATAGGCCGCAGGATGACCAGATCCCAGGAGCAGGGCGAGCCCGCCATCCACCGGCGGGGCCTGATGCTCGTGCTGTCGTCGCCGTCGGGCGCCGGCAAGACCTCGATCGCCCGGCGTCTGCTCGAGCTGGAGCCGGAGCTCGAGATGTCGGTCTCGGTGACCACGCGGCCGAAGCGGCCGAGCGAGGTCGAGGGTGTCGACTACCGGTTCATCGACCGGGCGACCTTCCTCGCGATGGTCGCGCGGGGCGCATTGCTGGAGCATGCCGAGGTCTACGGTCGCGCTTATGGCACGCCGCGGGCTGCGGTCGAGGACGCCCTGGCGGCGGGTCGGGACGTGCTGTTCGACATCGACTGGCAGGGCGCGCAGCAGCTGCGCGAGGTCGCGCGCGACGACATGGTCGGCGTGTTCATCCTGCCGCCCTCGACCGCGGAGCTCGAGCGCCGGCTGCGGCGCCGGGCGCAGGATTCAGAGACGGAAGTCAGGAAGCGGCTCGCCCAGGTCGCGTCCGACGTCACCCATTGGGCCGAGTACGACTACCTGCTGATCAACTACGACCTCGACCGGAGCGTCGCCCAGACGCGCGCCATCCTCGGCGCCGAGCGGCTCCGGCGCCAACGCCAGCCGGGCCTCACCGACTTCGTCAGCCAGTTCCGGATGCCACGCTAGCAAGGGCGTCGCGGCGCTGCGCCGCGTAGCTCCGGGCAAGGCGGCAGAAGCCCGCGACGTCGATCTGCTCGGCACGCGCCGTCGGCGGCAGTTCGGCGGCGGCGAGCAGGGCCTCGGGCCGCGGGTCCAGGCTCTTGAGGCTCGAGCGCAGCATCTTGCGGCGCTGGCCGAACGCCGCCTGCAGCACGCGCTCGAGGTCACTCCGGTCGGCCGGGGCGAGGGGCTCCGGGCGCGGGATCAGCTGGACCAGGCTGGAGGCGACCTTGGGCGGCGGTGTGAAGGCGCGCGCCGGCAGGTGCATGAGGCTCCGGACCTCGCACAGCCACTGCACCAGCACCGAGAGGCGGCCGTAGGTGCGACTGCCCGGGCGGCGCGCCGATCCGTTCGCCGACCTCGCGCTGGAACATCAGCGTCAGGCGCTCGATCCGCTCGAGCTGGCCGAGCCACTGGATCAGCAGCGGGGTCGCGACGTTGTAGGGCAGGTTGGCGACGATGCTGATCCGGCCGGTGCCGAGCTCGGCGAGGGCGAGCTCGCGGGCGTCCGCCTGGATCAGCTCGAGGCGCCCGCCCGCGGCCTGGGCAAGCTCCTCGAGCGCCTCGATGCAGCGCGGGTCGCGCTCGACCGCGATCACCCGCGCCGCGCCGGCCGCGAGCAGGGCCCGGGTCAGGCCGCCGGGGCCGGGTCCGATCTCGACCACGGTGCGCCCGCTCAGATCGCCGGCCGCCGCCGCGATCCGGCCGAGCAGCTGGGGATCGAGCAGGAAATGCTGGCCGAGCCGCTTGTCGGCGCGCAGCCGGAAGCGCTCGATGACGGTCCTGAGCGGTGCCTGGGGATCCACGGCGCCCCGGCGCGAGCGCCCTACATCCGGACTTCGACGAACGCCTGCTTGCGCAGGTCGCGCAGATAGCGGCGCGCCAGGCGATCGGTCCGCTCCTGCTCGAGGCGCTGGGCGATCCGCTCGCGTTCCGGCGTCAGCTCCTTGGGGTCGCGGCGGCCGCAGACCATCAACAGGTGGATCCCGGACGGCCCCTGGAGCGGCGGGCTGACCTCGCCGACCTGGAGGGCGAGCACTGCCTTGCCGAGGTCCGGCGGCAGATCGCCGACCTTCAGCCAGCCGAGATCGCCCGAGGCCGGCGCCTTGATCTCGGCGGCGACCTTGGCCATCGCCGGACAGTCGGTGAGCCGGTCGCGCAGGCCGGCGGCGCGTTCGCGCGCCTGGGTGTTGGCGGCGGCGCTGCCATCGGTCGGGAACAGGATCTGGGTCAATTGGACCTCGACCGCGGCCCGGCCGGAGTTGACCGGCGCGGCGGCGATCCGCTGATCGCGCAGCCAGAAGATGTGATAGCCGATCGGCGAGCTCAGGGGATCCGAGATGTCGCCGGGGCGCATCCGGTCCAGGACGGCTTGCAGCTCCGGCGGGATCGACGCGGCGCTGACCCAGCCGAGGTCGCCGCCGCGTTCGGCGCTGGCCGCCGCCGACACCTGATGCGCGAGCGCGTCGAAGTTGGCGCCCTCGCGCAGCGTCTGGATCAGGCGCTGGGCATCCTGGGCGACCCGGCCAGCCTGCGCCGGGCTGTCGACCGGCAGCACGATCTCGGACAGCAGATATTCCGGCTGGCCCTGGCTGTCGCGGGCCTCCTGAACCGCGAGGTCGAGCTGATCGACGGTCACCGTGACCTTCGGGCGTATCTGCCGGTTAACCACCTTGAGCCAGGCGATCTGCGCCCGGATCTGGCGGTTCAGGGTCTCGAGGTTGATCCCGTTGTTGACCAGGTAGCCCTTCATCTGCTCGACGCTGAGCTTGTTGCGCTTGGCGATGTTGGTGAGCGCGTGATCGATCTCGGCCTGATCGACCTGGATGTTCAGACGGTCGGCCTCCTGGAGCTGCAGGCTCTCCTCGATCAGGCCGCGCAGCACCTGAGGCGCCAGGCGGGCCCGGGCCTGCTCGCTGTCGCGGATGCTGCTGGTCAGCAGCACCAGCTGCAGGCGCTCGTTCAGATCGCGAACGGTCACCACCTGGTCGTTGACCACCGCCGCGATCCGCTGCCCGTCGGCCGACCACGCCGGCAGGGCGACGAGCAGCAGGCCGACCAACGCCAGGGGGCCGATCATCGACCCGCGCAAGACCAGCATCATCATCCTCGCCATCATCCGCCCGCGAGCGGCGCCAGCAGACTGCTGCCGGTGGCCACCTCACCAAGGTTCTTGAAGATGACCCGAATCGAGAAGGTCGTGGCAGACCCGGCGTCCGCCTGCTGGGTGTTCTTGCGTTGGACGCCGGCCACGAGGGTGAGGCAGGGGTGGCGGTACACCAGTCCGAACTTGTACCAGACGTTCCGGTCCTCATCCAGGTTGCGCCGGGTCGCGGCGCGCAGCGAGAGTGAGGGCAACAGGCCGAGCGACACGCCGGCGGTGACCTCTTCGCGGCTGTTGCTGTCGTTCAAGGCCGGGTCGTTCGAGAGCGAGATGTAGTCGACATTGAAGCGCACGCGCCGGGGCCCGAAGACGGCGCCGACCTCGTTCTGGGTCGGGCTCAGGTCTTGCTGGTCGAGGCGGAAGCGATAGCGGACCCGGAACGCCGGGTCGGGTGAGAGGTCGATCCGGCCCCAGTAGTCGGACAGCGACTGGTCGATTCCGGTGGACGGATCGAACTCGGCGTGCTCGCCGCTGATCCTGTAGCTCTGGCCGAACAGGCCGCTCAGCAGCTCGCCCGAATCGCCGTAGGCGCCGAAGCGCAGGCCATAGGTGACCCGGGCGCCGCCCTCGACTTCGTCGAGCCCGGCGAACCGGTTCGGCTCGAACAGATTGCTGTCGTCGATCTGAAGGTCCTGGCTGTCCTCGTTGGGAATCTGGTTGCGGTTCGGGTTGTCGAGCGTCCAGGTGAAGCTCGCGAGCGGCTCGATCGTCGGCGTCACCCCCAAGGTGTCACCGATCCAGGGCCAGCTCCAGTCGGCGGTCAGCCGCGGCAGCACCCGGCCCGTGGTGCTGCTGCCGCCGTTGGCGCCCAAGGTCTCCGGGTCGCCGTCGGTCCAATAGCCGTCGCCCTGCAGGCTCAGCGCCAGGCGGTACTGGTCGCCGAGCGCGCTGGCCCAGGGCAGCTCCCAGCCGCCGGTGGTCGACAGCCGCCGGGTGTCGAGGCCGTTCGCCCGGGTCAGCGTCAGCAGGCTGCTGTCGAGGGTGAACCGCGAACCCCAGCGCCCCGGGCCGCTCTTCAACGCGGTCTCGGCCCACGGCGCCGCGACCGGGATCTGGTCCTGATGATCGGACTGACGCAAGCCTTGGAACGCATAGGCGTTCAGCGCCGCGTAGTTGCGGTCCCAGACCTTCTCGGTGAACAGGCGATTGGTCAGCACGTTGTCGTTGCTGAAATTGTACCGCCGCAGATAGGTGTTGTCGGTCGTCACCGCGAGGTCGTAGCCCCAGCGTGCGTCGTCGGTCAAACGAAAGCTGCCGTCGCCTTCGAGATGGCCGCGAAAGGCTTTGTCGGTCGGGTTCGGGTTGCCGTTGCTGCCGGCCTCGGTGGCGTAGGTGCCGCTGCCCCCCAGGTTGAACCTGCCGCTCGGCAGCAGATGCCGATAGTCGAGGGCGAGGACCGGGTTCTCCTTGGTCGCGAAGGTTGGCGACAGCGTCAGGTCGTAGTTGGGCGCAAGCGCGAAATAGTACGGTGTCCGGAGAAGCAGGCCAAGCTCGCTGTCGCTGCCGAAGGTCGGCGCCAGGAAGCCGGACTTGCGCTCGACCGTCGGGTCGGGGTGGGACAGATAGGGCGTGTAGGCGATCGGGACCCCGTAGATCTCGAAGAAGGCGTTGTGATAGGTGATCTGGTGTTCGGTCTGGTCGTGGACGACGCGCTGCGCCTGGATCTGCCAGAGCGGCGGTGAGGTGGAATTCTCGCACAACGGGCAGGGCGAGTAGACCGCCCGGTCCATCTCGGTCACGGTACCCCCGGTCCGGCGTCCGCTGGCGGCCGCGAACAGCGAGCCGTCGGTCAGCCGGGCACGCAGCTGCTTGGCGACCCCGGTCTTGAGCTCGTCGCTGAGGGTCAGCTGCTCCGCGTACAAGGCCTCGCCGGTCGGCTCGAGCAGGGTGACGTTGCCTTCGGCGTCGATCCGGTCGGCGTGCTGATCGTAGCGCAGGCGATCGGCCCACAGATGCCGTTCGCCCTGCAGAACCTCGACGTTGCCTTCGGCCGTGACCACGGCGGTCTTCTTGTCGACCTCGAGGCGGTCGGCGATCAGCAGGGCCTGCCCGGCGGGCACGTCCTGCTGCGCCCGGGCCACCGGCAGCGCGACCAGCAGGGCCACCAGGGCGAGCAGCCAGGACGCGGCCCGGGCAGCCATGCTCAGCCATCCTCGAGGTGCAAAAGGGTGGTGCAGCCGAGCAGCACGGCGACCCCGGCCGGGGTCCAGGCGGCCAGGACCGCGGGCAGCCGGCCGGACAGCCCGATCGCGAACACCACGTCGGACATGATGTAGAAGAAGAAGCCGGTGGCCAGGCCGGCGGCGATCAGCAGCCCGGTGCCGCCGTGCCGGACCAGACGCAGGCTCGAGGTCGTGCCGATCAGCAGCATCGCCGACAGCAGCAGGGGCAGGGCGAGCAGCTCGTGCCAGTAGAGCCGGTGCTCGCGCGCCGAGAACCCGACCGCCTCGAGTTCCCGCACGAAGCCCGGCAGGTCCCAGAAGGAGAGGGTCTCGGGCGCGGCGAAGCTCTCCTGGATCCGATGGCTCGTGAGGTCGGTCGGGATCCGGAGGCTCGGCTCGAGCCGGCTGTTGCCGTTGACGTCGGAGACCAGCGGCTTGTCCAGATCCCAGTAGCCCGGGCGCAGATGGCCGAGCGCGGCGTCGACCCGGCCGGCGAAGGTCGCGTCGGCCCCGAAGGTGAACACGATCACGTGCCCGAGCACGCCGGTGTCCGGGTTCATCTGCCGGGCATGGATCAGGATCTCGCCGCCACCGTCGCGCGGCTGGCGCAGCCAGAGGCCGCCGTGCGCCACCGTGATCAGGCCGGCGTCCTGGGAGAGGTAGGCGTGGTCCAGCGCCTCGTAGCGGGCGACCAGGACCGAGGCCAGCGGATTGAAGGCGACCAGGGTGAAGACCCCGAGCCCCTGGGCGACCAGAAGCGCCGGCAACAGGAACTGCCAGACCGAGACGCCGGCCGAGCGGGCGGCCACCAGCTCGTGCGAGCGGGTCAGGCGCTGGAAGGTCAGCATGGTCCCGAACAGGACCGCGAACGGCATCAGCTTCTGGATCAGGAAGGGCAGGTGCAGCACGCCCATCAGCAGCACCAGACCGAACCCCACCCCGGGCCGGCCGTAGGCCCGGCGCAACAGCTCGACCACGTCGATCACGAGCGCGATCACCGCAAGGGCGAACACCACGATCGCGATGCCCGTCAGCACCTGATGGCCGAGATAGCGGGACAGGGTGCCCGACAGCCGGATCTCGCGCGGCCCGGCGGCAGCATGCGGGGCGCCGGCCGGCGTGGCGAGAATGCGGGCGGGCGCCGGGCGCCTCATGCCGGCTTGGCGACCGTGGCCCGGGTCCGGCGGCGCGGCCGCCGGCCGGCGATCACCGCCAGGCAGACCAGCGCCGGCACGATCGTCGAGACGTAGAGCAGCGGGATGAGCGCCAGATTCTTCTCCGCCAGGCTGCCGACCACCATGTTCAGGGCCTCATAGAGGACCACCCCTGCGGTCGCGATCAGCAGGCTCGGCCACGGCCCGCGGCGATCGAAGTCGCGCGTGAGCAGCGCCGCCAGCCCGATCAGAGCGAACACCAGCGCATTCAACGGCCAGGTCAACCGCTTGTGTCCTTCGGCGATCCGTCCCATCCGCCGCGCTTCGCTCAAGGATGCCGGAGGATCCAAGAGCTCGTGCACGTACAGTTCCTTCGGTTTCGGCGAGCGCTCGCCGGGCGGCGATGCGTTGGCCGCCAGATCAAGGGTGTAGCGGTCGAAGTGCAGGATCGACAAGCTCGGATTGTTGGGGTCCTTGGCATCGAACTCCTGCCGGTTGCCCCGCTCGAGGACGAACAGGGGCCCGTCGGGGCCCTGCACGAGCGAGCCCTCCTCGGCGAGCATGGTCACCGGCAGCTTCCGCTGGCGCTCGTCGTGCACGACCACCCCCTCGAGCGAGCCATCCGCGCGGTGGTCCCGGACGTAGACCGTGAGCCCGTCCGCGGGTGTGTTGAACACGCCCGGCTGCAGCAGCAGGTAGGAGAAGTCGCGCTCGATCTGCAATTGCAGGTCGCGAAACGTGCGGAAGGCGAGCGGCATGAAGTACAGGCTGATCGAATAGCCGATCAGGGTCACAACCGTCGCCAGCAACAGGCAGGGCGCCGCGATCTGCAGATTGCTGAGGCCGACCGCCTTGAAGACGGTGATCTCGCTCTCGACCGTCAGCCGGTGGTAGACGAACAGCACCGCGCAGAACAGGGCGAACGGCAGGATCACCAGGAGCAGGGAGGGGAACAGCAACGCCGTCAGATAGACGAAGGTGGTGGCGGGGATGCCCTTGTTGACAATGAGATCGACGAAGCGCAGGGATTGAGACAACCAGATCGCGCCCGACAAGGCGAGCGTCGCTATCAGGGTCGGCAGGGCCAGCTGCCGGAGCAGATAGAGCAGGTAGAGCTTCATCGCCGGGCCATCATACAGACGGGCGATGATCGATACAGGGCCCTGATGATCGAGCCGCCCGCCGGGCGCCTTTGCCCCGCTCGGCCCCAACCGCACCAGCCAGCTGTCAACGATCCGGAGGATCCGGGATGAGGATTGAGTTCGCCGCGCCCCCACTGCCCGAGGCGGGGACCCTGGTCGTGCTCGCGCTGCCGGATGGCGCGCTCGGCCCGAGCGCCCGGGCGCTCGACCAGCGCGCCGGGGGGGCGGTGACCCGGGCCGTGCAGATGGCCGGCGAGACCTTCAAGCGCGGCCAGGCGATCGAGCTCCTGTATCCGGCCGGGCTCGGTCTCGAGCGCCTGGTCGTGCTGGCGCTGGGCAAGCCGGAGGAGGCCAAGGCGCTCGATCTCGAGGCGCTCGGTGGCAGCCTGGTCCTGAAGCTGAAGGCGCTCCGGGTCGGCGAGGCGAGCGTTGCGGTCGATGCCGTCCCGGGTCTGGCGCTCGGGCAAGGCCAGCTCGCGGTCGCCCTGGCGAGCGGCGCCTGTCTGCGCAGCTACCGGTTCGACAAGTACCGGACCCAGAAGGCCCCGGACGACGAGTCGGCGGGCGAGGTCGCAGGCTTGACCTTGCTGGTCCCCGAGCCGGCGGCGGCCAGGGCCGCCTGGGCGGCGGCCGAGGCGGTGATCCGGGGCGTCGGCCACAGCCGCGACCTGGTCTCGGAGCCGGCCAACGTGCTCACGCCCGAGAGCTTCGCCGACGAATGCCGGAAGCTCGGCGGGGACGTCGGCCTCGCGGTCGAGATCCTGGGGCCGGCGGAGCTCCAGGCCCTCGGCATGCGGGCGCTGCTCGCGGTCTCCCAGGGCAGCGTGCGCGAGCCCCGGGTCGCGGTGCTGCGCTGGCCGGGGGGAGCGAGCGGGGCGCCGCCGGTGGCGCTGATCGGCAAGGGCGTGTGCTTCGATTCCGGCGGCCTCTCGATCAAGCCCGCGGCCGGCATGGAGGAGATGAAGTGGGACATGGGCGGGGCCGGCGCCGTGTTCGGCGCCATGGAGGCGCTCGCCCGCCGGCGCGCCAAAGCGAACGTGGTCGGCGTCCTCGGGTTGACCGAGAACATGCCGTCCGGCACCGCCCAGCGACCGGGGGACGTGATCACCGCGATGTCCGGGCTGACCATCGAGGTGATCAACACCGACGCCGAGGGCCGGCTGCTGCTGGCCGATGTCCTGCACTACGCCAAGGAGCACCTGAAGCCCAAGGCGATGATCGATCTGGCGACCCTCACCGGCGCCATCGTGGTCGCCCTCGGCCACGAGCAGGCGGGCCTGTTCAGCCCCGACGAGGAGCTGGCCGCCCAGCTGGTCGCGGCCGGCGAGGCGGTCGGCGAGCGGCTCTGGCGGATGCCGCTCGGCGACGCCTATGCCAAGCACATCAAGTCCGAGATCGCCGACATCAAGAACGTCGGCCGGGCGCGCGAGGCGGGCGCGACCGCAGGCGCGGTGTTCCTGCAGCGGTTCGTGGGCGACGTGCCCTGGGCGCATCTCGACATCGCGGGCGTCGCCTGGTCGCAGCAGGACCTGCCGCTCGCCGGCAAGGGGGCGACCGGCTTCGGGGTCCGCCTGCTCGACCGCCTGATCGCCGATCACTACGAGAGCTGAGCCGGCCGCCGACCCGGTTGAGCATGGTCGAGTTCGGCTTCTATCACCTGCAGCGGACGGCGCTCGAGCCGGCGCTCGGCCGGCTGCTCGAGCGGGTGCTGGCGAGCGGCCAGCGGGCGGTCGTGCGGGCGGCCTCGGCCGAGCGGGTCGAGGCGCTCAACCGCGCGCTCTGGACCTTCGGCCGCGACAGCTTCCTGCCCCACGGCTCGCGCGCGGACGGGCACGCCGAGGACCAGCCGGTGTTCCTGACCGACGAGGCCGACTACCCGAACGGCGCGACCGTGCTGGTCCTGGTCGACGGCGTCGAGGTCGAGCCGCCGGCCCCGTTCGGCCGCTGCCTCTACCTGTTCGACGGCAACGATGAGCCGGCGGTCGAGCGGGCGCGGGCGCTCTGGCGCCGGTGGCGCGAGCAGGGGGCAAAGATCACCTATTGGCAGCAGACCGCGCGCGGCTGGCAGAAGGCCGCCGCCGGCTGACCCGCGCGGGCCCTTTCGCCCGGTCGCCCGGCCGGTTATAAGGCCGCCGAGCTCAGCAGGACGAGGAACCCCGGCATGGCCATCGAGCGGACGCTCTCGATCATCAAGCCCGACGCGACCCGGCGCAATCTGACCGGCCAGATCAACGCCCGGCTCGAGGCGGCGGGGCTCCGGATCGTCGCCCAGCGGCGCCTGCGGCTGACCCGCGACCAGGCCGAGGCGTTCTACGCGGTCCACAAGGAGCGGCCGTTCTACCGCAGCTTGTGCGAGTTCATGACCTCGGGCCCGGTGGTCGCGCAGGTGCTCGAAGGCGAGGACGCGGTCGAGCGCCATCGCGCGGTCATGGGCGCCACCGACCCGGCCAAGGCCGAGCCCGGGACGATCCGCAAGGACTTCGCCGAATTGATCGAGGCCAACTCGGTCCACGGCTCCGACGCGCCGGACACCGCCGCCAGGGAGATCGCCTTCTTCTTCGCGGAATCCGACATCGTCGGGTGAGGCGAGGCTCGCTGCCGGTGACTGCCTTCAGGCGGCCGGGTTGAGCAGCAGGATCTCGGGCGTCCTGGCACCCTCGACCGCGACCCGTTCGCCCACCACCCGGACGCGGCCGGAGGCGACCAGCTCGAGGGCCTGCGGGTAGCAGCGGTGCTCGAGGGCGAGGACGCGCGCGGCGAGGCTGTCCGAAGTGTCGTCCTGGCGGACCGGCAGTGCGCCCTGGACGATGATCGGGCCGGCGTCGACCTCGGCGCGCACGAAATGCACCGTGCAGCCGTGAAAGCGGACGCCCGCCTCGAGCGCGCGCCGGTGGGTGTCGAGGCCGCGGAAGGCCGGCAGCAGCGAAGGATGGATGTTGAGCAGCCGGTCGCGCCAGCCCGCGACGAATTCGGGGCTCAGCACGCGCATGAACCCAGCGAGGCAAACGAGTTCTATATCAGATGATTGCAACGATTCGTCGAGACCTCGCTCGAGATGAATGCGCGGCCCCTGGTCGATGATCTCGGAGCTGATGCCGGCGGCGCGGGCGTGCTCGAGGCCCGGCGCGTCGGGCCGATCAGAGATGACCAGCCGGATCTCGGCGCTGGCGTCGGGCAAGGCGCAATGGTCGATCAGCGCCCGCAGATTGCTGCCGCGGCCCGAGATCAGGACCGCCACGCGGCGGCGGGGCTCAGCCATCCATGCCGTCGACCTGGAGCCGGGGCGGGCCGTTGCCGGCGACCAGCTCGCCCAGCCGGTAGACGGTCTCGCCCTTGTCGGCGAGGAAGCGGCTGACGTCGTCGGCGTAGTCGGCGACCACCACCAGGACCATGCCGATGCCGCAGTTGAAGGTCCGCAGCATCTCCTCGGCGGTCATGCGCGCGGCCTCGTACAGCCACAGGAAGACCGGCGAGGCGTGCCAGCTGCCGGCGTCGATCCGGGCGACCACGCCCGGCGGCAGGACCCGCGGCAGGTTGTCGGTCAGGCCGCCGCCGGTGATGTGGGCGACCGCCTTGATCACCTCGTGCTCGAACAGGCCGAGCAGGCTGCGGACATAGATCCGGGTCGGGATCAGCAGCGCCGAGGCGAGGGTCTGGTCGGCCGCGAACGGCGCCGGGTCGGCCAGGAACAGGCCCTGGTCGCGCAGCACCTTGCGGACCAGCGAGAAACCGTTGGCATGGACCCCGCTCGAGGCCAGGCCGAGCAGGACGTCGCCCGGACCGATGTCGGCCCGGGGCAGCAGCCGGGCGCGCTCGACCGCGCCGACCGCGAAGCCCGCGAGGTCGTAGTCGCCCCGGCGGTAGTGGCCCGGCATCTCCGCGGTCTCGCCGCCGATCAGGGCGCAGCCGGCCTCCCGGCAGCCCTCGGCGACCCCGGCGATCACCGCCCGCGCCGCGACCGGATCCAGCTTGCTGGTCGCGAAGTAGTCGAGCAGGAACAGGGGTTGGGCGCCCTGGGCGAGGAGGTCGTTGACGCACATCGCGACCAGATCGAAGCCGGCGACGCCGTGGCGGCCGCTCTGCGCCAGCAGTTGCAGCTTGGTGCCGACGCCATCGGTGGCGGCGACCAGGAGCGGCTGCTCGAAGCCCGCCTCGCGCAGGTCGAACAGGCCGCCGAAACCGCCGAGCTCGGCGCTGGCACCAGGCCGGGCGGTCGAACGGGCGAGCGGGCCGATCGCCTCCACCAGGGCCTGTCCGGCCGCGATGTCGACCCCCGCCTGCCGATAGCGATTCGCGTCGAGCGGCTCCAGCGTCTCTTGTGTCATGGTTGCAGGCTTGGCTAGGTTGGCGCTCGAAACGAGCTGGCAATCAGCTGTCAGCTTAGGCGATCCGGACGGCTTTGCAATGCTCCAATCGCGTGTCTGCTACCCGCTCGCCGCCGCCTTGCTCGGCTTGGCCGCCCTGCTCGCGCCGGGTCACGCGCAGACCGACCCGGCGGTATTCCAGGTCAGTGGCATCGCGGTCGACGCCACCGCCAAGGACGCGGTCACCGCGCGCAGCGAGGCCCTGCTGCAGGGCAAGAAAGACGGCCTCGAGCGGTTGTTGCACCGGCTGGTCCCGGCCGAGGAGCAGTCGCTCCTGCCGGCGGTCGGCGACCTCAACATCGAGCGCTACGTCCAGAACTTCGAGATTACCAGCGAGGAGCTGTCTACCACCCGCTACCTCGCGAAGCTGACCGTGAGCTACGAGCCGGAGGCGGTGCGCGAGCTGCTGCAGAGCGCGGCGGTGAGCTTCGCCGAGGTCCGCTCGACGCCGATCGTGGTGCTGCCGCTGTACGAAGGACCGGACGGCGCCCGCCTGTGGCCGGACGACAATCCGTGGTGGCAGGCCTGGGAGAAGAACCTCGAGCCGGAGCGCCTGCTGCGCCTGGTGCTGCCGCTCGGCGACCTCGAGGACATGGGCAGCCTCAGCGTCGAGCAGGCGGAGGCGCGTGACCGCGCGGCGCTGGCCGCGCTCGCCAGCCGCTACGGCAGCGAGGACGCGCTCGTGGTCACCGCCGGCTGGTCGGGCCGGTGCCGCCGGCCGCCAACGCGCCGGTCGCGCTCGCCCCCAAGGCGCCGGTCGAGGGCGCGCCGGCCGTCAAGGCGCCGGTCGAAGGCGCGGCCGTCGAAGGCGGCTCGGCCCCGGGTCCGCCGACCGTGCAGCTGACCATGGAGCGGATCGGTCGGGTCGAGCAGCTCAACCCACCGGAGACGGTGCGCGGCCGCCCCGACCAGACGCTCGCGGACCTGCTTGGCGAGGCCGTGCGCGGGCTGCAGAACAGCCTCGACGAGCGCTGGAAGAGCGCCAACCTCTTGCGCTTCGACCAGGCCGGGATCATGGTGGTGGACATCCCGATCACCGCGCTGTCGGATTGGGTCGACATCGACAAGGGGTTGGAGAGCCTGCCGGAGGTCAGTCAGGTCGAGATCGCCACCTTCGCCCGCGACAACGTGCGGGCGCAGATCCGATATATCGGGGATCAGTTCCGCTTGGAGCAGGCGTTGGCTCGGCTTGGCCTGGCGTTATCGCGGGAAGGGGACTTATGGCTGTTGCGACCAACCGGGGAAAGCCCCAACCCAGGCGAGCGGCCGAGCGCGACGTCAACCTCGTTCTAGCCCGCTCGCCGATCAACCTCGCCAACCTGGTCACGCTTGGCCGGTTGCTGATGGTCGTCCCCCTGGTCTGGCTGATCGCGACCGATCGGCTGGGGGCGGCGTTCTGGCTGTTCATCGCCGCCGGCGTGTCGGATTACGTCGACGGCTTCATCGCCAAGAATTTCAACGCCAGGACCGACCTCGGCGCGATCCTCGATCCGCTCGCCGACAAGGCCTTGCTCGATGGCATCTACCTGGCGCTGGCGGTCGCCGGCTGGCTGCCCGCCTGGCTGAGCCTCATGGTGCTCGGCCGCGATCTCCTGATCGTGGTCGGCGTGGTCCTGATCCGGCGCCGCCATCCGGTGTTCCGGGCGATGCCGCTGGTGGTCGGCAAGATCAACACCTTCGCGCAGATCCTGCTGGCCGCCTGCACGATCGCCGATGCCGGCGGCTGGATCGACCTCGGGGCTCAGGTCACCATCCTGATCGTGCTGGTCGCCGGCACGACCATCCTGTCGGGCGCCGGCTACGCCGTCCAGGCGGTCCGGGCGACCGGTCTGGAGCCGGCTTCTTGAGCCATGGGCGGCGGCTGGCCCTGCTCGGGCTCGTGCCGCTGGCGGCTCTGCTCCTCGGACTGATCCTGTTTCGCGCGGTGCTGCTGCCGTTCCTGGTCGGCATGGCGGCCGCCTACATGCTCGATCCCGCGGCCGACCGGCTACAGCGCTGGGGGCTCGGCCGGACGACCGCGACCGCTCTGATCACGGTCGGCTTCTTCATCGTCCTGGTGGTCGTGCTGGTGCTGATTCTGCCGACCCTCCTGGCGCAGGCGGCGGAGCTCGCGAGCGCGCTCCCGGACTACCTGGAACGCCTGCGGGAACGCGCGCTACCGTCGCTGTCGGCGCTGTTCACCCAGCTCGATCTCGGCGTCGATCTCTCGGCGAAGGGCCTGTTCAAGCGCTATTCCACCCAGTCGATGGACGTCCTGGTCGCCGCCCTGACCAGCCTCTTGCAGTCGGGCGTGGCGCTGCTCAACCTGGTCTCGCTGATCTTCGTGACGCCGATCGTCACCTTCTACCTGCTGCGCGACTGGGACCGCATGGTGGCGCGGATCTGGGCGACGGTGCCGCCCGACCTCGAGCCGACGCTGCGCCGGCTCGCGGCCGACATCGACCGGGTGCTGGCCGGGTTCATTCGCGGCCAGGGCCTGGTCTGCGTGTTCCTGGCGCTGTTCTACGGCGTCGGCCTGTGGCTGGTCGGGCTGCGCTACGGCCTGATCATCGGCCTCCTGACCGGCTTCTTCTCTTTCATCCCCTACATCGGCATGACGCTGGGCCTGGTCGTCGGTCTGGCGGTCGCGGCTTTCCAGTTCCAGGACCTCGCGATGATCGGGCTGGTCGCCCTGGTGTTCGGGCTCGGCCAGTTCATCGAGGGCAATCTGATCAGCCCGCGCCTGGTCGGCAGCCGGATCCGCCTGCATCCGGTGTGGGTGATCTTCGCGGTGCTCGCGGGCACGGTGCTGGCCGGCGTGCTCGGCACGCTGCTGGCGGTGCCGGTGGCGGCGGTG
Organism: uncultured Alphaproteobacteria bacterium; assembly: GCA_963730195.1. GTDB lineage: Bacteria > Pseudomonadota > Alphaproteobacteria > Geminicoccales > Geminicoccaceae > DATAOG01. The sequence continues at coordinate 26,318 of CAVSRN010000072.1, forward strand.
CTCGGCGTGCTGTTGCGCTTCGGCCTGGAGCGCTACCGCGCGAGCCCGCTGTTCGGGCCGCCGCCGTCGGCGGAGGCGGGCCGGTGAGCGCCGGCGAGCAGCTGCTGCTCGGCTTCGAGCACCGTGCCGCCTCCGGCCTCGAGGACTTCATGCCGGCGGCTGGCAATCGGGACGCGCTCGCCTGGCTGGAGCGCTGGCCCGCCTGGCCCGCACCGGTGCTGGTCCTGCATGGGCCACCGGGTTGCGGCAAGAGCCATCTGGCCAGGATCTGGGCGGCGCGCGCCGGCGCCTGCCGGCTCGATCCGGGCGCCCTGCCGACCGTGGACCTTGCGGCGCGCGCGGTCCTCGATCCGGCCGAGCCGATCGCCGACGAGGTCGCACTGCTACAGCTGTACAATCGGCTGGCCGAGCAGGGCGGGCATCTGCTGCTGACCGCCCGCCGGCCGGTCGCCGCCTGGTCGATCGGTCTCGCAGACCTCGGCTCGCGCCTGCGCGCAGCGCCTGCGGTCGCGATCGGGCCGCCCGACGACGACCTGCTGGCGGCGCTCCTGCTCAAGCTGTTCGACGACCGTCAGCTCGACGTTTCCGAAGGGGTGATCGGCTATCTGATCCGCCACATGGAGCGTTCCTTCGGCGTCGCCCGGACGGTGGTCGAGGCGCTCGATGTGCACTCGCTGCGCGACCGGCGGCCGGTCACCGTGGCGCTTGCGCGCGCCGTGCTCCAGGCGCAAGAGGATCAACCGAGCTAGGGAGGTAAGTCCATGGATCTCGGCATCGCCGGCAAGACGGCGCTGGTCTGCGCCGCCAGCAAGGGGCTCGGGCGCGGCTGCGCGCTCGCGCTCGCGAAGAACGGTGCCCGGCTGTTCATCACCGCGCGTACCGCGAGCACGCTCGAGGCGACCGCGCGCGAGCTCGCGGCCGCAACCGGCGCCGAAGTCACCCCGGTCGCGGGCGACATCACGACGCCCGAGGGGCGCAGGGCGGCGCTCGCCGCCTGTCCCAATCCCGACATCCTGGTCAACAACGCCGGCGGCCCGCCGCCCGGCGATTTCCGGGACTGGGACGAGAACGACTGGCTGGCTGCCTGCAACGCCAACATGGTGACCGCGATCATGCTGATCAAAGCCGTGGTCGACGGCATGATCACGCGCAAGTTCGGGCGGATCGTCAACATCACCTCGAGCTCGGTCAAGGCGCCGATCCCGACGCTCGGCCTCTCGAACGGCGCCCGCTCGGGCCTGACCGGCTTCGTCGCCGGCCTCGCCCGCCAGACGGTCGAGCACAACGTCACCATCAACAACATCCTGCCGGGCCGCTTCGACACCGACCGGCTGCGCTCGGGCCTTGCCTTCCAGGCCAAGAAATCGGGCCGGCCGGTCGAGGAGGTCGCGGCCCAGTCGAAGGCCCAGGTTCCGGCCAAGCGGTTCGGCCATCCCGACGAGTTCGGCGAGCTCTGCGCCTTCGTCTGCAGCGCCCAGGCGAGCTACATCACCGGCCAGAACTTCCTGATCGACGGCGGCGCCTATCCGGGCACGTACTGAGGCCCTGAGCGCAGCCGTGCTGGCCTGAGGGGGCGGAGTATGCCATGGTGAAGGGCTTTCCCGACCCTGGCCCTGGACCGCGATGACCGAGCCCTCGATCCGGCCGACGACGCGCTACATCAACGTCGGCCACACCTTTGCGCATCTTCTGATGCTGATCTTCCCGACCGCGGTGCTGGCGATGGAGGGCACCTGGGGCCTGGGCTATGCCCAGCTGCTGCCGCTCGGCTTCGCCGGCTATCTGTTGTTCGGGATCGGCTCGCTGCCGGCCGGCTGGCTCGCCGACCGCTGGCGGAGCGCCTGGCTGATGGCGCTCTTCTATCTGGGCAGCGGCATCGCCTGCGTGCTCACCGGGCTGGCTCAGAGCCCCTGGTCGCTCGCCCTCGGGCTGACCCTGATCGGGCTGTTCGCCTCGATCTACCATCCGGTGGCGCTCGCCTGGCTGGTCGGGGCCGGTGACCGGCCGGGCCGGACGCTCGGGATCAACGGCGTCTACGGCGCGGTCGGCACCGCCGGTGCGGCCCTGGTCGCGGGCGTGCTCGCCGACCTGCTCTCGTGGCGCGCCGCGTTCCTGGTGCCGGGCCTGGCCTGCCTGGCGGTCGGCCTGGTCTTCACGCTCGGCGTCGCCCGCGGCCGCTACGGCATGGTGCGGGCGGGCTATCGGCGCAACCGGGCGCCGGCCGATGGCGCCGAGGCCCGGCGCGGCCTGTTCCTGATGCTCGGCGTGATCCTGTTCACCGGCCTGATCTTCCAGCTGGCCGCGGTCGGCATGCCCAAGATCTTCCAGACCCGCCTGGGCGATACCATCGGCACCAGCGCGATCGCGGCCGGGACCCTGGTCTCGGTCGTCTACGCGATCTCGGCGCTCGGCCAGGTCGCCGGCGGCATGCTCGCCGATCGCTACGATGAGCGCATCCTCTACCCGATCAGCTACGCGCTTCAGATCGGCATCCTGGCGGTCGCGGTCCTGACCTTCAATCCGCTCCTGGTCGCGGTGATGGCGCTGGCGGTGACCATCCAGACGGGGACCCAGCCGATCGAGAACTGCCTGATCGCGCGCTATACGCCCGAGACCTGGCGGGCCACGGTCTATGGCCTGAAGTTCGTGCTGGCGCTCGGCCTGAGCTCGCTGGGCGTGCCGCTGATCGCCCTGATCGTCGGCCACACCGGCAGGGTCGAGGGGGTGCTGCTGGCGATGCTCGCCTGCAGCGTGGTGGCGCTCGGCGTCGCGCTGATCCTGCCGCGGAGCGCGCCGCAGACCGCCGCGCCGGCGATCCAGCCGGCCGAGTAGCCGGTGCGCGGGCCCGGAGCGCGCGCGTGATCCGATCGGCGGCGGTCCGGGCGAAGCCGGTGCGCACGGTCGCCGGACTGATGACGGGCACGTCGATGGATGGCCTGGACATCGCGCTCTGCCGGGTGACGTCGGCACCCGAACTTGGCTTCGATCTGCTCGCCTTCGAGACCGTGCCGCTGCCGGGCGATCTGCGCCCGGCTCTGGCCGCCGGGCGCCTGGCCGATCTGGCGAGCCTGGCGCGCGCCGACGCGGCGCTCGGACGGTTCTTTGCCGATGCGCTCGCCGGCGTGCTCGAGCGTCATCCGGTCCCGCTGGACCTGATCGGCAGCCATGGCCAGACGGTCTACCACGAGCACGGCGTCACCAGCCTGCAGCTCGGCGAGCCGGCGCACCTGGCCTGGCGCTTCCAGTGTCCGGTGGTCCACGACTTCCGCGCCAACGACATCGCGGCCGGCGGCTCCGGCGCGCCGCTCGTGCCCTACGTCGACTACCGGCTGCTGGGCGGCCGCGGCGAGGCGCTGCTCGTGGTCAACATCGGCGGGATCGCCAATTTCACCGCCCTGCCGGCGGCCGGCGACGATCCGGATGCGGTGCTCGGCATGGACTGCGGCCCCGGCAACATGCTGCTCGATCAGCTGACCGAGCGGTATTCGGGCGGCAGGATGGGCGCCGACCTCGATGGCCGGCTGGCGGCGCGGGGCAAGGTTCGCAGGGAGCTGCTCGCCGAGCTCTGCGCGCATCCGTTCTTCGCTGCGCCGCCGCCCAAGTCAGCCGGGCGCGAGCAGTTCGGCGCGCCCTTCGTCGAGGCGCTACTGGCCAGGGCCCGGCCCGACAGCGAGCAGGACTGGTGCGACCTGCTGGCGACCGCGACCGAGCTCACGGCCTTCGGCATTCACGACGGCTATCTGCGCTACATAGCACCACGGCTGCCGGTCGAGGCGGTGGTGATCGGTGGTGGCGGCGCCCGCAATCCCGAGATCATGGCGCGTCTTGCGGCGCGCTTTGGCAATCTTCCGCTGGGCGCCAGCGACGCCTATGGGTTGCCGGTCGATGCCAAGGAGGCGATCGCGTTCGCGCTCCTGGCCTCGGAGCGGATCGACGAGCGGCCGGCCAACCTGCCGTCAGTCACCGGCGCCAGCCGTCAGGTACTGCTCGGCAAGGTCACCGAGTGCTAGCCCCCCCCGGGCGGCCGGCTCAGCTGCTCGGTCCAGAACCCCTCCAGGCTCTTCAGCCTGGTGTTCAGCTGGTCGAGGGGGGCGAGCTGGGGCCGGCTGCGCAGGGCCTCGCTGTGACGCGCGAGCATGGCGCTGAGCTCGGCGCACAGCGCCCGCCCGCGCTCGGACAGCCGGACCCGCATCACCCGCCGGTCGTGGCGCGAGCGCTGCTGCTCGACGAAGCCCGCCTCGACCAGACGCTTGAGATTGTAGGTGACGTTCGAGCCGAGATAGTAGCCGCGGGTCATGAGCTCGCCGACGCTGACCTCCTCGTCGCCGATGTTGGCCAGCAGCAGGCTCTGGACGTTGTTGATCTGATCGATGCCCAGCCGTTCCAGCTCGACGCGCAGCACGTCGAGGAAACGCCGGTGCAGGCGCTCGATCAGGGTGATGGTCTCGGCGTAATCGCTGACCGGCAAAGTGTTCCGATCCGAGTTCGGCGGCCACCCGCCTGTGACCGCACCCGGGGTGATCCTAGCGCGGCACTGGTGAAGATCGGGTTAAAGCGCGCCGCTGGCGCCCCTCCACTCCTGCGCTGGTTGTTTACTTTTCCGAAAGGAAGGTCGCGCAGCATGCGGGCGCTCGCTGGTTGATCTGGAGGACTCCCCATGCCCGTCATCCCGTGGAAGAGCTGGCCGATCCTCGCGGTCGCCAGCGGCGCGCTTTTGGCCGTGTCCGCCTGTGCCCCGAACAGTGCGGTCGAGCCCCATTTGAACCCGTCCTTGCACGGCGCCGAGCGGGAGGGGAGCCGCTATGGCACGCTGTTGCGCCTGGCGTCGTCGACCCGCGCCGCGGGCGATCCAGCGGCGGCCGTCAACATCTATCAGCAGGCGATCGCGACCGATCACGACCGGATCGACGCCTATGTCCTGCTCGGCGACACGCTGATCGAGCTCAAGCAGTACGATGAGGCCGCCAACACCTATGAGCAGGCCCTGAAGCGCGCCTCCGACAACCCCGCGGCGCATCGCGGCTACGCCCGGGCGATGCTCGGGCTGAACCGGCCAGAGGCGGCGATCGTGCACTATCAGGCGGTGCTCAGCCAGGACCCGAACGACGTCCAGGCGCACAACGGGCTCGGGGTGGCGTACGATCTTGCGGGCCAGCACCAGGCGGCCGAGGCGGCCTATCGGGCCGGCCTGGAGGTTGCCCCCGACAGCATGTTGCTACGCAACAATCTCGGCCTGTCGCTGGCGCTCGCCGGGCGCCACAAGGAAGCAATCGAGCTGTTGCGCGCGGTTGCCGACGAGCCGGGCGCCAAGGCCAGAAATCGGCAGAACCTGGCGCTCGCCTACGGCCTCGCGGGCGACCTGGTGGCCGCCGAGCGGGTCAGCCGGCTCGACCTCGACGAGGAGGCGGTGCAGAACAATCTCGCCTACTTCGCGGCGCTCGCCGCGGTCGACGACGAGCGCAAGCGGTCGGCCGCGCTCGGCGTCCATGCGCCGGAGCTCGGTGACCATGCGGCCGACGCCGGCAGCGGGCGCCGGCTGAACGCGATCGCGCTCGAGGGCCAGGGGCTCGAGCTCGGTCTGGCGCCGACCGGCCGTTGGTTCGTCAACCTCGGCGACTACGCCAACTCGCAGCAGGCGGCCTCCGCCTGGCGCCAGCTGCGCACCCAGCAGGCCGACCTGCTCGGCGAGCTGACCCGCCTCGCCGGCGTCCAGGACGGCCGCCAGCCCCTGCTGGTCGGCCCGCTTTCGGACCCGACCCAGACGGATTCGCTGTGCGGCAAGCTCCGGGAGCGCGGTCAGCGTTGCGAGAGCGTGGCGCTGTAGCCAGGCGCCGCCCCCCGCGGCCCCCGGCCGGCGCCGGATTGCCTCGACCGACGGCAACCGGCGTGGCCCCCCGCCTGGCGCCGCCGACCACGGCCAAGGGCTCCTCCGATCCCGATCGACGCGGGCGTGCTCGCGGAGCGGCAGGGGCCGGTCGAACGCTCCGGCCGACGGGTTCGCGGCGTGATCGCTGCCTGAGAGGCTGTGAAAGAATGCCCGAAACGCTGCGCTCGCGCCAGAAAACGCCAATGATTTCAATGGGCATTTTTTCGCGGGTTCGATTGATTCACGAACTCTGAGTTCGGCCGCCTTGGGAGTCGCGGGAACCCGATCCTGGGGACCGGCGGCCCGATGGCGTCTCAGCGACCACGGCGGCCATTGCGGCCGCCGTCGCCGCGCGCCGGCGATCGGTCAGCTGCCGATTCGATCTGGCGTGCGGTCGCTCGCGGCCGGCTGCCCTGAGCGCGGTCTTTCCGCTCCGAGGCCAACGAGGTCTCGCGCTTCGCGCCCGAGCCCGTCGGCTCCGGGCCGACCGGCGCGCCGTTCCTGCTTCGGGCCGAGCCCCGAGGTCTGGCCGCCTTGACCGACCGCGCCGGACGCCGCCGAACCGGCGTGGACCGGCGCCCTTGGGCGACCGCGGCGGGCGGTCCTGGAGCCCGAAACCCGGCGCCGAGCCGAAGGATCCGGCCGCGCCGGTCCAGTCGTGCAAGCCCAGCCGTGGAAGCTTGTCCGGAGAGCGCCGGGCGGGTCCGCGCCTGGCCGCTGCGGTGTCCCGGGCGGGCGGGCGCCAGACAGACGCCGCGGCGCCGCCTTCAGAGCCCGCGGCCAGCGGGTTATCCGCTCAGGTTGTCCATGACGTTGATGATCGCCGGCCCGATCAGGACGATGAACAGGACCGGCAGGATGAACAGGATCATCGGCACCGTCAGGGTGGCGGGCAGACGCGCCGCCTTCTCCTCGGCCTTGAGCATGCGCTGATCGCGGAACTCGTGGGCCAGGACGCGCAGCGACTGGGACAAGGGCGTGCCGTATTTCTCGGTCTGCAGCAGCGTGTTCACGACCCCGCGGATCGACGGCAGGTTGGTCCGCCGGTTGAGATTGAGCAGCGCCTGGCGGCGGTCCGGCAGGAAGCCGAGCTCGATCGAGGTCAGCGACAGCTCTTCGGCGAGCTCGGTGTTGGCGCCGCCGATCTCGTTGGCGACCCGTTCGAGGGCGACGTCGAGCGAGAGGCCGGATTCGGCGCAGATCACCAGCAGGTCGAGCGCGTCCGGCAAGCCCTTGGAGAGCGCCAGCTGGCGCTTCTTGGTCAGGTTGGAGACGTAGAGCTCGGGCGCGAAGAAACCCAGCACGATGCCGCCCATGACCGCCAGCAGGCGACTGGTCGGCGACAGGTCGCCGACCTGCAACAGATAGACCAACAGGAAGGCGACCGCGCCGAGCAGGACCGGCGTCACGACCTTGAAGAACAGGAAGACGACCATCGCATCGCGCGAGCGCAGCCCGGCCTGCGCCAGACGGTCGTTCAGCTTGTCGCTCTGCTGGCTTTGCATCAGCTTGAGCAGGTTGACCACCTGACGCATCGCGCCCAGGCTTTCGCTCCGGCGCTTGCGCGGCTTGTCCCTGAGCATCACGCCGCGCAGCTGGTCGCGCCGCTCGGCGAGCATCTTGGCCTGCCGCTCCATCGGGTGGCGCTCGAGCAGGCCGTACCAGACCGCGAGCACGGTGATGAACGCCAGGCCGGCGATCAGGATGACCAGCAGCAAATCCGCGGTCAGCCCGAACGGCAGGTATTGGTCGAGCTTGTTCATATCTCGAACTTGACCATTTTGGCCATCACGCCGAGGCCGACTGCCAGGCTGCTGAAGCCCATGCCCATCATCACCCAGCCCCGGGGATCGGTGAACAGGATGCTCATATAGCCGGGATTCACGAAGGAGATGATTCCCGCCATGACGAACGGCAGCGAGCCGATGATCATGGCCGAGGCGCGCGCTTCCGAGGACATCGCCTTGACCTTGAGGCGCATCTGCTCGCGGCGGCGCACCATGTCGGACAGCTTCTCGAGGATCTCGGCGAGGTTACCGCCGGTCTCCTGCTGGATCGACAGGCTGATGACCAGGAAGTTGAACTCCGGGATCCCGAGCCGTCTGGCGGTCGCCCACATCGCCTCGTCCATGGCGACGCCGATCTTCATCTGGTCGGTGACCTGGCGGAACTCGATGCCGACCGGGTCCTGGATCTCTTCGCCGATGGTCTTGAGGGCCTCGGTCGCGGGCAGGCCGGAGCGGATGCCGCGCACGATCAGGTCGAGGGCCTGCGGCAGCAGGATCGTGAATTTCTTCATCCGGCCGGCGATCCGGCGCTGCAGAGCGAGGTTCGGCAGGCCGATGCCGACGGCGATGCCGAGACCGGCGCTGATCAGGAAGGAGAGATGGCCGACGAGCGCCACGCCGGCCGTGGTCAGGATGCCGAGCCCGAGGCAGACCAGCAGGAAATCGCCCATCTTGAGCCGCCAGCCGCTGCGCTCCAGGCGCAGACGCAGGATGCCGACGTTGGGCATCAGGCGCTTGATCAATCGATCGAGGCTGGCGATCGAGCTGTCCTTCTTGTTGCGGCGCACGCTCTCGATCGGGGTCGCCGGATCGCCGCTCCCGTGGGCGCGCCCGCCACGCGAGCCCGCCTGCAGGCGTTCGACACGCCGGCGCAGACGCCGCTCGTCCTTCCGGAACAGGGTCAGCCACAGCACCGCGACCAGACCGACGATCAGCAGGCTGCCGCCGAAGACCGCCGCCGACAGGAGGTTCGGGTCGCGGATGACCTGCTGGAGCAGCGGGCTCATGTCATCATCGCCTGCTGCAGCGCGCGGTCGAGCCCGAAATAGGCGGCGCGCTTGGCGAAGTGCGGTCGGACCCCGCTCGACTTGAACTGCCCGATCAGGGTGCCGTCCCGGTTCTCGCCCTGGAAGTCGAAGGTGAACAGGTCCTGGGTGGTGACCACATCGCCCTCCATGCCGATCACCTCGGTCACGTGGGTGACCCGGCGGATGCCGTCGCGCATGCGCTGGATCTGGATGATCAGATGGACCGCGGCGGTGATCTGGGTGCGCACCGCCTTGCTCGGCAGGTTGACGGTCGCCATGCCGATCATGTTCTCCATCCGGGTCAGCGCCTCGCGCGGATTGTTGGAGTGGAGCGTGCACATCGAGCCGTCGTGACCGGTGTTCATGGCCTGCAGCATGTCGAGGGCCTCGGCGCCGCGCACCTCGCCGCAGATGATCCGGTCGGGACGCATGCGGAGCGCGTTCTTGACCAGGTCGCGCATCGTGATCTCGCCGGTACCCTCGAGGTTGGGCGGCCGGGTCTCGAGGCGGACGACGTGCGGCTGCTGCAGCTGGAGCTCGGCCGCGTCCTCGATCGTGACGATGCGCTCGGCCGGATCGATCAGATGCGACATGGCGTTCAGCATCGTCGTCTTGCCCGAGCCGGTACCGCCGGAGATGATCACGTTGAGGCGGCAGGCGGCGGCGATCTTGAGAACCTTGCCCAGGTTCTCGGCCATGTTGCGCTGCCGGATCATGATGTCGAGGGTGATCGATTTCTTGGAAAATTTGCGGATCGAGATCGAGCAGCCATCGATCGCGAGCGGTGGGGCGATGATGTTGACGCGCGAGCCGTCGGGCAGGCGGGCATCCGCGATCGGGCAGGTCTCGTCGACCCGGCGGCCGATCCGGGTGACGATCCGCTGCGCGATGTTCATGACGTGGGCGTTGTCGCGGAAGCGGATGTCGGTCAGCTCGAGCTTGCCCTTGCGCTCGATGTAGACCTGGTGCGGGCCGTTGACCATGATGTCGTTGATCGTCTCGTCCGCGAGCAGGGGCTCGAGCGGGCCGAAGCCGACCATGTCGTCGACCAGGGTGACGGTGAGCTCCTGCTGCTCACGCGAGGTCACCGAGAGCTTCTCTTCGGCGACGATCTCGCCGATCAGCTCGGCGATCTGGCGCTGCAGCTCCTCGCGCGAGAGCTTGGAGGCGGCGCTCGCGTCGATGCGCTCGAGCAGGCCCATCTGGATCCGCCCGAACACCGCCTTGGCCGCAGCCGCGCGCTTCTCGTTGGCCGCCTGGTTGGGCGGGGTCGAGGCTGGCATCGGCCGCGGCGGCGCGGCCGACGCCGGCCGCGCCGGGGCCGACGCCGGCCGCGCCGGGGCCGGCGCCGGAGCAGCGTGCGCCGGCTGGCGATGAACCGGCCGCGAGGCCGGTGCCGGCGCGCCCGACGGCGGCGGCGCTTCACCCTGGGGACGACGACCGAACATTGGCGGGTCCTAGGTTTTCTTGAACAGTTTTTGCCAGACGCTGGACCGGCCCGCGGTACCCGCCGAAGCCCCGCACAAGCGCTCGGTGATCTGGCGCAGGCCCGCCGCTACCGGGCCTTTGCCCGCGGCGACCGGCTGCCCGAAATTGGTTGCGGCGGCGACGGTCCTGGCATCGAACGGCAGCACCAGGTCGAGCTTGCGCGCGACGCCCTTCTCGAACTCGGCGCGCGGCATCTCGCCCTGCTTGTGCTCGCCGGCCCGATTGACCACCAGCGTGATGTTGCAGGACGCGTTGGTGGTCGGCAGCATGGCGATGATCCGCATCGTGTCGCGCATGCCGGCGAGCGACAGATCGGTCACCAGGATCATGTCGGTCGCGCTCTGCAGGATCTGCTGGGTGCAGGGCGTGGGGTTGCGGGGCACGTCGACCACGACGTAGTGGAACTTGTTGCGCAGCTCGGTCGTCAGCAACTCGACCGCGCCGTAGTCGAGCAGCAGGGTCTCGTCGGGGCTTTCCTCGGCGCTGAGCACGAACAGGCGTTCGGAATGCTGGATCAGCACCCGATCCATGAACAGGCCGTCGATCCGGTTCGGGTTCTCGAGGGCCTCGCGCAGGCCGTGGCTCGGCTCCAGGTCGAGCGACAGCGCGACCGTGCCGAACTGGAGGTCGAGGTCGACCAGAGCGACCCGGCGCCGCCGGTCGTGGGCGATCAGCCAGGCAACGCTGGTTGCCACGGTGGTGGCCCCGACGCCGCCGCGGGTGCCGGTGATCGCGACCAGCTTGCCGAGCTTCTGGTTGCCCTTGACGATGCCGCTCTGCTCGGTCGCGGCGAGGATCGCCTTCTGCAACAGCGCCGGCGTGATCGGCTTGACCAGGTAGTCGGCGACGCCGTGCTGCAGCAGATCCCGGAACAGGCCGCAGTCGTTGCGGTTGCCGACCGCGACCACGGTCACCCCCGGCTCGCAGACGTCGGCCAGCGCGTTGATGTCGGACAGCGGCAGATCGGAGTCGCTGACATCGATCAGCAAGAGCTTCGGTGAGCGCTGCTCGCCGAGATGCTTGACGGCATTCTTGACCGTGCCCTGCCGGATCGAGGCGTGCGGCAGCATCATCTCGCCGACCACCTGGTCGACGACGGCGAAGGTCTCGGGATCGGCGATGAAGGCGAGGAACTGCTCGCGCTGCTCGGCGCCGGTCTGCTCGGTGGTTGCGATCTCGGTCGCCATCACTTTCCGACCTTCTCTTTCTGGAGTTCGATCACCTTGCCGGTGCGATAGCGCACGACGCCCTCGGCCTGGTGGATGCCATCGGCGGGACCGAGGGTCCGGCCGCGCACCAGGTCCTTGGGCTCGGCCACCATCAGGCCGAGATTGGCCTGGGTGGCGCAGCCGAAGTTGCTGTGCGGCAGATTGGCGAAGTCGGTGCCGCTCTCCCGGCTCCAGTCGGGGCAGGCCGGCAGGGTCACCAGGTAGCGCTCGAGCACCAGCTCGACCCGCCGGTTCTGACGCCAGACCTCGGGGCCGGTGCCGGCGGCTGCCGGGACCGTCTCGCCATAGGCGCTGGTCGTCACGGTCAGGTCCTTGAAGCCGTGCTGGCGCAGAAAGGCGGTCACGGTCTGGGCGCGGCGCGACGCCAACTCGAGGTTATAGAGGTCGCTCGCGCGTTCGTCGGCGTGGCCTTCGAGCCGGATCGTGTCGCGGGTGTTCGGGTCGACGCTGGCCAGGAAGGTCAGCAGGCGGTCCTGCTCGACCCCGGTGATGTCGGCCCGGTCGGTGTCGAAGTAGACCGAGTGCCGGTACTCGGCGCGATCGACCTCGAGCTGCTTGGGCGAACTCGCCTCGAGCCAGCCCCGGTCCACGCTGGACCCGGCCGGGGCGCAGGCGCTCAGCCCGAGGCCGAGGATCGAGGCCCAGAGCCACGGGCACGACCGGCGCGGCCGGGCGCTCTGGGGATGCTGCAGGGCAGCCGTCATCACCGTTCTCCTATTCCAGAACGAAGCCGACCGGGCCGGCCAGGCGCTGTCCCTCGGGCCCGATCGGGCCACCCCGACCCGGCTGCAGGCGGGCGCTGTGCAGCCGACCCTCGAGGATCCGCTCGATGTCGCTCGGCGCCCGGTAGCCATCGGTCGGCGACGCCATGACCGGCGCATCGACCGGCCGCACGAGATAGGGCGTGACGAGGATCACGAGCTCGGTCTCGTTGCTCTGGAAGCGCTGGGAGCGGAACAGGGCGCCGAGCACCGGCAGGTCGCCGAGACCGGGATATTTGCTCAGCCGGGTCTGAATATCGCTCGACATCAGACCGCCGATCGCGAACGACTGGCCGCTGCCGAGCTCGACCGTGGTCTCGGCCCGCCGGGTGGCGAGGCCCGGGATCACCAGCCCGTTGATGGTGATCGAGCCCTTCTCGGACAGGTCGCTGACCTCGGGCCGGACCTTGAGGCTGATCCGATCGGCGCTCAACACGGTCGGCGTGAACGCCAGGCTGATGCCGAACGACTTGAACTCGATCGACAGGCCGTTGGTGCCGTTGTCGACCGGGATCGGGAACTCGCCGCCGGCGAGGAAGCTCGCGGTCTCGCCCGACAGCGCGGTCAGGTTGGGCTCGGCGAGCACGTTGACCAGACCCTCCTCGGCGAGCGCGTCGATCGCGGCGTTGACCGAGTCGTTGCCGCTGGTGAAGTTGCCGAAGGTGCTGTTCGCGCCCCCGGGCTCGCGCAGGAAGGCGCCGGCCGCGTTGGTCACCGCGCGTCCGCTGACGAAGCCGAAGGCGAAGTCACCGTTCTTCAGGACGGCTTCCAGGTTGATGCCGAACTGCTTCAGGACATCGCGCGAGACCTCGGCGACCCGGACCCGCAGATGGACCTGGGTCGGCGCGTCGACCTGGACGCGGTTGAGCAGGGTCTCCTTGTCGCCGAGATAGCGCTCGGCCAGCTCGCGCAGCTCCTGCGCCTGGATCGGGCTGTCGACCTGGCCGGTGAGGATGATGCTGCCGTCGATCGAGGCGACCTCGACCCGGCTGGTCGGCAGGAGCTTCTGGATCGCCTCGTGCAACCCGGACAGATTGTGCTGCACGACCACATGGGTGCGCAGCAGCAGCTGGTCGTTCTCGTCGACCGCATAAAGGCTGGTCTCGCCGGCACGCCGGCCGAACAGATAGACGATGCTCGGCGACTGCGCCTGCACATCGGCCACCTCGGGGTCGGCGACGAACACCGTGGCCGCGGGCCGCGGCAGGCGGATCACGCGCCCCTTGTGCAGCTCGATGGTGAGCGTGCCGTCGGTCGCGATCGTCTCCGCGGCGCCCTGACCGGCTGCCGGGGTCGCCAGCAGGCTGACGACCAGGACCAGCCCGAGGCTGAGGAGCGGGCGCGGTGTGGCCCTCGAAAGAATGGCCCGGCGCCCGCGGCAGATGTGCGCGAAACTCATTACTTTGATCCCTGCTGGACCTTGACGTCTTCGGTGTTGCTGCCACGCAGCACGAGCAGTCGCGATGACACCCGACCGGTGTTGAGGACGTGGGAGACGTCCTTGTCCCAGGTCAGGCTGTCGGTCCTGGTCGGTATGGCGTTGTCCGCTTCCTGATCGGACGCCAAGCTGCGCAGGCTCAGCGACAGCTTGCCGAGCTCGG
>CAVSRN010000073.1:0-61727 GCA_963730195.1 uncultured Alphaproteobacteria bacterium
ACCCCGACCGGTCACTCCCCCACGCCTAAGACCGGGCTGGAGCGCCTTGTCTCCTCGATCGGCCTTAGCTAAGTAAAGCTAGCTAAGGAGGGCGCGCAATGGCCACCGTGACAATCCATGCTGCCAAGACCCAGCTTTCCAAGCTGATCGAGCGCGCCGAGGCCGGCGAGGAGGTGATCATCGCGCGCGGCAAGACGCCGGTCATACGCCTCGTGCCGATCGGGGCACCTGAACCCAAGCGTCAGTTCGGCGCGATGAAGGGCAAGGTCTGGGTGGGTCCGGAGTTCTTCGAACCGCTGCCTGAGGAGGAACTGCGCCTCTGGGAAGGCGAAGATGAATGAGAGGGCTTCTCGATACGCACGCCTTCCTGTGGTGGCTCGCCGGTGATACCTCGCTGTCGGGCGCGGCACGCGACCTGATCACGGACAAGGCCAGCACGATCTTCGTCAGCGCCGCATCCGCATGGGAGATCGCAACCAAGCATCGGCTCGGCAAGCTGCCCGGGGCGGCCGCGATCGCACCCGATATCGAGGGTGCGGTCCGGCGCCAAGGTTTCGAGGCTCTCTCCGTTACGATGCGGCACGGCCAGCGGGCCGGCGCGCTGCCCGGACACCATCGCGACCCGTTCGATCGCATGCTGATCGCTCAGGCGATCCTCGAGGACTGCGCTCTGGTCTCCAATGACGTCCTGTTCGACCGGTACGGGGTGGTTCGCCTGTGGTGACCACCCTGCCTCCCACGCCCGCGCGGTGATCGTCGGCGGCGGCATCATGGGCTGCTCCCTCGCCTACCACCTGGCCGGGCTCGGCTGGCGCGAGGTGGTGCTGATCGAGCGCAAGCGGCTGACCAGCGGCTCGACCTGGCACGCCGCGGGCCTGGTCGGCCAGCTCCGGACCAACGCCAACATCACCCGCTTGCTGACCCACTCGGTCGAGCTCTACGACCGCCTCGAGGCCGAGACCGGGCAGGCCAGCGGCTGGAAGATGAACGGCGGCCTGCGCCTTGCCTGCACCGCCGACCGCATGATCGAGATCAAGCGCCAAGCGACCACGGCCAGGAGCTTCGGGCTCGAGATGCAGCTCCTGTCGCCGGCCGAGGCCAGGGACCTCTGGCCGCTGATGGACATCTCGGACCTGGTCGGCGCCGCGTACCTGCCGACCGACGGCCAGGCCAACCCCTCGGACATCGCCCAGGCGCTCGCCAAGGGGGCGCGCCAGGGCGGCGTCCGGATCATCGAGGACTGCCCGGTGACCGGGTTTCTGACCCGGGACGGCCGGGTCACGGGGGTCGTCACCGAACTCGGAGAGATCGGCTGCGAGGTCGTGGCGCTGTGCGCCGGGCTCTGGTCGAGCGCGCTCGGCCGGCTGGCCGGCGTGCGCGTGCCGCTCTGCCCGGTCCGGCACCAGTATCTGATCACCGAGCGGATCGAGGGCGTCACGCCCGGCCTGCCGACGCTTCGCGACCCCGACCGCCTGATCTACTTCAAGGAGGAGGTGGGCGGCCTGGTCATGGGCGGCTACGAGCCGGACCCGATTCCCTGGGCTCCGGACGGTCTGCCGGACGGCTTCCACTTCACCCTGCTCGACCCGGACTGGGACCACTTCGAGCAGCTGATGGCGCCGGCGCTCGCCCGCGTGCCGGCGCTCGAGCGGGCGGGCATCAAGCAGCTGATCAGCGGCCCGGAGAGCTTCACCCCGGATGGCAACTTCATCCTCGGCGAGGCGCCGGAGCTCCGCGGCTTCTATGTCGGGGCCGGCTTCAACGCCTTCGGGATCGCGGCGGGCGGCGGCGCGGGCAAAGCGCTCGCCGAGTGGATCGCCGCCGGCGAGCCGCCGATGGACCTCTGGCCGGTCGACATCCGCCGCTTCGGCAGCCCGCACGGCGACGACCGCTTGGTGCGCGCGCGCACCCTCGAGCTCTACGGCAAGCACTACACGATCGCCTGGCCGGGCGAGGAGCACAGGAGCGGCCGCCCGCTCCGGCGCTCGCCGCTGTACGACCGGCTGCGGACCGCCGGCGCCGTCTTCGGGGAAAAAAACGGCTTCGAGCGCGCCAACTGGTTCGCGCGCCCCGGGATCGACGAGCCGCGCGACGTCTACGGCTTCGGCCGGCCCAACTGGTTCGAGGCGGTCGGCTTGGAGCATCAGGCCTGCCGCGAGCGGGTCGCCCTGTTCGATGCCAGCTCGTTCGCCAAGTTCCTGCTTGGTCGGGCGCGACGCCGAGCGGGCGCTGTCCTGGATCTGCGCGAACGACGTCGGCGCAGCCGCCGGGCCGGGTCGTCTACACCCAGATGCTGAACGCGAACGGCGGCATCGAGTGCGACCTCACGGTCACGCGCCTTGCCGATGACGCTTACTACATCGTGACCGGCACCGGCTTTGCGACCCACGATTTCAGCTGGATCCGGCGCCAGATCGCGGACGGCGCCGATGCGCGCCTGTTGGACGTGACCTCGGCCTTCGCCGTGCTGCCGCTGATGGGCCCGCGCGCCCGCGATCTGCTGCAGCAGGTGACGGAGGATGACGTCTCGAATGAGGGCTTCCGATTCGGCAGCGTCCGGGAAATCAGGATCGCCGGCGCGCCGGTGCGGGCGCTGCGCGTGACCTACGTCGGCGAGCTCGGATGGGAGCTGCACGTGCCGGCCGAGTATGCGCTGACGGTCTTCGACGCCCTGCTCGAGGCGGGCCAGCCGCTCGGCCTGGCGCTGGCCGGCTACCGCGCGATCGAATCCCTGCGTCTGGAAAAAGGCTATCGCGCCTGGGGCGCCGACATCGGGCCCGACCACACGCCGCTCGAGGCGGGCCTGGGCTTCGCGGTCAAGCTCGCGACCGACCAGCCCTTCCTCGGCCGCGACGCGCTGTCGCGCCAGCGTCGCGACGGCCTGAAGAAGCGGCTCGCCGGCTTCACCGTCGACGCGCCGGGGGTGGTCCTGCTCGGCCGCGAGACCATCTATCGCGATGGCGAGCGGGTCGGCTGGCTGACCTCGGGCGGCTTCGGCTACACCATCGGCCAGGCGATCGGCTACGGCTACGTCCGCAATCCCGCGGGCGTCGACCTTGATTACCTGAGGTCGGGCCGCTACGAGCTCGAGGTCGCGACCGAGCGCGTGCCGGCGACGCTCCACCTGCGGCCGCTCTACGATCCCGGGATGACGCGGGTGAAGGCGTGAACTTCCGGCCACACGAGGCGACATGACCTTGCGCTTGATCCAGCTCGGCCTGGGCGGCTGGGGCCGTAACTGGGTGGAGGAGGTGACCCGCACGACCCCCGGGGTCGAGCCGGTCGCCTGGGTCGAGATCGACCCGGGAGCACGGGCGCAGGCGATCGAGGTGCTTGCCCTGCCGCCGGATCGCGTCTTCGCCACCCTCGAGGAGGCGCTGGCCGCGGTCCCGGCCGATGCGGCGCTGGTCACGGTCCAGGCCGCGGCTCATGCGGCGGTGATGCGCCAGGCGCTCGAGGCGGGCCTCCACGTCCTGGTCGAGAAGCCGTTCACCGACAGCCTGTCGGAGGCGTGCGCGCTCGCCGCTCTCGCCGAGCGGCGCCGGCGCCGGCTCATGGTCAGCCAGAACTACCGCTGGTTCCCGGCCCCCCGGCTCGCCCGCGAGCTCCTGCGCGAGCGCGCGATCGGGCAGCCGATCGCCTGCTACCTCGACTTCCATTTCCTGTTCGGCCCGGGCTATCGCTCCTTCCACCTCGCAGAGCCGCTGCTCAGCGACATGGCGATCCATCACTTCGACACGCTCCGCTTCGTCCTCGACGACGAGCCGCTCGAGGTCACCTGCCGGAGCTGGAGCGAGCCCGGTTCGCCCTTCAAGGGCCGTCCGGCGGCGATCGCCACGATCCGTTTCGCGAGCGGGATGCTGGTCAGCTACCGCGGCAGCTGGATCTCGCGCGGGCCGATCACCCCTTACGGCGGCCACTGGCGCCTCGACGGCACGCAGGGCACGATCGAGTTCGCGTTCCGCGGCGCCTTCGAGCAGCGCGAGAAGCTCGACCGCCTGACCCTCTACCGGCCCGGCCGCCGGCCCAAGCGGCCGAAGCTGCCGGAGATGGCGCTCAAGGACCGGGCCGGCGGGCTCGCCGCCTTCGTCCGTTGGATCGAGCACGGCGTCGCCCCCGAAGCCCCGAGCAGTGCTATGGACAATCTGAAGAGCCTGGCCCTGATGTTCGCCGCGATCCGCTCGGCCAGAGAGGACGGCCGGCCGGTCTCGATCGCGGCCATGCTCGAGGAGGCGAAGCCGTGAGCGAGCAACTCCGAATCACGGTCTGGAACGAGTTCCGCCACGAGCGCTCGAGCCCCGAGGTCGGGTCCATCTATCCGGACGGCATCCACGAGGCGCTGGCGGCGCCGCTCCGCCGGGCCGGCCACGCCGTGCGCACGGCGACCCTGGATGAGCCCGGGCACGGCCTCGGCGACCCGGTGCTGGACGAGACCGACGTGCTACTCTGGTGGGGCCATCAGGCACACGCAGAGGTCGCGGACGCGGTGGTCGATCGGATCCAGGCGCGGACGCTTGCAGGCATGGGCCTGATCGCCCTGCATTCGGCGCATTTCTCCAAGATCTTCAAGCGCCTGATGGGCACCGGCTGCGGCCTCAAATGGCGGGTCGCGGACGAGCGCGAGCGCCTCTGGATCGTCGCGCCGGGCCACCCGATCGCCGCCGGCCTGCCGGAGCGGATCGAGCTCGAGCCGGAGGAGATGTACGGCGAGCATTTCGACATCCCGCCCCCCGACGAGCTGGTTTTCGTGAGTTGGTTCCAGGGCGGCGAGGTGTTCCGGAGCGGCTGCTGCTTCCGCCGCGGCGCCGGCCGTATTTTCTATTTTCGGCCGGGCCATGAGACCTACCCGACCTACCACCAGCCGCTGATCCAGCAGGTGATCGCGAACGCGGTCAGCTGGGCCGCCCCGGTAGCGACCGCCGAGCCCCGACGCGGCCGCTGCGAGCCCCTGGAGCGGATCGGCTAGTTCAGGCTAGACTTGCCTCCGCCAGCCCATTTGCAGGCTCGGGGCACGATATGAAGATCGCTAAGCTCCGTCGGGTCGGCGTCTATGTGCTGACTGGGTACAAAGGCGCCAAGGCCATCGGCATCAAGAACGTCGCCACCGGCCAATCCGGGCAGTACCGCCCGATCGGCCGGCTCGAGGATGACATGGACGCGCTCGCCGAACTGTTGGAAAGCGGAATCGGCCTCGAGGAGGCGATCGGGCGCCTGGGGCAGCGTCTGCAGAGCTGATCGGCTAAGTCTTCGGCGGCTGCACGGACTCCCGCCACTTGATGGCCTCGACCTCGGCGGCGATCGCGTCCATGACGTCGATCACCGGCTCGAGCCGGAACTGGAACACCGCGAGGATCGTGGTCAGCTTGTGGATCGCGGCCATGTCGTCGGTCTCCAGCACCATGTAGCCGCCCCACTCGCCGACCCGAATGACGAACTGGTGGATGTTCAGGCTCGCGGGCTTCTCCCAGGGCAGGAACAGCTCGAGCACGCGCTTTTGCGCCGCCTCGTACCCGGCCGGCGAACCCTGCGACCGCTCCCACCACGTCAACACGTACTTCATCAAAGCCTCCCTGTGCCGGCTGCGGCACTTTCACCGCATCTAATCCTCAGCGCGGACGAAGTAAATCGCGATCCCGTCCGCATCGGTCGCCGTCAGCGCGTCGTTGGCGACGTCAGCGTCGGGCAGCGTCGCGGCGGGCTCGGCGAGCGCCGCCTCGGGCACGCGGATCTCGTACCAGAGCAGCCCGATGCCGCCGGCCGCCGGCGTCGCCGGCTTGCGTTTCCGGCCCCAGACGTTGAGCGCGACGTGGTGGTGGTAGCCGCCGATCGACATGAAGGTCGCCTGCGGCAGCGCATGCGTCACGTCGAACCCCAGGCGCTCGACGTACCAGCGGCGTGCCGCCGGCATGTCGTGGGTCTGCAGATGGACGTGGCCCATGACCGTGCCGGGATCGAGCCCGTCCCAGGTTCCCGCGTCCCGACCGGCGGCGAGCACACCCTCGTGGTCGAGGCGCTCGGTGATCAGATGGATGCGGCCGTCGACCGTCCAGCCCGCGCGCGGGCGGTCGCGGTAGAGCTCGATGCCGTGGCCGTCCGGGTCGTCGAGATAAAGCGCCTCGCTGACGTGATGGTCGGAAGCGCCGGTCAGTGCCACCCCGGCCTCGAGCAGATGCCGGAGCTGCTGCCCGAGCGCCGCCCGGGTCGGCAGCAGCAGGGCAAAGTGGAACAGGTCGGCGGCCTCGGAGTCGCGTTTGGCGCCGCGCCGCTCCTCGAGCGCCAGCAGGCGCCGGCCGCCGGCGCCGAGCGTCGCCCGACCACCACCCTGCTCGAGAACCTCGAGCCCGATCGCGCGCCGATAAAAGTCGAGCGAGCGCTCGAGGTCGCGGACGCCGAGCCCGACCGCGCCGGGCTCGATCCTCTGGTCGTGCAGGCCCGTCATGCTCCCTCCGCCGCCAGTTGCGCTGCCCGCCATCACATAGCGACGGCGGCGGGCCGGCGCCAGCGCGCTCACCCCGATCCCATTGGCCGAGACCTGAAGGAGCGGCGGCACCCATGCTCAGCGGATCAGGAGGAAACGCGCCGCCAGGGCCGCGAGCCCGCAGGCGCCGATCACCAGGCCCATCGGCGCGGCGGTGCCGTCGTCGAGCAGGCCGACCGCGACCCCGGCGAGCGCGCCGAAGCCGAACTGGGTGGCGCCCAGCAGCGCCGAGACGCTGCCGGCGATCTCCGGGAAGCGCTCGAGCGCGCCGGCGACCGCGTTGGCGCCGATCAGGCCCATCATGCCGACGTAGAAGAACAGCGCCACCACCACCGCCACAAGGCCGGGGGTCGCCTGGCTGGTGATGATCATGAGCGCGAGGCCGGCGAGCGCGATCACGATCGTGCCGAGGCCGAGCAGGCGGCGGACGCCGAGGCGCGCGACCAGGCGCGCGCTCGCGAACGAGCCGGCCATGATCCCGACCACGTTGAGGCCGAACAAGAGGCCGTAGCGCTGCGGCGAGACCCCGAACAGCTCGATGTAGACGAAGGGCGTGGCGGCGATGTAGGCGAACATGCCGGCGAACGCGAAGCCGCCGCTCAGGATGAAGCCGAGGGTCGCAGGGTCGCCGAGCGGCACCAGGAAGGTGCGGGCGAGCCCGGGTGCGGCGGTGCCCGGGCGCCTCGTCTCCGGCAGGACCAGACGCGCCGCCAGCAGGATCAGGACGCCGAATGCCGCCAGCAGCCAGAACACCGCCCGCCAGCCGGCGACCAGGAGCAGCCAGCCGCCGATCAGGGGCGCGATCAGGGGCGCGATGCCGGTCACCAGCATGACGAAGGCGAGCGCCCGGGCCGCCTCGACGCCTTGATAGAGATCGCGCACGATCGCGCGCGCCAGCACCACCCCGGCGGCGCCGCCCAGCGCCTGCAGCAAGCGCAGCCCGATCAGCTGGGGCACGTCCGAGGCCAGCGCCAGCGCGGCGCTCGCGAGCGCGTAGAGGATCAGGCCCGCCGCCAGAACCGGCCGCCGGCCGACCCGGTCCGAGAGCGGCCCGGACAGCAGCTGGCCGGCGGCGAGGCCGAGGACGAAGGCGCTGAGCGACTGCTGGACCTGGGCGTAAGGGGCCGCGAGCTCGCGCGCGATCGTGGGCAGGGCCGGGAGATACATGTCGACCGAGAGCGGCCCGAGCGCCACCAGCCCGCCCAGGACCAGAATCGCCGGCAGGCGCGCGGGCGCCGCCGCAGGGCTCAGGATGCGGTGCCCTTCTGTTGGATGCGCGCCCAGCTGTCGCGCAGGCCGACCGTGCGGTTGAAGACCAGCCGGTCGGCGCCGGCCTCGGGGTCGAGGCAGAAATAACCCTGGCGCTCGAACTGCAGCGCCTCGCCGGGCACCGCTTGGGCGAGCGCCGGCTCGACCCGGCAGCCGCTCAGCACCTCGAGCGAGCGCGGGTTGAGGTCCTGGAGAAAATCGCCGTCGGCACCCGGGCCCGGCCGCGCGAACAGATGCTCATAAAGCCGGATCTCGGCCGGCAGCGCGTGGGCGGCCGCGACCCAGTGCAGGGTCGCCTTGACCTTGCGGCCGTCCGGGGCGTCGCCGCCCCGGGTCGCCGGATCGTAGCTGCAGCGCAGCTCGACAACCTCGCCGGTCGCATCCCGGATCACCTCCTCGCAGGTGATCAGATAGGCATAGCGCAGGCGGACCTCGCGGCCGGGCGCCAGGCGGAAAAACTTCTTGGGCGGGTCCGCCATGAAGTCGTCGCGCTCGATCAGGACTTCGCGCGCGAAACGCACCGGCCGGGTGCCGGCGCCCGGGTCCTCGGGGTTGTTGATCGCCTCGAAGGCTTCGGTCCGGCCCTCGGGGTAATTGGTGATCACGACCCTGAGCGGGTGGAGCACCGCCATCCGGCGTGGGGCGGTCCGGTTGAGCAGCTCGCGCACGCAATGCTCGAGCAGGGCGACCTCGACCAGATTGTCGCTCCGGGCGACCCCGACCCGGGCGATGAAGTCGCGGATCGCGGCCGGCGGGATGCCGCGCCGGCGCAGGCCGGCGAGCGTCGGCATGCGCGGGTCGTCCCAGCCGTCGACGTGGCCCTCGCGCACCAGCTGCACGAGCCGCCGCTTGGAGAGCACGGTGTGCGACAGGTTGAGGCGCGCGAACTCGTACTGGCGCGGCCGCGAGGGCACCGGCAGATGCTCGATCAGCCAGTCGTAGAGCGGCCGGTGGTCCTCGAACTCGAGCGTGCAGAGCGAATGGCTGACATGCTCGATCGCATCCGACTGGCCGTGGGCGAAGTCGTAGGTCGGGTAGACGCACCAGTCGTCGCCGGTGCGCGGGTGCCGGGCATAGCGGATGCGGTAGATCACCGGGTCGCGCAGATTGATGTTGCCGGCGCTCATGTCGATCTTGGCGCGCAGCACCCGGGCGCCCTCCGGGAACTCGCCGGCGCGCATTTTCCGGAACAGATCGAGGCTCTCGGCGACCGGCCGGTCGCGATAGGGGCTGTTGCGGCCGGGCTCGGTCAGCGTGCCGCGATAGGCCCGGATGTCCTCGGCGGACAGATCGTCGACATAGGCATCGCCCTGCCCGGATCAGATGCTCCGCCCAGTCGTACAGCTGACCGAAGTAGTCCGAGGCGAAACAGGCCCGCTCGCCCCAGTCGAAGCCGAGCCAGCGCACGTCGCGCTCGATCGCCTCGATGAACTCGTGCTCCTCCTTGACCGGGTTGGTGTCGTCGAAGCGGAGGTTGCAACGGCCGCCGAATGCCTGCGCGACGCCGAAGTTGAGGCAGATCGATTTGGCATGGCCGATGTGGAGATAACCGTTGGGCTCCGGCGGGAAGCGCGTGACGATGGTCTGGGCGCGGCCGGCCGCGAGGTCCGCGCGCACGATCTCGCGGATGAAGTCCGAAGGGCCGTCCAGCTTGCCGTCCGGGACGACGGCCTCAGCGCCGCTCATGCCTGCTCCAGGCGATCCTCAGCCGGGCCCGACGGGCGGGGCCCGGCTCGAAAGCCGCCCCTGTCTGCCAGAAAAGCCGCCGCCCGCCAAGTCGCGCGCATCCTTGACGAGCCGCGCGGATCCTCCGAGCGCATGAACGCGGCCGCGATCGGCGGCAGAACCTGCCGGCTGCGAGCCCGCCGACGCGATCTCGACGGCCACCAGGGCTCGCCTTGAAATCACCACTTCGGACGCATCAGCGGCCCGTTCTTGACCAGAACTCGACCTCTTGGCCGGTCACTCTTCCTTCGGATGGTCCAGGCGACCCTGGGAGTCCGCGCACCCACCTTACCCCGAGCACGGATTCCCACGGTCGCCTGGACCATCCGAGCGGGACAATGTCGGCAAATCGTTGCTAAATGGTTAACCGAACGGCACGGACGGCAGGCGGAGCTGCGCGTTGAACGTGGTCGTGCCGGATCGCGCGCGAAGGGCCAGGGGTCGGGTCGCGGGCGGCCAGCGGCGCGCAGGTGGCGCTGGCCCGTAGCGCCGGCGGGGCGAGCGCCGGACAGCGGCGTGTCAGTCGCCGCCGAGCAGCGAGCGCAGGCTCTGCGCGACCACCTCGGTCGCCTTGAACAGGTCGGCGAGCGGCAGGCGCTCGTCGGCGCGATGAGCGTTCGCCTCCTCGATCGTGTGCGGGCCGGCGCCGTAGAGCACGATCGGCACGCCGGCCGCCGCATAGTGCCGGGCATCGGTATAAAGCGGCACGCCGCTCGCCGCGACCGGCTCGCCCATGATCCGGCTGGCGTGGCGGCAGACGACCTCGCTCAGGCGCTCGCTGCCGGCCAGCGGCTTCAGCGGCTCGGCCAGCAGGATGCGCCGGACCTCGACCCTGGCTCGCGGAAATGCTCGCGCCGCGCCTTCGATCACCCCCCGCAGCTCGGCCTCGACCTCGGCCGGAGCCTCCTCCGGGATCATCCGCCGGTCGAGGCGAAAGGTGATCCGGTCGGGCACGACATTGGTGTTGATGCCGCCCCGGATCAGCCCGACCGTGAGCTGCGGCGAGCCGATGCCCGGGATCCCCGAGACCCTCGCGGCGAGACCTTGGCGCCAGGCATAGAGGGCGCTCAGCACATGGTTCGCCGCTTCCAGCGCATCGATGCCGGTGAACGGCTTGGCGGCGTGCGCCGAGCGGCCGCGGACCAGGGCCTCGAGGTGCAGACAGCCGTTGTGGGCGTTGACCACGGCATAGGCAAAGCCCGCGCCGAGCGCATAGTCGGGCTTGCTGATGCCCTGATCCAAGAGCCACTTGGGGCCGATCTCGCCGCCCGCCTCCTCGTCGTAGGTGAGGTGCAGCTCGACCGTGCCGCCGAGCCTGGCGCCAGCCGCCTCGAGCGCCAGCAGCGCGAAGGCATAAGTCGCAAAGTCGGACTTCGAGACCGCGACCCCGCGCCCGTACATCCAGCCATCCACGACCTCGGCGCCGTAGGGATCGCGGCTCCAGCCCGCGCCCGGCGGCACGACGTCGCCATGGGCGTTGAGCGCGATCACCGGGCCCGCGCCGAAGCGGCGGCGGACCACGAGGTTGACGGCGCTGACCATGCCATGCTCGCGGACCAGCGCGTCCGGCACCGGATGCCGCTCGACCGTGAGGCCTAAGCCTTCGAGCAGCTCGGCCGCCCGCTCGGCATGGCGCGCGCAGTCGCCGGGCGGGTTGTCGGAGGGCACCCGCACCAGCTCGGCGAGGAAGCGCTGCTGCGCATCCCGCTGGCTTTCGAGGAAGCGCGTGATGGCGGCGGCGGCATCGGCCATGGCGGTCATCCCTGGAGGTGTCAGCCGGCTTGCAGGGCGTGGGCGGCGGCGCCGTGGGCGGCGCGCAGGCCCGCGATGTCGAGCCCCGGGATCTGGCCGTCCTCGACCAGCCAGCGGCCCTGGACCATGACCCGGTCGGCGCGGCTGGCGCCGCACAGGATCAGCGCCGCGAGCGGGTCGCCGGCGCCGGAGAAGCGGAGCTCGTCGAGGCGGAACAGCGCGAGGTCGGCCTGGAGCCCGGGCGCGATCCGGCCGAGGTCGGGCCGGCCGAGGCAGGCGGCCGAACCTTCGGTCGCCCAACGCAACGCGTCCCGGTGCGAGATCTGGTCCGCGCCGTGGCGCAGGCGCTGGAGGAGGAAAGCGTGGCGCACCTCCTCGATCAGGTTCGAGGCATCGTTGCTGGCCGAGCCGTCGACCCCGAGCCCGACCGGGGCGCCGGCCCGCTCGAGCGCGGGCACCTGGCAGCAGCCCGAGGCGAGGATCATGTTCGAGGTCGGGCAATGGCTCACGGCGACCCGCGCGCGGCCCAGACGCTCGATCTCGGGCTGATCGAACCAGATGCCGTGCGCCAGCCAGACACAGCTGTCGAGCCAGCCGAGCCGTTCCAGATAATCGAGCGGGCGGCAGCCGAAACGCGCGCGGCACCAGGCGTCCTCGTCCTCGGTCTCGGCGAGGTGGGTGTGCAGGCGGACCCGGTGGCGGGCGGCGAGCCCTGCGGTCTCGCGCATCAGGCGCTCGGTGACCGAGAACGGCGAGCAGGGGGCGAGCGCGATCTGGACCATGGCGCCGGCACCCGGCTCGTGATAGCGGCCGATCAGGCGCTCGCAGTCAGCGAGGATCGTGTCCTCGGACTGCACCACCGCGCGCGGCGGCAGGCCGCCGTCGTCGCGCGAGAGGCTCATCGAGCCGCGGGTCAGGACGACCCGGAGACCGAGGCGGCGCGCCTCCTCGACCTCGAGGTCGATCGCGTCCTCGAGGCCGGGCGGGAAGACGTAGTGGTGATCGCTCGTGGTGGTCGTGCCGGACAGCAGCAGCTCGGCGAGCGCTGTGCGCACCGCGAGGCGCAGGTGCTCGGGCCTGAGCCGCGCCCAGATCGGGTAGAGCGCCTCCAGCCAGGGAAACAGCGGCTTGTCGATCGCCCCCGGGCAGGCACGGGTCAGCGTCTGATAGAAGTGATGGTGGCTGTTGATCAGGCCCGGCAGGACGACGTGGGCCGAGGCGTCGAAGCGCGCCGTGGCCGGCGTCCGGGGCTGGCCGCCCGCCGGCACCAGCTCGACGATCCGGCCGCCCTCGACCACCAGCCCGCCCGCCGCGTCGCCGTCGGCAAGGATCGCCAGCGGATTGGCGAGCCAGAGCGGGGCGGCGGACGAGCTTCGGTCATTGCGGCGCCTCGAGGTGGCGCAGGAGGTCGAGCAGCACGCGCACCGCGAGGTCGGCATCCTCGACGCTGATCGCCTCCGCCGGGTTGTGGCTGATGCCGCCCCGGCAGCGCACGAACAGCATCGCGACCGGGCACAGCGCCGCGATCGCGATCGCATCGTGCCCGGCGCCGCTCGGCAACAACCGCGGCGTGACGCCGGCGCGCTCGACCGCCGCGCTGAGCACCTGAATGAGCCCCGGATCGCACGTCACCGCGGGCGCGTCGTAAAAGGGCTCGATCGTGACCTCGACCCGCCGCCGTTCGGCGATCGCGGCGAAGCTCGCCTCGAGCACCGCGAGCGCCGCCAGCCGGGTGGCATCCGCGGGCGCCCGGACGTCGATCGTGAAGCGGGCCGCACCGGGCACGACGTTGGCCGAGCCCGGCAGGGCCTCGATCTGGCCGACGGTCGCGACCAGGTCCTCGGTCGCCCGCCCCTCACGCTCGACCGCCAGCACCATCTCGGCGGCCGCGGCCAGCGCATCGCGGCGCAACGCCATCGGCACGGTGCCGGCATGGCCGGCCTCGCCCTGGACCTGGACCCTTGCCCGCGTCGCGCCATTGATCGCGGTGACCACGCCGACCGGCAGGGCTTCGGCCTCGAGCACGGGTCCCTGCTCGATGTGCACCTCCAGATAGCCGAGCACGTCCCCCGGCCGGCGGGCGCAGCTCGCAAAGTCGCGCCCATCGCAGCCGGCGGCGGTCAGCGCCTCGCGCACGGCGAGGCCGTCCCGGTCGCGGGCATCGAGCAGGTTCGGGTCGAGGGTCCCGGCAACCGCGCGCGAGCCGGTCAGCGCGGTCGGAAAGCGCACGCCCTCCTCGTCGCCGAACGCGATCACCTCGATCGCCACCGGCAGGCGCAGGCCGTCGCGATGCAGGGCCTCGACCGCGGCGATGCCGGCGAGCACGCCGAGGCTGCCGTCGTATTTGCCGGCGTCGATCACGGTGTCGATGTGCGAGCCGATCAGCACCGCGGGCGCCCCCGCCCGGCTCGCCTCGTAGCGGCCGACGACATTGCCGACCGCGTCGATCCGCGCCGCCATGCCGGCCGCCCGCATCCAAGCCGCGACCTGGTCCATCGCCAGCCGGTGCGCCGGTGACAGATAGAGCCGGGTGAGCCGGTCCGGATCGTCGCTGAAGGCCGCGAGCCGGTCGAGGCGGGCCATCAGCGCGGGACCGTGAGCGAGCGCGGTCATGGCAGCAGCTCCTGCAGGCGAAGCAACGCGATCCGCTCGATCTCGGCGAGCGCGATCGCCTGCTCGGTGGTGGCATCGTTCTCGAGCCGGCGCTCGAACGCCGCCAGAACCTCGGCCTTGCTCCGGCCCTTGACCGCCATCACGAACGGAAAACCGAAGCGCGCCTGGTAGGCGTCGTTGAGCGCGCGTGAAGCGGGCCCGCTCCGGATCGGTCAGCCGGTCGAGGCCGGCGCCCGCCTGCTCCCTGCCGGACTCCGCGGTCAGCCGGCCGGCGCGCGCCAGGCGCCCGGCGAGATCGGGATGGGCCTCGATCAAGGCGCGTCGAGCCTCGGCGGAGGCTTCGCCCAGGACCGCGCAGAGCGCCCGGTGCAGCCCGTCCGCGTGGTCGGCGTCCGCGGGCAGGCCGCGCTCGAACGCCGCCTCGGCGATCCAGGGCGAATGCTCGAACACGCCCCCGAAGGTCGCAACGAAGGTGCTCCGATCCATGGCGCTGGGTCGCAAAGCCTGGGGCATGGACGTCTCGCTCACTGGCTCGAATCTTGCTGATCACGCCCACCGGCGGGCGATCGGGCGCAGAGCTTAGCCGACCTTGGCCGCGGGCGCCGTTCGGATTTTTTTGAAAATGCTTCCGCATCGCGGCTATTTGCGCGCTCCGCGCCGGGGCTTAGAGATGGGCGGGAAGGACATGCGAGGTGGGCGCAGACACCGCCCGCCAACGCCTCGCCGGGGGGCCTGGATGCCATGACCATCGCCGCAGGAGGCGCTTCGGGCCGGCTCACCACTCATGTGCTCGACACCATGAGCGGCGAGCCGGGGGCCGGGATCGCGGTCGAGCTGTTCCGCCTCGAGGGCGAGCGCAGGCAGCCGCTCGTGCGGCTCTCGACCGACGCCGACGGCCGCTCGCCGGCACCGCTCCTCCAGGGCCCGGAGCTCAGGCCCGGGCGTGTATGAGCTGCTGTTCCACGTCGGCGACTATTTCCGCGCCCGCGCGGTCGCACTCGCCGAGCCCGCCTTCCTCGATCGCGTGCCGGTCCGCTTCGGGGTCGCGGACGCCGCCCGGCATTATCATGTGCCACTTCTCATTTCGCCGTTCGGCTATTCGACCTATCGTGGCAGCTGACGGGAAGGTTAAGTCCATGCGCGAGCAGGTCCGATTTCTTCTCGGCCAGGAACTGCGGGAGCTCGATCGGGTCGACCCGACCATGACCGTGCTCGACTGGCTGCGTCTGGTCGAGCGGCGGACCGGCACCAAGGAGGGCTGCAACGAGGGCGACTGCGGCGCCTGCACGGTCGCGATCGGCCGTCTGCGGGACGGGCGCATCCGCTACCAGGCGGTCAATGCCTGCATCCGCTTCGTCGGCCAGCTCGATGGCTGCCAGCTGCTCACGGTCGAGGACCTGACCGGCCCGGACGGCACGCCGCACCCGGTGCAGCAGGCGATGGTCGAATGCCACGGCGCCCAGTGCGGCTTCTGCACGCCGGGCTTCGTGATGTCCCTGTTCACGCTCTACGAGAACGACCCCAAGCCCGGCCACAGCACCACCTCGCTGAGCCCGGAGCGGGTCGACGACGCGCTCGCCGGCAACCTCTGCCGCTGCACCGGTTACGCGCCGATCGTCGCCGCCGCCGACCGCATGCTCCAGCTGAGCCGGGGCGCGCCCGACCGGCTGGCCGCCGAGCGCCCGGATACGGTGGCCCGCCTGCAGGCGCTGCAGGACGACGCGACGGTCACGGTCGGCGACCACGGCCGCCAGTTCCATGCGCCGGCGACGGCCGACGCGCTGGCCGATCTGCTGCTCGAGCACCCGGACGCCCGGATCGTCGCCGGTGCCACCGACGTCGGCTTGTGGGTCACCAAGGAGCTGCGCGTGCTCGAGCGGGTGATCGACATCGGCCGCGTGCGCGATCTGCAGACGATCGACGACCGCGGCAATACGCTCGCGATCGGCGCCGGCGTCACCTATGCCGACGCGATGCCGGTCCTGGCGAAATTCTATCCCGACATCGGCGAGGTTTTTCGCCGTCTCGGCGGCGAGCAGGTGCGGAACGTCGGTACCCTGGGCGGCAACATCGCCAACGGCTCGCCGATCGGCGACAGCCCGCCGATGCTGATCGCGCTCGGCGCCCGCCTCGTGCTCCGGAAGGGGCAGGAGCGCCGGGAAATGCCGCTCGAGGACTTCTTCATCGACTACGGCAAGCAGGACCGCAGGCCGTCCGAGTTCGTCGAGACGATCCTTCTGCCGAAGCCCGCCCCCGGCCTCCGCTTTCGCGCCTACAAGATCTCGAAACGCTTCGATCAGGACATCTCGGCGGTGCTCGCCACCTTCGCGCTCACCATCGAGGATGGCAAGGTCACGGCCGCGCGGATCGCTTACGGCGGCATGGCCGGAACCCCGCAGGCGCGCGACGCGGACGGAACAGGCGCTGACCGGCCAGCCCTGGAACGAGGCTTCGCTGGACGCGGCCATGGCGGCGCTGGCGGACGACTTCACGCCGCTCACCGACTGGCGCGCGAGCGCTGCCTACCGCGCCAAAGTCGCGGCCAATCTGCTTCGCCGCCTGTTCATCGAGACCACCGATGACAGCGCCGAAACCCGGCTGGTCGGCGACCGGAGCCTCGCCCATGTCTGAGCAGATTGCGGGCGGCGTCCGCCAGCCGCGCCGGCACGACAGCGCCTGGAAGCACGTCGGCGGCAGCGCTGTCTACATCGACGACGTGACCCCGCCTGCGGGCCTGCTGCACGTCTACCTCGGCATCAGCGCGCGCGCGCACGCCCGCATCAGGCACATCAATCTCGAGCCCGTGCGCCAGGCGCCAGGCGTCGTGCTGGTCCTGACCGCGGCCGACGTGCCGGGCGTCAACGACGTCAGCCCGACCCATCGCCACGACGAGCCGCTGCTGGCTGCCACGGTGGTCGAATACGCCGGCCAGCCGCTGTTCGCGGTCGCCGCCGAGACCCGCGACCAGGCCCGGCGCGCTGCCAGGTTCGCGGTCGTCGAGTACGAGGACCTGCCGGCGCTGCTCGACGTCGAGGCGGCCGGGCCGGACGGCAAGCTCGTGACCGATCCCCTGACCTTGCAGCGCGGCGACGCCGCGGCGGCGCTCGCCAAGGCACCGCACCGGATCACGGGAAAAATGGCGATCGGCGGCCAGGACCACTTCTACCTCGAGGGCCAGATCGCGATGGCGATCCCGGGCGAGGACGACGAGGTCACGGTCCTCACCTCGACCCAGCACCCGAGCGAGATCCAGCACATGGTAGCCCTCGTGCTGGGCGTGCCCAACAGTGCCGTCACGGCCGAATGCCGACGCATGGGCGGCGCCTTCGGCGGCAAGGAGACGCAAGGCAACCTGTTCGCCTGCATCGCCGCCCTGGTTGCCAAGAAAACCGGCCGCGCAGCAAAAATCCGGCCCGATCGCGACGACGACATGGTGATCACCGGCAAGCGCCACGACTTCATCGCCGATTATGCCGTCGGCTTCGACGACGACGGCCGGATCCAGGGCGTCGACATCACCTACGCCGCCCGCTGCGGTTTTTCCGCAGACCTGTCCGGGCCGGTGACCGACCGGGCGCTGTTCCACGCCGATAATTGCTATTACTTCGAGGACGTGCATCTGCGCTCGCGGCCGCTGAAGACCAACACGGTCTCGAACACCGCGTTCCGCGGCTTCGGCGGCCCCCAGGGCATGGTCGCGGGCGAACGCCTGATCGAGGAGATCGCCTACGCACTCGGAAAAGACCCGCTCGAGGTGCGCAAGGCCAACTTCTATGGCGATGCGCCGCGCAACGTCACACCCTACCACCAGACCGTCGAGGACAACGTCATCGCCGGGATCGTCGACGAGCTCGAGCAGACCGCCGACTATTGGGGCCGGCGCCAGGCGATCCGCGAGCAGAACGCGAGGAGCCGGGTGATCAAGCGGGGCCTCGCGCTGACCCCGGTCAAGTTCGGCATCTCGTTCACCGCAACGCAATACAATCAGGCCGGAGCCCTGGTCCACGTCTATACCGACGGCTCCATCCATCTGAACCACGGCGGCACCGAGATGGGCCAGGGCCTCTACACCAAGGTGGCCCAGGTGGTGGCCGAGGAGTTCCAGGTCGACGTCGACCAGGTGCGGATCACCGCGACGACCACGGCCAAGGTGCCGAACACCTCGGCGACCGCCGCGTCCTCGGGCTCGGACCTGAACGGCAAGGCGGCGCAGGCGGCCGCGCGCACGATCAAGGGCCGCCTGGTCGGGTTCGCCGCCGAGCACTGGGGCGTACCTCAGGAACAGATAGAATTCCTGCCCGGCCGGGTCCGGGTCGGCAACCAGGAGATCCTGTTCCGCGAGCTGATCTGGCAGGCCTATCTCGGCCGCGTCTCCTTGTCCTCGACCGGCTTCTACAAGACCCCGAAAATCCACTGGGACCGCGCGAGCGGCCGCGGCCGGCCGTTTTATTACTTTGCTTACGGAGCGGCGGTGAGCGAGGTCGCGATCGACACGCTGACCGGCGAATACAAGGTCGAGAAGAGTCGACATCCTGCACGAGGTCGGGCGCTCCTTGAACCCGGCGCTCGACATCGGCCAGATCGAGGGCGGCTTCGTCCAGGGCATGGGCTGGCTGACCACCGAGGAGCTCTGGTGGGACGACGAGGGCCGGCTTCGCACCCACGCCCCCAGCACCTACAAGATTCCGGCCTGCTCCGACCGTCCCAAAATCTTCAACGTCCGCCTGCTCGAGAATACCGAAAACCGGGAGGACACGATCTTCAAGTCCAAGGCGGTCGGCGAGCCGCCCTTGATGCTCGCGATCTCGGTCCTGCACGCGCTCTCGGACGCGATCGCCAGCACCCGGAACTATGAGCTCTGCCCGCGACTCGACCCGCCGGCGACGCCCGAGGCGGTCCTGACCACGATCGAGCGCCTGCGCGAGCGGGCCGCAGGGGCGGGCGGATGACCGCGCTGGTCACGATCCTCCGCCGGCTGCTCGATCAGCAGGAGCCCGTCGTGCTGGTGCGGGTGGCGCTCGCCAAGGGCTCGACCCCGCGCGAGGCGGGGGTCAGCATGCTGGTCACGGCCACGGCGGTGCACGGCACGATCGGCGGCGGCCGGCTCGAGTGGGACGCGATTCTCCGCGCCCGCGAGCTGCTCACCAGCGACGAGACTGCAGCGACCCTCGAGGTGCCGCTCGGGCCGGTGGTCGGCCAGTGCTGCGGCGGCCACGTCACCCTCAGCCTGGCGCGCGCCGGCGCCGCCGAGCTCGCCGAGCTCGAGGCGGCCGCCGCCGTCCAGCGGGCGGGCTGGCCGCTCGTCTTGCTGTTCGGCGCCGGCCACGTCGGCAAGGCGCTCGCCCGCGCGCTCGGCCCCCTGCCCCTTCGCCTGCGCTGGATCGACGGCCGGGCGGACGAGTTCCCGAGCCCGCCGCCCGACGGCGCCGAAGTCCTGGTGACCGAAAAGCCGCTCGCCGAGATCCGGGCGGCGCCCGCCGGCAGCGCCTACGTCGTCATGACCCACAGCCACGGGCTCGACTTCGAGGTCTGCGAGGCGATCCTCAAGCGCGGCGACTTCGCCTATCTCGGGCTGATCGGCTCGCGCACCAAGCGCACCCGCTTCGAGCGCGGCTGGCGCGAGCTCGGCCTCACGGAGGCGCAGATCGCGCGCCTGGTCTGCCCGATCGGCGGCCAGCTGCGCGACAAGCGGCCGGAGGTGATCGCGACGCTGGCCGCCGCCGAGCTCCTGCTGGCGCTCGCGCAGCCCGATCCAGAAACCGGAGAGGCAGCATGACCGCGCAATCCGCATCGCCGCCGCGCCTGGAGCTGCGCGAGATCACCAAGCGCTTCCCGGGCGTGCTCGCCAACGACCGGGTGAGCTTCAAGGTCGCCCCCGGCGAGATCCACGCGCTGCTCGGCGAGAACGGCGCCGGCAAGTCGACGATCGTCAAGATCATCTACGGCGTCCTGCACGCCGACGAGGGCAGCATGCTGTGGCAGGGCCAGCCGGTCCGGGTCGCCGATCCGCATGCGGCGCGCGCGCTGGGCGTCGGCATGGTGTTCCAGCACTTCTCGCTGTTCGAGGCCATGACCGTGCTCGAGAACATCGCCCTCGGGGTCGATGGCGTCACCGACATGCGGGCGCTTGCCAAGAAGATCGAGGAGGTCTCGCACGCCTACGGCCTGCCGCTCGATCCGGCGCGCGAGGTCCACACGCTCTCGGTCGGCGAGCGCCAGCGGATCGAGATCGTCCGCTGCCTGTTGCAGAGCCCGAAGCTCCTGATCATGGACGAGCCGACCTCGGTCCTGACCCCGCAGGAGGTCGAGCGGCTGTTCGAGACGCTCCGCCAGCTGTCCGCAGAAGGGGTCTCGATCCTCTACATCAGCCACAAGCTGGACGAGATCAAAGCGCTCTGCGACCACGCCACGATCCTGCGCGCCGGCAAGATGGTCGCGACCTGCAACCCCAAGGCCGAGACCGCCAAGAGCATGGCGCAGCTGATGATCGGCGCCGAGGTCCGGACGCTGTCGCGCCGCGCCGGCAACGGCGGCGGCGTGCCGCGGCTGATCATTCGCAACCTCGATCTGCCGGCCGACGGGCCGTTCGGGACCACGCTCAAGGACATCTCCTTCGAGGTCCGTCACGGCGAGATCTTCGGCATCGCGGGCGTCGCCGGCAACGGCCAGAACGAGCTGTTCCAGGCGATCTCGGGCGAGCGCCTGCTGGCGAGCCCCGAGATGGTTCGGATCGACGACCACCCGGTCGGCCGGGTCGGTGCCGGCGGCCGGCGGCGGCTGGGCCTGTGCTGCGTGCCCGAGGAGCGCAACGGCCACGGCGCCGTGCCCGACATGTCGCTCACCGAGAACGCCGTGCTCAGCGGCCGCCATCGGATGAAACTTTCCGCCGGCGGCTTCATCCAGAGCCGGGCGGCCGGCAGCTTCGCCGCCAGGATCATCCAGGAGTTCAACGTCAAGACGCCGAGCGCCGCGGCCGCCGCCCGCTCGCTGTCCGGCGGCAATCTGCAAAAATTCATCGTCGGCCGCGAGGTCCTGCAGGATCCGGGCGTCCTGGTCGTCTCGCAGCCGACCTGGGGGGTCGACGCCGGCGCCGCCGCCCAGATCCATCAGGCGCTGTTCAACCTCGCCGAGGCCGGGGCGGCGGTCCTGGTGATCTCGCAGGACCTGGACGAGCTGCTGACGCTGACCGACCGCCTGGCCGTGATCAACGTCGGCGTCTTGTCCGGCACGCTCGCGACCGCCAACGCCTCGCTCGACCAGATCGGCCTCCTGATGGGCGGCCTGCACGGCATGGACGAGCACCTGCCGCCCCATGAGGCCGGACACCAGACCGGAGGAGTGGCCGATGTCGCTTAAGATCGAGGCGCGGCCCGAGGTCAGCCGCCAGCTGCTCTACGTCACGCCGCTGCTCGCGGTCGCGCTGACCGTGGTCGCCGGCTTCTTCATCTTCCTGTTCATGGGCTACGACCCGCTGCTCTCGCTCTACCACTTCTTCATCTCGCCGGTGAGCAGCTTCTACGGGCTGTCCGAGCTCGCGCTCAAGGCCTCGCCGCTGATCCTGATCGGGGTCGGCCTGGCCGCGGGCTTTCGCGCCAACGTCTGGAACATCGGCGCCGAGGGCCAGCTGACCATGGGCGCGATCGCCGGCGGCGGCATCGGGCTCTGGCTCTGGGGCGACGAGGGCGCCTGGATCCTGCCGCTGATGTGCCTGGCCGGCATCGCGGGCGGCATGGCCTACGCCGCGATCCCGGCCTTCCTCAAGACCCGGCTCGACGTCAACGAGATCCTGACCAGCCTGATGCTGACCTACGTCGCGACGCTGTTCCTCAGCATGCTGGTCTACGGCCCCTGGAAGGACCCGGAAGGCTTCGGCTTCCCGCAGACCCGGATGCTCACTGACGCTGCCCTGCTACCGGTGATCCTCGAAGGCACGCGGCTGCACATAGGCGTGGTCGTGGCGTTCCTGGTCGCGGTCGGCGCCTGGGTGGTGATGACCCGGACCGTAATCGGCTTCGAGCTCAAGGTGGTCGGCCAGGCGCCGGCGGCCGCGGCCTACGCCGGCTTCGATCGCAACCGCATGATCTGGTTCTGCCTGCTCGCCAGCGGCGGCCTCGCCGGCCTCGCCGGGCTGTTCGAGGTCGCCGGGCCGATCGGCCAGCTGATCCCGGTCCTCACCCCGGGCTACGGCTTCACCGCGATCATCGTCGCCTTCCTCGGCCGCCTGCACCCGCTCGGCATCATCCTCTCCGGCCTCCTGATGGCGCTCTCCTACATCGGCGGCGAGAACGCCCAGGTCGAGGTCGGCCTGCCCCAGGCGGTGACCGGCGTGTTCCAAGGCCTGCTGCTGTTCTTCCTGCTCGCGACCGATTTTTTGACCCGCTACCGGATCCGCTCGGTCGCCCCGCGCCCGGAGGTCGCGCCCGCATGAACCTGGATGCCGCCGCCCTCGTCCTGGTCACCATCATCAGCGCCGCGACGCCCTTTGCTGTACGCCGCCCTCGGCGAGCTCGTGGTCGAGAAGTCGGGCGTCCTCAACCTCGGCATCGAGGGCATGATGCTGGCGGGCGCGGTCACCGCGTTTGCGGTCACCGTCACCACCGGCAGCGCCACCCTCGGCATCGTCACCGCCGCCCTCGCCGGCACCCTGATGGCGCTCGCCTTCGGCGTGCTCACCCTGTCGCTGCTCGCCAACCAGGTCGCGACCGGCCTGGCGCTCACGATCTTCGGCATCGGCCTCTCGGCGCTGCTCGGCTCGGGCTTCGTCGGCATCCCGGTCGACCGGCTGCCGCGGCTCCACATCCCGGGCCTCACCGACCTGCCGGTGATCGGCCACTTGCTGTTCGGCCACGACGTCCTGGTCTACCTCTCGGTCGCGGCCACCATCGCGGTCGCCTGGTTCCTGAAGCGCACGCGCGCGGGCATGATCCTGCGCGCGGTCGGCGAATCCGATGTCTCGGCGCACTCGATCGGCTACGACGTGATCAAGGTGCGCTATCTGGCCGTCCTGTTCGGCGGCGCCATGGCCGGGCTCGGCGGCGCTTTTCTGTCACTTTCCTACACGCCGATGTGGGTCGAGCAGATGACCGCCGGGCGCGGCTGGATCGCGCTCGCCCTGGTCGTGTTCGCCTCCTGGCGGCCCTGGCGTCTCTTGGCCGGCGCCTATCTGTTCGGCGGCGTCACCATCCTGCAGCTCTACGCCCAGGGCTCGGGCACCTTCGGCGTGCCCGCGCAGGTGATGTCGATGCTGCCCTATCTGGCCACCATCATCGTGCTCGCGGCGATCGCGGGCGGTCCCTGGAAGGGCCGCCTCGATGCCCCCGCCTGCCTCGGCAAGCCATTCCGACCCGCCACCTGATCACAGAGCCAGGGAGACAAGACCCCATGAAACTCCATCTCTCGCGCCGCCACTTCCTTGCCGGCACCGCCGCCTCGAGCGCCCTGCTGCTGGCCCGCCCCGGGCTCGCCGCCGGGCCGCTCAAGTGCGCCTGGGTCTACGTCGGCCCGGTCGGCGATTTCGGCTACAGCTATCAGCACGACCTCGGCCGCAAGGCGGTCGCCGAGCACTATGGCGACCAGGTCGTCGCGAGCTTCGTCGAGAAGGTCGCCGAGGGGCCGGATGCCGACCGGGTGATCCGCCAGCTCGCGAGCTCCGGCAACCGCCTGATCTTCGCGACCTCGTTCGGCTTCATGAACTCGTGCGTGCGGGTCGCCAAGCAGTTCCCGAAGGTCATGTTCGAGCACGCGACCGGCTATCAGACCGCGCGCAACCTCGCGGTCTACAACGCCCGCTTCTACGAGGGCCGGGCGGTGATCGGCACGATCGGCGGCATGATGACCAAGTCCGGGATCGTCGGCTACATCGCGTCGTTCCCGATCCCCGAGGTCGTCATGGGCATCAACTCCTTCACGCTCGCGGCCCAGAAGCACCGGCCCGACATCCAGATCAAGGTGGTCTGGGTCAACAGCTGGTACGACCCGGGCAAGGAGGCGGACGCCGCCAAGGCCCTGATCGACCAGGGCGCCGACATCATATCCCAGCACACCGACAGCCCGGCCGCCCTCCAGGTCGCCCAGGACCGGGGCGTGCACGCCTTCGGCCAGTCCTCGGACATGGCCAAGTTCGCGCCCAAGGCGCAGCTGTCCGCGATCGTCGACGACTGGGGCCCCTATTACATCGGCGAGGTCAAGGCGGTCGATGGACGGCACCTGGAAGACCCACAACGTCTGGCTGGGCCTGAAGGAGGGCATGGTCGTGATCGCGCCCTACGGCCCCGACGTGCCGCCCGACGTCGCGGCGGCCGCGGATGCGGTCAAGGCCGGGATCATCGCCGGCACCCAGCATCCGTTCGACGGCCCGGTCAGCAACCAGGCGGGCGAGGTCGTGATCCCCAAGGGCGAGCACGCCTCCGACGAGCAGCTGCAGAAGATGGACTGGTACGTCAAGGGCGTGCAGGCCTGACGGCGGCGGCAGGACCGGTCAGCGCGCGCGGGCATGCTCGGGCCCGCGCGCGAGCGCCTGTTCGAGGGCCAGGCGGATGAAGCGCTGATAGGGAATGCCTTCCTCCTTGGCGCGGGCTTTGACCGCGCCCAGCAGCTCCTCCGAAAGGCGCAGATTGACCGACCGTCCCTTCGGCCGGATCTCGTAGCGGAGCGGCACCATGTGCTCGGGATCGATGTATTCACTCAGATCCTGCTCGAGGAAGGCCGCGGCCTCTTCATCGGTTCTGAAGTCTGGCACGCGCTTGGTCATAGATGGCGATCTCCCTCTGGTGCATGTACCGGGCGCTGATCGGTCGCAGCAATGTCCGGCTCCCGTGTTGCCGCAGCGTGAACACGACGAAGATGTGGCGGCCGCTGCCGACCATGCCGATGGCCATCGATCGCTGCTCGCTATCCGGACGCCTCGCGACCGGGAGGATCAGCAACGCTCCGCTCCGGAGCGCTGTCTCGATCTCTTCGATGGTGACGCCGTGCTGCTGGCATTTGGTCCAGTTGCCGTGGTCCCAATCGAAACCGTCGAACGAAGTCCACGATTCAGTCATATGATATGCAAATGCCTATACAAATGTCAACCCGCCTGCGGCTGGTCCAACTCGGCCAGCGCAGTGGGGCCGTGCTCGACCATGAAGTCGGCGAATGCCTTGATCTTGGCCGGCAGGAGCCGGCGGTGCGGGTAGAGCACGGCGAGCGTCACGGGCTCCGGCGGGAAGTCCGGCAAGACCGGCTCCAGCCGGCCGGCGCGCAGATGCCCTGCCACCTCCCAGAGCGGCTTGAGCGCGATCCCCTGGCCGATCAGCGCCCAGGTCGTGAGCACGTCGCCGTCGTCGGCATCGAGCGGGCCGGCGACCGGCAGGGTGACTGGCCCGTCTGGCGTGGCGAGCGTCCAGCGAAACTGCTGCGAGCCGGCAAACCGCAGCAGCAGGCAGCGGTGCTCGAGCAGGTCCTCGGGCACCGCCGGGCGCCCATGCGCCTCGAGATAGGCGGGGGCCGCGCAGAGCACCCGCGGGCAGTCGGCGATCTTGCGCACGATCAGGCTCGAATCGGCGAGCACCGCCATCCGGATCGCGCAGTCGACCGCCTCCTGCAAAAGGTCGATCAGGTGGTCGGAGAGACGGAGGCGGATGTCGACCTCGGGATGCTGGGCCTGGAACGCCGGCACGAGCGGCGCCAGCACGCGGCGGCCGAAGCCGAGCGGGGCGGTGACCCGGAGGCTGCCCCTCGGCGTGCCGCCGGCATCGGCGATCGCGCTGTCGGCCCGCTCGAGCGCGTCCATCACGTCCTGACAGGCCTGATAGTAGACCAGGCCCTGCTCGGTCGGCTGGACCTGGCGCGTGGTCCGGTTCAAGAGGCGCGCGCCCAGATGGCGCTCGAGCTGCTGCAGGCGATGGCTCACGACCGCCGGCGACAGGCGCAGCTGGCGCCCGGCCGCCGACAGGCTGCCGAGCTCGACCACCCGGACGAACACCCGGATGTTCTCGAGCAGCGCCATGGCTCACGCCCCCCTCGGCAGCCGCGATTGTTCGGCTTGGTTTGAAGGTCCTGCCGTCCGCGAAGTGGTTCTCTGCCGTCGCGAACGAGCGTACCAGGAATGTCGGCGCAGGGCACGGTTCGACCGTTGGCGCCGACGGCGGATGGTAGCGGGAGGGGACGCTATGGCTGCGATCTTGTGGGCCTGGATCGACTTCAGCCTGCGTTGGCTGCACGTGATCGCGGGCATCGCCTGGATCGGCAGCTCCTTCTACTTCGTCCATCTCGATGCCAGCATCAAGCAGCGGGACGGCCTGCCCAAGGGCGCCGGCGGCGAGGCCTGGCAGGTCCACGGCGGCGGCTTCTATCACATGATCAAATATCTGGTGGCGCCCGAGCGCATGCCGGACGACCTGACCTGGTTCAAGTGGGAAGCCTACACCACCTGGCTGTCCGGTTTGGCGCTGCTGATCATCATCTATTACTTCGGTGCCGAGCTCTATCTGATCGACGACCACGTGCTGCCGCTGCCGGTCTGGGGCGCGGTGGCGATCAGCGTGATCGGCCTGATCGGCGGCTGGATCGTCTACGACCTGCTGTGCAAGTCGCCGCTCGGCAACAATGACACCGCGCTGGCCGCGGTCGGCTTCGTGTTCCTGGTCGCGCTCGCCTACGTCTTCACCTGGCTGTTCAGCGGCCGCGGCGCCTATATGCAGATGGGCGCCGTCATCGGCACGATCATGGCCGCCAACGTGCTCATGGTGATCATCCCCAATCAGAAAGTCGTGGTCGCCGACCTGCTCGCCGGCCGCACCCCCGACCCGAAGCTCGGCTACGTCGCCAAGCAGCGCTCGATGCACAACAACTATCTTACGTTACCGGTGCTGTTCGTGATGATCAGCAACCATTACCCGCTGGCGTTCGCAAGCCGGTTCAACTGGCTGATCCTGGCGCTGGTGCTGGTGGTCGGCGCGGTCATCCGGCACTTCTACAACGAGCGCCACGCCGGCCGGCCCAATCCCTGGTGGGCCTGGGCGGTGGCGTTGGTCGGCATGCTGCTGATCGTCTGGCTATCGGCCGCGACCCCGCCCGCGGAGGCCGGCGACGACAGCGCCGCCGCGCCCCGCCACGGTCGACGTCGCCGAGGTCGACAACGTCGTGCTGTCGCGCTGCAGCATGTGCCACGCCGAAGAGCCACTCTGGGAGGGCATGGCGGCGCCGCCCAAGGGCGTCATGCTGGATACGCCCGAGCGCATCCGCCAGCACGCCGGCCCGATCCACATGCAGGCGGTCCTGACCCACGCCATGCCGCCCGGCAACATCACCGAGATCGAGCCCGCCGAGCGGGCGCTGCTCGCCGCCTGGTACGCCGCCGGCGCGCCGGCCGAGTGAGGACCAGCCGGTGCTCCAAGGTTCCCGCCGGGCGCTCCGCGGCCAGCTCCTGAGCTTCAAGGCCGACCCGGCCGAGGTCGGCGCGGCCGCCAGCCATCGTTTTTTCGAAGACGGCCTCCTCGTGATCGAGGACGGCCGGATCGCTGCGATCGGCGATGCCCAGGACCTGCTGCCGACGCTGCCGCCCGGCACGCCGGTCGAGAACTGGCAAAAACACCTGATCCTGCCGGGCCTGATCGACAGCCACATCCATCTGCCCCAGACCCAGGTGATCGCGAGCTTCGGCGCCCAGCTGCTCGACTGGCTGCAGACCTACACCTTCGTCGAGGAGCAGCGCTTCGCCGATCCCGCCCACAGCGCGCGGATCGCCAGCTTCTTCCTCGACGAGCTGGCCCGCAACGGCACCACCACGGCGGTCGTCTACGGCTCGGTGCACCCGCAGTCGGTCGAGGCCTTGTTCACCGAATCCGAGCGCCGCAACACCCGCATGATCGCGGGCAAGGTGATGATGGACCGGGGCGCGCCCGCGGGCCTGCTCGACACGCCCGAGCGCGGCCATGCCGAGAGCGAAGCCCTGATCACGCGCTGGCACGGCAAGGGCCGCCAGCTCTACGCGATCTCTCCGCGTTTCGCGCTGACCTCGAGCGACGCCCAGCTCGAGGCGGCGGGCGCGCTCGCGAAGGCGCATCCGGACTGCTACGTCCAGACCCATCTCTCGGAAAACCTGGCCGAGATCGCGACCGTCAAGCGTCTGTTCCCGGCGGCCAAAAGCTACACCGACGTCTACGACCGCTTCGGCCTGCTTGGCCCGCGCTCGATCTTCGGCCATTGCATCCATCTCGGCGCCGACGAGCGCGCGCAGCTCTCGGCGAGCGGCTCGATCGCGGCCTTCTGCCCGACCTCGAACCTCTTTCTCGGCTCCGGCCTGTTCGATCTCAAAGCGCTCCGCGACCCCGCGCACCCCGTGCGCATCAGTCTTGCGACCGACGTCGGCGGCGGCACCAGCTACTCCATGCTCCGGACCGCGGCCGAAGGCTACAAGGTGCTCCAGCTCAAGGGCCAGACCTGGCCGGCGCTCGACGCCTTCTACACGCTGACCCTCGGCAACGCCCGCGCCCTCGGCCTCGAGCACGAGATCGGCACCCTCGAGCCCGGCAGCGCCGCCGACCTCGTCATCCTCGACCCGCGCGCGACGCCGGCCATGGCGCACCGCATGGAGCGGATCGAAGGCGACCTCCCCGCGACCCTCTTCGTGCTCATGATCATGGGCGACGAGCGCGCGGTCCGCGCCACCTACGTGATGGGCCAGCGCCAGCCGCCCGACCCTCGATACCGGTAACAAGGAGCAGCCGAAGATGGCCAAGATGACAGCAGTGCAGGCGGCGATCCACGTCCTCGAGAGCGAGGGCGTCGAGGCCGTCTTCGGCATTCCCGGCGCCGCGATCCTGCCCCTCTACGAGGCCCTCAAAGGCAGCCGCATCAAGCACTACGTGGTCCGCCACGAGGAGGGCGGCGCCCATGCCGCCGAGGGCTACTCGCGGGCTAAGTCCGGGAAAATCGGGATCAACCTCGGCACCTCCGGCCCGGCCGGCACCGACATGATCACCGGCCTCTACTCGGCCATGGCCGACAGCATCCCGATCTTATGCATCACCGGCCAGGCGCCGCGCGCCAAGCTCCACAAGGAGGACTTCCAGGCGATCGACATCGCCGCGATCGCGCGGCCGGTGACCAAATGGTCGGTCTGCGTGATGGAGGCCGCGCAGGTCCCCTTCGTGTTGCGGCGCGCCTTCCAGATCATGCGCGAGGGCCGCCCCGGCCCGGTCCACATCGACCTGCCGATCGACGTCCAGCGCGAGCTGATCGAGTACGACCCCGAGGCCGACGCGCCGCTCCCGGTGACCAGGCCCAAGCCCCATCGCAAGGCGATCGAGAAGGCGCTGGCCATGCTGCTCGACGCCGAGCGGCCGCTGATCGTCTCGGGCGGCGGCGTGATCAACGCCGAGGCGTCCGAGCTCCTGGTCGAGTTCGCCGAGCTCACCAACACGCCGGTCGTGCCGACCCTGATGGGCTGGGGCTCGATCCCCGACGACCACCCGCTGCACGCCGGCATGGTCGGCCTCCAGACCCAGCACCGCTACGGCAACGCGACCTTCCTCGAGAGCGACTTCGTGCTCGGCATCGGCAACCGCTTCGCCAACCGCCACACCGGCTCGACCGAGGTCTACGCCCGCGGCCGCAAATTCGTGCACGTCGACATCGAGCCGACCCAGATCGGCCGCGTGTTCGGCCCCGACCTCGGGATCGTCGCCGACGCCCGCGAGGCCCTGCTGGCGTTTCTCGAGGTCGCGCGCGAGTGGGACCGGGCCGGCCGCATCCGCCGGCGCAACGCCTGGGTCGCGACGGTCGCCGAGCGCAAGCGGACGATGCTCAGGCGCACCGACTTCGACAACGTCCCGATCAAGCCGCAACGCGTGTTCCAGGAGATCAACGCGGTCTTCGACGAGGACACCCGCTTCATCACCGCGATCGGCCTCGGCCAGATCGCCTCGGGCCAGCTCCAGCGCATCCAAAAGCCCAGGCACTACATCATCTGCGGCCAGGCCGGCCCCTTGGGCTGGGACATCCCGGCCGCCCTCGGCGCCAAGCTCGCCGAGCCCGAGACCGAGGTCGTGGCGGTCTGCGGCGACTACTCGTTCCAATTCCTGATCGAGGAGCTCGCGGTCGGCGCCCAATACAACATCGGGGTCGTGGTCATCCTCCTCAACAACTCCTACCTCGGCCTGATCCGCCAGGCGCAGCGCGCCTATGACATGGATTTTCAGGTCCAGCTCGGCTTCGACAACGTCAACGCGCCCGAGGTGGGCGGCTACGGCGTCGATCACATCAAGGCGGCGGAGGCGTTCGGCTGCCTGGGCGCGCGCGTGTTCGAGCCCAAGGACCTGGCGCCGACCTTCGCCTGGGCGCGCAAGGAGAGTGCTTCCCGCCGCCTGCCGGTGGTCGTCGAGGTCATCCTCGAGCGGGTCACCAACATCGCCATGGGCCCGGAGATCGACAAGATCACCGAGTTCGAGGAGATCATCGATCTGCCGAGCGAGATGAGCCTCGAGCCCGAGCCGGCCTGGTCCGCGATCGAGTGAGCGGCGTGCTGCGGCATTCGGCAACCAGGAGTAGACAGAAATGAAAGTAGGGTTCATCGGGGTCGGCACCATGGGACGGCCGATGGCCGGCCATCTGATCGAGGGCGGCCACGAGCTTTGGCTGCACGACCTGGCGCCGGTGCCGCAGGCGCTGCTCGAGAAGGGCGCCAAAGCCTGCCGGAGCGGCAAGGAGGTGGCCCTGGCCGCCGAGGTGATCATCACCATGGTGCCGGACACGCCCCACGTCGAGCAGGCGCTGTTCGGCTCGGATGGGGTCGCGGACGGGCTGACCCCCGGCAAGACCGTGGTCGACATGAGCTCGATCGCGCCGCTCGCGACCAAGGAGTTCGCGCGCCGGATCAACCATCTGGGCTGCGACTATCTGGACGCCCCGGTCTCGGGCGGCGAGGTCGGCGCGAGGTCGGGAAACCTCTCGATCATGGTCGGCGGGCCGGAGGCGGCGTTCGCACGGGTCAAGCCGCTGCTCGACCTGCTCGGCCAGAACATCACCCTGGTCGGCGGCAACGGCGACGGTCAGATCGCCAAGGTCGCGAACCAGATCGTGGTCGCGATGACCATCCAGGCGGTCGGCGAGGCGCTGGTGTTCGCCTCCAAGGCCGGCGCCGACCCGAAGCGGGTGCGCGACGCGCTGATGGGCGGCTTCGCCAGCTCGAAAGTCCTGGAATACCACGGCCAGCGCATGATCG
Source organism: uncultured Alphaproteobacteria bacterium (assembly GCA_963730195.1). GTDB lineage: Bacteria > Pseudomonadota > Alphaproteobacteria > Geminicoccales > Geminicoccaceae > DATAOG01. The sequence goes on from CAVSRN010000073.1 coordinate 31,044, forward strand.
AGCGCAACTTCGAGCCCGGCTTCCGGGTCGAGCTGCACCAGAAGGACCTCGGCCTCGCGCTGGTCGCAGCCCGCCTGCTCGGCCTCTACCTGCCCGGCACCGCGGCCGCCCAGCACCTCTTCAACGCCTGCGTCGCGATGGGCGCCCAGGCCTTAGACCACTCGGCCCTGGTCCGCGCCCTCGAGACCCTCTCCGCCCACGAGATCGGCCACCGCCCCGGCACCGACGTCCTCGACTGACCGCGAGCCGGAGTTCCCGCCGTACAACGTGCCAGCCAAGCGCGCTGGCGACGCCTGCCTGCCGTGATGCCTGACCCGGGCAGGAAGGCGATACGATTGCCGGGCGGACGGTTGACCCGGGTTTTTCCACCTGGACCAGAACGCCGCCGCCGCCGTCGCCTGGCTTCGCGCGCACCCGCGTTGACCGCGGCGTTGGGTGCCTGACCCTCGAGCCTGGCAACCGCAGGGCGGCAGTCGAGAGCGCGGCCAAGCGCCGCTACCGGCGAAATGGTTCCTGACACCTTTTATCTCGCCTGACACCTTTTATCCTCGCCGCCTGGGAATTCATGGAACTCTGCTCGGACCGATTGGGTTGCTCCGACGCAGACATCCGTCCGTAGACGCAGGGACACCTCGCCGTGGATCGCTTTGGCCAACAGTGCCGTGGTTCCCTTCCAAGCCGGGCGGCAGGAGGTAATGATGGGCATGGCCCGTTTCGAGCGATTGGCGCCGGCACAGGGGTTGGGGGCCTAGAAAAATGAATCTGATCAAACGCCCGTTAAGGCGACTGCTTGGAGCGCTGCACAGCTACGTGCAGGCACGAAGGCCATATTCCGACCAGATTGCGCGCGAAGCGCTGTATGTGGTTAACGCCTACAACAACTGTCCGACACCCTATAATCCGGAAATTTTTTTTGAGACCAACGGTGAACGGGCGTTGAATTCGGCGTTTGGCAGCCGCACGGCCGCGCACAGTGTTCGATGTCGGCGCCAACCGCGGAGATTGGTTGGCCCTGGCGGTCGCACACCTGCCCGAGGCAGCCTTCCACGCGTTCGAGGTCGTGCCCGCGACGTTCGAGCACTTGCGTGCTCGTCGCTGGCCGTCGAGCGCGATACTCAACCCCTTCGGCCTCGGCAGCGACGAGAACGAGGTCACGATCCGCCTGTGGCCCGAAAACGACACACTCTCGACGGCCTTGGACGCCCCCGGCCTCCGAAGCGATCATTTCATCGCAGTGACCGGTCGCATCGAGGCCGGCGCTAGCTACTGCGCTAGGCAGGGTATCGATCAAATCGACTTGCTTAAGCTCGACGTCGAGGGAGCAGAACCGCAGGTGCTTCGTGGCTTTGCCTCCATGCTCGAGGATCGCCGGATCGCTGTCATACAGTTTGAATATAATCATCTCAACATCTATAGCGGTTTTTTGCTCAAGGACTATTACGATCTCCTCGGACCGCACTACATGCTTGGAAAATTACATCGACGCGGAGTAGATTTTCGATCTTATACTACATTTGATGAGGACTTCCGCGGCCCAAACTACGTGGCGGTGCATCGAGAACGACCAGACCTCATTGAAATGTTGAGGGCCCCCTGGGCGCTCGAGACAAGCTCACTTCTCCGGGGAACGGCGGAGAGCGACGATGGACGCAAAGGCTCCCCTGCTCCTTTCAGGAGCGTAGCAACGTGAGGGCGATGCAAATCCTTCTCACCATTCATCATTTCACGAGCGTTGATTCCGGTGCTCCGGGGACCGTGCTGAAGCTCGCGGCGGAGTATCAGCGCCTGTGAGGAAAAGGTGTCAGTGAGGAAAAGGTGTCAGGGAGGGGAAAAGGTGTCAGGAACCTTTTAGTCTTGGCTGTTGCCCGACCACGACCACGCGGGTGTGGTTGGGGGGCGACGATGCGGTGCATCAGGGCACCTGGAGCGGGCAGCGTCCCGGAGGCCGGCTTGCCGACCCCTGGCTTTGCTCCATAGTGCCGGGTCGAAGCACGGGAGGGGGGCGGGATGCGGCAGGCTTACGTGCACCGGCTGAGCGCGGCCGGGCCTGATGACGTCGAGGGACTGGTGGCCGCGATCGAGCGGGGGCGATCACGGCCGCGGGCATTCGGGCGATCCTCGGCAAGACCGAGGGCAATGGCTGCGTCAATGACTTCACGCGTGGCTTCGCGACCCAGTCGCTGCGCCTGGCCCTCGCGGCGCGCGGGCGACCCGCCGCCGCGGCGCGGATCTGCATGGTGATGTCCGGGGGCACCGAGGGTGTGCTTGCGCCCCATTGGCTGGTCCTGGAGGCGAGGCCCGCGCCGGCCGGCGCGGCGGCGGCCCCGGCGGGCGCGCTGGCGATCGGGGTGGCGCGGACCGCCGAGCTGATGCCCGAGGCGATCGGCCGGCGCGCCCAGGCGCTGGCGGTCGGGGATGCCGTGCGGGCGGCGATGGCGGATGCGGCGATCGAGGAGCCCGAGGCGGTCCACTACGTCCAGGTCAAATGCCCGCTGCTGACCGCCGGCCGGGTCGAGGCGGCCGCCGCGCGCGGGGCGACGGTGGTCACCGGCGATACGCTGAAAAGCATGGCGCTCTCGCGCGGGGCGGGCGCGCTCGGGGTCGCGCTCGCGCTCGACGAGATTGCGCCCGACCACGTCACCGATGCCGCGATCGGGGTTCAGCTCGACCTCTTCTCCAGCCGCGCCAGCTGCTCGGCGGGCGTCGAGCTCCTGGCCAACGAGATCGTGGTGCTGGGCATGAGCCGGGCGTGGACCGGGCCGCTCCGGATCGAGCACGCGCTGATGGCCGATCCGATCGACGTCGCCCCGGTCCGCCAGCTCCTCGCCCGGCTCGGCGTGGCTGAGCCGGGCGGAGGCGCCGAGATCAGGGCGCTGCTCGCCAAGGCCGAGCCGCCGCGCTCCGGCCGCATCCGGGGCTTTCGCCACACCATGCTCGACGACAGCGACATCGCCGCCACCCGCCACGCCCGGGCGGCGGTCGGCGGCGCGCTCGCGAGCCTGGTCGGCCACGGCGAGATCTTCGTCTCGGGCGGCGCCGAGCATCAGGGTCCGGATGGCGGTGGCCCGGTCGCGGTGATCGTCGATGCCTTTGCGGGCCGCAGGTGACGCCCGGGTGGCGCCTCCGGTGGCGCATGGGTGATGCATGGGTGATGCATGGGTGACGCATGAGTGGCGCCAATTGGCGACGGCAGGCCGCAGTTGTGGCGCCTCTGCGGCGAGGTCGTTGACGGCGGCCGATGAAATTGGCTAGCGTTTCGTTTCACGAACGGCGTCTTAGGCACGCTCATGTGAAACGAGGCATGGACCGCGAGCGCTTCCTGCCGCAGCGCATTCTCGAGCACTATGACGGCATGCCGCGCGGCGAGCGGCGGCTGGCCGACCTGTTGCTCGAGCATCCGACCGCGATCGCCGAGCAGTCGGCGACCGAGCTCGCGGGCCGGGCGCAGGTGTCCAAGGCGACCGCGGCGCGGCTGTTCAAGCGGCTCGGCTATCCGAGCTTCAGGACCGCTCAGCGGGCCGCCCGCGAGCATGGCACCGAGCCGCCGCCGGTCCAGTTCGGGGCGCGCCTGCGGGCGCTGCCCGGCCATCAGGTCGATCTCAGCCTGTACCTGCAGGGCGACGTCCAGAACCTGGTGCGCACGATCGAGCAGCAGCGCTCGGACGACCTCACCCTCGCGATCCGCTGGCTGGCGCGCGCCGACAAGCTCTGGGTCGTGGGCTTCGGCGACAACTATCCGCTCGCCCACTTCGCCCGCGCGCTCCTGATCCGGATCCGGCCCGACATCCGGATGATCCCGATCGGCGGCTTCTCGGTGCCCGAGGAGTTCGCCTCGATCTCGTCGGCCGACACGATGCTCGCCTTCGGGGTCGGCAGGCGGACCCGGGGGCTGCGCAACATCGTGCGCTCGGCCGGCCGGGCCGGCGCCCAGCTGGTGTTCGTCACCGACCAGGCCGGGCGGCCCGAGGCGGCCGCCGGCGGGGTCACGCTGCGCTGTCGGACGCTCGGCACCGGCCTGTTCAATTCGCTGACCGCGCCGGTCAGCCTGATGACCTATCTGTGCTCGGCGCTGGCGGCCCGGATCGGCGAGAGTGCGATCGAGCGGCTGCGCCTGATCGACGAGATCCACGCCGACTGGGGCGAGCTGATCACCGCCGAGACCTGATTTCAAAGATGCGCCGGCGGCCGCCGCCGACCCGCCCCGATCACTCAAAAATGAAAATCGTGGTTTCAAAAACGAAAGTCATTTGACCCGGCCCGCGCCCCTGGTGCAGCCTGCCCCCATCTGCCGGCGTCTCGGGTGGCGCCGGCCAAGTCTCAGCAGGAGGACGCCGTCATGCGCAGCTCTCGCTTGCCTGCCAGGACCTCGGGGCTCGTCTGGACCTTGGGGCTGATCGCGGCCTCAGGACCAGCGATCGCGATCGCTCTCGCCGCCAGCCCGGCCAGCGCCAGCGAGGTCGTCTGGGCGCGCTACGGCGACATCAATTCGCTCGATCCGCACCGCGCCACGAGCACGCTCTCGATGCAGGTCTGGGACCAGATCTACGACACGCTGCTCGCCTTCGACAAGGACGGTAACCCGAAGCCCCACATCGCCAAGTCCTGGGACATCAGCGACGACGGGCTCCAGTACACCTTCCACCTGCAGGACGGCGTGCTCTGTCACGACGGCACGCCGTTCGACGCCAACGACGTCAAGTTCACGATCGACCGCGCGCTCGGCGACAACCCGAGCCTGACCAAGACCAGCTGGGGCCCGATCCAATCGGCCGAGGTGGTCGACCCGCTCACCATCAAGATCACCATGGCCAGCCGCTTCGGCGCCTTCATCCCGTTCCTCGCCGACAGCTTCTCGAGCATCGTCTGCGACAGCGACGCCAACAAATCCGAAGACTTCGGCACCAACGTCGCGATCGGCGCCGGCCCCTTCAAGCTGGTCAAGTGGGTCAAGGGCGACGTGGTCGAGCTGGCGAAGAACCCGGACTACAAGAACTTCGGCAAGCCGGTCGACAACATGGGCGCGCCGCACATCGACAAGCTGATCGTCAAGACCGTGCCCGAGGCGCAGACCCGGCTGGCGGCGCTGCACACCGGCGAGGTCCAGATCGCCGAGCCGCCGTTCGACGACATCCAGGCGATCAAGGACGAGGGCAAGCTCAAGCTCGTGGTCGCCGACAACACCGGCCAGAACGTGTTCTGGGAGTTCACGGTCAGCCGGCCGCCGTTCAACGACATCCGCGCCCGCCAGGCGGTCGCCTACGCCACCGATGCCCAGATGGCGATCGACATCATCTACGGCGGCCTCTCGCAGCGCGAATGGTGCCCGATCGCGCGCGGCGTGTTCGGCAACGATCAGGACTTCTGCAAGCAGTACGGCTATCCCTACGATCCCGACAAGGCCAAGGCGCTGCTCGCCGAGCTCGGCTACGGCCCCGACAAGCCGCTCGAGACCACCATGTACGTCTGGACCGGCGGCAACCGCCAGAAGCTCGCCGAGATCTTCCAGAACCAGCTGGCCCAGGTCGGCGTCAAGGCGGCGATCGAGATCATGGACATCGGCACCATGAACGGCAAGGTCAAGGCGCAGAACGAGCAGACCACGGGCGGCCCCGGCACCTTCGACATGATGACCTGGTCCTGGTTCGACCCGGACATTCTCTACCAGCTGTGGCATTCGCCGGGCGCCTATTCGGGCTTCCAGACGCCCGAGCTGGACGCGATGCTCGAGAAGACCCGGACCACGATCGAGCCCAAGGCGCGCCTCGCGGCCGTCCAGGACGTGATCAAATATCTGATGCAGAACGCGGCCCACATCGGCCTCTACACGCCGGGCTGGGAGTGGGTGTTCGCGGTCCGGCCCGAGGTCAAGGGCTTCAAGGTCGGCGCCTTCCTGCATCCCCAGTTCAACGACGTCACGGTCGAATAGCGTCGAGTGGCTGGAGCTTGCGGGGGGCGGCACCTCTCTCGCCGGTCGATGCTCGATCTCGCCCGGGCATCGGCCGGTCGGCCGGGCCGGACGCGGCCCCGCCAGCAGGCCCCGGGGCCAAGGGCGTCGTCGGAGCGGCGGTCGTGCTCCCGGCCGGCGGTCGCCGGCGAGCCCGCCGCCGGCACGATCGGGCGCCGGCACGGTTGAACGACCGGCACGATCGGCCGCCAGCACGATCGGGCGAGGGTTCGGGGGCCTCGGGACCTTAACCGAAGCTTAACCTTTGCACCGTTAACGTCTTCTTCGGGTGGTCCATGGGACCTTGGGAATCCATGACTGGAAGTTTTCTGCTAGCGGCGCGCAGTCCCAGGGTCGCATGGACCATCGAGCACGGACAGGTTAGGGGCGAGTGATTGACGAAAGGTTAACAGGGCGGCCGCGGGCGGAGCGCGGTGCCGATGGCCGCGGCGAGAGGCGGCCCCAGCTCACCAGGCCGGACTGGCCGGCCCGGCCTCGAGCTCCAAGGTGCGCCCCGCTGGTCGGCAACCGCAACCCGCTGATCCAAAGCAGCGGCCCGCCGAACCGCGGATGCAGGACCGTGGCCCGAAGGTCCGGGAGCGCGACCCGAGAACGCCGGACGACGATCCGCGTCTGGAGCGGCGGCGGGCGATGATCCGCTATCTCGCGCAGAGGCTCGCGGCCGCGCTGCTGACGATCTGGGTCGCGACCATCGCGGTCACGCTCCTGATCCACGCCGTGCCGGGCGACCCGGTCCGGATCATGTACGCGAAGTTCCAGGCGACCCCGGAGCAGATCGAGGCGGTCCGCACCCATCTCGGCCTCGATCAGCCGATCTACGTCCAATATGCCATGTACGTCGGCCGCATCCTCCATGGTGATCTCGGGCGCTCGATCGTCGGCGACCAGCCGGTGCTCGAGATCCTGCTGACCCGCTTCCCGCCGACCCTCCTGCTCGCCACCACGAGCCTCCTGATCGCGGTCGTGATCGGCCTCAGCCTCGGCTTCCTCGCCGCCTACCGGCGCGGCACCGCGATCGACGCCGGCGCCATGGTCCTGGCCGTGCTCGGGGTCTCGATCCCGCATTTCTGGCTCGGCTTGATCCTGCTGTTCTTCTTCGCGCTCAAGCTTGGCTGGCTGCCGGTCGCAGGTGGCGATCTGAGGAGCTTGGCCCTGCCCGCGCTGACGCTTGGCATCGCCAATGCCGCGGTGCTCGCCCGCCTCACCCGCTCGGCCATGATCGACATCTTCGATCAGGACTTCGTGCGCACCGCGCGCGCCAAGGGACTGCCCAAGACCGTCGTCCTCTACCGTCACGCGCTGCGCGCCGGCCTGGTGCCGATCGTCAGCATGATGGGCCTGCAGTTCGCCTACATGATGGGCGGTGCCATCGTGGTCGAGAACGTGTTCGCCTGGAACGGCGTCGGCCGGCTCGCGATCGAGGCGGTGTTCGCCCGCGATTATCCGCTGATTCAGGGCTTCATCCTGTTCTTCGCGACCGTGGTGGTCCTGGTCTCGGTGGTGATCGATCTGCTCTACGCCTGGCTCGATCCGCGGATCCGGTACGGCTGATGGCGAGCCTGCCGGACACCGCCTCGTCAGCCGCCGACCACACCGATGCCGGCGCCGCCGGCGGCCGCGGCTTCTGGCGGGCGCTGCTCCGGAGCCCGACCGGCGTGCTCGGCCTCGCGGTCGTGGTGACCCTGGTCGTCGCGGCCGCGTTCGCGCCCCTGATCGCGCCCTTCGATCCGCTGCGCATGGCGGCCGGGCCGCGCCTGGCGCCGCCGTCCGCCGGCTATTGGTTCGGCACCGACGATTTCGGCCGCGACCTGTTTTCCCGGGTCGTGTTCGGGGCCCGGCTCACCCTGCAGATCGGCCTGATCGCGGTCGGCATCTCGCTGACCAGCGGCCTGCTGCTGGGCCTGGTCGGCGGCTATGCCGGCGGCTGGACCGAGCGGGTCCTGATGCGCGCGGTCGACATCCTGTTCTCGTTCACCGAGATCGTGATCGCGCTCGCCTGCCTGGCCATCCTCGGGATCGGCCTGACCAACGCCATGATCGCGGTCGGGATCGCCGCGATCCCGTTCTATGCCCGGGTCACCCACAGCGTCGTGCTGGTCGAGAAGCACAAGCCGTACTTCGAATCCGCGATCTCGGCCGGGGCCGGCCATCTGCGCCTGATCTTCCGGCACCTGTTGCCGAACGTCGTGCCGACCCTGATCGTGGTCGGCACGCTCGGCATCTCGACCGCGGTGCTCGCGGCCGCGGGCCTCAGCTTCCTCGGCCTCGGCGCCCAGCCGCCCCAGCCCGAATGGGGCTTCATGCTCGCCTCCTCGCGCGATCTGATCTCGCGCGCGCCCTGGATGATGATCTTTCCGGGCACGGCGATCGCGGTCACGGTGCTGGGCTTCAACCTTCTGGGCGACGGCATCCGCGAGGTGCTCGACCCCCGCCAGCAGCGAGGCTGAGCATGGCGGAGCCGCTGCTGAGCGTCGAGGATCTCACGGTCGTGTTCACCAGCGGCGGCCGGCGCCAGAGCGCGGTCGAGGGCCTGTCCTACCGGCTCGGCCGCGGCGAGACCCTGGCGATCGTCGGCGAGAGCGGCTCCGGCAAGAGCGTCTCGAGCCTCGCCCTGCTCGGCCTGGTGCCGGAGCCCGGGGGCAGGGTCACCGCCGGGCACGCCTGGTTCGCGGGCCAGGACCTGCTCGCCCTCGACGAGCGGGCACTGACCGGCCTGCGCGGCGATCGGATCACGATGATCTTCCAGGAGCCGATGACCTCGCTCAACCCGGTGCTGACGATCGGCCGCCAGCTGACCGAGGGCCTGGTCGCCCACAAGGGCATGAGCCAGGCCGACGCCGACGGGCGCGCGGCCGAGATGCTCGATCTGGTCGGCCTGTCCGAGCCGCGCACCCGCCTCAGGCAGTATCCGCACCAGCTCTCGGGCGGCATGCGCCAGCGGGTGATGATCGCGATGGCGATGGCGACCGATCCCGCGATCCTGATCGCCGACGAGCCGACCACCGCCCTCGACGTCACGGTCCAGGCGCAGATCCTGGACCTGATGCGGACGCTCAAGGCACGCTTCGCCGCCAGCATCATCCTGATCACCCACGACATGGGGGTGGTCGCCGAGATGGCCGACCGGGTCGTGGTCATGCATCGCGGTCGCAAGGTCGAGGAGGGGCCGGTCGAGCGCATCTTCGAGGCCCCGGTCGAGGCCTACACCCGGCAGCTGCTGGCCGCCGTGCCGCGCCTCGGCAGCCTCGCCGACACCGACCGGCCACGCCGGTTCGCGGCCGACGGCCGGATGCTCCCGGCGCCACCGCCGGCGCCGCCGGACGACCGGCCGCTGCTCGAGGTCCGGCAGCTGCGCAAGCGCTTCCGCGGCCGGCGCCACTGGCTCGGCCGCGAGACCGGCGGCGTGCTGGCGATCGACGACGTCGGCTTCAGCCTGATGCCGGGCGAGACCCTGGCCCTGGTCGGCGAGAGCGGCTCGGGCAAGTCGACCACCGGGCGCGCCGTGCTCCGTCTGATCGAGGTCGACGCCGGCGCGATCCGGCTCGAGGGGCGGGATCTCCGGGCCCTCAGCAGCGGCCGGCTGCGGGCTGCGCGCCGCGAGATGCAGATGATCTTCCAGGACCCGTTCGCGTCCTTGAACCCGCGCATGAGCGCCGGCCGGCTGGTCGCCGAGCCGATGGCGATCCATGGCCTGGCCAGCGGCCGCGAGCTCGACGACCGGGTCGCCATGCTGTTCGAGCAGGTCGGCCTGGAACCGGGCCATGTGCGTCGCTACCCGCACGAGTTCTCCGGCGGCCAGCGCCAGCGCCTGTGCATCGCGCGCGCGCTCGGGGTCGGGCCCAAGCTGATCGTCGCCGACGAGCCGACCTCGGCGCTCGACGTCTCGGTCCAGGCCCAGGTGCTCGATCTGATGCTCGAGCTGCAGGAGACCCTCGGCCTGTCCTATCTGTTCATCAGCCACGACATGGCCGTGGTCGAACGGGTCAGCCACCGGGTCGCGGTCATGCATCAGGGCCGGATCGTCGAGCTGGGGCCGCGCCGGGCGGTGCTGGGCGAGCCGCGCCATGCCTACACCCGGGCCCTGCTCGCGGCGGTGCCGGTGCCCGACCCGCGCCATCAGCGCGGCGTCCTGCCCAAGCTCGACCTCGCCCGGCTGCCGCGCGGGCCGCTGGTCGAGGTCGCGGCCGACCATCTGGTGGCGGCATGACGATCGGCATCGCGGTCTCGGGCCCGAACGCCGGCCGCGCGGTGTTCCGGGCGCTGCAGGCGGTCGAGCGGGCCGGCCGCGGCTCGATCGGCGGCTTCGCGAGCTTCGTCGCGATCACCGAGGCGGGCGAGCTGGTGCGCGCCGAGACCCAGCGCGGCGGCTCACGCACCCTGTTCACCGCCGGCGAGACCACCGGCGTGGCGCCGCCCACCGCGGTCGCCGAGGCCCGGTTGGCCGCGGTCATGTCGAGCGGTCCCGACCGCCCGGCGCCGCTCAGCCAGTTCACCCCCGGCCGGGCGGGCGTCGGGCTGGTCACCGGTCACCGGCTGCCCAACCTGCCGGGCGTGGACGGTCGACCGCTCAACCTCGCGGTCCTCGATCGCATGGCCGCGGGCGCGCCGGCGGCGCTCGCGGCCCGGGCCGAGCTCGAGCGCAATCCCGAGGCCGATGCCGGAATCATCGCGCTCGATCTGGCGGGCGGGCTCTACGCCGGCAACACGACGTTCGTCGAGCGCCGGCCCGATCTCGGCCAGGCCCTGATCGAGGATCCCGCGAGCGGCGCCAAGGTCGCGGTGCTGCACAACGCGATCCAGCCCCACCCGCCGCTCGCCGGGCTCGCCGCGGCGATCGCGCTGGATGCGATCGCGCCCGTCGACCGCGCCGATCTCTGGGTCACGCTCGCGGCCGGCACGCCGGTCGAGCTCGGGCTCGAGAACTGCGTGCTGGTCGACGCCGCCGGCCAGACGGTCCGCGTCACCGTGACCCAGCCGGGCTGGCTCGACGGCCGCCGCCAGGGCGCGGTGATCCAGTTCGCCGCGCGCGTGCGCCAGGACGACAGGCTGCTCGGTCATGCCACCGAGGAGCCCTATTGCGTGGTCGAGGCCGGCCGCCTGGTGTCGCTGAGCGGCGCCCGCAGCGTCCGGCTCGGGGTCCGCGCGGCGCCCGTGCGCCCCGCCCTCCAGCCCGGCTCCGGGCCGCTCAGATCCGACCCATGAGCAACAGGACGACGATGATCAGCAGGACCAGGCCCAGGCCGCCGCTCGGATAGTAGCCCCAGCCGGCGCTGTAGGGCCGACCGCAGGCCTTGGAAGCTCCCTAGAGCCGGGACTCCCAGTCACGCACCTGGCGTTCGGCCTCGTCCCGGGCGATGCCGTAGCGCTCCTGGATGCGCCCGACCAGCTCCTTGCGGTTGCCCTCGACCACGTCGAGGTCGTCGTCGGTCAACTTGCCCCATTGCTGCTGCACCTTGCCCTGGAACTGCTTCCAGCTGCCTTGAATGCGATCCCAATTCATGATGGTCTCTCCTTCACACCGACGACGGTCTGTCGCCGGCAGAACAACACGTCAGACGATTGCCTGGTTCCCCGGAAAATTGCCCTTCGCCACCATCAAGATGGCGACCGGAAGCCAGGGTCACCGGCACAGGCGCCCTGATTTATTTGAATTTCTTCTCGATCTTCTGGTCTACGCCTTGGTCCCGGCAGCACCGGCGCCGACCGCACCGCCGATCAGCTCGACCTCGCGCCGGCCGGGCGGCAGCGCCGCGCCGATCGCGACGTCGACCGGGCCAGGCACGAGCGGTGCCGGCGCAGCGTCTCAGAGCCAGCCCTCCCGGGCCCGCTGGCGTAGTGGCGGATCCGCGTCGTGCCGGCGGCCGAGTTCCCGAGCCGGCGGCCCTCAGATCAAGAGGATGCCCGCGAGCCCCGGCGGGCAGCGACGTGGCTTGACGCCGTTCACCTCGGGGCGCGCGAGTCGCCGGATCACGGCACGCAGGCGCTCCGGCACCGGCTCGTCGAGGATCTCCTCGCCGACCCGCCTCAAGGCCTCGTTCTGCCGGCGCAGGCTCTCGATCTCGGAGGCAAGCTCGGGATGGGTCAGCAGATAGGCAGCCATCGCTGCCAGCTCCCGGCCGCCGAGACGCCCGTCGACATAGTCCTGGATCTGCTCGTCGCTCGGGCGGCCAGGTGAAATCATGACACCGCACTCGGCAGGGGATCGGTCATGGCGCCGACCGGTCCGGTTTCCTCGAGGGCACTGCGCAGAGCCTGGCGCGCTCTGGACAGGCGTGAGCGGACGGTGCCCACCGGCACCTTGAGGATCGCGGCGGCCTCGTCGTACTGCAGCCCCTCGATCGCGACCAGCAACAGCACCTCGCGGTGCTCGTCGCTCAAACGGAGATAGGCGTCCCGGACCTCGAGCAGCCCGATGTGCGCATCCTGGTTGGCCGGCACCGTCAGCAGCGGATGCTCGTCCGGCATCTCCTCGGTGCGCCGGGCGCGGCGCACGTCGTTGATGTGGCAGTTCTTCAGGATCGTGAACAGCCAGGCGCGCAGGTTGGTGCCCGGGGTCCAGCTGGCATGCTTGGCGATCGCCCGGGTCAGGCACTCCTGAACCAGGTCGTCGCCGCGATCGACGTCGCGCGCCAGGTAGCGGGCAAACCGCCGCAGATGCGGGATCTCCGCCTCGATCAGCGACAGGATGTCGGGCATCGACCTCGTCCTCCCCGCGCCGAGCCCCGGGTTGGCCTGGGGCTCGCGCACCCTAGGCGGCAGCGCGCCGGGCGGAAAGGCCGATCTCGCCGCCGCCGGGCCAGCGGCGCCCGGCGGCAGCGAAACCAGCTCGCAGGTGCCCAGACGACCGTCCGCGTCGGGCCTGCAGGCGGCCAGATCCTCGATCTCGGTGCGCACCATAGCCCCCATGGTTGCCGATGATCGATCACACGGGCGGCCGTCGGCCTCTGACCGCATACATCACCAGGCTGACCAGCAGCAGGACCAGGAACACGACGAACAGCACCTGGGCGATGCCCGCCGACGCCGAGGCGAGTCAGTGAATGACGAGAGCGACAACGGCCAGCGTCTGGGAAGGTTCCACGGAGGCGTGATCATCCCGGCTGGCCAGCTTTTTCGGGAATCTTTTGCGGATTGGCGAGGTCGTTGGTGGACCGATGCTACCGGGGAGCCCCTGATGACGTTGCGCCCGAGGTTCTACTCATGGCCGGCGGCGGTTGGACGGCTCTCATCGGCGCGCGGGCCATGCAGCGGAATGGCGACGAGCAGGCCTGCATCGAGATCCTGAACCGGCGTGCCCGGCGCCGGTGTCACAAGCGCCGGGAGCGACGCGTCGGGCCGCGGCGGGGCCGGCCCGACGGATATCGGTCACGTCATCGCGGGCGCCCGCTCCGGTCGCTCGTGCTCTCGCCTGGCTGCCGGCGAGGACCTTGGGGGGGCCTCGCGGACCAGCGGGTGTGGTCGGCGCTCAGGCCGCGGGATCGGTGTTCAGCTTGGGGAGCAGCTCCCAGGCCTTGCCGGCGCCGATCAGGCAAGCCATGCCGTCCGGGTGCATGCTGACCAGCGTCCAGGTGCTGGTGGTCGGCGCGGCGAACACCTGGAGCAGGCTGCCGTCGGGCTGCAGGCCGACCGCGACCGGGTGCTCGGCGTAGTGCTCGCCGAGATATTTGGCGACCTCCCGCCAGGGCTTGCAGGGCGCCTGGGTCGCTGGCGGCGCGGTCTCGGCGGCGGCGGTGGTGGCGAACAGGGCGGCGGCGACCGCCAGGCCAGGCGCGAGCGAACTGGTACGACGCATCGTGGACTCTCCGGTTGCCGGCCGGGCCGCGGGGCGCGTCCCAGGTCGAGTGACGATCCCGGCCGAGGATAACGCCGATCCCTTTCCGGTTGCTTTCCGGGCCGGCGCGAATCGTGCCCCGCGGCCATCGCGCCAAGGCTGCCCTGCCGCCTGTCAATGCCTGCCCTGCCGCCTTGCCAGCCGGGTGGGCGAGGCCCTACAAGGAACTGACGGAGATGGAGGCGACCTTAGGATGAACCTGCCAGCGACCGAGGCTTCGGCGGTGGTCGACCGGTCGGATGGCGCCGAGGTCCTGGCGGCCGACGCGATCTCGGTGCGGTTCGGCGGCTTGACCGCGATCGAGGACGTGTCGCTCAGCCTCAGCCGCCGCGAGGTGCTGGGCCTGATCGGCCCGAACGGCGCCGGCAAGACCACCTTCGTCAACGTCCTGACCGGCTTCCAGCGGCCGAGCACCGGCCGCGTGCTGCTGGCCGGCGAGGACGTCACCGGCTGGCCGGCGCATCGCCTGGGCCGCGCGGGCCTCGCTCGGACCTTCCAGGGGGTGCGCCTGTTCCGTGGCCTGTCGGTGATCGAGAACGTCGAGGCCGCCGCCGTCGGCAGCGGGCTCAGGCGGCGCGAGGCCGAGCAAAGGGCGGCCCAGATCCTCTGCTGGATGCGCTTCGAGGACAAAGCCTTCGAGCTCGCCGAGACCCTGCCCTATGGCGGCGAGCGGCTGGTCGGGATCGGGCGCGCGCTCGCCATGGCGCCGCGCTTCGTGCTCCTGGACGAGCCCGCGGCCGGGCTCTCGGATGCCGAGTGCGACGAATTGATGCGGCTGATCGCGCGCATCCCCGCGGAGTTCGGCTGCGGCGTCCTGCTGATCGAGCACAACATGCGGGTGGTCATGGGGGTCTGCCACCGGATCCACGTGATCGCGACCGGCAAGACCATCGCCGAAGGCACGCCCGAGGCGATCCAGCGCGATGCGGCCGTGATCGAGGCCTATCTCGGCACCAAGACCGAGGGCCGGGCGCGGCGCCGGCGGGCGAGCGGAGGCTGAGCTGCTCGAGGTCGACAATGTCCATGTGCGCTACGGCCGGGTGCCGGCGGTGCGCGGCGCCTCGGTCCGGGTCGAGGCCGGCGAGATCGTCTGCATCGTCGGCCCCAACGGCGCCGGCAAGAGCACCACCCTCGGGACCATCGCCGGCCTGCGCAGCCCGGCCGAGGGCGCGATCCGGCTCGAGGGCGCATCGATCGCCGGCCTCGCGCCCGAGATGATCGCGCGCAGGGGCGTCTCGCTGGTGCCGGAGAACCGCCACGTCTTCACCCAGCTGAGCGTCGAGGAGAATCTCCGCCTCGGCAGCCAGATGCGCCGCGACCGGGACCAGGTCGAGGCCGACTTCGAGCGCATCCTCGGCCACTTCCCGTTCCTTGGCGAGCGGCTCGGCACGCCCGGCGGCAAGCTCTCGGGCGGCGAGCAGCAGCAGCTGGTGATCGCGCGCGCGCTGATGACCCGGCCCCGGCTCATGCTCCTCGACGAGCCGGCGCTCGGGCTCGCGCCGCTGATCGTCCAGGTCGTCTACGACATCCTGCACACGCTGCGGGAGAGCGGGATCACGCTCCTGGTGGTCGAGCAGAGCACCCACCGCGCGCTCGAGAACGCCGACCGGCTGTACGTCATGCGCTCGGGCGAGATCACGCTCCACGGCGACAGCGACAGCCTGACCGAGGCAGCGGTCGAGGCCGCCTATTTCGGCTACGCCTGAGCCGGCAGCCAGGCGGCGCCGCGCAGGCCGCTCTCGGCGCCGAAGCGGGCGGGGACCAGCTTCGTCCCGGGCTCGGGGGCCACGATCAAGGCGGCCCAAAGCTCGGGCACCAGGCGGTACAGGCCGGGGAGTGACGACAGGCCGCCGCCAAGCACGATCACGTCGGGATCGAGCAGGTTGACCACGGCGGCGAGCGCCGCGGCCAGCCGCTGCGTGTAGGCGTCGATGGCGGCGAGCGCAGGGCGATCGCCCGTGGCCGCGCGCCGCGCGATCCCGGGTCCGTCGAGCGCATGGCCGCTGATCCTGGCGTAGTCGCGCGCCAGGGCGGCGCCGTTCAGCCAGGTCTCGATGCAGCCGACCCGGCCGCAGCCGCAGACGACCGGCGGGCCGCAGGCCGGGTCGGGGAGCGGCAGGGGGTTGTGGCCCCATTCGCCGGCGATCGCGTTGGCGCCGACCAGCGGCCGGCCGCCGACCACGATGCCGCCGCCGACGCCGGTGCCAAGGGTCGCGCCGAACACCAGGGCGGCCCCGGCGGCGGCGCCGTCGGTCGCCTCGGAGAGCGCGAAGCAGTTGGCGTCGTTGGCGACCGCGACCGGCAGACCGAGCGCCTGCTCGAGCTCGGCCCGCAACGGCCGGCCCTCGAGCCAGGGCAGGTTGACCGCCCGGATCGGCAGGCCGTCGGCGCTGATCATGCCCGGCATCGCGACGCCGACCGACGCCGCCGGACCGTGCGCCCGCACCAGGGCCGCGACCATCTCGATCAGGCCCCCGAGCGTGCCGGCATGGTCGTGCGGCATCACGCGGCGCGCCCGCGCCAGCTCCCGGCCCTCCGGGTCGATCGCGAGGGCTGCGATCTTGCTGCCGCCGATATCGAAGCCGATCCGGATCATGCCCTTGCCGCGCCCGCGACCTTCACCCATGAAGGGAGCTTTCCTAGCAGGGAGGCGAGGCCATGAGCAAACGGGTGATCGGCGGCGCGTTCGCGGCGGCCGGGATGAAGCTGCCGTTCGCCAAGGCGGTGCGGGCGGGCGATTTCGTGTTCGTCTCCGGCCAGATGGCGACCGATGCCGGCGGTCAGCTGATCGCCGGCCCGATCGAGGCCCAGGCGCGCCAGGTGTTCGCCAACATCGAGGCGATCCTGACCGAGGCCGGCTGCACGCTCGCCGATGTGGTCAAATGCACCTGCTGGATCGACGACCCGCGCGACTTCACCCGCTTCAACGCGATCTTTGCCGAGGTCTTTCCGAACCAGCCGCCGGCACGCTCGACCGTGGTCTCCAGGCTGGTCCTCGACGGCAAGCTCGAGGTCGAGGCGATCGCGTACCAGCCGGCCTGACCCGGAGGTGGTGTCGTCGGCGGACGTGGCCTCAGGTCTGGCCGCGATCGGCCGGGAGCCCGGCCGAGGGGTTGATTTCCCGTTCCCACGCCTCGAGGGCGACCAGCGCGAAACCGAGCACGAAAAACAGCAGGGGCGACCAGCTGAGCGTGGTCAGCGGCCAGCCGAACAGGCGGCAGGTCGCGTCGAGCGCGGCCATCAGAAAGGCCAGTATGCCTACGAAGGACAACACGATCGGACCTCACAGGACTGTCAAACCAACTTGGCTTCCCCCGACGGCATGCCCCCGTTTTCTTATGCATCCAGCATGCCACAATCGCGCTCGGGCCCCGGCGCCGAATGGGGCTGGTCGTATACCCTTCGGTATGCCTCAATGGCTGAGCGGGCGGCGGCGCGGGCGTCACCAGAGCACACCCGGCCCGCCGACCTTGTGAGCTGGCTCACAAGACCGGCAGGGTCGAGGCTGGGCTTGGTGAGCCGGACTGCGCACGGAGGCGACGGCATGACCCCTGCGGACGACACCCAGCGCTGGCGGGAGCTCGACCGCCGCCACCACCTGCATCCGTTCAGCAATCCGGCCCAGCTCGCGAGCGAGGGCGTCCGGATCATCACCCGCGCCGAGGGCTGCTGGCTCTGGGACAGCACCGGCAACCGGATCCTGGACGGGATGGCCGGCCTCTGGTGCGTCAACGTCGGCTACGGCCGCGCCGAGCTGGTCGAGGCGGCGCGCCGGCAGATGACCACCCTGCCCTACTACAACACCTTCTTTCAGACCGCGACGCCGCCCTCGGTCGAGCTCGCGGCCCGCCTGGCCGAGATCGCGCCGACCGGCATCGACCGGGTGTTCTTCACCAACTCCGGCTCCGAGGCCAACGATACCGTGGTCAAGCTGGTGCGCTTCTTCTGGAACCTGAAGGGGCAGCCGCGGAAGAAGACGATCATCAGCCGGAACTATGCCTACCACGGCGTGACGGTCGCGACCGCGAGCCTCTCGGGCCTGGCCGCCATGCACGCCCAGTCGGACCTGCCGTTGCAGGGGTTCGAGCACGTGGCCGCGCCCTATTGGTACGCCGAAGGCGGCGCGCGCACGCCGGAGGAGCACGGCCGGTTCGCCGCGCTGACCCTCGAGCGGCGGATCCAGCAGCTCGGGCCCGAGACGGTCGGCGCGTTCATCGGCGAGCCGATCCAGGGCGCCGGCGGGGTGATCATCCCGCCGCCCGGCTATTGGGCGGAGATCCAGCGCATCTGCCGCGACTACGATCTGCTGCTGATCGCCGACGAGGTGATCTGCGGCTTCGGCCGCACCGGTCACTGGTGGGGCTCGGAGCGGTTCGGCATCGAACCCGACATCGTGACCGCGGCCAAGGGGCTGTCGTCCGGCTATCTGCCGATCGCAGCGGTCCTGATCGGCACCCGGGTCGGCGAGGCGCTGCTCGCGGCCGGGCAGGAATGGACCCATGGCTTCACCTATTCCGGCCATCCGGTGGCGGCGGCGGTGGCGCTGGAGAACCTCCGCCTGATCGCCGAGGAGGGCCTGCACGAGCGCGCGCGCGGCCCGCTCGGCGCCTACTTCGCCCGGGCGCTCGGGACGCTCGCCGACCATCCGCTGGTCGGCGAGGTCCGCAGCTGTGGTCTGATCGCCGCGCTCGAGCTGGTCGAGGACAAGGCCAAGCGCCAGTATTTCCCGGTCGCGCGCCGGGTCGGCATGACCTGCCGCGACCATTGCTTCGCCCAGGGACTGGTGATGCGCGCGGTCCGCGACGTCATGGTGCTGGCGCCGCCTTTGATCATCACCGAGGCGGAGATCGACGAGCTGGTCGCCCGGGCGCGCGCCGCTCTCGACCTCACCGCCCGCGACCTCGGCCTCGGCTAGCCGCCCCGCGGCGCCACCCGATGGCGTTCGGGCGAGCGCCCCGCGGGCGAGGCCTGCGGCCAGACCGGTCGCGCGAGCGCCAGCTCAGGGAAACGGACCGTGACCAGCCTGCCGACGTCCTCGAGCGTGAACGGCCGGTCGGGCCGCACCAGCACCTCGGCCAGGCGCCCGGCGCCCGGCGCCTCGGCATCCGGGTTGGCGAGCACCTCGAGCGGGACGCGCGGGTCGATCCGCTCGATCTGGCCATAGCGCGGCCCGCTCTGGCCGGGCACCCGGATCTCGACCCGATCGCCGGTCTGAAGCCGCTGGGTCTCGGCCAGGGGCAGCCGGGCCCGGATCAGCAGCGGCCGGTCGGCGAGCGCCAGGGTGAAGAGCGGGGTGCCGACCGGATAGGGCTGGCCATTGAGCCCGGTCGGCTCGAGCAGCGCGCACTCGCAAGGGCTCTCGAGCGGCACGACGGTGCCATCGAAGCCGGTCAGCGTCCCGAGCGGCGTGCCCCGCGCCACCCGCGCGCCGGCCGCGAGGGTCGTGGTCAGCCGGCCGGCGATCGGGGCGCGGACCTCGACCACCGGCGCCTCGACCACGGCGCTGGTCGAGAGCTTGCGGGCATAGCGCTCCTCGATGCCCCAGCCGGCCAGGATCAGCAGGCCCAGTCCGGCGAGGCCGAAGCCGATCCAGGCGGCGGAGCGCCTGAGCCGGCCGCCGCGTCGCCCGGCCTCGGCGACCGGCTCCGGGACCGCCGCCTCGACCGGGACCGCCTCGACCGGGGCCGCCGCGATGTCGCCGCGGGCGCGCAGCCGGAGGAGGCCGCTGGCGCCGACCACCTCGCCCGCCAGATAGGCGCCGATCAGATCGCGGAAGACCTGGCCCTGCGCCGGCGACAGACCCAGGAAGGCGCAGCCGAAGCGGCCGTGATCCTGATCCCGGTAGACCATGCGGGCGTCCAGGCGCATGGCCATCTCGAACTCTTCGAACGCCAGGATCAGCTTGACCGGGAAGCGCTCGCCCGGCTGCCGCGAGGTCATCACGCGCTCGACCCCGAAGCCGCCCGCCGACCAGTCGTCGACCTGGTAGCGCACGCCGTCGACCTCGACCTGGATCGGAATCTTGAGCCGGAAGTGCTGGCGATGAACCTCCGACTCGTGAACGATCTGCGGTTGCATCCTGCGGCCTCGGAACAGCGCCCCGGTGCGGGGCGCTGGCTCACTAGATTGGTCGCCAACCCGACCGCGACAATCCGGGCGATCCCGCGCGCCCGCTCACCGCACCCGAACCAGGCGTTGCTTTCACCAGGCTTGAGGAATACAGATTTTTTGCTGGAGAAAGGCCCGCCCCGGGCGCGCCGAGGATCATCGGCCGGTTTTCGACTGCCGCCTCCAGAGGACGCCAAAAGGACGCCATCGAGAGGACGCCATGTCGCCATCTGATCCTGACCGCGCGGCGCTGGACAGGAACTACAATCTGCGCGCGGCGGTGCCGGAATTTCAGACCTGGTTCGACCGCTACGAGGCGACCAGCGCGGCCTTCCGCGCGCGCTGGCCGGGGCGTCTCGATCTCGCCTATGGCGACGGCCCGCGCCAGGCGATCGATCTGTTCCTGCCGGCCGCGGCCGCCCGGCCGCCGCTGCTCGCGTTCATCCACGGCGGCTATTGGCAGGGCCGCGACCGCAAGGATTTCTCCTACGTCGCCGGGCCACTGGTCGGGGTGGGCGCCGCGGTCGCGCTGATCGGCTACGACCTCGCGCCGACGGTCACCATGGACGAGATCGTGGGCCAGGTCCGCAACGGCCTCGCCTGGCTGCAGCGCAACGGCGCCGCCCAAGGCTTCGATCCGGACCGGATCTTCCTCGCCGGCCATTCCGCGGGCGGCCATCTCGCGGCCATGGCGCTCGCGACCGACTGGCAAGGCGCCTTCGGCCTGCCCGCCGACCTGATCAAAGGGGTGACGGCGATCAGCGGCGTCTTCGATCTCGAGCCGATCCGCCGCTGCTACCTGAACGACGTGCTCCACATGGACGCGGCCGAAGCCTTGCGCAACAGCCCGCTGCATCTGCCGCCGGGCCGGCCCTGCCCGGTCGTGGTCACGGTCGGCGAGCTCGAGACCGCGGCCTTCCATGAGCAGAGCCGGGCCTACGCGGCCAAGCTCCGGGGCGACGGCTGGCCGTCCGAGCTGGTGACCCAGCCGGGCCTCGACCACTTCGCGATCGTCATGACCTTGGCCGAGCCCGGCGCCGGGGTCGTGCAGGCGATCGCCCGGCAGATGGGCCTCGGCGCGGCGCCCGCTTGACGGCGGCGGTCGCCTGTTGGACTGATGAGCCGCGAAGGGGGACGATCGAGGGGCGGCCGATGGCCAACAGCAAGCAGATCCTGATCATCGACGACGACGAGGCGCTCCGCCGCTCGCTCGCCGAGCAGCTCGAGCTGCACGAGGGTTTTGTCACGTTTCAGGCCGAGGACGGCAAGCAGGCGCTCGAGATCGTCAAGGATCACCACTTCGAGGTCATCCTGATGGATGTCGGCCTGCCCGACACCGATGGCCGCGACCTCTGCCGGCTGATGCGCCGCCAGGGGGTCAAGAGCCCGGTCATCATGCTGACCGCGCACGATTCCGATGCCGACACCATCCTCGGTCTCGACAGCGGCGCCAACGACTACATCCCCAAGCCCTTCCGGCTCGGCGTCCTGCTCGCGCGCCTGCGCGCCCAGCTCCGGCAGTTCGAGCTGTCCGACGACGCCACCTTCCCGATCGGCCCCTACACCTTCCGGCCGAGCGCCAAGATGCTGATCAATCCGGACAGCAACCGGAAGATCCACCTGACCGAGAAAGAGACCGCGATCCTCAAGTATCTCTATCGCATGGGCGACCGGGCGGTGACCCGGGAGGTCCTGCTCGACGAGGTCTGGGGCTACAATGCGGGCGTGACCACGCACACCCTCGAGACCCACATCTACCGGCTGCGCCAGAAGATCGAGCCGGAGCCGGCCAACGCCCAGATCCTGGTGACCGAGCCGGGCGGCTACCGCCTCGCCCGCTAGCCTCAGGGGCGCCCTGCTAGAGCAGCTCGACGCGCGCCGCCATCGGGCCCTTCTGACCCATGCGGGTCGCGACCCGGACCCGCTGCTCGGCCTCGAGCGCTGCGATCCCGGCGCGGGTCAGGGTCCGCGCCGACACGAACACGTCCTTGCTGCCGTCGTCGGGCACGATGAAGCCGAAGCCCTTCTCGGCATTGTAGAACTTGACCGTGCCCTCGACCACCTCACCATCGCCGCCGCCCGCGAAGCGCGGCGGCCGCGAGCGCGGCACCGGCTCGGTCGGCGGCTCGATGCTGTGGATCGCGGCGACCTGAGGTCCCCGCGGGCCGTCGGCGATGTCGCAGACCAGGCTGGTGCCGTCGGCGAGATCCTCGTGGCCGGCCTGGGCCACCAGGGAGGCATGCAGGAAGGCATCGGGCGCGCCATCGTCCGGCTTCACGAAACCGAAGCCCTTGGTACGGTTATACCATTTGACCACCGCAGCAACTTCGGTCCGGTAAGGTCCGGACAGCTGCGACGGACGCCGATTGTTCATCACCGGTCAACTCCAACGGATGCCACTGTCACTTCATATCCTTTTTGCAGCGCCGCGAACAGAGTGATTCGGTCGGGCGGCGATCGCCCGCCAGTTGCCGGCGCGATCGACGATCCGGCGGTCATGGGTCGGCGAGGTCGACGCTGACCGGCACATGATCCGAAGGTTGCGGCCAACCGCGTGCGGCACGCAGCGCGGTTGCGTGCTGCAACCGCGGGGTCAGGGCGGGCGTCACCCAGACGTGGTCGAGGCGGCGGCCGCGATCGCTCGCCGCCCAGTCCTGGGCGCGATAGCTCCACCAGGTGTAGAGGCGTTCGCTCGGCGGCACGAAGTGGCGGACCGCGTCGTGCCAGCGGTGCGAGGCCTGGAGGCCCTGGAGCGCTGCCACCTCGACCGGCGTGTGGCTGACCACCTTGAGCAGCGCCTTGTGGTTCCAGACGTCGGTCTCGAGCGGGGCGACGTTGAGGTCGCCGAGCAGCACCGCCGGCCGCTCGGGTGCGAAGTCCCGGCGAAACCAGTCGGTGAGCGCCGCCAGCATCTCGAGCTTGTGGCGGAACTTCGGGTTCAGCTCCGGATCGGGGTCATCGCCGCCGGCCGGGATGTAGAGATTGTGCAGCTCGATGCCGCCCTTGAGGATCGCGTGCAGGTGCCGGCAGTCGGTGCTGTGGCACCAGTCGAGCGGGGTCGCGTCCGCGAGCGGCAGCTTGGAGAAGATCGCGACGCCGTGATAGCCCGCCTGGCCGTGCAGGACGTGATGCGGAAACCCCAGCGCGCGCAGCTCGAGCACCGGGAACAGCTCGTTGCGGACCTTGGTCTCCTGCAGGCAGAGCACGTCCGGGTCGATCTCGCGCACGAGCCTCGCGAGCCCGTCCAGGCGCTGGCGCACCGAGTTGACGTTCCAGGTCGTGATCCGCAGCGGCAAGGTCGTCGGGTCCGGCGCCAATCTTGGTTGCCCGACCCTGTAGCCGGCCGGAGCCGCCCGGTCCAGCCACGCCGGGCCTGGATCGTGCGGTGTGGCAAGCCATCGCTCTCGATCGAGATCGACAGGCGGCCCGTGCTCGACTAGACTGTCAACTGGTCGGGAGCCAAGCATGATCACCGTTGGCGCCTTCGAAGCCAAGACCCACCTCGCGCAGCTGCTCGAGCGCGTCGAACGCGGCGAGGAGATCACGATCACCCGCCGCGGCCGGCCGGTCGCTCGCCTCGTGCCGGTCACGGCGGGTCACGATCGGGAGGCGGCCCTAGCGACCTTCGGGCGTTTGCGGGAGCGGGCCGCCAGGCTCGGGCTGGGGAAGTTCGATTGGACCGAGTGGAAGGCCCTGGTCGACGAGGGTCGGCCGTAGGGCATGGCCGGTCTGGTCGTCGACAGCTCGATCGCCCTCTCCTGGTGCATGCCGGACGAGAATTCGGCAGATACGGACGCGATCCAGCAGACTGTGGCCGAGCAAGGCGCGCTCGCGCCCGGGCATTGGTCGCTCGAGGTTGCGAACGCGCTCCTGATGGCGGTCCGCCGCCGGCGGATCGATGCTCGCTTTTGTGCCGCGGCGATCCGGGATCTGGCGTCCCTGCCGATCGCCCTCGACGCCGAGACCTCGGCGCGGGCCTGGCACGACACTCTGCGTCTGGCCGAGGTGCATCGCCTGACGGTCTACGATGCCGCCTATCTGGAGCTGGCGCAGCGCCAGCGGCTGCCGCTTGCGACGCTGGATCGGGAACTGTTGGCCGCGGCGCGAGCGCTGGGTCTGGTTGCCTAGCGCGACCAGATCGGCTTGGATGGTCCTCGGCCTCGACGCCGGCGAACGACGGGAGTGGTGACCATGGCCGCTTCGGACCATCCCTGGTGGGCGCGCGGGATCATCTATCAGATCTACCCGCGCTCGTTTCAGGATGGCGACGGCGACGGCATCGGCGATCTGCCCGGCATCACCGACCGGCTGGACTACCTCCGCTGGCTCGGCGTCGACGCGATCTGGCTGTCGCCGATCTATCCCTCGCCGATGGCCGACTTCGGCTACGACGTCGCCGACTTCGCCGACATCCATCCGATGTTCGGCACGCTCGCCGACTTCGACCGGCTGCTCGAGAAGGCGCACGCTCGCGGCCTCAAGGTGATCCTCGATTTCGTGCCCAACCACAGCTCGGACCGGCATCCCTGGTTCCAGGAATCGCGCGCCTCGCGGGACAATCCGAAGCGCGACTGGTACATCTGGCGCGACCCGGCGCCGGACGGCGGGCCGCCGACCAACTGGCTGTCCCACTTCGGCGGCAGCGGCTGGCAGTGGGACCAGGCGACCGGCCAGTATTACTACCACGCCTTCCTCAAGGAGCAGCCGGACCTCAACTGGCGCCATCCCGAGGTGGTCGCGGCGATGCACGCCGCCATGCGCTTCTGGCTGGAGCGCGGCGTCGACGGCTTCCGGGTCGACGTGATCTGGCACCTGATCAAGGACGACCAGTTCCGCGACAACCCACCCAATCCGGGCTTCGCCGAGGGCATGTGGCCCTACACGCGGCTGTTGCCGGTCTACACCGCCGATCGCCCCGAGATCCACGACGTGATCGCCGGGCTGCGGCGGCGTGGTCGACGACTATCGACGAGCGCGTGCTGATCGGCGAGATCTACCTGCCGGTCGAGCGGCTGGTCGCCTATTACGGCCAGGATCTGCGCGGGGCGCATCTGCCGTTCAATTTCCAGCTGATCCTGACGGCCTGGAACGCGCGCAGCATCGACCGCCTGATCCGCGACTACGAGGCGGCGCTGCCGGCGGGCGGCTGGCCGAACTGGGTCTTGGGCAACCACGACAACCACCGGATCGCGAGCCGGGTCGGGCCAGCGCAGGCGCGGGTCGCCGCGATGCTGCTGCTGACGCTGCGCGGCACGCCGACGCTTTACTACGGCGACGAGCTCGGCATGCGCGACGTCCCGATCCCGCCGGAGCTGGTCCAGGACCCGTGGGAAAAAGGCGTCCCCGGCCTGGGCCTCGGCCGCGATCCCGAACGCACGCCGATGCCCTGGAGCGCCGCGGCCAACGGCGGCTTCACCACCGGCACCCCCTGGCTGCCGCTGGGCGCCGACTTTTCCACGCAGAACGTCACCGCCGAGCGCGCCGATCCCGGCTCGATCCTGTCCCTCTACCGGTCACTGATCGAGCTCCGTCGCAAGGAACCGGCGCTCGCGATCGGCGACTACCAGCCGGTCGAGGCGGACGGCTCGGTGCTCGCCTACCGACGACGCCACGAGGGCCGCGAGCTGCTGATCGCCCTGAACCTGAGCTCGAGCCCCGCCCGCCTGCCGGTGCCAGCAATCCGGCGCCCGCATCCTGCTCTCGACCCATCTCGATCGCAGCGACCCGACGGCGCCGACTGGCCTACAGCTTCGCGCCGACGAAGGCGTCATCCTGGAGCTCGCCTCGACCTAGGGTCGGTCAGCATGCAGCCCGCGATCTGCGCGACAGGGCCCTGGGATCGTTAGGCCGCTCGCGGTTGGACCTCCTGTTCGAGGCGCCCGGCCAGGTGATCGGATGCGACCTCGAGGTCGTAGCGGGTCTGCAAATCATCCAGAACTGCGCCTCCATGGCGAAGTAGCGGGCGAGACGAAGCGCCGTGTCGGCGGTCATGGCACGGCGGCCGTGGACCAGATCATGGATGCGCTGCGCCGGCACGCCGAGCGTTTTTGCCAGGCCATAACGGCTGATGCCCATCGGCTTCAGGAAGTCCTCGAGTAGGATCTCGCCCGGATGCACGGGCGGCAGCTCGGGCGCACGTTCAGTGGTAGTCGACGATCTCGACGTCATAGGCATCCCCCTCGCGCCACACGAAGCAGATCCGCCAACGTTGTCGACCCGGTCCGTAGTGGGGGCCTCCGCACTCATGCTGCTGCTGCGCTCGCTATCCGGGTTAATTGACTCCTCCGAGCCCCCACCCTGCTCGGACGCCGCTTGCAACCAACGGTCGTTTGTACGAGGATAGTTCAGGAACCAATCCGGCAGAGCTTGGACCAGCGTTGCCACCCATCGCGAGCCCGGTTGGCCATGTACGTCATCGAGGTGGAACATCGCGGCCTGAACAAGCACAGAGTGATCCGTGGCCGTGACCGAGCGGCTGTCGAGCGCAAAGCGGAACTGCAATGTGCCGCGTGGGACGAGCAATGGGAAGCGAAATCGGCGCGGGAGGCAGCCCAAGCGAATAAAGAGGCCAAGGCAGCGGAGGCCGCTGCCCGGACCGAGGATGCCCAGCGGGCAATCGACGAGGTCAGCTCAATCCTATCCCACACTCTTGAGGTGGACGATCTGATTGATTGGGACAGCCTGAAGCGAAGCTTCCGCGAACCTGCGTCGCCACCGCGTAAGCCGAGCATGGAGCATTTCGCCCCGACGCTCGGTTTGCTCGATCACCTGTTCCCTTCTCAAAAACGCCGCAAGATCCAAGCGTGCCGAGCGGAATATGACCAAGCCGTAGAACGCTGGCGGCTCGATTTGCAACGGCGGAACACCGATGCTGAAACGCAAAAACGAACAATTTCGGAACATAACGCAGCCATCGACGCTCAGCGTTTGCGTTATCTCAACGATGATCCTGAAGCCATTGCAGAATATTGCGACCTCGTGCTTTCTCGATCTTCCTATCCAATTTTCTTCCCGCGTGAATTCCAAGTGGACTATGAAAGATTAATCAGAACTGTTGTTGTAAACTATCGTCTGCCAGACCTAGCGACATGCCTATTCTGAAAGAAAGCCGCTATATTTCCAACCGCGATGGATTTAGAGATACGTACTTTAAGGAGCGAGAGATCGAGGCTCTTTATAATGGAGCAATTTATCAGATTGCGTTGCGTACAATTCACGAACTTTTTGAGGCGGACGAGATCGACGCAGTCGATGCGGTGGTCTTCAACGGTTGGGTCGATCACGTCGATCCGCGTAGCGGCAAGAACGCTAATGCTTGTATCGTTTCTCTCCAGGCAACCAACCGTGAATTTAAACAAGTCAACCTAGCTGCTGTGGATCCAAAGCAGTGTTTTCGTGCATTGAAAGGCATCGCGGCACCAACTCTCATATCACTGGCGCCAGTGCCCCCGATCATGCATCTCAATAAGGATGATCCGCGTTTCGTCGCCAGTCACAATGTCTCCAGCAGTCTCGACGGAGGTACCAACATAGCAGCCATCGGTTGGGAGGAATTTGAGCATCTGGTGCGCGAGATTTTTGAAGCCGAATTCACGAAGGATGGCGGGGAGGTCAAGGTGACGCGATCAAGTCGAGACGGCGGCGTTGACGCCGTTGCATTCGATCCTGATCCGATCCGAGGCGGTAAGATCGTTATCCAAGCGAAGCGCTACACAAATCCGGTGGATGTCGGCGCTGTCCGAGATCTCTACGGTACGCTCGTAAATGAGGGTGCTACCAAGGGCATCTTGGTCACGACCTCATCATTCGGGCCGGACGCCTATCGATTCGCCAAGGATAAACCACTGACCCTGCTCGACGGTAGCAACCTGCTGCACCTCCTGGCGAAGCATGGTCACAAAGCGCGGATCGACCTCAGGGAAGCCAAGAAGCTTGGGGTTGGGCTGAAGCGATAGGAGGTCGAATTTCAACACCTGGTATCATTCGGTCAGGAGAATACAGTCGGCCGGGTGCCAGGAGACCCAGCAGGCGTCGCCGACCGCGAGCGCGCCGGCCTGGTGGCGGCTGTCGTTGGTGCGGTAGCAGGTGATCCGGACGGAGGGGCCGGCCTCGACGAAGACGTGGCTGTAGTCGCCGAAATAGGCGAGCTGGGCGATCTTGCCCGGCACCGCGATCAGGCCATCCGCCGGCCGCTCGTGGCTGATCCGGACCTTTTCGGGGCGGACCGCGATGCCGACCTCGCTGCCCGGCTCGCCGTCCTCGGCCAGGCGCAGCTCGCCGAGCCCCCTGGCCTCGAGGCGGATGCCGCCGTCGGCGCGGCCGAGCACCCGGCCGGGGAACAGGTTGGTGGTGCCGATGAAGTCGGCGACCATGCGGCAGTTCGGCTGCTCGTAGAGCTGGTCGGGTGGCGCCACCTGGAGGATGCGGCCCTTGTCCATGACCGCGATCCGGTTGGCCATCGAGAGCGCCTCGTCCTGGTCGTGGGTCACGATCACGAAGGTGATCCCGACCTCGTGCTGCAGGCGGACCAGCTCGAGCTGCATCTCCTCGCGCAGCTTCTTGTCGAGCGCCGAGAGCGGCTCATCCAGCAGCAAAACCTTGGGCCGCTTGATCAGCGCGCGGGCGAGCGCCACCCGCTGGCGCTGGCCCCCGGAGAGCTGGTCGGGCCTCCGCTCACTCAGGCCCTCGAGTCGGACCATGGCGAGCGCCGCCTCGACCCTGGGGCCGATCTCGGCGCGCGCCACCCGGCTGACGCGCAGGCCATAGGCGACGTTATCAGTGACCGTCATGTGCGGAAACACGGCGTAGGACTGGAACACCATGTTGACCGGGCGCCGGTTGGGCACGACGCCCGCCATGTCCTCGCCGTCGATCAGGATCCGGCCCTCGCTCGCGGTCTCGAAGCCGGCCAGCATGCGCAGCAGCGTGGTCTTGCCGCAGCCGGACGGCCCGAGCAACGCGAAGAACTCGTTGGCGGCGATCGCCAGCGACACCCGGTCGACCGCGACCGTCTGGCCAAAGCGCTTGGTCACCGCCTCGATCCGGACGATCGGCTCTGCTCTCATGCTTTGGCCAGCAAGACCCGGGCCGCCGGTACGGTCGAGACCGGCCGCGACCACGCTCGAGGCCGTCGCCTGGGTCGCCTGCGGCTTGCCGTGGTGCGATGTCTCGGCCAGAGCCTCGAAGGCTTTCTCGCCGTCGCAGTCGCCCGGCCCACCCGTGTAGCCACCGACGGCTGGTCGGGCTATGCCAGCCTCGACGCCCCAGGCTGCCGCTACGAGCCGCTCAGCCTCAGCGCCAACTGGGGCGACGCGGCGTTGCGCCTGCCGCCGATCCACCGCATGTTCGGCTTGGCCGAGCGCTCGCTGCTCCGTACTCACCCCGGCGCAGTCTCCAAGAAGCACCTGCCGGCCTATCTCGACGAGTTCACCTTCCGCTTCAAGCGCCGCACTGCCAAGAGCATTCACCCGCCTGATCGAGCACGCCGCGCAGATCCAGCCCACCCTCTACCGCGCCCTCGGCAAACGGCGCGCGTAGTTCATGAGCTCCTTGAAATATTGGTCAATGTAGTCGTAGTAAGGACCATCAGTCTCGTAGAGGGGCGCAAACCGATTGTCGTTGAAAATGTGTTGCAGATCTCGGTTCTCCCATACGACATCAGGATCTTTGCGCTCTCTCTCCAAAAACAGCCACGCCTCAGGGGGGTTATCATTCTCGGGAAAAGGATATTCTCGCAATCCGAAGATCGCTGCAACAGACTCGCCCTGCCTAGTCCAGACGAGGGTGCCAATACCCACAATATCTGGATAATTATTCACCAAAATATGAACGTGCCACATAAGATCAATGGTTAAGAGATGGGAAACTGGGTTGACCAAACCTTTCCCATCTGTAATGAAGTCAAGAACAAAAAGATGTACACGCTTTTCAAGATGGATATGACGACCTTCGTGAGGAAACAATATTGTCGGAAGAACATGATCTTTACTTATATCTTTGTAGTCAAGAACTCTCGTTTTCAAATCTTCATAAGCGGCTTCTCGCATGAGAAATATAGAATAGTATCCTCTGATTTTCCATTCTCGTTTTCGTACGGAACTCTCAACAATACGTAATCCGTAACTATTATTTTCTATCCAACGCCTGATAACATTTGGCGACTAATCTTAATTCGGTAACTGAATGCTCTGTCTGCCAATTTGTAGAGGGTTCGAGCGTCACTTGCTGAGGCGAAGCGAACGCGGTGGACGCGAGGATGCGTGTCCATCGGGTCTTTACGCCACACGATCACGATGAAAATAGCCGCGACGGCTACTGAGAAAAAACGCGAGCGCTGCCTTCCAGCCAACAAACGTATGGATAAGCGCAGCGATTCCTATGACCCCTCCTCCGCCCAGCACTTTGAACAAATATGAGTAGCTCTGCTCGTGCCGTTCGCAAAAGTGGTAGAACCTCGAGCTAAGTATCACGATGCCATCGGCGATCGTGTCAGCAGCTCTCCTGACTGCCTTCCCCGCACTCAACGCTCCCTCCGTAGTTGTGGTAAAGCGGGCAGTCGTCAACCAATGTGCATCTGGCGCATGGTATGAATGCACCTGTGGAAGCCCTAAGGCAACACCACGCGTACCCCACGATTGCGACCGTTCGCCGCACGAACAACCCTAATTCTAAAAGAACTTGGCGATCACTGCGTTGAATATTCAACTAATACGGGAAATTCCTTAAGCCTCCGCTGTGCTCCGGCCGCTGCAGGCGCATCGCGATCACGGTGAGCAGAATG